>NZ_CDBY01000044.1 GCF_000820125.1 Aeromonas simiae | reverse complement strand
GGTCATGGGTAATCAGGAAAAAGAAAGTGCAGGGTAATTTACTCGATGAGGCGCTTTTTATCGCTCCCCATTCCTGTCTTGCCGTGCCGGCCTCGATGAATGGTAGCGGCCAATATCGGATCAGTTATCTGGATGACTTTGGGGCACAACGTTTTGCCCTTCTCTAATTAACTCGCTGGCTACGGGCATATATTGATGAAGATGAACAAGAGTGTTGTTGTGATGAGGATGCTGTTGTTGCAGGTCATCTCATCTACACTGCCGCTTTCTACCGTATATGCCGAAACTTTTAACTCGAGCCTGTTGGTGGGCGCCTCTTCCGATGTGGATTGGAACGACGATGCGCTGATGATTGCGCCGGGGGCTTACGAGTTTGAGGTTTATGTAAACCAGCAGTGGCGCGGCAAGTTCACGCTGCGGGTGGTGGAGAACCATGCCGATGCCATCTATGTGCGTCAGGCTGATATCCCCGCGCTCGGTATTTTGGATATTCCAGCGCAAAAGATGGCTCAGGAAGAGGAAGAGATCCCCCTCGCTGAGTTGCTCCATGGTGGCACGAGTGACCTGCAGTTTGGCGAGATGAAGGCCATGCTGGAGCTGCCCCAGGCCTATGTAGAAGAGATCAGTCGTAACTGGGTCAACCCCGACAAGTGGGACCCGGGCATCAATGGTTTCTACAGCAGCTACAACGCGAGCTACTACCGTGCCAGTGCCAAAGATGGTTCGTTTGATACCAACCAGAGTGCCTTTGTGTCACTGCACAGCGGGCTAAACCTGGGGGCATGGCACTTTCGTGATGTCTCTAACTTCAGTTATGAAGGCATCAGCGGTCAGCGTAGCTGGCGTAGCAACTCCCGCTATCTGGAGCGGGCGCTGCCGGAGATAACCAGCGTCGCCAGTGCCGGCGATCGTTACACCACCTCCAGCTATTTTGACTCGTTGCATTTTCGTGGTGTGACGCTGGACAAGGACGTGCGCATGCTGCCGGACAAGGATCGCACCTATATGCCGGTGGTGCGTGGGGAGGCCAGCTCCAGTGCCGTCATCACTGTCTATCAGGATGGCCACTCGATCTACCAGATGTCGGTTCCCCCCGGCCCGTTTGCCATCCGCGATCTGATGCCGACCGGTTCTCGTAGCGATCTCAATGTGGAGGTCAAGAACTCGGGAGGGAAAACGGAGCGTTTCGTGGTGCCGTTTGCCACCATGGCCGACATGATGCGTCCCGGTAGTGATGACTATCACTTCAATATCGGTGAGGTCCACCAAGAGGGAAATGACGAGCATCCCCTGTTTGCTCAGGGGACTTACATCCGGGGCATCAATAATTACTGGACCCTGTTCGGTGGGTTGACCGGCAGTAGCGACTATCGCTCCTATTTGCTGGGCAGTGCGGTTTCCCTGCCCTATATCGGCTCGGTATCGGCGAACGTGGAGCAATCTTTTTATGACCTGAACGGCCATAAGAAGAGCGGGGAGAAGTACTCGGTCTCTTACAGTAAGTACTTTGCGACCGAGACCAACTTGACGCTGGCTAACTACTACTATCGCACCCGTAACTTCCTCTCCTTCTCCGACTTCGTGTCGGCCAAGGGAGCCAAGACGGAGGCCGAGCAGCGTAACAAGCAGGTGTTCAGCGTCTCGTTGTCGCAAAACCTGCCCGACCCGTACGGCCGCTTCACCTTTGATGCCTACGTGAGTGACTACTGGAGCGATGACAAGGTCACCAAGCAGTACAGCCTGAGTTACAACAACAACATAGGTAAGGCGAGCTACACCCTGTCGCTGCGACGCTCGGATTATGACCAGAACTACGACGAGGTGCAGCAAGAGGAAGAAGGGGCGCTGAGTGCCCAGCTGAAGAGACATCGCCAGAGTGAAAACAGTGCTTATCTGAGTGTCACCATCCCGATGACGCTGTTCGACAGCCCCGCCAGCATGACGGCGCGCACCGCTTTCGACAAGCAAGGGTACCAGTCGACCAACCTCGGGATGAGCGGAGGGCTGGAGCAGGTGGACTATAGCCTGAGTGCCGCCCACGACCACCTGGGGAACAGCAAGTCTGTCGATCTCTACGGGGCATGGAATGCCAACAAGGTGAGCCTCAATGCCGGGCTGACAGAGGCGAGCGATTATCGCCAGGTCAGTCTGGGGGCCAGTGGGACCGTCCTGGCTTATGCCGATGATGTGCTGCTCACGGCCGAGACCGGCAACACCTTTGTCATCGTGGATGCGCCCGGCGTGGAGAATGCGGCCATCAACGGTGATAGCCGGCGCCGTACCGACAAGCATGGCCGAGCCCTGGTGTCGGGGGCGGTGGCCTATCGCATGAACGACTTCGTGCTGGAGAGTGACGACAAAACGGACAGTGAGGTTGATGTACTGGGAAATATTGCCCGCGTCGCCCCTTATGAGGGCAGTATCATCAATATCAAATATAAGACCGATACCCGTAAAAATTACCTCATGGATATTCGTGATGGAGGCGGGAATGAATTGCCGTTTGGTGCCGTAGTTTATAACGGCCATGACCAGGAAATTGGATATGTTGCGCAAGGGAGCCAGGTGTATATCAAATCGAATGAACTACCAGAGCGCATAAAAATTAAGTATCGCAAAGCCAAGGTGGCTGAGCAGTGCATTATTTATGATGTCCATGAAAGTGGCATTAATACCTGTAGTTAATCGTAGATTTATGTATTGAGGGTTTTATGCCTTGCTATCGTTTTCAGCCGATTGTCAATCTGCATACCGAGCACGTGATTGGTCATGAGGTATTGCTCAAAATGCACCAGTCGATCGACTTGGAAGCGTATTTCTCGACAATGACGACAACCAAGATGGTGGATCTGTTTTGCCGCCAGGTGGGGTTTGTGACCAGCAGCAAGCGCGGTAAGAAAACCTTCATCAATCTGCCGGTGGAGTCCTTGCTCGATGCCGCCCTGTTTGGCCGCATCATGAGCTCGCTGAGCCGTGTCGAAGAGATGCACCTGGTGATTGAGATTCAGGACCCGGAAGCGCTGCACCGCTTGCACGGAGAGGAGCTGCAACTGTTCTCCAACCATGTCCATGCCATGCGCAAGATGGGGGTGGAGGTCTGGATCGACGATATCACCGCCTTTG
Source organism: Aeromonas simiae (assembly GCF_000820125.1). GTDB lineage: Bacteria > Pseudomonadota > Gammaproteobacteria > Enterobacterales > Aeromonadaceae > Aeromonas > Aeromonas simiae. The sequence continues at coordinate 118,297 of NZ_CDBY01000044.1, read as the reverse complement.
CCCTGATGGTGTGCATCGAGATGGGACTGAAAATCGACGGTATCAAGATCTCCCATCGCCTGTTTGCCCATTTCAAGGCCTTGGGTCAGGGGCTGACCGATTTTGTCAAAGCATGCCGCAAGGTGTCGAACACCATCCTGGCCGAGGGGATCGAGACGGCAGAGGACGTGCACCTGGCCATTGATGCCGGATGTGACCTGGGACAGGGCTTTCTCTGGCAGGAATTCTGCCTGATGGACTCCTGATGCTTCAGACATGCTCTTTGGAGGGGGAATGTTGATAAAGACATTGATGCTAACCGTGTTGCTGTGGTGCGTGGTGCCGGCCCAGTCGGCCGAGGTGGCCGCCCCCCGTGGGGCGTTTGCCAACACCTGTGACGTCACCGGCAAGGTGAAGGAGTCGGTCAAGAGTTTCAACTTCTCCAAGGCCTTCCTCAACAGCGATACCATCACCATCACCAACACCACGGCCTGGAACGGCCGGATGTACTGTGTGTGGGGGATTGGCGCCGATAACATGTTCTATTTCAGCGGCTTGATGGGCCCGAAAGACAACGAGCCCTTCTATGTCGAGTTCAGTGACAAGACCAGTGACACCACCTACTGGTTGAAATTCACCGTGGATTTTGACCCCTGGAAGAAGGTGGTGAGCGGAACCGCCGGTTTTCACTCCATCGGGAGCTATCAGACCACCTATACCCTGACCGTCACACTGCTCAAGAGCAGCCCCAAGGATATCAGCGGTAGCAACAGCAAGAAGACGAGCAACGGTGTCGTCACTATCATCCCGGCTGTGGTGAGCGGTCATGGGGGGGCCGACAAGGGCTCTAGCGCCATGCAATACGGCAACATAGCGCGTAATTACAACATCTATGACGTTGTTGCCAGCAATTGGGATTCGGGGCGCTTCATCGCCTTTGAACGGCTCACCATTGTCTTTAGCCCCAACCAGACCACCTGCGATGCGAAGGACACGACGGTGCAATTGCCTCCCGCGACGCTGGCTCGCCTGATCTCGCAGGGGCAGGCTCCGGGGCGCTTTTTCAAAATCCCCATCACCTGTGATTCGGGCACCGTATTGGATACATCGACCCGGCGTGTGACCTCCTGGTTGGCCAGCAACGATCTGCTCAACGAGGCGAGCAGCAGCACCATCATGGTCAATGAGGAGAGCGAAGCAGAGGGGGTGGGCATCTCGCTGCGCGATCACATGGGGCAGGATATCGTTCTGGTCAATACCTCTTCTTCTGGCAGTGACGCCACTTCGCTATTTACGATCGAGAAAGGGGAAAAACTCGATTCGGATTACAACGTCTACATGGAGGCCTACTACAAGGCCTATGACACGGTGAAGGCCGGTAGCGTGATGGCCACCGCCATGATCATGTTTAACTACGAATAAGCGCGTTTGCGCACTCATTAGAATGGATGGGCTCTGGGTTTCAGAATGCCCTCCTTCCTCGCTTTACCATGTCGATGTTCGCAAGGAGGTGGATGGCGGTTTGCCATCATCGTCGGTAAGGCAGGTTATCAGGCTTGCAATCACAGTGGGATGAGCGCCTTTGCTCACCAGATGATCACGATTGCATTGGTATCGAATCGACCGCGAGAGACAGTAACGTGTCAAAATTTTTCTATACCCTTTGCATGGCATGGGCCATCCTGCTGGTGCCCATGACGGGTCACGGAGCGACTCAGCCCCGTGACCCGCGTGGCTTACTTGGCGATACCTGTGATCCCTACAACGGGGGTCTTATCAGCGGCATCTTTCGCAAGAAACATGTTCAGGAGTCCAACAAGACCTGGAACCTCTCCCGTGCGTTTCTCAACGGCGTGGGATCCGTTTCCAAGACCTTTACCAGCAGTTGGTCGGGCAAGATGACCTGTACCTATGGGCTCACCGATAACATCTACTTCTTCAGCGCCCTCAACGGCGCGCCTTTCTACGTGGTGTTCAACGATAACGAGACGGCGCTGACCTACTGGATTAAATTCACCGTGACCGTCGAGAGCAGCAAGAAGGGGGTGAGCGGTATCGGGGGGACTCACAGTCTGTCGGGGTATCAAGGCTCCTATACCATCACGGCCAACCTGCTGACCCAAAAACCCTCGGACATCACCTCTGCCAACAGCAAGACGGTCAGCAGCGGCGTGGCCAATCTGGTGCCTGTGGTGGCCAGCGGCCATGGCGGTGCCAGCTCCTCGACCGGCGGTATCTTTAACCGCACCACCTATGGTCAGAAGGCGCTCAACTACATGATCAACGATACGGCGTCGAGCGGTTGGGATACCGATGATTTTCTGGCGTTCGAGACGCTGAGCATCACCTATGCACCGAATCAGACCACCTGTGAGGTGACCCATGATGTTACCATCACCTTGCCACCGGCCTCTTACGCCAGGCTGGTGAGTAATGGCACGGCCCCCGGCCGGCTCTTTGAGGTGCCCATCGAGTGTGGCAGCCAGACCAGTGTCACCACATCGACTCGTAACATCATGGCGTGGCTCTCCAGCCATGATCTGGTCGATGACAATGGCAGCACGGGCACCATCATGTCTAATAATGAGAGCAGCGCGGAAGGGGTGGGGATCATATTGAGCGACGTGATGGGCAAGACCTTGACCCTCTCCAACGGCTATTCCAGAGGGGCGGGCACGACGGAGCTCTTTAGCATTAGCAAAGGGGAGAAGTTGGAGAGTGACTACAACATCTATCTGAAGGCTTCCTACAAGACATTTGACGAGAAAAACCTGGTGCCGGGCACCATAGTCGCCACCGCCCAGGTCATGTTCAGTTACGATTAGCGCCTGCGCTAATGACTCGGGTGTCATCGTTGGCCGCAAGGACAGTACCAGCCGGCCATTTTCCAAATATGTGACAAGCAACGGGGTTGATATGCCTAGATAGGCGACATCCCCTCGCAGCTCGGCTTGATTTGCTGAGGGCATTGCTGTAGCTATATCGGGTTAGTTTGCTGGCTGGCTCACGGCTCTAATTAGGACGGGTATGCGTTATCTTATTGCCAATGCTGTTATTTATGATTCCGAGGCCGGGGTGTTGTCCGCTTACGATGACCCTGAAACGGAGGAGAAAAAACTCACGCCGACCGCCAATCGCATCCTGCGTCTGCTGATCGAGTCTTATGGCCGTGCCGTGGCGCGTGAGGAGCTGTTGACCAACGTGTGGGAGTCGCAGGGGCAAACGGCCTCTAACAGCTCGCTGAACCAGTACGTGAGCATACTGCGCAAAACCTTCGCGACCTTCTCCAATCTCGATGGTGTGATTGTCTCGGTGCCGCGTCTTGGCTTTACCATTTCTGATTGCATCACGGTCGAGGCCTTGCCAGAAGAGGCGCAAGAGCCCGCACCTATGCCTATCCCCGAGCCCGTTCTCATTCCGGCGACCTCGGTGCCGCCACAAAAAGGGCGACAGTGGGGCTGGGTGACGAATCTGCTGCTGCTGGTGGCATGTAGTGTATTTGGTCTCTCACTCTATGTGGCCAAGCATCACAGCGATGCCCTGTATGAGAATACGATTGAATTTGGCAAACTGGATAAGTGCACCCTGTATGCTTACACCAAATTGCCGGTTGATGTCGCGCACAGAATTCAGCAGTCGCTGGATGATATCGATCCTGAATTGCCTCACAAATGCCAACAGCGAAATGCGAAGGTGATCTTCTCCGCACAGCGCATGGTTTATTATGGTGAGGAAGGGAAAATCTTTATGGCGTATTGCCCGCAGGAGGATGAGGAGTCAGTGTTTTATTGCTCAAACAAGTATTTTTATAATCGGGTGCTGAAGTGAAAATACTGATCTCATGTGTTCTCCTGATACTCTCTTTCCTCATTTATCAGCATCGTCTGGAGGGATTGGCCGACTCGCAAGTTGACTATTTCTCTTGTGAGGGAAATATGGAGTACAACGACACCTCGCAGGAGCCGGATCTGCAATTTAGAGGGACCATCACCTTCAATATCGGAACGCAGCACCGCGGCTCCATGCTGATCAACGGCCACCTTGAGCGTAGCCAGGAGCACTACCGAGTCTTGCGGCTGCTGCACTTCTCCTACCGCCTGCCCAAGAGCAACGAGTACCGGCTGACGCTCGACAAGCCGGTGGTGATGGGCAAGGACAACATCCCCGATCCCCTGTTTGCCGAGGTGCTCAATCAAGCCAGCCTGCGCAACGAGATGTCGTTCTACATCAGCCCCATGGGGGAAAACGCGGTGGCCATCGGCTCGCTCTCCTCACCCATGATGGTGTGCGTCTTCACTGAATAAGGCGGCGGTGGCAAGAGAAAGGGGCCAGCAGTGATGCTGGCCCCTTTGTCATGGTCGGGTGGCGGTTCAGTAGTGCGACTCGAACCAGGATTCCAGAATAAGCTGGGCCGAGACGGCGTCCACGCTCCCCTTGTCGAGCGCCCGGTAGCCGCCGCGCTCAAACAGACGGGCCCTGGCATCGGTGGTGGTCAGGCGCTCGTCCTTGAACTCCACCGGTTTGCCGAAGCGGCCGTGCAGGCGGTTGCCGAACTTGCGGGCGCGCACCGTGATCTCCTGCTCGGTGCCATCCATATCGAGCGGCAGGCCGACGATCAGCAGGTCTGGCTGCCACTCCTTGATGAGCTTTTCAATCTCATCCCAGTTGGGGATCCCATCGTTGGCCTTGAGGGAGCCGAGCGGCGAGGCCGAGCCGGTCAGCTCCTGCCCAACGGCCACCCCTATGCTCTTGGTGCCGTAATCAAAGCCCATCAGGCTGCGTGAACTCATGGTGTACCTCAGGCGTGGCCAATCTGGCTGGAAAGATGCAGGGTGTTGATGCCGATGCTGGCGGCCGCCTTGCCCCAGCGCTCGTGCACCGGGGTGGCGAAGATGAGGCGCGTATCGACCGGCACGATGAGCCAGGCGCCATCGCTCAGCTCCTGCTCGAGCTGGCCGGCGCTCCAGCCGGCATAACCCAGGGTCACCAGCCAGTGGCTGGGCGCCTCTGCGGTGCCGAGCGTCTCGAGGATATCGCGCGAGGTGGTCACCATCAGCTCATCGCTCAGGGTGAGGCTGGAGCCAAAACCCGCTCGGTGGCTGTGCAGCACGAAACCGCGATCGCTGGCCACGGGCCCGCCCTGCAACACCGGCTGCTTCAGCGCCTGGGTGGCGGGATGGTCGATCTTCACCTGCTCCAGCAGCTCATCGACCTGCATGTCGGTGGGGATGTTGATGACCAGGCCCATGGCCCCCTCGGCGTTATGCTCGCACAGGTAGACCAGGGAGCGCTCGAAGTAGGGGTCCTGAAGGCTGGGCATGGCCAGCAGAAAGTGGTTTTGCAGTGTGTGCATGGTTCCGTGTCGCTTGTGCTGCGTGCTGCAAGTATGGCAGTTGCGTCGTCTCAATATTGAGGGGGCCGTGGCCCCCTCGCGTGGTCAGGCCTTGCCGAGCCTGCGCTCGATGGCGTCCATCAGCATGGCGCTGATGTGAACCGGGAAGGCGGCCTCAATCTCGCGGATGCAGGTGGGGCTGGTGACGTTGATCTCGGTCAGACGGTCGCCGATGATGTCGAGTCCGACGAAGATCAGCCCCTTGGCCTTCAGGGTCGGGCCCACCGCGCGGGCAATGGCCCAGTCCGATTCGCTCAGGGGGCGCGCCTCACCTCGGCCGCCAGCGGCCAAGTTGCCGCGGGTCTCGCCCTGGGCCGGGATGCGCGCCAGGCAGTAAGGCACCGGCTCGCCGTCCACCACCAGCACCCGCTTGTCCCCCTCCTTGATGGCCGGCAGATAGGTCTGGGCCATGCAGTACTGGCTGCCGTGGGCGGTGAGGGTCTCGATGATGACCCCGACGTTGGCGTCATCTTCCTTCATGCGGAAGATGGAGGCGCCGCCCATGCCGTCCAAGGGCTTCAAGATGACATCCTTGTGCTCGGCGTGGAAGGCGCGCAGCTTGTCGGCGCGGCGGGTCACTAGCGTGGTCGGGGTGTGCTCGGCAAACCAGGCGGTGTAGAGCTTCTCGTTGGCGTCGCGCAGGCTCTGGGGCTTGTTGACGATAAGGGTGCCCTCATCCTCGGCCCGCTCCAGCATATAGGTGGCGTAGATGAACTCGGTGTCGAAGGGGGGGTCCTTGCGCATCAGGATCACGTCGAGGCTGGAGAGCGGCTGATCGACGACCTCACCCAGGGTGAACCAGTGGGCATAGTCATAGTTGACGGTCAGCGGGCGCATGGTGCCAAACGCCCGACCGCCCTGCATGTAGAGATCCTTCATCTCCAGATAGAACAGCTCATAGCCGCGCTTTTGCGCCTCTTCGAGCATGGCGAAGCTGGAGTCTTTCTTGATGTTGATGGCCGAGATGGGGTCCATCACGATGCCGAGTTTGATGGTCATCGGAAATTCCTTCTGTGAGGGAGCCCGTCAGGGCAGGCTCCGGATATCAGGCCAGATCGCCGAAGCGGCACTGCAAGGCGGTGATGACGGTCAGTGCCGCTGTCTCGGTGCGCAGCACGCGCGGGCCGAGCAGCATCTCCTTGAAACCGTGCTCTACGGTAGCAGCAATCTCTTGCTCCGACAGCCCCCCCTCGGGACCGATCAGCAGGCGCACCCCGTGCTCGGGGGCGGGCAGGGTGTTGATGCTGTATTCGGCGCGCGGATGGAGGTTGAGCTTGAGATCCGGCGTCTCTTCACGCATCCAGTCGGCCAGCTCCATCGGCATGCGCACCTCGGGCACCCGGCTGCGGCCACACTGCTCGCAGGCGCTGATGACGATCTTCTGCCACTGCTCGCGCTTTTTCTCAAGCCGGTCGGCCGGCAGCTTGACGCCGCAGCGCTCGGAGAAGAGCGGGGTGATGGCGGTGACGCCGAGCTCCACGGCTTTTTGAATGGTGAAATCCATCTTGTCACCACGGCTGATCACCTGACCGAGGTGGATGGCGAGCGGCGACTCCACCGGGTTGTCGCGCGCCCCGGTCACCTCCACCTCGACCCCTTTCTTGGTCACGGTACGAATGACGGCGGGATACTCCTGATCGCCGCCGTTGAACAACACCAGTTCGTGGCCGGGCTGCATGCGCAGCACCCGCCCGACGTGGTTGGCCGCCTCCTCGCCGAGGGGGAGGGTCAGGCCCGGGGCGAGCCGGGCCGCTTCATAGATTCGTGGAATTCGCATGCTTATTGGCACTGTCTGTCGATGAAGGGGTTGCTGTTGCCTTGCAGCTTGCTGATGCGCTGGTTGCGCTCGCACTCCCAGGCGTCGACCGGGTACTGCCGGTCCCAGGCTTCGAACAGTTTACGCTGTTGGCCCGCCAGACGCAGCCCGTACTGCTGGCTCATATAGAGGTAGGCGCGGGCTATCTGGCCACGCACCGGCCCCTTGGGCGGCTGCACCTGACGGCTCTTGAAGTCGACCAGCATCTGGCAGTGGCCATACTGGTTCGGTTTGCCGTTCCAGTCGGAGAAGCCGTAGTTGGCGCGATCCCCGTTGACTTCGCCGATGGCCGGGAAGAGGTTATGCATGTCCCCTTCCATGGTGTTGAACTCACTGCTCTTGCCGCAGTTCTTACGCCCGCCCTCTTGCCAGCACTGCAACTGGTGACCGAACTCCCAGGCCGGCACCACATGCTCCCACTCGATGCGCGAGGCGCGAGCGGCCTGTTTGCGCGGCTGGTAGCCGCAGCTCTCCCAGTCGGGGGCCATCTGCTTGCCGTTGAACTTGATGTTGCAACCGCAATAGAAGGTGACGGGGTGGCTCTGGTAGAGCTTGACCAGATCCTGCTTGGCTTCACGGAAGGTCTGGGCCTGGGCACTGGCAAAGGTCAGGGCACCGAGCACGAACAACATCAGACGGGACATGAGCATTCCTTGATTTGGGGGTAAACAACGAAGGGCGCCTACCATACCACAAGCCGGTGACATCCTCTGCCGCTAGGCGGGGAGCAGCTCGGCGCGGCAGTGGCGGCAGTGATAGCGCGCCTCGCCACGGCGCACCTTGTTGTGGCGGCGCACCGAAAGCTGGTGCTGCTGGCAGGCGCAGCGATAGGCAAAGGTGCGCTCGGCCAGTGGCGCGAGGTCGAAGCTGTGGGTGACGCGCGGCTCGAGACCGAAGATCTCCTGCATCAGCGACTGCCACTGGCGGCCGTGGGGCAGCACCCGGCCCTTGCCGCGACCGGTTCCCCACAGGGCATAGACCAGCAGGTGCGCCACCTCGTGCGGCACCACCTCGGCGTGAAAGGCGGCCTGGTTGGCCTGGTAGAGGGCCGGGTTAAAGCGCAGCTCCCAGGTTTGCAGGCGGGCGCTGCCGGCGGCGCGACCGCGCAGGTCGCAGCGGATCTGCGGACGGGGGAAGGGGCGTCCGAGGCGGGCTTCGGCCAGGGCAAAACAGGCGTCGACCCGCTCGCTCAGGGCGGCGTGCATGGTGGTGTGCATCGGCATAATGAAAAAGGGGAGCCGTGGCTCCCCTCTTTGCTTCTCAAGCCTTACAGACCGGCGGCGCTGCGCAGCAGCTCGGCCTTGTCGGTCTGCTCCCAGGGGAACTCGGGACGACCGAAGTGGCCATAGGCGGCGGTGGCCTGGTAGATGGGGCGCTTGAGATCCAGCATCTCGATGAGGCCGTAGGGGCGCAGCTCGAAGTGCTCGCGCACCAGCTTGACCAGCAGCTCCTCGGCCACCTTGGCGGTACCGAAAGTTTCGACGCTGATGGAGGTGGGCTCGGCCACGCCGATGGCGTAGGAGACCTGCACTTCACAGCGATCAGCCAGACCGGCAGCGACGATGTTCTTGGCCACGTAGCGGGCGGCGTAAGCGGCGGAGCGATCCACCTTGGAGGGGTCTTTGCCGGAGAAGGCGCCACCACCGTGACGGGCCATGCCGCCGTAGGTGTCGACGATGATCTTACGACCGGTCAGACCGCAGTCACCCATGGGGCCGCCGATGACGAAGCGGCCGGTCGGGTTGATGAAGTACTTGGTCTCCTTGGTGACCCACTCGGCCGGCAGCACCGGCTTGATGATCTCCTCGCGCACCGCTTCCACCAGATCCTTGTGATTGATGTGCTCGGCGTGCTGGGTGGAGAGCACCACGGCGTCGATGCCGAGGATCTTGCCTGCGTCGTCATAGGCGAAGGTGAGCTGGCTCTTGGCATCCGGACGCAGCCACGGCAGGGTGCCGTTCTTGCGTACCTCGGCCTGGCGCTTCACCAGCAGGTGGGAGTAGGTGATCGGGGCCGGCATCAGCACGTCGGTTTCATTGGTGGCGTAGCCGAACATCAATCCTTGGTCGCCGGCGCCCTGCTCGTAAGGATCGCTGCGGTCGACACCCTGGTTGATGTCGGGGGACTGCTTGCCGATGGCGTTGAGCACGGCGCAGGAGTCGGCGTCGAAGCCCATGTCGGAGTGGGTGTAGCCAATCTCGCGTACGGTGTCGCGCACCAGTTGTTCGATGTCGACCCAGGCAGAGGTAGTTACCTCACCGGCCACCATGACCATGCCGGTCTTGACCAGGGTTTCGCACGCCACGCGTGCCATGGTGTCCTGCTTCAGGATGGCGTCGAGTACCGCGTCGGAGATCTGATCCGCGATCTTGTCGGGATGGCCTTCGGAAACGGATTCGGAGGTAAACAGCTTTGCCATGATTGCCTTTGCCTGTGGTTGAGGGGACGCCGCCCATGGCGACCTCCCCGATAAAACTGGATAAATTGTAGAGGTATCTACATCTGGACGTCTATTTTAGTTATGCCCCTGAGCGAATGCCAGTACTATTTTTCCCGTTTAGCAGGAAACGACGGTGATCCTTTGGCCGTGGTGCCGCTATGCCGAACCAAGGCTCGCCCGGCTAAAAATCAATCGTTTGCGGCAGCGAGAAAAGCGATTGGCCTCCCAAAGCCGAGATCGCCGGCCAGATAGTGTTTGCACCCGGCGGCCCCTGCTGGGAGAATATCGGCCTCGCCGTCTTGGGCAATCAAGTGAAGCAATCGCAGGAGATAGAGATGCCTTCTCGTAAAGAGCTTGCCAATGCCATCCGTGCATTGAGTATGGATGCTGTTCAAAAGGCCAATTCCGGTCACCCGGGGGCCCCCATGGGCATGGCAGACATCGCCGAGGTGCTGTGGCGCAGCCACCTGAAGCACAACCCGAGCAACCCGACCTGGGCCGAACGTGACCGCTTCATCCTCTCCAACGGTCACGGCTCCATGCTGCTGTACTCCCTGCTGCACCTCGCCGGCTACGACCTCTCCATCGACGATCTGAAGAATTTCCGCCAGCTGCATTCGCGCACCCCGGGCCACCCGGAGTATGGTTATGCGCCGGGCGTAGAGACCACCACGGGTCCGCTGGGTCAGGGCATCACCAACGCGGTGGGCATGGCGATTGCCGAGAAGGCGCTGGCCGACCAGTTCAACCGTCCAGGCCATGACGTGGTCGATCACCACACCTATGTCTTCATGGGCGACGGCTGCCTGATGGAAGGCATCTCCCACGAAGCCTGCTCCCTGGCCGGTACCCTGGGTCTGGGCAAGCTCATCGCCTTCTGGGATGACAACGGCATCTCCATCGACGGTCACGTCGAAGGCTGGTTCACCGACGACACCGCCAAGCGCTTCGAAGCCTATGGCTGGCACGTCATCCCGGCCGTCGACGGCCACAACCCGGAGGCGATCAACGCCGCCATCGAGGCCGCCAAGGCCGAGAGCGACAAGCCGACCCTCATCTGCTGCCGCACCATCATCGGTTACGGCTCGCCGAACAAGTCCGGCTCCCACGACTGCCACGGCTCCCCGCTGGGTAACGACGAGATCAAGGCCGCCCGCGAGTTCCTCGGCTGGCACCACGATCCGTTCGTGATCCCGAGCGAGATCTACGCCGAATGGGATGGCAAGGAGAAGGGTGGCAAGCTGGAATCCGATTGGGATGCCAAGTTCGCCGCTTACGCCGCTGCCCACCCCGAGCTGGCTGCCGAGTTCAAGCGCCGTGTCGCGGGCGATCTGCCGGCCAACTGGGCTGCGGAGTCGACCAAGATCATCGAAGCCCTGCAAGCCAACCCGGCCAAGATTGCCACCCGTAAGGCCTCCCAGAATGCCCTGGAAGCCTTCGGTAAGTTGCTGCCGGAGTTCATGGGTGGCTCTGCGGATCTCGCGCCGTCCAACCTGACCATGTGGTCCGGCTCCAAGTCGCTGACCAACGATGACGCCGCCGGTAACTACATCCACTACGGGGTGCGTGAGTTCGGCATGTCCGCCATCATGAACGGCATCGCCCTGCACGGTGGGTTCATCCCCTATGGCGCCACCTTCCTGATGTTCATGGAGTACGCCCGCAACGCCCTGCGCATGGCTGCCCTGATGAAGCAGCGCTCCATCTTCGTCTATACCCACGACTCCATCGGTCTGGGTGAAGATGGCCCGACTCACCAGCCGGTCGAGCAGATCGCCTCCCTGCGTCTGACCCCGAACATGAGCACCTGGCGCCCCTGTGACCAGGTGGAGTCCGCCGTGGCATGGAAGCACGCCATCGAGCGCGCCGACGGCCCGACCAGCCTCATCTTCTCCCGCCAGAACCTGGCCCAGATGGAGCGGACCCCCGAGCAGCTGGCCAACGTAGCCAAGGGTGGCTATGTGCTCAAGGATTGCGCCGGTACCCCGGAGCTGCTGCTGATCGCCACCGGCTCCGAAGTCGAGCTGGCCGTGGCCGCCTATGAGCAGCTGAGCGCCAAGGGCCGCGCCGTGCGCGTGGTCTCCCTGCCGGCCACCGACGTGTTCGACGCCCAGTCTGCCGAGTACAAGGAGTCGGTCCTGCCGTCTTCCGTCACCAAGCGTGTGGCCATCGAAGCCGGCATCGCCGACTACTGGTACAAGTACGTGGGCTTTGGCGGCAAGATCATCGGCATGACCACCTTCGGTGAGTCCGCCCCGGCCGAGCTCTTGTTCAAGGAATTCGGCTTTACCGTGGAAAACGTGGTGGCGACTGCCGAGTCCCTGTAACAGCCCCTGTAATCGCTGACCATTGGGCCACTCTGGCCCAATAGCCGGAAAATAAAACGCCCTCCATCGCAAGATGGGGGGCGTTTTTTATTGGAATGAAAATCGCATAAAAGATATGCCGTTTTATCCAAGGTTAAAATGATTGACGGGCATTGGTTTACAACGTGGTGTAAAAATAACGTGGAAAGCAATCTTCTCTTATCCATCTGTATTCGATAGTATTATTTTCTCATTGTTGATATAGATAGAAGGTAAGATAATGTCGAGCGAAGCTTCGAATGAAAGGAGTCTTATTCCACTATTTGTAACTAGTATGGTTGTTGTCGCGCCACTTCTGTTTATTCTTGGGCTTGTTGTAGGGAATCATCTACAAGGTAATTCATCACTAACAGCTGATTCAATTTCCTCTTGGATCTCAGCAATTGCTACCGTGGCTATTGCGATACTGACTTTTATTTTAGCTAAAGAAACTTGGTATCTGAGAGAGGCCCAAATAAAACAATTGGAGGATGTTAGGCGAGAAAACATCAGGCCTAATGTTGGGGTTCAATTAGAGGGTAGCCATGTTGGAATGAACTTTGTAAATGTAAAGATTTATAATCTTGGGAAAGGTATAGCTAGAAATATATCCTTTCGGTTTTATGACAGAGTTGGGAATGAGATAAAGGAAGAGCGAGACCCTATCGTTGATAAATTTAAGAGGGTCGCACTTTTTAACCAAGGCTTGCAATCCATGGGAATAGGACAAGAAATTTCTAGCTATTTATTTAGCTTTATTGATCTTGGTGGTGAAGTTGAAGGCGCTGTATTTAAACAGTATTTACATATGGCTATCTATTTCGAAGATGTAGAGGGTACTCCTTATAGTAATGTTTTTGTAATTGACTTCGCCCAGTTTGAAGGGATTAGTGAGCTTGGTGGAGATGATCTTCATAACATCGCTAATGAAATAAAGAAAATCCGAGAACAGATTGGACGAGGCATTAAATTAAGTCGCGATAGAATAAGTGTTGATGTTTTTAGTTCAAAAGATCGTCAAGCTGAGATCGAAGCTAGACATGCACGGGCGGTAGAATTGAATAACCGTCAGAATGTCTAAAATGGTTCATTATCCAGTAAGAAAAACACCGGCAACAGGCCGGTGTTTTTTGTTTTAAATACAGTAACTTATACCTGGGGTGGGGTACTTTCCGCATTGGACATCACCGCATCCATCTGGATTCGAGCGCCGGCAGGCAGTTCGCTGATGCCGAGCACGGTGCGGGCCGGCAGATAGTCCGGGAAATAGCGGGTATAGACGGCATCCACCTCCGCCAGATCCTCAATATTGGCGAGCTGGATATTGACCTTGACGATATCGTCCATCACGTGGCCGATGCTCTCCACAATAGTCTTGATATGGCCGAGGCACTGGGCGGTCTGCTCCTTGACGCAACCGGTCAGCACCTTGCCGGTGGTCATGTCGATGGGGAGTTGCCCGGCGATATGGTTGTAGTGAGAGAAGGCGACGCTCTGGGTTGAAAGGGCAGTGCGGGGCGCCTTATCGGTATTGCGGGCGCGGATCACCAGATTGTGCCTGTCTTCCACCCGTTGTGGCGGGGTGCCGTCACCGTGGGAGATGACCGCATCCATCTGCACCCGGGCGCCGAGCGGCAGGGCGGCTGCGCTGATCACAGAGCGGGCCGGCAGATAGGCCACGGCGCGGGCGATGGCCGAATCGGGGAAGAAGGTGCGGTAGATCTCGTCGACCGCCTCCAGATCCGCGAGCTGGGTCAGGTAGATGGTCACCTTGACGATGTCGTCAAACGGCACGTCGATGTGCTCCAGCACCGCCTTGATGTTGCTAAGGCACTGGGCGGCCTGCTCGCGGATACCGCCGGCCACCAGGGCACCGGAGGCGGGGTCGAGGGGCAGCTGGGCACCGATGTTGTTGTAGTGGGAGAAGGCGACGCTCTGGGTCGAGAGCGGATCGTGCGGTGCGCGCTCGCTGCTGCGCGAGAGTTTAACCAGCGGGCAGGGGGCCTGTGGGAAGGTGCCTTCCCCATTGGAGAGCAGGGCATCCATCTGCACCCTGGCCCCCAGCGGCAGGGCGGCCACGGCGAGCACGGTACGGGTCGGCATGACATGGGGGAAGAAGTCGCGATAAACGCTGTTGACCGCATCGAGATCCCCGATGTCTTGCAAAAACAGGGTCACCTTGACCAGATCGTCCATGGTATGCCCGATGCTCTCCACGATCCCTTTTATATTGTGCAGGCACTGTCTGGCCTGCGCCTTAATATCGCCGCCGATCAGAGTGCCGCTATCAGGAACAATCGGTAATTGAGCTGAGATATTATTGTAATGGGAGAAGGCCACGCTCTGGCTATAAGGGCCAATATCTTGCGCTGCCTTGGTGGTATTTCTGGCGGATTTGATGATGGTATCACTCATGGCGATACTCCTTTCTCTTTATATGTTGGGGTACGGGTCAACCCTCTCTCTTCACCTATCCGCTGCCTTATTTTTATATTGGCCGCAGGTCCCATGCCATCAATATAATGGCGGGGAGCATCGTCAGCACAGTATTGCTCCCTGTGTTGACATTACCGAAGCGGACAAACGGATAAGCGAGATAACAGGGTCGTTGATTTCAGACCAGAGGATTCTATCTGTGCCCGGCAAGTGGCGGCAAACCGGGATCGCATTTCTATGAGCGGGTTCAACGCCCGGAAATATTGTCATATTGCCGTTCGATGCAGCGGGGAGTAGCGATAGTTAACGCAGTAATCATCTTTTTTTGTGCTAAGCCAGGGGAGTCAGCCCTTTGCCCTGCAAAGGGAATCTCATTGCTGTAAACCAATGGTTAACAAATAAAGAAAACGGGTTGGGCATGCATGAATGAGTGCATATCTATGTATTTCCCATCTGTGATGCCCTCTATCGGTCGGGAATAAAATGTGGTAGCGACCCATGCCGGGGCATCAATAAAACAGAGCCAGCATGATCATTTGTCAATCGTGCATCGGCGCATTGAACTTCGGCGCAGATGGAGGCCGGCCCTGAGTCTGGCCATGTCGGTGGCCTCGCCCGAAGCGGGATGCCATCACTTTTCCCCCTATCTTGCAGATGGCCAAGACGAGGGGGCCTTGCTTCGTCCATGCCGGCACCGCTCTTTCTTCACCGCGACGCGGCTGGCCCGCTCGATGCCGCGATATGGCCTCTGCATCGACGCTTTTTTTGCATTTTGCACATAGATAAGAGAAATGGGATTGAGCCGGGCGCGTTGGCAGCGCAGAATTGTCCTCATGCCAACTTCAAGGATTCCCACCGTGTCGCAAGCCAATCCCCGCATCCTGCTGGTCGAAGATACCCTGAGTCTGGCCGTGGTCTATCGCCAGTATCTGCTGCAAGCCGGCTATGAGGTGACCATGGCGCACTGCGGTCAGGATGCGCTGGCCGTGCTGGAGAGCCAGCCCATTCACCTGATCCTGCTCGATCTGGAATTGCCGGATATGGACGGCATGGAGATCCTCAAGCTGGTGACCGAGCAGCAGCTCCCCTGCGCCGTGGTGGTGATCACCGCCCACGGCTCGGCCGACACGGCGGTTGAGGCGATGCGGCTGGGGGCCTTTGACTTCCTGACCAAGCCGTTCGACGGCAAGCGGCTGTGCGCCACCGCCCACAATGCCTTGCAGCATCAGCAGCTGAGCTCGCTGGTGGCCCACTATCGCGAGAACTTCGAGCGCCAGAGCTTTGCCGGTTTTATCGGTGCCTCGATGCCGATGCAGGCGGTTTATCGCATCATCGAGAGCGCGGCGCCGAGCAAGGCGACCGTCTTCATCACAGGGGAGAGCGGCACCGGCAAGGAGGTGTGCGCCGAGGCCATCCACCAGAGCAGCCCGCGCCGCGAGGGGCCTTTTGTGGCCCTCAACTGCGCTGCGATTCCCCACGATCTGATGGAGAGCGAGATCTTCGGTCACATGAAGGGGGCCTTCACTGGGGCGGTGAGCGATCGCAAGGGGGCGGCCAGTCTGGCCGACGGCGGAACCCTGTTTCTCGATGAGATCTGCGAGATGGATCTCGAGCTGCAAAGCAAGCTGCTGCGCTTCATTCAAACCGGCAGTTTCCAGAAGGTGGGGAGCGGCAAGACCGAGACGGTGGACGTGCGCTTTGTCTGCGCCACCAACCGTGATCCGCTGGTCGAGGTGAAAGCCGGGCGTTTTCGCGAGGATCTCTACTACCGCCTGCACGTGATCCCGCTGACCCTGCCGCCCCTGCGCGAACGCGGGGAAGACATCCTGCTGCTGGCGCGCGAGCTGCTACAGCGTTACGTCAAGGAGGAGGGGCGCCGGTTTGTCGACTTTACCCCGGAGACTGCCCGGGTGCTGCTCGATTATCCCTGGCCCGGCAATGTGCGCGAGCTGCAAAACGTCATCCGCAATACAGTGGTGCTCAACGACGGCGAGCGGGTCGAGCCGTCGATGCTGCCGCCCCCTTTAAGTGGTGCCCCCCGCGCCGTGGCGCCGCTTAGCGAGGCGCCCTCCGCTCCGCCGGTGAGTGCTGAACCTCGCCCGGTGCGCCCGCTCTGGATCGTCGAGAAAGAGGCCATCGAACACGCCATCGACGAGTGCGATGGCAACATTCCTAAGGCGGCGGCCCTACTCGAGATCAGCCCGTCGACCATCTACCGCAAGAAGCTGGCGTGGGAGGAGTCTGGGCGCACCTAACTCGCCCCCCGTCAGCCCCTCACAACTTGGCGAGGTGTTTGAGGCGAGCCAGCCGCTCTGGCTCGTCACTGGCCAGCGCCTCGCTGCGCGAGAGTAAAAACCAGGCCCTGGCAAAAAACTCCTCGGCTCCCTGCTCCGGATCTTGGCGCAGCCGTGCCAGCTCGCCTAGCTCCTCAAACAGATAACCATCGGCCGCCTCGCCGGCCTGCTCCATCGCCTCCTTGAGGGCCAGCTGCATGGCCCATGCCGGCTCGATGGCGCCTTGCTCACGCAGGATGCGTCCCACGCTCCAGCGCGCGCGAAAGGCCTGTCGCTGCCGACCGTGCGCCTCGTACCAGTCGAGGCTCTTGCGTTGCAGAGCCAGCGCCTCGTCGAGGCGCCCCAAGTCAAACAGGCTCCAGGCCAGGTGGCTCCACAGGCTGGGTAGCCAGCGCTGGGCCTCTTCACGCTGACTACGCTCGGCCAAGGCGATGGCACGCTGGTGCCAGCGCAGCGCATCGGCGCTGGGGAGGGTGATAGCCAGCATGTGGGCCGCATCGATGGCAAGCGGCTCTTCGTGTTGGCGCAGCCCCTCTTGCCACGCCTGCTCGAAGCAGGGCTGCGCCTCGGCGCGGCGACCGGCGGAGTTGAAGTTGCGGCCCCGCTCGAGCAGATAGCGCAGGCGGGCGCGTGGGGTGGCCTCGGTGAGCTGTTGCTCCACCTCATCGAGCAGGGCGTGAGCCTGACTGAACTGGTGGCGCAGTGTGTGGGTGCGCGCGAGCTGGGTCTTGAGTTCGAGCAGCGCCTGCCGATCGCCGCTGGCCTCCAGATGAGGCAACAGGGCTAGGAAACGCTCGGCGCTGGCGGCGGGCTGGTCATAGTCCCAGCAGGCCATGAAGTCGGATGTGCCGTTCATTGAAGGCTCCGGAGTGGGCGAGGTGCCTCACTCCAAGATGCCTTGTCATCGCTCCCGTTGGCAAGCGGCTCACATCACCAGCGCGAGGCTCATCAACATCAGGCCGAGGGCGGCAAAGCCCCCCTCCTTGATGGCCAGACGCGGCACCAGCGCCTTGGGCAGGGCGGGGAACAGACAGAGGGCAAAGCCCAGCCCCGGCATCAGCCAGTGCAGCGCCGGGTTGCGCAACAGCGGATCGAGGGTGTTGTTGGCCACGATAAGCAGAATAAACAGGGTGAAGGCCGGCAGCACGCACCAGCGGGCACCGCCGGCGGCCATGGCCCGCAGCGGCGCGATCCGCCACAGCAACATGGCGACCAGAAACAGGCCGAGCGGGGCCAGCAGGAAGAGGGAGGGGGTGGACATGTGCGATCTCCAAAGGGATGGTGGGGCTTCTGCCTGGGTCAGCGCAGGGAAGCGCCGGCATCAGGGGCAGATGCCTAACCGAGCCAGTACCACAGCAGGAAGGCGCCCCAGCTGGCGGCCAGCAGCAGCCAGGGGAGCGGATGCTGGCGCGTTTCGATCAATAGCTCGCCCGTTGGCGCCTCTTCATGGGGGCCGTTCTGGGCACTGCTGGCCTTGGCTCTGGCCTGCTGTTTCTTGTGGCGGGAGAGCTCGCGCGCCTTGGCCTTCTGCTGCTTTTTGAACTCTTCTATTCCCTTCTGAATCCCCTGGGCGATCAGTTGGGTCTGCTCCTTGGTCTGGCCCGGCTTCTGGTTGGCGCGGGCGAGGCGCTGCGCCTCCTGCTGGCTCTCGGGGGAAGGTTTTTGGTAGTTGGCCATATCGGGCTCCATCGATGGGGAGGAAATTGTGCGAAAATCCGCAGCAAAAGGCCAGATATGCTGCTCTTTTAGCTTATTGTCATATAAAACAATTAGTTGTGATGCGTGAGCCAGATCACAACTATCCCGTTCAAGGGCGTGCTGGCATCAGATGGCGACCGGGGGCTGTTATAGTGGGTCAGCTGAGTCTGGACGGCTCGGACAATAACAAAAGGTGCAGAGGAAGATGAAACAACGACGGAAAGGGGCGCTGGCCCTGGCGCTATTGATGCTACTTAGCGGCTGTCATGCATCGAGAAACGAGAGCGCCACAGCGTGCCGTGAGCAGGTGTGCAAGCTCACCGTGCTGCATACCAACGATACCCATGGGCGCTTTTGGCACAACAGTGACGGCGAATATGGCATGGCGGCGCAAAAGACGCTGGTGGAGCGGCTGCGGGCCGAGGCCAGGGCCGCTGGCAGCAGCGTGCTGCTGCTCTCGGGCGGTGACGTCAACACCGGGGTGCCCGAGTCCGACCTGCAAGATGCCGAGCCCGATTTCGTGGCGATGAACAGCATCCGCTACGACGCCATGGCGGTGGGCAACCACGAGTTCGACAACCCGCTCGCGGTGCTGGAAAAACAGCGCAAATGGGCCCAGTTCCCCATGTTGTCGGCCAACATCTACGACAAGGCCAGCGGCAAGCACTACTTCGATCCCTACAAGATCTTCACCCTGCAAGATGGCCTCAGGGTTGCCGTGGTCGGGTTGACCACGGAAGACACCGCCCAGCTGGTCGACCCGGACAACGTCAAGACCCTGGTGTTTCGCGACCCCACCTCCGAGGCGGCGGCCCAGATCCGGCAGATCCGCGCCGGTAAGCAGGCCGATCTGGTGCTGGCCATCACCCACATGGGCCACTATGCCGACGGCCAGCATGGCAGCAATGCGCCGGGCGACGTGGAGATGGCCCGCGCCCTGCCGGCCGATTATCTGGACGCCATCATAGGTGGCCACTCCCAGAACCCGGTGTGCATGGAGCCCACTCTGGCGAACCGGTATGCCGACTTCCAGCCGGGTGACGACTGCCTGCCGGATCAGCAGAACGGCACCTGGATTATGCAGGCCCACGAGTGGGGCAAGTTCGTGGGGCGCGCCCAGTTTAATTATCAAAACGGCAAGCTCACCCTCACCCGCTATGAGCTGATCCCGGTCAACTTGGTCAAGCGGGACGCCACGAACGCGGTCATCAAGGATGGGGAGGGCAAGGCCCAGTTCGTGCAAGAGGAGATCGTCAAGGACCCGGCGCTCTATAGCACCCTCGAAGCCTATCAGGCCAAGGGGGAGGAGGAGCTGGGAGTGGTGATCGCGGCCAGCGACGGGGTGCTGGTGGGGGAGCGTAGCGACGTGCGCAGCCGCCAGACCAACCTAGGGCGCCTCATCACCACCGCCAGCGCCGAGAAACTCGGGGCCGATTTTGGCATCGTCAACTCGGGTGGGGTGCGCGCCTCGATCGCGGCCGGCGACATCCGCTACCGCGACGTGCTGACCGTGCACCCGTTTGGCAATACGGTCAACAAGGCGACCATGCCAGGGAGCAAGCTGGAGCGCTACCTGGCCAAGATCGCGACGCGAGCGGCGACGGGCAAGGACGGAGGCTATCCGCAGTTTGGCGGCATCGAGATGCAGGTCGACTGCCAGGCCAAGCGCGTGACCATCCACGCCATCGGTGGCAAGCCCTTTGATGCCGGTGCCCGCTACAGCTTCTCCATCCCAAGCTTTAGCGCCGCAGGGGGCGACGGCTATCCGGTCATCAGCACCCTCAATGCCGGGCTGGTTGATGCCGGCGTGCTGAAAGATTACCTGATGGCCAGAAAGCGCCTCCACGCCGCTGACTATGAGCCGGCTGGCGAGGTGAGCTTTATCCATAGCGCGAGCACAACCGGCTGCGAGTAAGCGACTCGAGCGCTCAACAAAGCCCGGCATGAGCCGGGCTTTGTTTATCCGTGTAGCAGGGCGGAGAGCGTGACCAGCCCGGCGGCCAATGGCAGCAGTGGCACCTTCATCGCCCGCAGGGCAAACCATCCCAGAGCGGCGAGAGCCAGATCTGGGGCTGCGCGCACCGCGCTGGTGAAGACCGGCTGGTAGAGGGCGGCCAGCAGTAATCCGACGACCGAGGCGTTCAGTGCGGCGCTGGCAGCGCGCCAGCGTGGTCGGGACAATAGTCCGTGCCAAAGTGGCGTCAGTGCCAGCAGCAACAAAAAGCCGGGCAGGAAGACGCCGAGGGTGGCGAGCAGGGCGCCAAGCCAGGGGTGGGCGGGGTTGGCCAGGGCGCCGAGGTAGCTGGCCAGGGTGAACATGGGGCCCGGCACCAGTTGGGCCAAGGCATAGCCACTGAGAAACTGGGCTTCTCCCAACTGGCTCCCCACCGTCTGCTGTAGCAGGGGCAGCACCACGTGGCCGCCGCCGAAGACCAGTGAGCCGGTGAGATAGAAGTCGGCAAACAGCTGCTGGCCCAGCAGGGGCGGCAGCAGAAGCAGTAAGAAGAAGGCGGCCAGCCAGCCCCAGGCCGGTGCACCCGGAGTGTGGGGGGCGGGTTCGGCGCTGGCCCGCCACCCTCCCACGAGGGCACAGAGCAGCAACATAGCGAACTGGGTCACAAGACCGGGCAGCAGCCAGAGCAGGGCGGCGGTCATCACCATGCAGCCCTGATGCAAAAGGGTGGTGCAGAACTGGCGTCCCATGGCGAGCACCGCATCCATGACCACCACTAAGGCCAGCAGCTTGAGGCCATGTACCAGCAGTGGAAACCAGGCCTGCTCCAGCAGCGCACCGCCCAGCAGGGCGAGGCTCACCATCAAGATAAAAGAGGGGAGGGTGAAGCCGATGAAGGCGGCCAGGGCTCCGGGCAGGCCAGCCCGCTGTCGGCCGATGGCAAAACCGAGCTGGCTTGAGGCGGGACCGGGCAGAAACTGGCACAGGGCCAGCTGGTGGGCAAACTGCTCCTGGCTCAACCAGCCAAGGCGCTCGACGAAGGTCTGGCGAAACAGCCCGATGTGCGCTGCCGGGCCACCAAAACCGAGGCAGCCCAGCCAGAGAAAGCGAAAGAAGATGAGGGGCATGTTTGCTCCTGTGCGGGTGACGATGCGGCCCATGATAGCGATACCACATGACAAACGCAGTACAACATTTTCATGTTTTTACTTATTTATGTTTTCTTGTTTATTACATCCACTGAGGCTAGAGAATTTGTTTTGTGATATTTAGAACGCGAGAAAACGCTTTCTTTTATTATTTTATTTTTATGCCAGGACTCAAGTAAATCATTGAAAACCATTTCATGCGGATATTCTTTTTTTGCGACAATCTAAGTGTATGTTTTTAAAAGTATTATGTTTATATGTTTTTATTCAATTTGGGTTAAGCATACATCGTCAGAATTACATTTGATTGCAGGATGTTTCTTACGAATATGCAGCCGCTTTCTGGCATACGCACCGGTGTGTGTATGACACATTTATATATAGTTTTAAATAGGTGGGGGTAATTATGAATAGAAACATGGAAGGCGAAACTAATATTCTTGTGGTTGATGACCATCCTGCAGTTCGTATGGCGATAAGAATTATCCTTGCTAAGCAAGGGTATAAGAACATCGATCAAGCCAGTAATGGCCAGGATGCACTGCTCAAAATTAGGCAGAAACACTACGATTTGGTGATCCTTGATATCGATCTGCCGATGGTGGATGGCCTGGCTATTACCAAGAAGATCAGGGCGCAGAATCTGAAGACCAAAATTCTGATGCTATCGGCCATGGTGACGGATTTTTATATATTGCGTTGCTATATGGCTGGCGCCAATGGATTTATGGAGAAGAGTGAGGAAATTGAAGGGTTGCCGGTTATTGTCGGTAACATCATGAAAGGATTTTCATATTTCCCAACCATGGCGAATGGCCAGGTCGACCCACAAGCAATGGATGATGAACATGAGTGGGTTACCAAGACGTTGAGCGATCGTGAAATGACTGTTTTTAATGGTCTTGTGAAAGGACGCTCTAATCTTGAAATCGCCAATGAGTTGTTTCTCAGCAATAAAACCATAAGTACCTATAAGACCAGGATATTTACCAAGCTGGGGGTATCAAATATTGCTGAGCTGATCGAAATTGCACAGAGCATGAAACAGTCATGAGATTTATTTTTTCCATCCTGCTGCTGCTGTCGCCGGCCATTATCATGGCCGGTGAGCTCTCTTTGGTGGGAAGAGCACTGCCGTTGAAAGACAAGGTGCTGTTCTCTGCCGAAGAGCGGGCATGGATTGCTCATGAACGAGCGCTCAGTGTCGGGGTGATCCTGCCAGCCTATGAACCTTTCGAGGTGATCTCATCGGGTGGCACCCTGGAGGGCATCTCGGCTGATGTCCTGCGGATCATAGCGCAGGAGACCGGGCTCAAAATCCGAGTCCAGGCGTTTGAAAATGAACATGATGCCTGGCTGGCCCTGGAGCAGGGACGGCTCGATCTCATCAACATGGGCAGCAGTATCCATGCAGAGGGAATGACGCATCAGGCGAAAAGCAGTCACGCTTTTTTGCGCAGCAAAATGGTCTTTTCGACCTTGTCGAAGAATGTGGAGCGTTACCGCGATCTTTCACAGCCCATGAAGGTGGCGGTGTCAAAGAATGTGGTGGACTTTGACAAGCTGCATAAGCTCTACCCCAATCTCCAGTTCATGGCCTATGCCTCCCCGCTCTCCGCCATGGATGCGGTCTATTTTGGTGAGGCTGAGCTGCTGCTGAGCGATATCTATTCGGTGCATTACCTGGCCGGCGAGCGCTTTGGCGAGATTGTCTTTCTCGGCAATGCCCACAGCCTCTTCAGTGAATTCGGTTTTCATGTCACCGACAAGAAGCCGGAGTTGCAGGGGATCGTCAACAAGGTGATCGACAGCCTGAAAGATTATGGGCGGGGACCCATCTTGAATCGCTGGCAGGGGGCGCTCAGCGAGATTATTTCGACGCGTGACGCGCACTTATTTGATCAGGTTCGGCGCCATGAGGTATTGCGCGTCGCCGTCAATGTGAATGCGGTGCCCTACTCCTTTATCGGTCACGAGGGCAAGTTTGTCGGTATTGCCGCCGATGTGTTGCGTGAGCTGACCAAACACTCCCGGCAGCGGCTGGAAGTGCTGGAATATGCCTCTTACGAGGAGGCACAGGACGCCGTGTTAAAGCGCGAGGCCGATGTCCTCGCCAAGGTGGTGCGTGGGCATGTGAAAGAGGGGTTGGTTACCACCTTCGATTACAACCGCGACGATATTTTTGTCCTGACCGCAGGGCGAAACAGCATCGATGAGCAGCAGCGTTTCGTTGGCCACAAGATTGCCGTCAGTGAAGAGTACGGCATGGCTAAAGAGGTGAAAGCGCGCTTCCCGAACCGCCATTTTGTGCTCAAGAAAAACAGCAGTGAGGCGTTAGCCGCCCTCTTCGCCGGCGAAGTGGATGGGGCTGTCACCTCCCTGTTTCAGGTCAAGTTTGACCTGTTCAATCGGCCGGATGCCGAACGTTACACCGTGCTAAAGCGCGTCAGCGAGCAGCCGCTTGAGATTGCATTTGGTGTGGCTGAAGAGAATCTGGCGCTGCGTGACACCCTGAATCAGGCGCTCCTGAGTATTCCTTCCAACGAGCTGGCACGTATTGGTTATCAGTGGCGCACCAATCCGCTACCACAGCTCACCATATGGGAACGCTATGGTACAACGCTAGCGGTGCTCCTGTGCATCTCGCTCGGTCTGCTGCTGCTGCATGTGCTGAACACCTACTATCTCGAAAACAAGCTCAAGGAGCGGGAGCGTCTGCTGGCGTTGTTGGATGCGGAGAAGTGCCGTGCCGAGGCTGCCAGCAAGACCAAGAGCAGCTTCATGGCCATGGTGAGCCATGAACTAAGAACGCCGCTGCACATCATTCTTGGATTTATCGACGTTGCCATGGGCAAGGCGCGTAAGGGAGAGGTGGAGCTCGATGCTCTGGTGCAGGCCTCGACCGCGGCTGACAGCCTGTTGGAGCTGATTAACAACGTGCTGGATCTGACCGGTGCCGAGAACGCCAAGATTGAGCTGCACGAGGAGGTCGTGTCGCTCAACGCCCTGCTCAGACCGCTGGTTAAGCTGCTGGAGGGGATCTCCGCCAAGCACCATAACCAGGTGGTCTATGTCACTCAAGTGGATGACGAATATGCCATTCGGGTCGATCCGGTTCGGCTCAAGCAGATCATCTACAACCTAGCGGGCAATGCCATCAAGTTCACCCGCTATGGCACAGTCACCATTCGCGTGAGCCTGACTCACGATGTCGTGAGCATTGAGGTGAGTGATGACGGTATCGGCATCCCAGCAGAGAAGCTGCCGCACATCTTCGAGCCGTTTTGCCAGGCGCAAGACAATCAGAGTGAAGGCACGGTGGGCAGTGGCCTGGGCCTGACCATTGTCAAGAAGCTGTGCGAGCTGATGGGGGGGGAGATCACCTTGCACAGTGAGGTCGATGTCGGTACGCATCGATCTGCCCCTCGAACGGGTAGTCGCCCCCTGCCAGGCCAAGGCGCTGGATAAGAGTGACGAGCAGTGGGAAGCGGATACTTTGCAGAGGATCAGCGGCCGGATCCTGATCGTCGATGATCACAAGGTCAACACCATGCTGATGCAGCGCCAATTCCTGGAGTTGGGTATCGATGTGGATATTGCTCACGGTGGGGCAGAGGCGCTGGATCTGTATGAGCGCAAGCAGCATGTGCTGGTGATCACCGATTGCCAGATGCCCGGCATGCATGGCTTCGAGCTGACCCAACGTCTGCGTGAATTACAACAGGCCAACGGTCGCTCCCTGGTTATCATGGGGCTGACGGCCAGCGGAGTGGCGGCGGATGTGCAGGGAGCCAAAGCGGCCGGCATGGATGATTGTCTGTTCAAGCCGATCAAGATTGAGCAACTGATGGCTTCCATGTCGGCTCATTGCCCACAGGCGTGTCTGCCGGAGCCTGATGAGGTGACGGAACCGGATTGGCGCCAGGAGATCTGGAGTGAATACCACAGCAGCAATGCCGAAGATATGGCCTTGCTGTGGGAGGCTTTCCAACAAGGGGATAAGGCGGTGGTCAGATCCACTATCCACCGCATCAAGGGAGCGGCGCGGATGCTGGGGGTGACGGCGTTAGCCGAGCTGTGTGAAGAGATGGAGGAGACCGACCCCTTGACGCAGGCGAGCATTAGTCGGCTCGATGCGCTGATCGATAACATTGGCACTATGCGGGATGATTAATTGATGAGGCGCCGCTGACGTGAGCGGTTGAAATGTCCTGGTATTAAAGCGGGAAATTTCAGTCATGTTTTTTATGTATTTGAGATATTGCTCATGGTTTAATTTATGCAGGAAGTCGATCAGGTGATTTCTGATATGGCTTGGGTCGCAATAGGAATATTCACACAGGAGAGTCATTCACTGCTTATAGCGCGTCCGAGGCGGGCTCGGGCATAGTAAAACTGCAGCGAGAAACAGTCAACAGAGATTGGCTGCTATCAATTAAATAAGGAGATTCATATGCTGAAGAAAACTATGCTCGCCATGGCCCTGGCCGCCACCGCCGCTACCGTAATGGCTGCCGACGACAAAGCTTCTGCCAGTGCCGTATGGACCGGCTTTGTACCAGGGGTCGTCACTGACTCCGCGATTACTATCACCGGTCGTGATGGAGGCCAAATTCTGGATGGTACTCTGCTGGTGCTGGAAGACGGTAGTTTTACCTCTACCCCGGTACGCCTTGAGGCTCGTGATTATGATGCTGTAGACGGCGTTGGAGACCTGGTTACTAATGCGTCTTGGACTGTCGATGGCATTCAGGTGCTCTATAGTGGCGTGGGTACCCTGAGCGATGAGGATATTGAAAGCAATGTCGTCGTCTCCTTTGACGGTACTGATATGGTCAATCGTGACCCTATCTCTACTTATACGGTTCGCCCTGTTGTCGATGTGCAGATCCGTAACAAGGCTGCTGTTGTTGGTGTAACCCCTGGTACTGCCGTCCAGGCACAGGTCACCGTCGTAGCGACCGTGATTTAATTATTAAGTATGTTCAGGGGGGGGGGGCTTTCTCCCCCTACATATATTTACTTTGGAGTCATTATGTTACAGCGTTGTTTGCTGGTAATCATATTAGGAGGGTTGACTGCAACAGCTTGGGCTAATACGGTATCGAGAGTCTTACACTTGGCGACCATTATCCGTCTTGATGATATCGATGGCGCTATTACCTCTGTTCGTTTCTCCCCTGATCAACTACTGCTGAATTACAACTCAAGCAATCAAACATTTCAGGATGCTCATACCCGTTTGCTGGTTGAGAGCTCTATTCCTGAAGCCAAATACAAAGATAATTCGCTTAACCTTTTTCTGACAAAAAACAGTGGACGCTGTTCGAAAGATGTTTCCGTATCCAGTGATGATATCGGGTGGATCGATGGGGCTGACGAGAGCGATAAACTGCATCCCGAGATCTACATCAATGATTCTGGTGCACAACTTGAAATAGAAACTGCCCATTCTCTTGGGGAGTTTAACCGGGTAGATGAAAAGAAAAATATGGCGGGGGATTATCCCGTCAGATTGCATTTTCCGACCAAAGTTGGGGCCTATGCCAAGTGCTCCGGTTACATCTCCGTCAGATTAGAGCTTGCGATATGAAAAGACCCCGCTGTTATCACAAAGTGATCTTGTTTGCCTGTGCGCTTCCCTGCTTGAGCGCACAGGCTAGCGATGTTCCGGACGATTTTCTCGAACTGTTCGATTACAAGGATCGCGTGGTGTCCCTGCGCGATCTCAATGGTCAGGATAAGGTCTCAGTTCGTCTTGAGGTCAACTATGACAGCGTACGCCTGCCGGCTCACAGTGAGGAGTCGAAGGCGGTGTTGGCACAGTATTTCCAGCGCAACCAAGTGAGTGAGCCGTTGGCGCAAAAAATCCTGGCCGAGCTGGGGAGTGGGGTCAGCAACACCGATCAGTGCAAGGGGCGGGTCGATGAGTGCGTCGTGCTGCCCGAGGAGTACGCCTTTTATTACGACTACGACAGCGCCCTGTTGCACCTGTTCATCAATGGCGCCTATCTGGACCGTCCCAGCACCGAGGTGGAGTATGCCTCCGGCCATGATCGCCACAACGGTCTCATCAACCACGCCGATCTCTATACCAACCACTACGACGGCGGCAACAGTAGCCTGACCTGGAACGACACGGCCATCGTGGGGTTGCCCTATGGTCACCTGACCGGTGATTTCTCCGTGACCGATAACGGTAACGAATCCCTCTATGAACTCTCCTATGACGTGGCCTGGAACCGTTATCGTGCCTACATGGGGCGCTTCAACCAGGGGGTAAAGCTCAACTCGACGGACTTGCTCAACCCGACCCGTTATGTCGAGCAGAGCTCAGTCAACCTCGCCACATCGCGGGCACTGCGGCTGGGACAAGCCGGTAGTACGGAGCGACTCTATTTCTTCTCGCCGGCGCGCGGTGAGCTGCGGGTGGTTCGGGATGGGCGCATCATCAAGAACTTCAGCGTGACAGAAGGGCAGGGTTACATCACCTATGCCGATCTGCCGAGCGGCCGTTACGACGTGACACTGGAGCTGCTGGTCGGTGGCCAGGTGGTCTCTTCCGAGTTGCGTACCATCTACAACCAACGCCATGACTTCCCTGACGTGGGGGAGATGGATCTGGCGCTCTCCGCCGGGGTGTTTGAGGCGCCGCGTGGATCGCTGACGTTGGAGTGGGAAGATGAAGGGGAATTTCGGCCACTTCACTCCCGTTACAACGACAGTGGCTTTGCCAGTGCGTTGGCCAGCTATCGGATCAGTGGCGGTGCGCTGCTGGCGGCCGGGGCATTGGCCAGCCGCGACGAGAGCATGGTGACCCTGGGAGGGGCGCTGCAACTGCCGTTTAGCAGCGAGCTGTCCGGTCATATCGATTACTACCAACATGGTGGCAAGGCCTCGGATACGTCATTTTCCGGCCCGGGTTTTTCGCTGGGCTACGAGCAGATCAAGCATGGCGATAGCAACAGGCATGACACCCTGCTTGGTTACCTGATGGGCTATCGGGATTACACGCGCCGCTACGTGAATCTTTATCACTCCCTGCCCTATGGCATCACCCTGTTTGG
The DNA here is from genome assembly GCF_000820125.1 of Aeromonas simiae. Classification (GTDB taxonomy): domain Bacteria; phylum Pseudomonadota; class Gammaproteobacteria; order Enterobacterales; family Aeromonadaceae; genus Aeromonas; species Aeromonas simiae. The sequence goes on along the minus strand of NZ_CDBY01000044.1, from coordinate 89,728 downwards.
CAACTACTCCCGTGGCCAATATGAGGAGCGTTTCGAGCGGGGCAACTACGACTACGAACTGCTCTCGGTCGGGCTCGGCATGCCACTGCCGGGGGCCTCACGGCTCGATGTCAGTTATGACCAGGATCTGGACAGCCGGGATCGCAGCATCTTCCTCACCTGGCAGATCCCGCTGGGTGGGGCGTGGAGCGCCAGGTACTCCTGGGGACGGCACAATCAGCAGGGCAAGGAGATCCGGGCCAGTGTGATGCGTGATTTCACCAGTGAGGATCAGAGCACCAACGGCTTCATCGACGCAGGTGGCGTGCGCACCTACGAGCGGATCACCGAAGGCGAAGTCTATGCCGGTCTTTCGACCAATCAGCCAGCCTATCAGGGCTCGTTGAATACCCATGCCAACAGCAACGGCTCGCGCGGCCTCTCGGCATCGCTCTCTTCTTCACAACTGGTGACGGGATCCGGGGTGGAGTGGGTCGGTCAGAAGGCTGACAGCTATGCGGTCGTGAATGCGGATATCCAGGATCAGCAGATCCAGCCCGGTGAGGATAATCCGCTCGGTTTTATCTCCACTCGCCGTAACAAGCGGCTTGAGGGGAAGCGCTACATGTATGGCGCCAAGGAGATCATCGCCCTGCGCCCGTTTGATGAGTACAGCGTCGCCATCGATAGCGAGAGTGTCTCCATGTTCAACACCGGGGATCACGGGGTGGACGCCTTCGCCTATCCGGGCTCGGTGATCCAACTCAAGCCATCACTGCGGCCTGTGGTTACCTTTGTCAGCGCCTTCTCCGATCTGTTCGATCAACCGGTCGATGAACTGGAGTGCCAGGGGATTGGGTGCATCGATGTGGCCAAGGTGGTGGACGGCGTGTTCCGCGTCTCGTTGATCGAGGGCAGCGACTTCTCCTTGTTTGCAGGTCAAGCCCGTTGCTTGGTGCCTCGTGACTATGAAGAGGCGGAGCAACTGAACTTTGGCCAAAACTATTGCCTGCCTCAAGCGAAGCCAAAAACCTTCGTGAAGGTGGCTCATCCCGATAATAAAACGCTCACCTCGCTTTATTATCTGGGGACTTTTGATGGTTCAGCCTCAGTCCATGAACTGGTTAATAAAATAAAGGGTATTGGCGTGGTTCATCAACGCAGCATTGGTCGATATCTGGCCCTGTATCTTGAGATTCAAGAGGGTACGACTTTATCCAGACAGGATGAGGCTCTGCTGCAAAATATTGGCCTGTATGCCAAGGAAATGGAAGTCTTGCAGAAGATTTCGCAGCCCATCGTAAAGCAGTAAGGGATGATCAACATGGTTAGAAACTCATTGTTTGCCGCAGCCGCATTGTTTAGTGGTCTTGCTTATGGCCTGACCGTAGACACGATATTTCTTGTGGCGGATAAAAATGGTAACGGCATCGTTACATTGACCAACGATCTGGATAAACCCAGTTTTATCAAGACCAGCATTGATGAGATAAAAACCGATGCCAAGGGTGGACTCATCAGAACTGCGTATACCAAGGATAATTTGAGTCAGTGGCGTATTATGACCACCCACCCCAAGCTGATTCTTGAACCGGGCCGCGAAAAAGAGGTCGGGGTGCGTTCCATGTGTAATCGCACCCAATGCGAGAGTGACCATGACATGGTGTTTTCGGTCACCTTTGCCCCCTCCCCTTATCTGAAGAAAGGGGAGCAAAAAGATGAACAGGCAGTACAAATTAATTACGGTTACTCGGTCGTTTATGTCATTCCAACCAAGCAAGGGAAGATGGCTTATCGTATCTCCAGAAATAAAAATATGCTGGAGGTCTTTAACCAGGGAAATACCATGCTGAGTCTGGTTATCGATGAATGCAGCGAGACCGACAAGGTGCAGTGCCGTATGCAGGAGCATGTGATCAATGGCCGCCTGCGCAGCATCAAACTGCCTGAAAAATATGCCGACAAGACGGTGAAAGCCAAAATCTACAACCACGATGGCTCCTATAAGCGCGAGCTGTTGTTAACCCCGGAGTTCAAGTCATGACTAGAGGCATTATTCTCGCGTGCAGTCTGTTCATGCTGACCAGCCTTCCTGCGGCGGCATTTACAGCCAATGGTCTGGTGGGGGAGCGAACCGGCGTTCGCTGGAGTAATGCCGCCAATATTGGCAGTAACCAAGCGTTGATCTCCACCTGGGGTGCGGTGCATGGCGCCGTCGCGACGACCGAGTGGACACCGGGACTCGGAGATAACTCAGCATCTGCGGTTATGCTGACTCATGCTACCGTCAGTAACACCTCTGTAATTGTGCCGATCAAGGTGGTAGGTCTGGAGTACCAAACCGATAATGTGGCGAGTTATCAGGATGTGGGGGGACTGGCTGAATGCGGCTCCCATCAACGCACAGGTGATATTGTTCGGTTGGTGCTGGATAATAATGATAAGTATAAGCCGTGCTTTTATCCCGGAAAATTTACATTATCGTCTCGTCAGACGCCATTTCGGTTTGTGCGTCCGATTATTTCGTGGGAGAAAGAACTGCTTGAGAAATTCTCAGGAAAACCGGAAGGTGTTTATCAAGGGGTGTTGCCGTTTCAGATCCGCTATGCCTATCTGAGTGATACCGGGGTATATACCTACCAGAATATATCTCGCTCTTTGATGGTTCGCCTGACCTATAAGAAAAACCAGGTCACCTCCGTTATCTTGTATGGGCAGTCCTTGATGCCGATGAAAATTGACAGGGCTAAGAGGGAGATTAGTGGCAAGACCATTCATCGTGTTATCGCCAAGGGATTTGATGGTGGAATGATCATGCGTTTCCAAGACGAAAAACATAAATTTCACTTACACCATGTTGATAGCCCTACCTATTCCATTCCTTACTCCATCAAGCTCATCTGTGGAGAGGGCACTGATTGTGCTGACGATGGTGCCCTGTTAGTCCAAGATGGCGACTTAAAGAAAAAATTTAGCAAAAAGACAAAGAGTGGGGGGGTGCGGGTGGTGCCGGCCAGTGGTAGCAAGTGGCCTGAATTAAAGTTCTCTCTGCTCTCATCTTATCAAGAGATCAAGATTGATGGTCCCAGCGATACCCTTCCCGAAGGGGAATATCAGGATCACGTAGTTTTAATTTTTGAGCCAGCACTTTGACAGGCAGTAACAAGGAGCAGCGTATGCACCATAACAAATTAGCTCTGGTCGCCATGCTGGCGTTATTCAATGTGGCTTGCGGCGGCGGCGGTGATGGCGGCAGCGATGAGGAGTACACCCCCCCGGCGCGTAAAACCGTGGTCTCGGCCAGCGATACCCTGCATCGGACGCTGGAGGCGTCGTTGACCCTGGATCTCTCATCGGCGGTGCACGCTACTGACGGCGCGGCCCTGACCCTGAGCCGGGTCGAGCCGCTGAGCACTGCCGCCAGCTGCGCCAATATCCGTGTCAATGACCTCGGCTTCTCCGTTGAAGGATTACAGGCGGGAACCAGCTGCCTTTATCGCTATACGGCGCGCAGCGGTGACGGGGAGAGCGCCTCTGCGCTGAGCTGGGTGGTTCCGGCTGAGCAGTTGACGCTGGACAGTCCCAGCCTGCCGCCGCAAGGGGTCGCGCTCATGGCGGCTCCCGATGCGAGCGCGTTGATCTGTATTGCGGCGCAGGAGGGCGATGTGGCTGAGCCAGCTCCGGATCGCCTCTTGCTTCTGCCGGAAACGGAGGGGTATACGCTCAATAGTGTGATGGCATTGGGGAGCGCTAACGCAGCGCTGGCGGCCAGACCGAACTGCATCACTGTCTCCGGTTACGGCGACCCCGGTATCACCCGCCTCTTCTATGAGATGGTTAAAGAAGAGACGGTCGATGAGATGGAAACGCAGGATCTGCGGATCGGCGTGATTGATGTCACCGTGTCCAGCCCGGCTACGCAAGCTCCTTATGCCCGCTCTTTTGTGGTGGGTGAGACCGCTTGCCAGGTGAAGGTCGGGGGGAAGGAACAGAGCCAGAGTAGCTGTCTGCCGGGGCAGCCCATCGTCATTAATCTCGATGAGGCCCTGTGTGCGGTGCAACCTGAGGCTGACGGCCGTTGTTCGATGCCGCTGACCCAAGGCAACCTCTATTTCTATAGCTTCGATGGCCTGATCGATAAGGCCTCAGGGGAGAGTTACAGCAGCGATGAGGCCATCCCTGTCAAGGAAAGTGACAACAAGATCGCCTTCCATGCGGCTCGGCCTGGGTTGCACTACATCACCTATGTTGTCCTCAATGACGACTATGGCTACGCCCAGGGGGTGATTACCGTCAAGGTGGGTCACTATTACGGCCCTATCACCTTGAACAGTGGTAGCGATGCGCCTCTTACCTTCTTGCCGCCCCTAACTTGGGCGCAGGCCGAGCAGGCTGGTGTGAAGGGGAAGGCCAGTGACGCAGAGTCGTATGGCCGCATCACCTATCAGGCGGCATTGCTCGATTACCCCACCTCAGCCTCGGTCTGTGCACTGCGCGGTGGTCGAGTGGCCAGCTTGGCCGAGATGCAGGCGTTGATTAACAGCACCGAGAGCGATGTGGTGCAAAAGCGTGGCAAGTGGCCGGTACAACACGAGTATTTTTTCAGCGACGTGACCAAGCCCGGCGTTCAGGCGGGCGGCAGCATAGATCTCCGTAGTGGTGCAATCGCTCTGCGTACCGAAAAGGCATTGCAGGAGTCGCTTTATTCGGCCTGTGTCGACAAACCGTTGGCTCCTCAGCCCGATTACGAGCTGGAGATCCAGTGGAAAGAGAGCATGGAGACCGGTGAGACGTTTCCTTTCAAGGTGACTTACTGGGTCACCGGTGACTCGAGCACCAAGCAGGTGTACGACGGCACCATCATTGCCACGCCGCTGGGCGGCATCGCGGCCAGTGTTGATAAGGGGGCGGGCGGTTTTACCCTGAATGCGGGCAACACCCCGGGTCATGGCACCATGTACCTCTATTTCGAAGGGGGGGATCTCGATGGCATGCAGGTGTATCGGCCGCTCAGTGTCTATCGCATCGATAAGAGCCGCATCTTTGGCACCAACAAGGACAAGTGGAACCAGGAAATCCGCCAGCAGTATTTCTCGATTGAAGATAGCCAGCAGATCATGCTCTATCACGGCTCCATCGTCGACTCACTCGGTGTCTCTAGGGAGGAGCGTATCGGTGGTGACTCCAAATCTGGTGGCGGTGCATCGCGGGTGATCACCGATATTGCAAAGCTCTCTTCCATCGAGATCAACAGCTGCACATTTACTGATTATGGACGCACTGATAGCCCGTGGGGTGGGGATCCCAACCGGGTTATCTACAACATGACCTTTAACTATATGGATCGTGCTCCTATCCCGGTCGCCGATGGCTGCCATCAAAAATCGTATCCTGTGGGGAATGAGGATTTTGACACCTGCTGGAAAGAGGGGAGTCGCCCTTCCGGTCAAGGCTATGTCTATTTCTGTCTCCATGGCTCGGAGGATCACCGTATCATGAGCGTTAGCCAAAGATCGGTTGATTTGAGAGGCAAAGAGCTGATCGGCATCCGCGGCTTCAGTAACGATGGCAACGACTACCTGAATGGCGTCGAGATCATCACCCGTACCTTTGAACCCTAATCCCGATACAGGACGGTGCAGCGTGCTGCGCCGTCTTACAGGGCACCTTGTTTTATTTCCCTTTGAGTAAGACCCGCCATGCATGGTCTTGGCGGCCGCCAGCTAACCGAGGTGGCGCCCGCAGCGCAAGTTTAAGGAGTTACACATGCAGAAGATTCATCTGGCTTGGATCCTGGTGTCGGCCATGTTCATGGCCTCCTGCGGGGGGGGCGGTGATGGAGGTTCGGATGACACACCTCCCGCGCACAAGGTGGCCATCCATGCCACCGAGGCCCAGCATGCGGCGCTGGCCGGTCAGGCCGTGAGCATCTCGCTGGCCGATGCGGTGCAGGCCAGCGATGGCTCGGCGCTGCGCCTGGTGGCCTTGCAGGGGCTGGCCGATCAGCCGGGTTGCGGGTCGAGCTCCTTTGCCGGGCTCGAGATCCTGTTGAGCGACGAGAGCCAGGCGGGAAGCTGCGTCTACCAATACACGGTGCAGGCCCGTGACGGTACCCGCGAGTCGGCGGTGGCCCGCGTGGTGCTCAAAGGGGAGGCGGATATGGAGAGCTACCAGCTAGCGCCGATCACCGTCTCTGTGACAAAGGGGGAGAGTATTGAGATCGCCCCTGCACTGCCCGATGGTTATGAACTCGATGACTTGCTGGTGGTGTTGGGATCGGGGCTTGCCCATGTGGCGGATGGCAAAATCCACTACAAAGGAGGCGTCATCGGAGTCGCTCAGGTTCTCTATCAGGCGGTGCAGCAACCCGAGGCAGGATGCGAACCGGACGAGACTAACGCCTGCGCAACCAAGGTTAAATTGGGCTCGGTCAATATCGCCATTTCCGGTGAATCTATGCTCTCGAGCCTGGGGGCACGCAACTTCCTGGGCAACGAGTATGCCCATGACGAGCAAGGTGAGAAAAAATCGTCCATCTATCCGGGTGAGACTGTGGTGATCAATGTGATGGGCGGGAACCCTGTGCAATGGTTGGATGGGGTGCATCTGCATGATGTCAACGTCAACAGCAATCAGGGCAAGGTCTCGGTCGTGCCGGCTGAGGATGGTCTCAGCCATACCCAACTGAGCTTCTCGGCAGCGGCGCCAGGGGAGTATGACATCGCCTATACCGTCACCGATCACCATTACGGGTTTTCTTCGGCCGTGATCCGGGTCAAGGTCAGCAACTACTACGATACCCTTTCGCTGACGCTGGGGGAGCGAGGACTCACCTTCCTGCCGCCACTGACGGTGAAACAGGTCGAGGAGAGCGGGTTTCTCTATCAGGATTGCGACAAGGATGGCGGTGCCTATGAGGGCAAGGATGGCAATGACTATTGCGTCGCCCGATTCAACTATGCCCAGGCCGAACGGCTCTGCCATGCCCGTGGCGGGCGGTTGCCCTCGATTGATGAGTTTACGACTCTGTTTATCAACAGAGGGTCGGTAGATTATGGCTCGTGGCCACAGCGCTATGGCTACCTGACGGCGCCCAAGACTCCCTTCTCCGGTACTGAAGGGGTATCCCAGTACGATTGGAGTACGGGGGGGGTAAACACGTTGTCTTCCACTGAAGTTGAGAATGGCCACTACTATGTCACCTGCCTCAAGGAAGCGGGCCGCACGGCAGAAGATCTGATCTACGAGATTAACTGGCTTAGCGAGCAGCCGGTCGATGGCTCCTTCTATTTCGATATCAAGTATCGCTGGCGTGACTGGGAGAGCAGCCGCCCCAGCGAAGCCTACACAGGGAGTGTTGCCTCTGTGGTGGTGAATGGCGATCTGGCGGCATATGTCACCAGCTCTGATTCGCCTGCCAATGGTCGCTTTATGCTTAAAGCGGGTGCTAAGGCTGGAGAAGGGAGCATCAGGATCACCCTGACGGAGACAACATCTGAGCTGTATGGTTTTGAGATAGTGCAATATCTTGATATCTATCATGAACTCTCTTTGATAAATGGGGTTAAAACCTACAACTATTCGAGTGTCCCGCTGCGTAAGCAGTATTTTAAACCGTCTGACAAGATCTATATGACGGGGGGGACGCTAGGTAGTCATAATGGGATAAATGAAGATGCACCAACCCCGACGTTTATTGAGACTATCGGCGTGTCTGAAGCTGAGCGTCTCGGTGGGGGAGAATCTTTCTGGAGTTCTTATAAGAAAGGGTATGTGCTGCTCGACAATATTAGATCGATTGTGGTGAGCTCTTGTGAGTTACATTGGTGGTGGGATATTACCAATAATAATCCATCCACGGTGATCAATAGGATCGAGATCTTAAAAAAGAACGGTGAATATTATGTCTCTGGTAAATCAAAAGACTGTAAAAATTTTTATGAAGTAAAAGAATCAATAGCGGCAGGAAGTGGTAGAACCTTGAAGATCATGTCGTTCAATGCCTACTCCAACCACACCAACACGGCGATCAATGGCATCGATATTTATGCCAGGGAAGAGTAAGTCAGGGAAAAGTAAAAAAATCCCCGTCCATTGGACGGGGATTTTTTTTAACGGCCACCCTAGCGGTTGGTGGGGGGAGTGAGAGCGGGCAGGGGAAGCACCAGCAGGCGGTTATCGTGATTGGCCTGTAGTGATAACAGGTTCAGCCGCTCGGCGCCTTGACGCTGCGCCTTGGGGATCGTAAGGAGCAGACGCTCTTTGCCGCGTAGCTGGGTCGTTGGCAGCCTCAGTGGCACCATCTCACCGCTGCTGGCGCTGAGCCAGGCCTCGATCCTGGCTGTGTTGCTGGTTTCATTCCCCAGCCACAGATAAAGGTTGCCCTCTGCATCCGCCACGGGGTGCGAGCCTGCGATAGGCTCCAGCGCCACGGCCGGCATACTCAGGTATCCCAGCAACAACAGGGGGCGCCACTTATGACTTGGCGTTGTCATAGGTGAGCACCAACGCAGTCAACTGCTGGCCTGATGGGGTGGTAATGGGGTGACGCTGAATATCAATGGTCTGCTGATCTGGGCAATGGAGTGTCTTGGCCTGGGCAAGCTGCTTGGCGGTATAGCTATCCGGTTTGCAGCTGGGTAGTGGTACTCTGCCAACAAAACGTACAGTGGCTGTCGCGGGAATCGGGGTGGCAGGCATGGCCTGCAACGTGGCGCCGAGCAGCAGCATAGTTAACATGATGTAGGGCTCCGTTTTTGTTGTAATGCATAAGTCTTATCGTCCATTGCACGATAATCTTGAGGGAAAAGGAGCACATTTTATTTACATATTGTAACGTCGTGATTGGGTTTGTAGGATATTTCCCTTCTGTTATGTTCACCATCATAAAAAACATAGTGTTGATCCAGGTCGCGCTGTAGGAAATATCCCGGTCAGTCATTAAATAAAATAAGTGATGTCACTCGGTGGTATATCCGTTAGAGGGATACTTCTCATGATGAAGGGAGGTAACATGCTCCGGCGAGCCAGGCGGCAATGCCTTGACGGCTGGCATCGAAATGGGGCTCAGGAAGAGCATGTGGGCTGACCCAGTACCACCCCTCACACTTTTCCGGTTCGCATAAGCGGGGCTCACCAGTGACGCGCGCATGCAGAATGACTGAAACATAGTGCAATCCACTCTCTTGCCACGTCTCTAGGTTGTTGGTGATGGCCACGACCCTCGGCCTGTTGATGCAAAGGCCGGTCTCTTCCTCCACTTCGCGGATGGCCGCACTCTCGAAGGTTTCGCCAAGCTCCAGGTGCCCGCCGGCGATTGACCAGTAGGGAGCATGACTCCCTTTGCGTTTGCCCACCAGGATCTCCCCGCTGGCGTTTTCGAGTATCACTCCGACACCCACCCGTGGATAGTTCATCGTCTCCTCCCCATAGTGTGGGGAGGTATCTTGGCCGAGCAGCGCAACTACCGCAAGCCAGAGATGGGGGCAAGACGTCGGGGATGGCAGCGGTGACGCCGAGCCCTCTTTTTACCAATGAGGCGGCTCTGCCGGACTGTCTCTATCCGGAACAAGCGAGCCTCGGTGCAGGATGGCTAGGTTACCGCGAGGTTGGAAAGTCAGAAGGCGTGTTCAAGGGGAGGGAGATCTGGATCAGGGATGCATCGAGCCTGATGGATGCCTATGTTGATGCAGCAGGCAAGCATGGCTATACGGGTTATATGGTGGTCAGTGGGGTGATGAGTGCGTTATCGAAGACGAACGTCATGTTGTGCGGTGAAATGCGTATTAGTGATGAGTCCGCAGGGAGAGATCGGAGAAATTGGAGGCAGCATTATTTAGGGTGTAATTGCTCAATAGCCACTGATACATGCCTTCGGTGCTCAAAAGACCGGTGACATTTTTCCAGGTGGTACGTTTATGGTTCTCGGTGTTAGGGGCAGTGGAATAGCAAATCCACTTATCGCTATTGGGCGTGGTATGTTTGGATACACAGAGTTCGGGGTCGATATTAAAAAGCATGCATTGTACCTATATGGAAATAATATGAAGGGTAATGGTGGACGAGGGGGGAGTAAAATGTGGAAAGAGGGTAAGACGTGATGCTTACCCTATTTATCATTAATCAATGGCGCTGACGCTGACGGCGTTCTCACCCTTTTGGGTGTTCTCGATGGAGAAGCTTACACGTTGGCCATCATAGAGGCTGCGGTGTCCGTCGCCTTGAAGTGCGCTGAAATGGACAAACAGATCTTTGCCTCCCTGATCGGGAGTAATGAAGCCATAGCCTTTATCGGCATTAAACCATTTAACAGAGCCAGTAATCTTAGACATATAAAAACCTTGAATAATAGGGGGAGCGCTGCTGATGCAGCTAAAAATAACAGGTGGGAGATGCTCAGAAGGACTCACTGGGATGCGTGAGTTCAGGGAGGGACTGCAACTTGTTACTAATTACCTTCATGGCTGAAGGGTCTGGCTAAGGTACGTGGTTGTCTAATGAAAAGCAATGCCTATTTTATTTAAAAATGATGGACGGCTAAATGGCTAAGGCTGTTTAGTCTATTGCTCGGCGTTATTTCCCACATCACGGCAACTTAGATAGCACTCGCTGGGGGAGATGCGATCCCCTGCATTGACCTTGGCGGTGTCGCAATCGGCCATTTAGGTCGAGGCACTCAGCCTTGGTTCTGCCTAGGGTTGGGCTGATGGCAGGATGGGCACGGTAGCGCGCGATGAGTTCGTGGATGGTGAGGGCGGGTTGGGCAACCCCTCTCGCTCGCTCATCGCTACCATCGGCATCCCCCAACCCTTGGCATCGGACTGCCTGCCCAAGGTGTGGGATTCTCGGTATACTACCGCCTCGCCTTTATGTTCCCTGATGGTACAGCGATAGCGTAACTCGCCTTTGCTGGCCTTACGTTTTTCTATTGTGTCGCCGGCCATCGATACCTCGTGGAGGACTCCTGCTCCATGAGATGGTGGGGCTGTATGGGGCAGGTTCAATCAACAAATGTCTGGAAACACCCGCAAATGACGCAGAAACAAATCAGTGAAAACCCCGTGAAATCAGGCGCTGAGGCCATCTCTGGCCAGCCTGCCCACCGCCAGACATTCTCGATTGCCCCCATGCTGGATTGGACTGATCGCCATTGCCGCTATTTTCACCGCCTGATGAGCAAAAACATCCTGCTCTATACCGAGATGGTGACCACGGGGGCCATCATCCACGGCAAGGGGGACTACCTCGGCTACAACGACGAAGAGCATCCGCTGGCGCTGCAACTCGGTGGCAGCAACCCGACCGATCTGGCCCGCTGCGCCAAGTTGGCCCAAGAGCGCGGCTACGATGAGGTGAATCTCAACGTGGGTTGCCCCTCGGATCGGGTGCAGAACGGTCGCTTCGGGGCCTGCCTGATGGGCGAGCCGGCGCTGGTGGCCGACTGCGTCAAGGCTATGCGCGATGTGGTGAGCATTCCGGTGACGGTGAAGACCCGTATCGGCATCGACGATCACGACTCCTACGAATTCCTGCAAGCCTTCATCGAGCAGGTGCGTGACGCCGGTTGCGATACCTTCATCGTGCATGCCCGTAAGGCATGGCTGAGCGGCCTGAGTCCGAAAGAGAACCGCGAGGTGCCACCGCTCGATTATCCGCGCGTCTATCGCCTCAAGCGCGACTACCCGGCGCTCACCATCGCCATCAACGGGGGGATCACCTCGCTAGAGCAGGCCCAGGCACATCTTGCCGAGGTGGATGGGGTCATGGTGGGGCGCGAGGCCTACCAGAATCCCTACATCCTGAGCCAGGTCGATAGCCTCATCTTTGGTGAAGAGGCCGCGCCACTGAGCCGTCACGAGATAGTCCGGCGCATGCTGCCCTACATAGAGCAGGAGCTGGCCAAGGGGAACTACCTCTCCCACGTCACCCGTCACATGCTGGGGTTGTTCCAGAATCTGCCGGGGGCGCGCGGCTGGCGCCGCCACCTGAGCGAGAATGCCACCAAGCCGGGGGCCGGCATTCAGGTGTTGCTCGATGCCATGGCCAAGGTGCCGGAGCACTGGCAGCCGCGTGAGGCGGTGGAGTGAGCATGAGCGGCGCGCCTTCGGGCGCGCCGTTTGTTTTCAGGGGGCGTCGCTGTCGCTGAAGTCGTGGATCTCGCCCTTGCGAGCATTAAAGCGGGGATCGCTGTCATCGAGCGTGGCGAGCTGGGCGACCAGCGCGCAGAATCCTTCGCCCTGTTCGAGTTGCTCTCGGGCAAGGTCGATGGCCCGCTCGGCCCGGCGACGCTCTATCTTGTTGAGCGCCCGGTTGCTGAACTGTTGCTGCCGCTCCAGCGTCCAGGCGGCAAACTGTTGCTGGCACTGCTGCTCACTTGGCGCGTCGGCCTGGGCGTTCACCGACCACAGCAGCCAGGGCGCGACCAGTATGGAGACCCCCCTCATCAGTGGGCGACCAGATAGAGCTGGCGGCTGTAGGCGACATCTTCCGGATTGTCGATGGGATAGCCGCGCAGCCAGGGTTTGATGAGGCGCGCATTGGTGTACTGGTAGATGGGGGCGATCGGCATCTGTTCGCTCAGCTGCTCCTCGGCCTGGTTAAACAGGGCCGAGCGGGCGGCGCCGTGGCTCTGCTCGGCCCGGGCCAGCAGGGCGTCGTAGGCGGCATCGGAGAAGCCGGTCATGTTGCCACTGTGGCCGCTCTGCCACAGGCCGAGGAAGGCGGAAGGGTCGTTATAGTCCGCCACCCAGGAGGAGCGGATCACCTCGAAGTCACCGCTGCTGCGGCTGTCGAGGTAGCTCTTCCACTCCTGATTGGTGAGCTGAACCTTCACCCCGAGTTTTTGCTTCCACATGCTGGCCACCGCCAGCGCCATCTTCTTGTGAACCTCGGCGGTGTTGTAGAGCAGCGACAGGGTGAGCGGTCGCTCCGGGCCGTAACCGGCCTCTTTGAGCAGCGCCTTGGCCTCGGCATCCAGGCTGGCCTGCGCCGTCTCGCTCAGGTGGTTGCCGGCCGGCACGAAGCCACGGGTCACGTCGGGGGTAAAGCGATAGGCAGGGCGCTCGCCACTGCCGAGCACTTTGTCGGCGATCAGCTGGCGATCGATGGCATAGGAGAGGGCACGGCGCACCCGAACATCATTGAGCGGGGCCCGCTTGGTGTTGAAGGCGTAGTAGTAGGTGCCCAGCTGGGGCGGAGTGAACACCTCACCCGGCAGCTGGCGCAGCAGCTTGCCGTACTGCTCTTTGGGAAACGACTCGGTGATGTGCAGATCGCCGGCCAGGTAGCGGGCGGTGGCGGCGCTCTCTTGGTTGATGGGCACGAAGCTGACCTTCGTCAGCACCGTATGGGCCCGATCCCAATAATGAGGATTGGCGCTGAGCTCGATGCGCTCGTTGACCACCCGATTGCTCAGCACGAAGGCGCCGTTGCCGACCAGCTTGCCGGGCTGGGTCCACTGATTGCCATGGCGCGTGATGCTGGCGCGGTGCAGCGGAAACAGGCTGGGGTGGGTGAGCAGGTTGAGCAGATAGGGCACCGGGCGCGCCAGGGTGAGGCGCAGGGTGTGTTCATTCACGGCGCTGACGCCGAGCTGCTCGGGTGGCAGCTCCCCGGCCAGGATGGCGTCGGCGTTGGCGAAGGCCGCCAGCTTAGCAAACCAGGCGAAGGTGGCCGCTTCCTTGGGGTCGACCAAGCGGCGCCAAGCATAGACGAAATCCTGGGCGGTGACCGGCTCCCCCGTCGACCAGCGCGCCTCGGGGCGCAGGAAGAAGGTGTAGTGCAGCGGATCGTCCTGCTGCCAGCGCAGCGCCACGGCGGGCTCGGGCTCCCCGGCGGCATTTTGGGTCACGAGCCCCTCGAACAGATCGCGCACCACCTGGATCTCGGGCAGCCCGACCAGCTTGAGCGGATCCAGGGTGGCTGGCTCGTCCTTGAGGTGGCGCACTACCTCCTGCTGGGCCGCGAGTGGGGTGCCGGCGGGCACGTCAGCCGCCTTGGCCAGGGGCAGGGTGCAGAGCAGCAAGAGGGGGAGCCATCCTTTCATGGAGTCAGCCTTTCGGGTCGGGGAAATGGGGTCGGCTGGCATGATAGCGCACCGCTTGCGCGCGGGAAAAGCCCAGCGCCCAAGGGAGCGGCGAGCAAAGGCGGCAGGCGATCACATTGTAATTCCCGTGCAAATGGTGTTGTTGATATCTGTTCTCATTTAGGGATCAATAACGCCATTATCCAGGGAGAGACGACCATGAACCATCTGCACTGGCAGGAGTACATGCTGGAGGCCCAGTCAGCTTATGAAAAGGGGGCGTTCGGCACGGCAGTGAGCCTGTATCAGCGCGCCCTTGAGGTGGCGCTTGAGCCCGATGAGCGGCTCGAGCTGGCGGAGCAGGCCACCATGCAGGTGGCCACCTGTCACCGCCTGGCGGGCTTTTGGCGTGAGATGGCAGAGCCCGCCTTTGAGCTGCGCTACCTCAAGCTGGCCTCCGAGCTGGTCACCGCGCTGGTGCCCCAGTGTCCGAACCCACAGTGCGAGGCGCTGATCGACGAGCTGGGCTGCTGCCGCGCCGCCCTGCTCGCCTTTCTCAAACGCCACCCCAATCCCGAGATTGCCCGCCTCATCCAGACCCAGGATCGGGTGCAGGGCTGCGAGCTGATCGGCCGCTTCCGGCTGAACTAGCGGCGTCCCAGCTTGGCGGCGATGCGGGTCTGCGCCTCGTCCCCTTGCAGCGAGATGGCAAAGGCCCTGGCCTCGGTGTCGATGGTGAAGTGTACCGCCTGGCGCAGCTCCTGCTTGAGCAGCGCCTTGCTCTGTTGCAGGGCGCGCGGCGGCTTGGCGGCGAGCTTGGCGGCGAGGGTGGCGGCCTCCTGGAGCAGGGCTTGGGCCGGCACGACCCGGTTGGCCAGCCCCATCGCCAGCGCCTGTTGGGCATCGAAGGGCTCGCCGAGCAGCAGCAGCTCGCTGGCTCGCAGGTGCCCCACTGCCCGTGGCAGCAACAGGCTGGAGGCAAATTCAGGCACCAGGCCCAGATCGATGAAGGGCAGGCAGAGGCGGGTGTTGTCGGCCAGACAGACCAGATCGCAGTGCAGCAGCAGGGTGGTGCCGATGCCGACGGCCGCCCCCGCGGCGGCGGCCACCACCGGCTTGGGAAAGCCCGCCAGGGTGTGCAGGAAGCGCAGGACGGGGTCATCCTCGCTCAGGCTCTGCTTGCCGATGAAATCCCCCAGATCGTTGCCGGCGGTGAAGCACTCCTCGCTCCCTTGCAGCAGGACGACCCGCACCGCGTCATCATGGGCCGCGGCCGCCAGAGCCTCGGCCAGCGTCTGATACATGGCGCTGTTGAGGGCGTTGCGCTTGGCTGCGCGATCCAGGGTCAGGGTCAGTACGCCATCCTGGCACTGCTGGCGGATTGCTTGCTCCATCTCTCACTCCTTGTTGTAGGGGGCTGATTCAAGATTCCAGCAGGGGTAAGCTTGGCTGGTTGAAATCACACCATCATAAAAGGTCGTCAACTATGTTCAAACAATTGTTTTACATTCTGCTCGCATTGCTGCTCGCCTTGCCGGCGCAGGCCAAGGTGTCGGTTGAGCAGGGGTATGTACGCCTGCTGCCGCCGGGCACGCCGAACACGGCGGCCTTCATGACCCTCAACAATGAGGCGGACAAGCCGGTGCGGCTGGTGGCGGCCGCCTCTTCGGCGGCGGCGCGCGTCGAGCTGCATACCCATCTCAACGACAACGGGGTCATGCGGATGCGCCAGGTCGCCCATATCGAGGTGCCGGCAGGCGGCCATGTACAGCTGCAACCGGGAGGGCTGCATGTGATGCTGTTTGACGTGACGCCGCTGAGCGCTGATGCCCGCGTTCCACTGACCCTGACCTTCGATGACGGCCACTCTTTGCGCCTCTCTTTACCCGTGCGGGAGGTGATGGGGCACAGCGCTCCGTCACGCGGACATTAATCGTCGTCTGTTTGGTTTTTCCTGCTGGGTATTGCCGGTAAGGTGAGTAGAATAGAGGCCTTTCCAGTCCACGTGGAGTGAACATAATAATGAAAAAGACGCTGATTGCGGGCTGTGTCCTGGCCCTTTGCAGCACCTCGGCCATGGCCGATACTTGGCGCTTTGCCGCCGGTGCCGATCTCTGGCGCGCCCAAGGGGATGGTCATGTCCAGCGCCAGAGTGCCGACTATGACCACAACTACAACTGGAGCGGTTACCTGCAACTGGAGCACGGCATCATCCTGCTGCCGAATGCCAAGTTTGAAGTGACCGATCTCAGCACCTCGGGCGGCGCCTTCGACAACGAGCTGACCGCCTACGATCTGAGCCTCTACTACCGCCTGTTTAACAACCCGCTGTTCCAGATCGATCTCGGTCTGACCGGCCGCCGTTACGACGGGGATTTCAACACTACCCACAGCTCCTACAGCGACGAAGTGCTGATGGCCTATGCCGGCACCGAAGTGCGCCTGCCGGGAACTGGTGCCTCCCTGTTCGGTGATGCCCGCGTACACGACAGTGATCACTACGATTACCGCCTCGGGGGCGCCTATCAGTTCTCCTCCGTGCCAGTTAAGGTTCGCGCCGGCTGGCGTGATGCCCAGGTCGACGTGAAGAAGGTCGATCAGGGTGTGGACGGCTGGTTCGTCGGCGCCGAGTTCTCCTTCTAAGCAGAGGCAGGGCCGCGATGGCGAGCACCGTAGTAACGGGGGCCGGCTCCGGGCTCGGACGGGCACTGACCGCAGGTCTGGTGGCCCGTGGGCATCGGGTGGCCATGATGGGGCGCCGTCACGAGAAGTTGCAGGAGCAAGAGCTGCGCTTCGGGGAGCAGGTGATCGGCATCGCGGCCGATCTCTCCCACCTCGAGGAGGTGGAGATGGCCTTCTCGGCCGCCGTCGAGTGGGGCGGGGTGCCTGAGCTGGTGATCCACTGCGCCGGGGTCGGTGAGTTTGGCCCGGTCGGGGTCTATACCGCCGAGCAGATCCGCTCCGTGGTGGAGAACAACCTGGTCTCGACCATACTGGTGGCCCAGCAGACGGTGCGCCTGCTGGGGCAGAAGGGGGGCGTGCTGGCCAGCGTGCTCTCTTCGGCGGCGCAGGTCGGCAAGGCCAACGAGAGCCTCTATTGCGCCTCCAAGTGGGGGATGCGCGGCTTTCTCGAATCCTTGCGTGCCGAGCTTAAGGGGAGCCCGCTACGGCTGGTCAACCTCTATCCGAGCGGCATCCGCAGCGAATTTTGGGACAGCAGTAACCATGTCGATCCGAGCCGCTTCATGACGCCGGACGATGCGGCCGCCTATATGCTCGATGCGCTGGCCTCGCGGGAGAGCTGCCACGTGACCGATCTCTTCATCGGCCGCAACGATTGATGCCGTCCTCTCATGATAAAAAACGCCTCCCTCGGGAGGCGTTTTTCGTTCAGGGTGCCTGCCACAGAGTCAGCAGGTAGTCGTGCTCCAGATGGTCACCGCCGTGCTGCTGATAGTCATGGCGCTGGGCATTGTTGGTGCGCCAGGCCAGGGGGCTGGTGGCCAGCATCAGCGCCCGGCTCTCCTGATCCATGCCCACCTCAAAGTGGCAACGGCTGCGGGCCGCTTCACGCAGGCCGGGCACGCAGGGCCAGGCGGCGGGATGCTCCCTGGCATCAGGGTTGATATGGCTGCGCAGCTGCCAGTGATGACGTGGCCCTTGGCTAAAGAGCAGCAGCCAGCCACCCGGTGCCAGCAGGGGCGGCAGTGCGTTGAGCCGAGTCTTGGGGGTGGCCTCGAGCAGCAGGGCGGTTGCGCTGCCGGGCAGCAGGGGCGGCTTGCCCGGATCGGCCAGCACAAACTCGGCACCAGGCTGCGCCTTGGCGGCGGCAAACACGGCGTTCTTGGCGCGCTCGATGCCGATGGTGGTCCAGTCGGGACGGCGGCCCGCCAGGGCGCGGCTGAGGTAGCCCTCGCCACACCCCAGCAGGATCAGTTCACCGCCACCGGCGGGCAACTGATCGGCAATGGCCTCGGTCAGCGGTGCAAGCGCGCCGCTTTCGAGCCAGTGGCGACGGGCGCGCATCAGGGCTCGGCTCTCTCCCTCCTTCGGCGAGTGCTTGCCGGGGATGAGATCGAGGTAGCCCTCGGGGGCCTTGTCGAAGTGGTGCTTGTTATCGCAATAGGCACCGCCAGAGGCGGCATGACGGTGCAGCGGAGCGCGGCATAGGGGGCATTGCAGTTGCATGGGAATTCCGACAAAAAAGGCTGCCTGTGGGCAGCCTTGAGCAATCAGTGACGGTCAGCGGGTACCGAAAACGACGATGGTCTTGCCGTGAGCGGAGATGAGCTCCTGCTCTTCCAGCATCTTCAGGATGCGACCGACGGTCTCGCGGGAGCAGCCGACGATCTGGCCGATCTCCTGGCGGGTGATCTTGATCTGCATGCCATCCGGGTGGGTCATGGCATCCGGCTGGTGAGCCAGGTTGAGCAGGGTCTGGGCAATACGGCCGGTCACGTCGAGGAAGGCCAAGTTGCCGACCTTCTGGCTGGTATGTTGCAGACGCTTGGCCATCTGGCCGGAGAGGCGCAGCAGGATATCGGGGTTAACCTGGATCAGCTGACGGAACTTTTTGTAGGAGATCTCGGCGACTTCACATGCACCCTTGGCACGGACCCAAGCGGTACGCTCCGGGCTCTCGTTCTCCTCGAAAAGACCCATCTCGCCGATGAAGTCCCCCTGGTTGAGATAGGAGAGGATCATCTCCTTGCCTTCGTCGTCCTTGATCAGCACGGCCACTGTGCCCTTGACGATGTAGTAAAGGGTCTCCGCCTTCTCGCCTGCATGGATCAGGGTACTCTTGGCCGGGTACTTGTGAATATGGCAATGCGACAGGAACCATTCGAGAGTCGGGTCGCTTTGCGGTTTGCCAATAGCCATGAATCTTCCTCTGTTGATGTTTTGTACATCCTGGTCCCGGCAAGCTTCCCGCCTGCCATTCCCTGTGTGTCAGTCGCAGTAGGATAAGAGCCTTTCCCTGTGCTGACAAGGCTCGCCCCTGTCGCGGACGGTCGGGCGGGGCGAATACGCGGGCACCATTCTAACCTGTTGTTCCTGAATGCATGTTGATTTTGATCTAATCCCTTTCGGAAAGAGGCTCGGAAGAGCATGAGTGGTATGCTATGCCCCCGATTGATACGCAATGAGTGGAGAAGTGCATGAAAGCGGAAGTGACCTGGGTTGACGGCATGAAATTCGTTGGGCAGAGCGACTCTGGGCATAAAATTGTGCTCGATGGCGCCAATCCGGGCGAAGGCCCGAGCCCGATGGAGATGGTGCTGATGGCCATCGGCGGTTGCAGCTCCATCGACGTGGTCTCCATCCTCGAGAAGGGGCGCCAGGCGGTGACCGGCTGCCGGGTCGAGCTGACCACAGAACGTGCCGAGACCGCCCCCCGAGTGTTTAAGAAGATTCATCTGGAGTTTATCGTCACCGGCGACAACCTTGCCGAGAAGCAGGTGGCTCGGGCGGTTGACCTCTCCATGGAGAAGTACTGCTCGGTCTCGCTGATGCTGGAAAAAGCGGTGGAGATCAGCCACGGTTATCGGGTCATCGCGGCCTGATTGGCTGCGTCAGCGCAGAGATAACCGAGCGAAGGGAGTGCATGATGAACAAGGTGATGGTGGTGTTATCCGTGGTGGGGCTGGCCGCCTGTAGCGGCCCCCAGCCGACCCAATACACGCATAGCCTGTATCAGTGTGGTGACAGGGAGCTCAGTGTGACCGAGGACTCCCAGGCCGATACGGTGCAATTTGAGCTAGACGGTATCTGGTACAAGCTGCTGAGAGTGGAGTCGAAAGAGGGGCGCAAGTACGCCTTCGGCCTGACCAGCTTCTGGCAACATGGCGATCAGACGATCGTGGCCAATAACAACACCACCCTGCTCACCTGTCACTCCGGCAAGAGCACATAGACTCGATGCTCCAGACACAACGGCCCGCCAATGCGGGCCGTTGTGTTGTTAGCGTGGCAGGCTTTGCAGCAGCGATGCGATCCAGCGCTGGCTGAGGGCGCCGCGCTCATCTTCAGGGACGGCGCGGGCGGTTTCGAGCTGGAGCGAGGCGCTCCATACCGCGGCGCCCGATTGCCTGTCGAGCAGCACGACGGCCAATGAGCCCATCTTGTGCCCGGCCGGCGCCGCAAGACCGGGCGCCATGCCGAGGCGCCGAAAGAGTTCCCCGTTTTGTACCTCAGTGGCATCGGCCACGCCGATGGCCACCCAGAGATCCGCCTCGGCGATGGGGGTCGCTTGCCACCCCTTGCCTTGCAAACTCTGCTCGACCGCCTGCTGCACAGGCAGCAGCCACCCCTCGGTGCGGGGGCCGGCGTATTGGAACTGCTCGGCCATGGCATAGCGCACGGGAGTGGCATAGGGCCATGACGGCGCCGGCCTGACCACCATGCTGCCGCTGGTGGGGGGAGGGAGCGCAGGGCTGCTGCACGCCGTGAGCGGCAGGGGAAATAACAACAGGGCGAAGCGGCGCATGGGGGCTCCTGGATCAGGTGATCTTGCCTGTTTCAAGTAGTTGCTGGATCAGCGGGCGCAGGATCAGCTCCATCGCAAAGCCCATCTTGCCGCCCGGCACCACTATGGTATTGAGGCGCGACATGAAGCTGCCGTCAATCATCGACAGCAGATAGGGGAAGTCGACGTTCTTGATGCCACGAAAGCGGATCACCAGCATGCTCTCGTCGAGGCTCGGGATCACCTTGGCGCTAAACGGGTTGGAGGTGTCGACCGTCGGCACGCGCTGGAAGTTGATGTGGGTGCGCGAGAACTGGGGGGTGATGAAGTTGATGTAGTCATCCATGGAGCGGACGATGGAGTCGGTCACCGCCTCACGCGAGTGGCCGCGCTCCGAGGTGTCGCGGATGAGCTTTTGGATCCACTCCAGGTTGACGATGGGCACCACGCCGATAAGAAAGTCCACGTGGCGCGCCACGTTGTGCTCCTCGGTGACGACGGCGCCATGCAGCCCTTCATAAAACAGCAGATCGGTCGGCTCAGGCAGGCTCTGCCAGGGGGTGAAGGTGCCCGGCATCTGGTTGAACGGCACCGCCTCATCGAAGCTGTGCAGGTAGCGGCGATACTGGCCGCTGCCACTTTGGCCGTACTCCTGGAAAAACTGCTCGAGCAGCGCGAAGTCGTTGGCCTCGGGGCCGAAGTAACTGATGTGGCGCCCCTGCTCGCGCGCCTTGCGAATGGCCACGTCCATCTCGGGACGGGTGTAGCGGTGAAAGCTGTCCCCTTCCACCACGGCGGCCTGATAACCGAGCTGGTGGAACATGGAGCGAAAGGCGGTGGTCGTGGTGCTGGTGCCTGCGCCGGAGGAACCGGTCACGGCAATGATGGGATGTTTGGCCGACATGGGGGATCCTCTTCCTTGACCCCACCGTTATACGGGGTCGGCCGGAAAATGGTCAAGCTTCCCTGGGAAAGCGATCGCTCGGCACTATGTCGACCGTCTCATGCAATTCGCTGTAGACAATCACGGCGCTACCGCTTTGCAACTGGTTGCGCACGGCCGCCACCTTTTCGTCCAGGCTGATCTCCTGCTCGCCATAGTCGGTGCCTTCGCGCAGGACAAACGCTTCGATGAGATTGTTCAGCGTCTGTGGATCAAGTGACTGCCAGGGGACTATCATGGGGGCTCCTATCGTGGTGAGCTGATAATGCGTTGGCTATTGTTGGTGTTAGTCAATGAAGTGCAACCTGTTTTTCTCCATATCAAGGCTTTAGTTCATGCTCTCTCCCGAGAAACGACGCGCCCCATTGTACTTTTCTTATCATCTTGAACAGGCGCAGCGTCAGGCGCTGAACCGCGGTCTTATCTGGTTGTGGTGCATCAGCCTGCTGGCCATCTTGTTTCTGGCTTGCCGTTACCAGGCCTATTTAGAGGCCGGAATGATGCTGACCGAGCGCTTGCCGTGGTCTTTTCCCCGGCAACTGGGCCTGACCCTGCTGTTGCAACTCGCCATGCCCATCGGCTGGTTTGTGATGCTGGGCCTGACCCACCGGCGCTGGCGAGTCTGCATATTGCTGCTGAGCGTGCTGTGGAGTCTGGGGTGGGTCGGGATTGGCTACTCCATCGGTGTGCTTGAGCTGCGTGGTGGCGCCAGCCTCACCAACAGCTATATCAATGTCATTTTGGTGATGGCGCTCATCGCTTTCTATCCCGATAGCCGTCTCTTCTATGCCTTTGTCACCCCCCTGCTGTTGTTTTTGCTCAGCGAGCACCTGTTTCACTCCTTCGATTTCGTCTGGCTGCATCTGCTGGCGGTCGGTTTAGTGCTGATCGTGCTCGAGGCCGGGCGCCGCTTGCTGCACAACTGGTTTCGGCTGGCGGTACGCAACGAGGTCGAAAATCTGCGCCTAGCCCGACGTCTTGAGACGCTGGCGAACATGGATGAGTTGACCCGGGTCGCCAATCGCCGCCACTTCAATCATGAATTGAGCAAGGCGATCGTCCATAGCCGGCATCAGCACGTGCCGCTAAGCGTCATTTTGAGCGATGTGGATTACTTCAAGCGCTACAACGACCACTATGGCCACCAGGCGGGTGATGCCTGTCTCAAGGAGGTGGCGCAACAGTTGCTCGATTCGGTGCGCAAGGGTGAGGATCTGGTGGCCCGCTACGGTGGGGAGGAGTTTGTCATCCTGTTGCCGGGCATGTCTGGCCGTGAGGCGTGCGAGATTGCCCGCCGGATCCGCGAAGGATTGGCTTGCCTGGCGCTTGAGCACGTGGGCTCACTGGTGGCCCCCGTGGTGACCCTGAGCCAGGGGGTCGCCGAGTACCAGCTCGGCGAGGAGGTGGATACGTTTTTGCAGCGGGCCGATGAGGCCCTCTATGCCATCAAGGCAACGGGGCGCGATGGCTATCGGCTGGCCGCTCTGCCAACCAGCGAGTGACCCGCTCTTCCAGCCAGTAGCGAGGCCGCCACGGGGCGCCATGTAGAAAACCGACGTGGCCCCCGTGGCGGCTCAGTTCGAGGCGAACCCGTGGGGAGAGCTCCCCCGGCTGCGGGATGACGCTCTGATCCATAAAGGGGTCGTCGGCAGCATGGATCAGCAGGGTTGGGACGGCGATGTGGCGCAGCAGTGGCAGCCCGGAGCAGCGGCGGTAGTAGTCGTCGGCATTGCGAAAGCCGTGCAGGGGGGCCGTGACCTGCTCGTCGAATTCCCGCAAGGTGCAGATAGCGCGGATCTGTTCGCGGCTCCAGTGGTCGCGGGCATGGGCAAGGGCCTCGCGTTTGGCCAGCAGGTTGCCGCGCAGGCTGCGTAGCAGGTACTCCTGATAGACCCGTGAGAAACCGCGGCCCACCCGTTCACTGCAAGCCGCCAGTTGCAGCGGGGCAGAGATCACCATGGCGCCGCGCAGCGGTAAATCGGGGTGGCGGGCCAGCACATTGATCAGCATGTTACCGCCGAGGGACCAGCCGATGGCCAGCAAGGGGCGGGCGGGGTAGCGCTGATGCAGGGTGCGCAGCAAGAAGACGGCGTCTTCAGTGGCGCCCGAGTGGTAGGCCTGCAACTGGCGGTTGGGTTCACCGCTACAGCCGCGAAAGTGCATCAGCACGGCATCCTGATCTTGGCGGGCCAGATGCGCCAGCATCCCCTTGGCGTAGTGGGAGTGGACGTTTCCCTCCAGCCCGTGAAACAGGACGACCAGCGGAGTCATGCCCCCCTCGCTGGGTCGGCGGTTCCAGGCCAGATCGATAAAATCCCCATCCGGTAGCTCGAGACGCTCAGCCTCAAAGCAGGCCGGTGCGCGTCGCAGCCACTTCGGCAATATGGTCTGCAAGTGGGCGTTGCGGGCCCACCATGGGGCCCGGAAATCGCTCTCGATGATCACGGGGTTCCCCGCAGATTCTTGTGGTGCTCAGCACCGCGCAGCATCGCCTGCACCAGCTCGTTGGCGGCAAACTTGGTGAGCGCCTCGTGGGCTCCGACCTGGTGGGCACGCTCGACGCTGATCTCGCTCGAAAGGGAGGTGTGCAAGATGATGTAGGCGCCGGCCAGCTTGGCGTCGCTTTGTACCTCAAAGGCCAGCTCGTAGCCGTCGAGCCCCGGCATCTCGATGTCGCTGACCAGAATATCGATGGGGTTGCCTCGTTCGGCGGCCTGCTTCATGCGCTCAAACGCGTCATTGCCGTTGCTGCACACCTGATAGGGGATGTTGATGTAATCCAACGCCGCCGTTAGCTGCTTGCGGGCCACCGCCGAGTCATCGACCAGCAGGATCTGCATGGGTTTCAAAATCTCGCGCTGCACATCGGTCAGCAGGGGGTAGAGGTGCTCGGGATCGTCGGGGAAGACGCGCGAGAGGATCAGCTCAACATCGAGCAGCTGGACCAGCTGTTCGCCAATGCGGGTGACGCCGGTCACGAAGATGTTGTGACCGAGGCTGGGGGGCGGCGAGACGATGTCGCGCCAGTTGCACTCGCAGATGCGATCGATGCCGCGCACCAGAAAGCCCACCAAGGTGCGGCGGCAGTCGGTGATGATGATGAAGCAGCGTGAATACTCATCGGGAGTGATGGGGCGGTAGCCGATGGCCCGCGCCATGTCGATGATCGGCAGGGTCTGGCCGCGCAGGCTGACGGCGCCCAGCACGGTATGGTGCGATTGGGGAATGGCGGTCAGTGGGGTGAAGGGCACAATCTCCTTCACCTTGAGCGTACCGATGGCAAACCGCTGTTGCTGGGTTAGGCGGAAAAGCAGCATCCCTTGCGACTGGTTAGCCTTGCTTTTCATAGTCGATACCCCGTTGAGTCGTGGAAGAGGGAGAAGTCATGGCCGGATGAGATTGACGACCGACCACCCGCTTGATTATCGGCCGTTTTTTAATTTGCTAGAGAGGTTAGCAGGTGCACCAGAAATTAAGTTCGTCCTGCCAGGCCGACTCATCGCCATAGCCGAGCTGGGCCACCACCTGCGTCAGCGGATTGCCCCCCTTGAGCAGGCGATCGGCGCGGATCAGCCGCCACTGCGCCGCCAGTGCGGCCAGCTCTTCGCTCACCTCCTGCGGCGCGACACCTTGTCGCAGCGCTTGCCACTCCTGTTGCAGCGCGCTGTAGGGGGGCTGCGTGCTCAGCTCATGCTGCTGCAATTCGTCGGCCAGCACCCGCAGCCGGTCGCCGTAGGCGCCTTGCCATTCGGGCTCGCGCGTCCAGTCGGTCAGCGCATCCAGCAGGGCCTTGAGCAGTGGCGTTGCATGCAACCAGCCGGATTGGCTGGGCTGGGGGTGGCGCAAAGAGAGCAGGAGCTCCTGCCAGCGACAGTCACGCAGGGGAATGAAGGTGGCCAAGCAGTCGGCCGGCAGCCAGAAGAGGGCGCCCGGCGAGAGTAGTTGTTCGTGGCTGCCAAGGCGCAGCAGTGCCATGCCATGGGTGATCTGCAGCAGGCGCCCCTGCGGCAGGCGCTGGCGTTTGCCGAAACGCAGAGCGGCGGCGTGATGAGCATGAAATTCGATGGCGTAATGCATGGACAAACCCTGATATGATGCTGCCGGGAGGTAATCGATATGGAAACGAAACGTAAAAAACGCTTCATCGCCGGGGCGGTGTGTCCCGCCTGTAGCCGGCAGGACACCATGATGCTGTATCTGGAGCATGGAGTCGAGAAGGTGACCTGCATCGAGTGTGGCGACACTCAGGTGCGCCCGACCGACGAGGTGACCCAGGCAACCCGTGAGGCTGAACAGGTGATCGGCGTCTTCCGTCCCTGACATTCCGTAGGCGTGGCCGGGGATTTGGGTTATCCTTGGGCCGTTTTTTAACTCTGCAGGATCCCTGACATGAAAGTTGCTCCCCTGAGCGTGGTTACGCTGGAATACACCGTCACCGACGAGCACGGTGAAGTGATCGATAGCACCGTCGGCAAAGAGCCGCTGGTCTACATGCACGGCACCCGTTATCTGGTCTCCGGTCTGGAGGCTGCACTGGAAGGGCGCGCCGTGGGTGATGCCTTCGAGGTGACCCTGGCCCCGCAGCAGGCCTATGGCGAGTACGACGAGGCGCTGGTGCAGGAAGTGCCCGGTGAGCTGTTTGACGGTATGGAAGTGGCTGAAGGTGACACCTTCGTGGCCGAGACTGACGACGGCCACCGTCCGGTGACCGTGGTGGAAGTGACCGAGAGCACCGTCAAGGTGGATGGCAACCATCCGCTGGCGGGGGTGACCCTGGGCTTCAAGGTCGAGATCAAGGACGTGCGTCCGGCGACCGCCGAAGAGCTGGCCCATGGCCATGTGCACGGTGCCGGTGGCTGTGGTGGTCATCACGACCACGATCACGACCACGATCATGACCACGGCGGCTGCTGTGGCGGTGGTCATCACCATCACGACGACGACGCCGGCAACGGTGGTTGCTGTGGCGGCGGCGGTTGCGGTGGCAAGGGCCACCACCACTGATTGCCGCTTATGGCATAAAAAAGCCCGCATCATGCGGGCTTTTTTGTGGCCGTTTCAGTAGTGGGGCGGCGGGGTCTCTTCGGCCATGCTGGCGACCTGGGTCGGTTGCATCGCCTTAAATTTATCGGCCAGTAGCAGGATCTGCTGGCGAACCTTGTCCAGTTCGCGCCCCTGTAGCGTCACCTCCTCGTTGAGCTGCTCCACCGTGTATTCGGCATAGGCCAGACGGGTTTCCAGGGTTTCGATGCGTTCGAGCAACTGCTGCTTTTCCATAACCTTCCTTTACTTGATGCTCCAGGTTTCGGCGTAGCCGCTGGAGCTGAGCGTGATAACCCGGCTATTGTCGCGCAAAGCGATGCCATAGACCACCGAGCTGGAGGGGCGCGCCGAGGGGCGGGGGGCTACCCGCCACTGCTGCAACTGTGCGCCATCGCTGACCCGCCACAGCGCCGCCTGGCGCGAGGGAGAGCCGGTCAGCAGCCACTGCCCTTGGTTGGCAAAACGCGCCGCGCTGTAGATCTCTTGGCGATGCTCCATTTGCAGGCGGCTTATCTCTTTGCCGCTGGTCAGATCCCAGAGGATGGCCTGGCCCATGCTGCTGGCGGTGAAGGCGGCACGCCCGGACGGATCGAGACGCACCATGGTGACCCGGCTAGCGTGGTTGAAGCGGTGGATGACCTGGCCGGTTTGGGTGTCCCACAGGTAGGCGCTGTAGTCGTTGCCACCGGTCAGCGCATAGCGGCCATTGGCGGAGAGATCCACCGAATTGACTTGCTCGGTGTGGCCGAGAAATTGCAGCCGGCGTCCGCTGTGTAAATCGACGAACTCGGCCTTGCCATCCTCGCGGCCGATCAGCACGGCGCGGGCGCCGTCGCTGACGGCGATGTCGCGCAGGCGCGACTCGGGCAGGGAGTAAAAGCCGAGGGAACGGCCATTGGCCAGGCTCCAGAGGCCGAAGGTGGTCGCTGTGGCGGTGACCGCTTGTGCGCCGGATGGCGAAAAGCGTCCGACAAATGTGGACTCATCCTCGTTTTGCGCCAGTTGCCAGCGATAGCGCTGGCGATTGTTTTGCAAATCCCATACCGTCACCCCCTGACTCACACCGGAGAGCAGTGCCGTGGAGGCATCTGCCGTGATATCGGCGGTGAGCGTGCCCTCTTCGGAGAGACGCACGGAGTGCAGAACTGGCGAGCCATTTTCGCTGCATCCTGATAACAGCAGGAGCAGTAGCAAAAAGGGAAGGGCACTTTTTCGCATTTTTCCTGTCTCATGCTTTTGTTCGCCCGAATTCGGGGGTTAGTATAAGGCGTTTGTGAACATAAACCTCTCATTTCAAGAAGGAATCGAGAGCGGGTTTTACGTTTTGGAGAAACTGATGAACAAATTTCTGAAGGTGTCCCTGCTGGCTGCAGCCGTATCCGTTGGTCTGACCGCATGCCAGAAGGACGAGAAGCCGGCCGCCGCTGCCGAAACCAAGACCGAAGCCGCCAAGCCGGCAGAAGGCACCAAGGGCGCAGCCAAGAGCTTTGAAGAGCAGTCCGGCTACGCCATCGGCCTCTCCATGGGGCGCTACATCGCCAACACCCTGGAGCGTCAGCAGGAGCTGGGGATCCAGCTGAGCAACGACGTTATCCTCAAGGGCGTGACCGATGGCCTGACCAAGAAGGCCGACATGAGCGATGAGGATATCCAGAAGTCCTTGCAGGCTTATGACGCCAAGATCAATGAGCTCTCCAAGGCCAAGGCTGAGAAAGACTCCGCCGAAAACCTGAAGAAGGGTGAAGCCTTCCTGGCCGACAACGCCAAGAAGGAAGGGGTGAAGAGCACCGAATCTGGCCTGCAATACCAGGTCGAGAAGATGGGCGAGGGCGCCAAGCCCAAGGCCACTGACATCGTCAAGGTTCACTACACCGGTACCCTGCTCGACGGCACCAAGTTCGACAGCTCCGTCGATCGTGGCGAGCCGGCCACCTTCCCGCTCAACCAGGTGATCCCGGGTTGGACCGAAGGCGTGCAGCTGATGCCGGTCGGCTCCAAGTTCAAGTTCTTCCTGCCGTCCAAACTGGCCTACGGTGAGCACGGTGCGGGCTCCATTCCGGCCAACTCCGTACTGGTGTTCGACGTCGAGCTGCTCTCTATCGAGAAGCCGGCCGCCGAAGAGGCCAAGGAACCCGCCAAGAAGTAAGCATTGGCGCGAGTTTTCCTAATTAAGACAGGGCCTTCGGGCCCTGTTTTGTTTGGGGCAAGGGGTGCTACACTGCCGCTCTTCGCTCCGCCGTAGCAAGGAGACAGGATGAGCTGGGATTGGGGGATCGATCTGGGCGGCACCAAGATGGAGTGCGTGGTGCTGGACGGTGACACCGTGGTGCTGCGTGAACGTCAGCTGACACCGCGTGACACCGGTTATCAGGGCATTGTCGATGCCATCATCGCGCTGGTTGAGCGCTGCGCCATCGCGCTGGGCCGTCGCCCCGAGCGGCTCGGCATGGGGACGCCGGGCGCCCGCGACCCACAGACCGGGGTGATGAAAAACTGCAACACCACCGAACTCAACGGCCGCCCCCTCAAAGAGGATCTCGAGGCGCGCCTCGGCATTCCCGTCCTCATCGCCAACGATGCCAACTGCTTCGCTCTGGCCGAGACCCATCTCGGCGCGGTGCGGGCGCGCTACCCCGAGGCGCGGGTGGTGTTTGGCATCATCATGGGCACCGGGGTGGGGTCAGGCATCGTCGTCGATGGCCGGGTTCTGGCGGGTCACCACGGCATCGCCGGGGAGTGGGGCCACAATGTGCTCTCTCCCGATGGCCCCGAGTGCTACTGTGGCAAGCGCGGCTGTGTCGAGACCTTCATCTCAGGCCCGGCGCTGGAGGCCTGGTACCGAGACAAGACCAAACGCCGGCTCAGCCTGCCCCAGATTGCCGCCGCCGCAGCGCACGATCACACGGCGCGCCAGACCCTCGATCGCCTGCATCGGCTGTTTGGTCAGGCCATCGCTAACGTGGTTAACATCCTCGATCCTGACGTCATTGTCATCGGCGGTGGGGTCGGCAATATCGACAGCCTCTATACGGCGGGCCGCGAGAGCGTGCTTCCCTACCTGTTCAATCCCCGTTTCACTACCCCCATCATCAGGCCCGCACTGGGCGACAGCGCCGGTGTGTTCGGCGCCGCCCTGCTGGCCCGCGGTACTTTCAAGGAGGCCCTGCTCGGATGATCCGCATCGCCATCAATGGCTATGGCCGCATTGGCCGCAACGTGCTGCGCGCGCTCTACGAGAGCGGGCGCGACAAGAACATCAAGATTGTCGCCATCAACGAGCTGGCGGCCCCCGAGGCCATGGTGCACCTGACCCGCTATGACACCAGTCACGGCCGCTTCCACCATCCGGTACAACTGGCGGGCAGCAGCATGCTGGTGGGGGAGGATCTCATCTCCCTGTTTGCCGAGCGAGATCCGGCGAACCTGCCCTGGCGCGCCCTCAAGGTGGATGTGGTGCTCGATTGTACCGGGGTATTCGGCTCGCGCGCCGATGCCGAAAAGCATCTGGCGGCAGGGGCGGGCAAGGTGCTGTTCTCCCATCCGGCCGATGCGGACGTGGATGCCACCGTGGTCTACGGGGTCAACCATCACACCCTGACCGGAGGGGAACGGATCGTCTCGAACGCCTCCTGTACCACCAATTGCGTGGTGCCTGTCATCGAAACATTGCATCGAGAATTTGAGATAAATTGTGGTACTATTACGACAATTCATTCGGCCATGCATGACCAGCAGGTGATCGACGCCTACCACAGCGATCTGCGCCGTACCCGTGCTGCCAGCCAGTCCATCATCCCGGTGGATACCAAGCTGGCCAAGGGGTTGGAGCGTATCCTGCCCCACTTCGCGGGCAAGTTCGAGGCGATCGCGGTAAGGGTGCCCACCATCAACGTCACCGCGATGGATTTGAGCATCACGGTACGAAAAAAAGTGTCGGTTTCTGACGTAAATCAAGCCCTCAAGCGGGCATCCAGAGGTACATTAGCGGGCATTCTGGACTATACCGAAGAGCCACTGGTCTCCGTCGATTTCAATCATGATGCCCACTCGTGCATCATTGACGGTACCCAGACCCGGGTGAGCGATGCCAACCTCGTCAAGATGTTGATGTGGTGTGATAACGAATGGGGCTTCGCCAACCGCATGCTGGATACCACCCGGGCCATGATGGCCGCAGGCTGAGCCTGCACCGGGCGCAAGGTTACTGTTTTGAACATTACCTGGAAAATATAGAGGACTGTATATGTCTGTTATCAAGATGACCGACCTGGATCTGGCGGGCAAACGCGTTCTGATCCGTGCTGACCTGAACGTGCCGGTAAAAGACGGCAAGGTCACTTCCGATGCACGTATTGTCGCCACCCTGCCGACCATCAAGCTGGCTCTGGAAAAGGGCGCCAAGCTGATGATCACCTCCCACCTGGGTCGTCCGACCGAAGGCGAGTACAACGAAGAGTTCTCCCTGGCTCCGGTTGTTAACTATCTGAAAGACGCGCTGTCCTGCAAGGTGACCCTGGCCAAGGATTACCTGGATGGCGTTGATGTCGCCGCCGGTGAGCTGGTCGTACTGGAAAACTGCCGCTTCAACAAGGGCGAGAAGAAGAACGCCGAAGAGCTGGCCCGTAAGTACGCCGCGCTGTGCGACGTGTTTGTAATGGACGCATTCGGTACCGCTCACCGCGCCGAAGGTTCCACCTACGGTGTGGCCCAGTTTGCTCCGATCGCCTGCGCCGGTCCTCTGCTGGCTGGTGAACTGGAAGCCCTCGGCAAGGCCATGGACAACCCGGCTCGCCCGATGGTGGCCATCGTTGGTGGTTCCAAGGTTTCCACCAAGCTGACCGTACTGGAGTCCCTCTCCAAGATTGCTGACCAGCTGGTGGTCGGTGGTGGCATCGCCAACACCTTCATCGCTGCTGCCGGTCACAACGTCGGTAAGTCCCTGTGCGAACACGACCTGCTCGATACCGCCAAGAAGCTGGCTGCCGAGACCTCCATTCCGGCTACCACCGACGTCGTGGTTGGTAAAGAGTTCTCCGAGTCCACTCCGGCCACCACCAAGTCGGTTTCTGACGTGGCTGACGACGACATGATCTTCGATATCGGCCCGGATTCTGCCAAGGCGCTGGCTGACATCATCATGAACGCCAAGACCATCCTGTGGAACGGCCCGGTCGGTGTGTTCGAGTTCGACCAGTTCGCCAAGGGTACCGAAGTGATCGCCCGTGCGATCGCCGAATCCCCGGCCTTCTCCATCGCTGGCGGTGGTGACACCCTGGCTGCTATCGACAAGTTCGGCATCGCCGACAAGGTCTCCTACATCTCCACTGGCGGCGGCGCCTTCCTGGAGTTCGTAGAAGGCAAGAAGCTGCCGGCTGTTGCCATCCTGGAAGAGCGTGCTAAAGCGTAATTCGTGACCCGAAACGGGGGGCAAAAGCCTCCCGTTTCGTTTATCATGTGGCCGCCTTGCCGGTTCATGATGAACCCCCCATTTTTTTCGGCATACGAGAATAGGACGAGAAACATGTCTAAGAAGATTTTCGACTTCGTTAAACCCGGTGTACTGACTGGTGATGACGTACAGAAGGTATTCGCAGTCGCCAAGGAAAACGGCTTTGCCCTGCCGGCCGTCAACTGCGTTGGTACCGACTCCGTCAACGCCGTACTGGAAGCTGCCGCTAAGGTGAAGGCTCCGGTCATCGTTCAGTTCTCCAACGGCGGCGCCGTGTTCTTCGCCGGTAAGGGTCTGAAGCTGGAAGGCCAACAGGCTGCTGTCCTGGGCGCCATCGCGGGTGCTAAGCACGTTCACGCCGTGGCTGAAGCCTACGGTGTTCCGGTGATCCTGCACACCGACCACGCTGCCAAGAAGCTGCTGCCGTGGATCGACGGTCTGCTGGACGCCGGTGAGAAGCACTTCGCCGAAACCGGCAAGCCGCTGTTCTCCTCCCACATGCTGGATCTCTCCGAAGAGACCCTGGAAGAGAACATCGACATCTGCTGCAAGTACCTCGAGCGCATGGCCAAGATGGGCATGACTCTGGAGCTGGAACTGGGTTGCACCGGTGGCGAGGAAGACGGTGTGGACAACAGCCACATGGATCAATCCGCCCTGTACACCCAGCCGGAAGACGTGGCCTACGCTTACGAGCGTCTGTCCAAGATCAGCCCGCGTTTCACCATCGCTGCCTCCTTCGGCAACGTACACGGTGTTTACAAGCCGGGTAACGTCAAGCTGACCCCGTCCATCCTGGATGCTTCCCAGAAGTTCGTTTCCGAGAAGTTCGGTATCCCGGCCAAGAGCCTGGACTTCGTGTTCCACGGTGGCTCCGGCTCTACCCTGGAAGAGATCCGCGAATCCATCTCCTACGGCGTGGTGAAGATGAACATCGACACCGACACCCAGTGGGCAACCTGGGAAGGCGTGCTGGACTTCTACAAGACCAACGAAGCCTACCTGCAAGGCCAGCTGGGCAACCCGGAAGGCGCCGACAAGCCGAACAAGAAGTTCTACGATCCGCGCGTATGGCTGCGTGCCGGTCAAGTGACCATGATCAAGCGTCTGGAAGGGGCTTTCTCCGACCTGAACGCCATCGACGTGCTGTAATCCAGCTCATCGAGTGAAACAGGGCGCCCTTCGGGGCGCCCTTTGTTTTTGTTTGAAGGCCATCACGGCCACAGAGGTGGGCAGCCTCCCCCTTTTCGTTTAGCTTGGTAAGCACCCACTCATAGGCAGGATGCTGATGATGACGCCAGGCTCCCTCGAGCATACCCACTCCTATTACGCCGCCACTCGCAACGATGACGCCACCTGGCCCGAGCTGGAAGGGGAGCTAACCGCCGACGTGTGTGTCGTCGGCGGTGGGTTTACCGGCCTCAACACGGCCATCAACTTAGCCGAGCTCGGTTACTCCGTGGTGCTGCTGGAGGGGCGGCGCATCGGCTGGGGGGCATCCGGGCGCAACGGGGGCCAGCTCATTCGCGGCATCGGTCACGACACCCGCCAGTTTTCCCGCTACCTCGGCGCGGAAGGGGTTAGGGCGCTCGATCTGATGGGGATCGAGGCGGTGCAGCTGGTCAAGGATCGCATCGCCCGCTTTGGTATCGACTGTGACTTGCGGCTCGGTTACTGCGATCTGGCGACCAAGTGGCGCCATCTGGTGGAGTTTGAGCAGGAGCAGCGCCACCTTGAGGCGCTCGGCTACCCCTTCGCGCTGCGTCAGGTGGAGCGCGCCGAGATCCACCGCATCGTCGGCTCGGATCGCTACATCGGCGGTCTGGTCGACATGGGCTCAGGCCACCTGCATCCGCTCAACCTGGCGCTTGGCGAGGCGCGTGCCGCCGCTTCGCTGGGGGCTCGCATCCACGAACACTCGCTGGTGACTCGCATCGACTATGGCCGGAAAGTGGCAGTCACCACCCGTTATGGCCGGGTCGAGGCCGAGACCCTGGTGCTCGGCTGCAACGCCTATCTTGGCGAGCTGCATCCGAGGCTCGGGGCCCAGGTGCTGCCGGCGGGCTCCTACCTCCTCGCCACCGAGGTGCTGCCCAGGCGGCTGCGGGAGCGATTGTTGCCACAGAACATGGCGGTGTGTGACCAGAACGTGGCGCTCGACTACTATCGCCTGTCGGCCGATGGGCGCCTGCTGTTTGGCGGGGCGTGCAACTATTCGGGGCGCGATCCGAAGGACATCAGGGCGTTCATGCTGCCCAAGCTGCTGCGGGTGTTCCCCGAGCTGGCCGGGGGCGGTATCGAGTTTGCCTGGGGCGGCATGCTGGGGATCGGCGCCAACCGCCTGCCCCAGATCGGGCGCCTTTCGGATCACCCCAACGTCTTTTACGCCCAGGCCTACTCCGGGCACGGGCTCAATGCCACCCATCTGGCGGCCAAGCTGGTGGCCGAGGCGATCCACGGTCAGAGTCGCGGCTTTGAGCTGTTCGCTTGCGTGCCACATCGGCGCTTTCCGGGAGGGCGGCACTTGCGCTCCCCCCTGCTGGCCCTAGGCATGCTCTGGTATCGCCTCAAGGATTGGCTGTAAAAAAAAAGAGGCACCCCGCGGGGAGCCTCTTTTTCGTGATGGGCCTTACAGGCTGTACATCAGGCCGGCACTGAAGGTGCTCATCTCGGTGTCGTAGAAATTGATATCCGAGTTGGATTCGGCCCAGCCGGCGCTCAGCACGCCGCTCAGCTTGTCGACACCAAACAGCTGGTGCCAGAAGAAGGTGCCGTTGAGGCCCCACTCGTCTGCATTGGCCTTCTTGCCATAGATGGGGTTGGCCTCGTCATAGCTGCGCTTGCCGCCAAAGACGTTGCCGACCAGGCTCCACTGTGGGCCGGTCTTGGCATAGGTCAGTTGCAGATGGGTGGTGTCGCTGCTTTCGGCCTTGCCGTCGAGATCGGCGCGCTTGTAGATGATGGCCGGGGTCAGGGTCTGATCCTGTTGCAGACGCCAGTCATAGGAGAGTTCGACCCGGTGCAGGTTGCCGTTGCGATCCAGCAAGTTGGCCTCGTCACGGGTCAGCTGACCCAGGCTGATCAGCTGCTCGCCGCTGCGCTCGCTGTCGACCTTGCTGGTGCGCCAGGTATAAGCCAAGTTGACGTGGCTGCCGCCGATGTCATCCCAGGCGAAACGGGCGCCTTGGGTCTTATAGTCGGTCTTGCTGCGATTACGACCGACCTGATAGGGGTCGGCCCAGGTCTTGGCGGGCATGGCGGAGAAGACATAACCGGCAGAGAGGATGCCATAGGTGCCCACCTGCTGGCGCACGCCAAACTGCTGGGCGAGGTCATAGCGCACCGCGTCCTGGATCAGGTTGCCGAGAAACAGCTGGGTGCGGGTATCGGCGAAGGTGTAACGCAGATCCGCGCCGAGCAGCGGCTGCACCGAGCTTTCATGGGAGGGGGACTGGAAGACCGAGTCAATCTTGGCTTCGCCCTTGTCGCCTTTGAAGAAGTTGGACTGGTACTCCTGGGCTGTGACGCCTGCCATGACAAAGCCGGAGAAACCGGATTCATTGGGGATGGTCAGGACATCGGCCTGGGCTGCCTGGGCGCCGAGAATGGCCAATGCGACCAGAGAATATTTGGTCATGTGATCTTGTCTCCACTGCGGGAAGAGTAGCCTGGGGCTCGCAGTCTAATCGTGCAAGCTGAACTCAGGCTGTTTGAGGGGCGTGGCCGCGCTAAACGGTGACGCCGTGACGAGCAGAGTAAACCCTAAAGTGTGCTCGCGCACAACTTGGAGACGGCAACAGGTGAGTCGCCCCCCCCAGGCTGGTATGCTGAGGCGCAATTGTGACAAGAGTGCGAATGGATGAAACAGATCAAGTCGTGGGCTCAATATTATGTCGATCTGATGACCCGACTCGGGCTGGTGCGTTTCAGCATGCTGCTGGCGGCCGGCATCATAGTGCTGGCGGTGGCCATCCAGATGGGGGTCACCCTGTTTCTGCGCGGAGCGGTCGACATGGTCGACCTGGTGCGTTCGGTTTTTTTCGGTCTGCTGGTGACGCCCTGGGCGGTCTACTTCCTCTCCATCGTGGTGGATCAGCTGGAGGATTCGCGCCAGCGCCTGAGCCGCATGGTGCGCAAGCTGCAAGAGATGCGCGAGCGCGATCTTGAACTCAACCGCCAGTTGCAGGAGAACATCACCCAGCTCAACGCCCAGATAGCCCAGACCCAGCGCCTCGAGGCGGCGCGCCAGCAGGCTATCGAGGATCTCGAAAACGAGGTGTTCCAGCGCGAGAAGGCCCAGCTCAACCTCGAGGAGCGCACCGCCCTGCTGCGCTCTTTTATCGACTGCTCCCCCGATCTGGTCTACTACCGCAACGACAAGGAGCAGTTCTCCGGCTGCAACCGGGCCATGGAGGAGCTGACCGGGCGCAGTGAGGCCGAGCTCATTGGTCTGACACCCTTTGACGTTTACAAGGAAGATATCGCGGCCAAGGTGGTGGAGACCGATCGCCAGGTGTTTGCCGACAATCAGTCGCTCACCTACGAGCAGTGGCTGGAGTATCCCGATGGGCGCAAGGCCTACTTCGAGCTGCGCAAGGTGCCCTTCTTCGATCGTTTCGGCAAGCGCCTCGGCCTGCTTGGCTTTGGCCGCGACATCACCGAGCGCAAGCAGTATCAGGACAAGATTGAGAAGGCGAGCCGCGACAAGACCACCTTCATCTCCACCATCAGCCATGAGCTGCGCACACCGCTCAACGGCATAGTGGGGTTAAGCCGCATCCTGCTCGACACCCCCCTCGATGAGACCCGTCAGCAGCAGCTCAAGACCATTCACTTAAGCGCCGTGACCCTCGGCAACATCTTCAACGACATCATCGATCTGGATAAGCTCGACCGCCGCCGCCTCGAAATTGCGCCGGCCCAGATCGAACTGCCTGCCTTGCTCGATGAGCTGGAGATGCTGTCGCGCATTCAAGCCGAGCAGAAGGGGCTCTATCTGCACTTTGACCGGGATGGAGAGATCCCCCAGTTTGTGTTGGCCGACGGCACCCGGCTGCGTCAGGTGTTGTGGAACCTGGTGGGCAATGCGGTCAAGTTCACCGAGAGCGGCGGCGTCACCATCCGTTGCCTGACTCACCTTGATGAGGATAAGCACCACCTGGCGCTGCACTTCGAGGTGGAGGATACCGGCGTCGGGATTGCCCGCAGCGAGCAGGAGAAGATCTTCGCCCTCTACTATCAGGTGCAGGGGCAGCAACAGCAGGCCATCGGCACCGGGATCGGGCTGGCGGTCTCCCGGCAGCTGGTGCAGGCGATGGGGGGCACCCTGACGGTTGACAGCGATCTGGGTGAGGGGGCCTGTTTCACGGTGGAGCTGGAGGTCGAGCTGGCCGAGGCGCCGTCAGGCCGGGAGGCCGAACTGGTGGTTCCGCCGCTCGATATTCTGTTAGTTGAAGATGTGGAGCTCAACGTCACGGTGGCGTGCGCCCTGCTGGCCAAGTTTGGCCATCGGGTGGAGGTGGCGCGCAACGGCGCCGAGGCGTTGATCCGAGCCAACCCGGATGATTTTGACTTGATCCTGCTCGACATCCAGTTGCCGGACATGACCGGCTTTGACATCGCCGAGCGGCTGCTGGCCCGTTATGGCGACAGCCTGCCGCCCATGGTGGCGCTGACCGCCAACCTGGTGACCGATCGTCACACCTATCTGGCCCGTGGCATGGCCGATGTGATCCGCAAGCCGCTGCGATCTGCGGCGGTGCGAGATGTACTGGGCCGGCTGTTTGGCGGTATCGAGGGGGAGGATGAGGCGGCGCCAACCTGCGTCGATGGCGAGGTGCTCGATCTCTCCTTCCTCACGGATTATGCCGCGGCCGTGGGCAAGCCGGTGCTGCGATCGAGCGTCGATCTGTTCGAGAAGATGATGCCGGACTACATGGCGGTGCTCGACTCCAACATGGTGGCCCGCGACCAGCAGGGCATTGCCGAAGAGGCCCACAAGATCAAGGGCGCCGCCGGCTCCATCGGTCTGCACCGTATCCAGCAACTGGCCCAGCAGATCCAGAGCCCGGATCTGCCGGCATGGTGGGAAAACGTCGAGGACTGGATTGAGGCGATGCGCCGTGAATACCCGGGCGATCTGGCCCGCCTGCGCGACTGGCTGAGGGAGTAATAAGCGATGTACCAGAGATTGATTCCGCCCCTGCGCTGGCATCAGCAGGTGGCCGAGGGGTTGCTTGAGGCCACCGAGCGCGATCGCGCCCGCATCGTGCAGGCCGCCCCGGTGCGCCGCCTGCAACAGAAGACCCAGGTCTTCCCCCTCGACGTGCAGGCCTCGGTGCGCAGCCGCCTGACCCACTCGCTCGAGGTGCAGGAGACGGGCCGACGCATCGTGCTGGCCATCCTGGCCCGCGTGCCCGATCCCGGTGTTCCGCCGATGACCCTGCTGAGTCTGGTGGAGATGTCCTGCCTGCTGCACGACGTGGGCAACCCGCCGTTCGGCCACTTCGGCGAGCAGGTGATCGGGGCCTGGTGCCAGCAGCACTTGCCGGCGCTCTACCCGCAGGCACTGGGGCGCGCCATGAGCGCGGCATGGGAGCCCTTTTTCACCGACCTTTGCCATTTTGACGGCAATGCCCAGAGCCTGCGCTTGGTGCACCACCTGCATGAGCTGGATCTCACCCTCGGCCAGTTGGCGGCCTTGTGTAAATATCCGGGGGGGGCCGAGGCGCAGGGGTGGCGAGCCAAGCGCGGGGTCTACTTAAGCGAGGCTCCTGTGATGGCGGAGGTGGCTAGGCGTCTTGGGCTGGCCCCCGGCAGTCGCCACCCGCTGGTGTACATCATGGAGGCGGCCGACGACGTCTCTTACTGCATCGCCGATCTGGAGGATGCGGTGGATCGCCGCCTGCTCTCCCATGTCGAGCTGCTGGCGGCCCTGCACGAGGCTCAGCCGGACAACTACATGGCCAACCTCATCACCCAGGCCGAGCAGAGCCGCGATGGCTTCTTTCCGGCGTTTCGCTTTGCGCTGGAGCGCGATCTGGTGGCGCTGGCCGCCCAGACCTACCTCGCCCATCACGATGCGATTCTGGCGGGCCGCCACGATGAGCCGCTGCTGCACGGCCAGAGCCCGGCGGCCCAGGCCCTCGAGACCTTGCGCCAGGTGTCGCGCCGCCATGTGTTCAAGCGGCGCGAGGTGGAGTCGCTCGAGCTGGAGGGCTTTGCCGCACTGCGTGGCATCCTCGGTACCTACGCCACCTTGCTGGCGCTACCGGGCTCCGAGTTCCAGGCCGTGCTTGAGGGCAATGGTGGCCCTGGCAGTTTCCTGGCCAGGCGGCTGTGTCACCGCCTCTCGGCACGCCATGTGCGGGCCTATCGCAGAGCGCTGGCGCACCCTGATGCCCGCTTTGCCGACGCGCACGATCAGGAGTGGTACTACCGGGTGCGTCTGCTCATCGACTACGTGAGCGGCATGACCGACACCTATGCG
Source organism: Aeromonas simiae (assembly GCF_000820125.1). Classification (GTDB taxonomy): domain Bacteria; phylum Pseudomonadota; class Gammaproteobacteria; order Enterobacterales; family Aeromonadaceae; genus Aeromonas; species Aeromonas simiae. The sequence goes on along the minus strand of NZ_CDBY01000044.1, from coordinate 50,336 downwards.
CTGGCGGAGTACCGCCTGCTCTCGGCCGGCGCCTGAGCCTCTCCCCAATCGGGGGGGAGCCATTGTCCGGCCGGGCGGCCTGATTTAGATTGCTGCAACCTGTTTCACTTTTACGCGAGGAGATCACCATGAGCCATTCCATGACTCAAGCTGCGAACCTGCGCCCCCTCTTGGGTGGCGATGTTCGTGCGTCTCTTGCGCGTGGCGTGAACGGGTAATTCCATACTCTTTCATCACCCGCGGTTCTCTCGTGGGTGATGTCCTCTTCTCCGGGAGAACGGCATGTTCAAACGGAGCATCTTATGTCGATCGAACTGATTTTATTGCGTCCCCTGACCCTGTTGCTGGCCGCTCGCGTGCGCGAGTTGGAGTGCCGTGAACGGCAGGCGCCGCTCCCCCTTTCTGCCCATCTGCGTCAGGATATCGGGCTGAGCGTCGCCGAGCCCTCGCATCACCACCCCCAGCCGATGGGTGTGGCACCGCCCTGGCCTGGGGAACCCATACGTTAGTGCGCAGGCCCGCGTGGCCCGCACAACAAAACGCCCGGCCATTGGCCGGGCGTTCTCATTGCGCTGCGCCGCTAGCTGCGGCGGAAACTCTGGTTATCGAAACTGCCCTGAGTCTGGCGGTTGAGCAGGCTGACCAGCAGGATGGAGCGCTTCTCACCATCGGGCTCCTGGTAGATGGCCTCGAAGCCTTGCAGCGGCCCTGACTCGATGAAGACCTTGTCGCCCGGTTGCGGCAGATCCGTATAGAGGGCGCGGGCCTCATCGCTGTCATCCTGACTCATCAGGCGATGGATCAGCTCTTTCGGGATCGGCGTCAACTGTTCGCCGAACTGGATGATGCGGGCGATGCCACGGGTGGATTTAATACGGATCGGGGGCACCAGTTCGAGATCGACATAGATGAACAGGTAGTTGGGGAACATGGGTTCCTTTACCTTGACCCGTTTGCCCCGTCTTATCTTCTCCACCTCCACCATGGGATAGTAGGAGTCGATACCCTGGAGCTTCAGGTGTACCTCTGCGCGAGCCTCTTCCTTGGCCTTGCAGTAGGCGAGATACCATTGGTGCATGGGGATCCAGACAATTACGCGTGCTTTGTGGCTATGATAGCGAATGCCATAAAAAAGGCCACGTCGAGCGTGGCCTTAGTGGTGTGATTGCTGGATTCGTTACCAACCCTTGACCAATCCACCCTTGAACAGCTCGTTGCCCTTCTGGAAGACCTCTTCGCTCTGGAAGGCTTGCACGAACTGCTTCACCTTCTCGTCATCCTTGTTGTTCTCGCGGGCCACGATCAGGTTCACGTAAGGGGAGTCCTTGTCCTCGACGAACAGGCCGTCGCGGGTCGGGGTCAGATCGATCTGGCTGGCGAAGGTGTTGTTGATCACCGCCAGATCCACGTCTTCCAGGGAACGCGGCAGCTGGGCGGCCTCCAGTTCGACGATCTTCAGCTTCTTCGGGTTGGCCACGATGTCGAGCACGGTGGCTTCCAAACCGGCGCCATCCTTGAGGGTCAGCAGCCCTTGCTTGGCCAGCAGGATCAGGGAGCGGCCCAGGTTGGTCGGATCGTTCGGTACGGCGACCTGAGCGCCATCCTTAAGGTCGGCGAGCGTCTTGATCTTCTTGGAGTAGCCGGCGATCGGATAGACGAAGGTGTTGCCGACCGGCACCAGCTTGAAGCCGCGATCACGGATCTGGGCGTCCAGGTAGGGCTTGTGCTGGAAGGCGTTGAGATCGATGCTGCCGTCGTTGAGCGCCACGTTGGGGGTGACGTAGTCAGAGAAGGTGACCACTTCCACGTTCAGGCCATATTTTTCCTTGGCGAGCTTGGCAGCGGTCTCGACCAGCTCGGACTCGGCCCCTGCGATGGCGCCGACCTTCAGATTCTTGTCAGCGTCTTTTTGGCCGCAGCCCACCAGTACCAGCGCGGCGAGCAGCGTGGCTGCAACGGATTTGATACCCAATTTCATAGCTTTACCTCCAATGTAAAAGACAGGGCTCAGCGGTGATCGACCCGCTTGACCAGATGTTCACCCAGGCTCTGAATGAGCTGGACCAGGATAACCAGGATCACCACGGTGACCAGCATGACCAGGGGGTCGAAGCGCTGATAACCGTAGCGGATCCCCACGTCACCGAGCCCGCCGCCGCCGATGGCGCCGGCCATGGCCGAATAGTTGACCAGGGTCACCAGCGTGATGGTGACGCTGTTGATGATACCGGGCAGCGCCTCGGGCAGCATCACTTTGCCGATGATCTGCAGCGGTTTGGCGCCCATGGCGCGCGCCGCCTCGACCAGCCCCTCCGGGATCTCCATCAGGGCCCCTTCCACCAGGCGGGCGAAGAAGGGAATGGCACCGATGGTGAGCGGCACCACGGCGGCAGCGGTGCCGATGCTGGTGCCGACGATCAGCCGGGTGAGCGGGATGATGGCCACCAGCAGGATGATGAAGGGCACCGAGCGGCCGACGTTGACCACCAGTCCGAGGGTCTGGTTCAGCAGCGGGCTGGCCAGGATCTGGCCGCGCTTGGTCACGTGCAATGCCACGCCGAGCGGCAAGCCGAGCAGGCAGCTGAACAGGGCCGAGGCCGCCACCATGATGAGGGTGTCGCCGAGGGCGGTGATGAGCAGGTTAATCATTGCTTCGGACATAGCCCAGCACCTCCAGTTGAATATGGTGTTCGATGAAGAAGGCCTGCGCCGCGTCGCACTGCTCCGGGCTGCCGAACAGCTCGGCCAGCAGGAAGCCGAACTTGACCCCACCGGCGTACTCGATGTCGGCCGACAGGATGCTGATGTCGATGTTGAAGCGGCGGCTCACCTCGGAGATGAGCGGGCTGTCGACCGTGTTGCCGGTAAAGCCGAGCTTGACCAGCGGATTGCTCTGCGCGACCCGGGTCGGGCTGAGGCGAGCCTGGTATTCGTCAGGCACCGGCAGGTGGATGGTCGAGCGGATGAAGTCGCGGGCCAGCTCGGTCTTGGCGTGGCTGAAGAACCAGGCCACTTCGCCGTGCTCGATCAGCCGGCCGTCGCTGATGATGGCCACCTCGTCGCAGATGCGCTTGACCACGTCCATCTCGTGGGTGATGAGCAGTATGGTCAGCCCCAGCTTGGCGTTGATCTCCTTGAGCAGCGCCAGGATCGAGTGGGTGGTCTGGGGATCGAGGGCCGAGGTGGCCTCGTCGCACAGCAACACCTTGGGGGAGGGGGCCAGGGCGCGGGCGATGGCCACCCGCTGCTTCTGGCCGCCGGAGAGCTCGGCCGGGTAGGCGTGGGCGCGTTGCTCCAGCCCCACTAGGGACAGCAGCTCCTTCACCCGCGCGCCGATGCGCGCCTTGTCCCAGCCGGCCAGCTCGAGCGGCAGCGCCACGTTGCCGGCGACGGTACGCGAGGAGAGCAGGTTGAAGTGCTGGAAGATCATGCCGATCTGGCGGCGCGCCTGAGTCAGCTCGTTATCGGAGAGGGCGGTCAGATCCTGGCTGTCGACGATCACCTGACCTGTGGTCGGACGCTCGAGCAGGTTAACGCAGCGGATCAGGGTGCTCTTGCCGGCACCCGAGGCGCCGATCACCCCGACGATCTTTCCCTGCGGGACGTCAAGGCTCACCTCGCGCAGGGCGTACACGGCATCACTGCCATCGCCATAGACTTTGCTGAGACCTTTCAACTGAATCATGAAATCATCCGTGTTGACTGTGCTGCAGTATGGGGGGCTACAGGCTGGAATGACGGGCAGAGGAATGGCTGTCAGACCCTGCCTGGATAGTGGATGATGCTAAGATGTCCGGATGTCCATGTCAACGAGTGTTTCTACGTCTAGACGTCCAAAATAGGAAATGCTTTGCCGCGCGTTGCATAAGCCATAAAAAAGACCGCTCCGGGGAGCGGCCAATAGCCACCAAGGCTGGGGCTGGGCCCGCCAGGGCGGGCCGCGCTGTGTGTGTTATTGGGCGGTGCGTTCGCCACCCACGGTCTGCTCCTTGAGGAAGCTGATCCAGGGGGTGGCGCGACCGCTGATGTTGCCGTTCTGGGCCGCCTGGCTGAAGGCGGTGAGCGCCTCTTTCGGCTTGTCCTGCTCGAACAGAGCGACGCCGGCCAGGAACTTGAGCTCGGCGCGCTGCTCGCCACTGGCGCCGGGGGCCGGCTTGCCCGCCAGCGCCACCAGATCCCCATAGCGCTTGGCCTGCACCATCATGCGCGCCATCTTCAGCTGCAACTCCGGATCGCCGGACTGGCGCAGGGAGGCCTGCATGGTGTCGATGGCCGGGTCGAGCTCCTTGGCCTGGTGCCAGTAGTTGGCCAGGGTCTTGAGGTTAGCGGCGCTTTGCGCCAGTTTCCCCTCCTTCATGGCTCGCTCCATCACGCGGGCCGCGCGGTGGGGAATACCGTTGAAGGCGAGGTAGTTGCAAAGGCGCATCAGCTCGGCCGGCTCGCTCAGCAGCCCCAGCTTATAGGCGTTCTCGAGGGCCGCCAGGGCCTTGAGATCGTTGCCTGCCTGCTGGTGCATGGCCGAGAGCTGGGTCCAGTACTTCTTCTTTTCCGGGAACATGCCGACCAGTGTGGTGAGCACTTCGGTCGCCCCCTTGTACTGCTTGAGCTCATAGTGGGCGCCCATCTTCAGCAGATACCAGGACTCGGGCGCCTTGGCGCCGGAGAGGCGGATCGCCTGCTCGGCGGCCGGGATCGCCTCCTTATATTGCTTGAGGTGGACATAGGCGTTGGCCAGGGTGATGTAGGCATGGGGCGTGGGTTTCTCATCCTTGCCGAGGTTGGCAAACCACGCCTGCATGGTCTTCACCGAGGCGCCAAAGTTGCCCTGCGCCATGTAGAGCTGGGCCAGGTTGTAACGCACCTGCTGAGCCACCGGGGCCGGCAGGCCGCCGGTGGCGATGGCGTCGGCGAAGTATTGGGTCGCCTGGCCGTATTTCTCTTGCTGCGCCGCCACGAAGCCCAGGGTCTGCAAGATGACCCCCTTGTCGTAGATACGCTCGCCGGCGCCGGCCAGGGCCTCTTGCAGTTTGCCGTTGGCCTCGCCGTACCGCTTCTCACTGATTAGTGCCTGCGCCTTGTTGACCGCCCGGTAGGCGCGATCTGAAAGTGCCGGCTGCTCGGCCGCCCGAGGGGCGGTGCTGATGAGCACCGCCAGGGCGATGGGGGCCAGGCCCCACTGTTTCCATCCTTTCATCGCCACTCCTTAGTTGACCACAAACTCGATCTCTTGCTGCATCCGGCTCGTCTGCGGCTTGCCATCGACCATGGCCGGCTTGAAGGTCCACTTGGCGATGGTCTTCCTGGCCTCCTTGCCGAGGTCATAGCTGCGCGGATCTTCGCGCACGATGCGGATGTTGGTGACGGTGCCGCGCTCGGTGACGGTGAACTCCACCACCACCTTGCCCGACGCCAACCCGGCCAGGGCCGCCTTGCGCGGCATCATGGGCTCGAAGGTGGCCAGCGCGATGGCGCCGTTGTTGCCACCGACGCCGCCGCCACCGGTGCCGGTGCTGTAGGCGCCGAGGGCATTGCCGCCCGCTATGTTGACCGGGATGTCGAGCTTGGGCATGTCCATCGGTGCGCTCTCCATCTGCGGCCGATCCGTGCTGGCCACCTCCATCTCGGGTGGCGGGGGCGGGCGGTTCGGCGGCGGCGGTTTGGGCAGCTCACGCTGCCGCTCCTGGACAGTTTCCTGGGGCTTGATGCGGATGAAGTCGGCCATGGTGACCTCCTCCTTCTCGCTCAGCTCCCGGTGATCCGGTGTGATCAGCTTGTTCATCCCGAGAAACAGGAAGAACACCACCACACAGGAGACCACCAGTGATATCAGGTATCTCATGGGGCTCCCTCCGGCCTCAGCTGCTCTTGCTGGCGGCGATCGAGATGTTCTGCACGCCGGCCATGCGGATCTGATCCATCACCTCAACCACCAGCCCGGAGCGGGACTCGGTATCGGCCTGGATCACCACGGCGCTCTCGGGGTTTTCGGCCCGCAGCCGCTCGACGTTGGCGCGCACGGCCCCCACCTCGACGCTGCGCTTGTCGATCCAGACCTGGCCATTGGCGCGCACGGCGACCATGATGTTGCCCTTCTTCACCGTCTCGGCCGTGCTGGCGCTCGGACGGTTGATCTCGACCCCGGACTCCTTGACGAAGGAGGTGGTGACGATGAAGAAGATGAGCATGATGAACACGATGTCCAGCATGGGGGTGAGGTCGATGGCCGCCTCGTCTGCCCCGCTGTCGCTGTGACGTTTTCTCATAGCTAGAACTCCTTGTGCGGCCGGGGGGAGCCCCGGCCTGTGCTTCCTGCATTAACCGTGTTTCAGGCTGTCTTCCAGCTTCTCGACCGCCAGTTTGGCCCTGTGGTCGAGGCGGTTGACGAAGAACAGCCCGGAGAGGGCGGCAATCATGCCGGCCATGGTCGGTACCGTGGCCTTGGAGATGCCGGAGGCCATGGCGCGCGGCGAGCCGGTGCCGGTGATGGCCAGGGTGTCAAACACCTGCACCATGCCGACCACGGTCCCCAGCAGCCCCATCAGCGGACACAGGGCGATCAGCACCTTGATGATCGGCATCCCCTTGTCGACGGCCATGGCGACCCGGGAGACCAGCTCGCGGCGGATCTGCTTGGCCGACCAGGAGCGGTGATCGCCGCGCGCCAGCCAAAGCGAGCGGGTCTCCTTGACCTGTTGCGGGTAGACGGTGCGGAAATAGAGCCAGCGCTCCAGCAGCAGCGCCCACATCATCAGGGTCAGGAAGAAGAGGGCAACCAGCACCTCTCCCCCCAGACCGAGGAAGTAGCGCAGCGCCTCGATCTCCTCAATCAACCAGAACCACATGGACGTCTCCTTACGCTGCCTTGGCGTGCAGGCGCTCCTGATAGCGGGCCACGTAACCGGCGCTCTGCTCTTCCAGCAACTGGATCAGGCGGCGGCTCTGGGTCTGCACCATGGTGTAGAGGAACAGGATGGGCACGGCCACCACCAGACCCTGCATGGTGGTCACTAGGGCCTCGGAGATGCCGCCGGCCATCAGCTTGGGATCGCCGGTGCCGAACAGGGTGATGGCCTGGAAGGTGGCGATCATCCCCACCACGGTACCGAGCAGGCCGAGCAGCGGCGCCACCGAGGCGATCAGCTTGAGCACGCTCAGCCCCTTCTCGAGCTTGGGCACCTGCTTGAGGATGATCTCGTCGAACTTGGACTCGAGATCCTCGATGTTGTCGCCGCGGTGGGCCTGATAGGCCTCCAACATCTCGCCGATCGGGTTGCCCTTGATGGCGCTGTCGGACTTGAGCTGCTTGCGCATGGCGCGGCCCAATAGGGAGAGGCGGGCACCGCAGAACAGGGCCAGCAGCAGGCCGAGCAGGCCGAGCGCCATGATGACGTAGCCGACTTCACCTCCCTGGTCGAGGCGCTCCTTGAGGTTGGGGGTCTGCACCAGCAGCGAGAGGATCACGCCGCGGGAGGGGTCGATGTAGATGGGCTTGACGCTGCCGTCGGCCTGCTCGAAGTCGCTCACCGGCTGGAGGATGGCGCTGTCGGGCTGGCGCGGCAGCTGTTCGAACTTGCCGGTCTCGGGGATGAAGGAGAGGTACTTGCCGTCGGCCAGGGTGTTGAACTCGCTGATCTGGGTCACTGTGTGTTCGCCCTGGTTGCCCTCGCCATACACCACGGTGGCCGGGAACTGGGTCACCTTGCCGGCGTCGACCATGCGGCTCAGTAGGGTGGTCCAGAACTGGGCCAGCTCGTCGCTGGAGGGAAGCTCCTTGCTGTCGGCCAGCTTGGCCAGCAGCTTGCCCTGCTCGGGGTATTGCAGGCGTAGCGCCGAGTTGTTGAAGATGCCGCGAAACTCGCCGGCGAACTGGCGCAGCACCCCGAACATCTCGCCCATGTTGCCAGAGCGCTGGCGCAGGGTTTCGGTCAGCTCGGTGAGCTGCTTGTCATTGGCATCGAAGCTGGCCTTGAGCTTCTCGCCGCGGGCCAGCTCGGCGCTGAGTTCGGCCTTGGCCTTGGCCAGCAGGGCGGCCTGCTGGTTCTTGTCGGCGAGGAAGCGGGCCTCGCGCTCGGCGTTGAGCTTGGACTCGGCGGCGCTCTCGCTCTTGAGCTGGCTCAGCAGGGCGTTGAGATCGGCCGGTGGTTCGGCCGCGCTGATCGGCAGGGTGAAGAGGGCGGCGCCGGCGATCAGGGCGGCGACGGCGTGTTTGATGGCGTTCATTATGCTTTCTCCGCAGTTTGGACCGGCAGCTTGATCAGGGCGGGGGGCGCTTGTTTTTTGGCGATGCGCAGGCCCTGTTCGACGGCGCTGCGATACTCCTGGGGTAGGGCTTCCCACTGGCGGCTCTTCTTGTTCCACATGCCGGTCTCCTGACCGTCCGGAGACTGGTAGAGCAGGGCGATGCGGCCCACTCGCAGGAACTCATAGGTCTTCTCGCTGCCATCTTTTTGCTGCAAGCTGGCCTTGTAGGCCTCGATGGAGCGGCTAAACCCCTCCTCAATCTGGTAGGCCTCGAGGATCTTGCGGTACTTCTCGGAGATGGTGACGTCGGCGCGGTTCATCAGATCGGTGAGGGCCGCCACGCGCTCCTCGCGCTCGCGCTTTTGGAACGGCAGATCGAGGGCCACGAACTGCTCGAGGGCGTCGATCATCTTGAGCATCAGGGGCACCACCTCGGTGCTGGTCTGGTCGATCTGGGCGATTTGACGCTCCATCGAGGTCAGCTCGCTGCGCTGGGACTCGACCATCTTGGCGACCTGTTGGTTGTAGGTGGTGAGGCTGTCGAGCTGGCGCAGGGCGCTCTTGTACTGGGCCAGGGCGCTTTCGGCGGAGTCGGCGTAGTGGTCGATCTTCTGCTGGGAGGCCTTGGCGGCTTGGTCGGTGGCAGTTTGGGTGTCGACCGTCTGGGTGGCGGTGGCGGCACTCACGGCGAAGCTGGTCAACAGGGCGGCCGAAGCCAGGCTGCCCAGAAGCGCTCTCTTCATTTTATTAGTCCTTGTTTTCATAGAATTACCCTATCTCCGTAACTTCCTTGGACGTTGGGCAAGGCCGGCCCGATCAGGGCCGGCCTGGGTCTCTCATCAGCCGGTAGGCCGATCAGAATTTCTGGGTGTAGTCGAGGTAGTAGACACGGCCGTCGATGCTGTAGATGTTCTCGTCGTAGGTGAAGCCGTCGCTCTCGAGGGAGGGCTCGCGGTTGAACATGTTCTTCACGCCGACCTGCACCTTGCCGTCCCACGGGGTCTGGACGCCCACGTTGATATTCCAGACGGTGTTGGAGGCGATGTGGCCCACTTCCTTGCCGGTGTCGGCGATGTAGTCCTGGCTCTGGGAGTCGATGTAGTTGGCGCTCAGATAGGCATCCATGTTCCACCACTGGGGCACGTTGACGCCGACCCCTGAGTTGAAGCGCATCTGCGGCAGGCCGTTCCAGCCGATCTTGTCCACCGAGGGACCACCGGCGTAGAGGCCCTCCTCAAACTTGAGGATGTAGGTGCCGCCGAAGTCATAGCGCACGGTCGCCATCGGGAAGTCGTAACGGTAGTCGAGCTTGAAGTCGAGACCGCTGGTCTTCAGGGTGCCGAGGTTGACCATGGGGGCGGTGGCGCCCTTGATCTTGCCCTGGCTGTTACGAACTATGTACGGCGAGCCGCCGTTGTTGAGTTCGTCATAGATGAGCGACTGCAACGAGTTGAGCTGGATCACGTCGTCGATCTTGATGGTGTAGTAGTCCAGCGAGAGGTTGAGATCCTCAAGCGGGCTGTAGCTGAAACCGAAGTTCCAGGTGTCGGCGGTCTCCTCCTTGAGATCCTCGTTGGAGGTGCGGGTGGTGTCGTACTGCTGGTTCGGGCAGTCGGCAGCGGCGATGCCGTTGGCCTGGCAGTAGACATAGTCCTTGCCCCAGTCGGCAGAGAAGGAGTCGGCCGAGTAGAGATCGCTCAGGCTCGGGGCGCGGAACGAACGGGACCAGGAGGTCCGCAGCATCAGGTTGTCGAGCGGCTGGTAGCGCACGCTGGCCTTGGGCGAGAAGGCGCTGCCAAAGTCGCTGTACTTGTCGTAGCGACCGGCGACGCTCAGCTCGACCTGTTCGGTGACCGGCACCAGGGTTTCGAGGTAGAGGGCGGTCACGTCGCGCTCGCCACCGGAGGAGTTACCGGAGGAGCCGATGACGTTGCCGGCCTCGGACTGGGCATCGTACTTGTCCTCATAGACCCAGTCGTTGTACTCGGCACCGGCGTACCAGCTCACCGGCCCGGCCGGCAGTTCGCCCATGTCCCACTGGACCCCGGCATACCACTGGTAGAAATCCATGGTGGAGCGGCGGCTGGTGTCGGCGGTCATGGAGGCGGTGGTGCTGGCATCAAACTCGCCCTTAACCAGCTTGCCGTCGGCCACCGCCTGCTGGGCGGCGGACTTGAGCACGTAACCGGTGCCGTTCTCCTTGTTGTCGGTCTTGGAGTACATGTAGCCGGCGTTCCACTGCATGTCGCCCACGCTCTCGGTCGGCAGCGTGCCTTCGAAGCCCAGGTTCATGGAGCCGGTGGTGTCGGTGACCAGGTTGTCGCGGGTGCCGACGTTGTTGAAGCGGTAGTAGGCGTAGGCCATCTCGCCGGCGCCCAGGGTGGCGGCGGCATCCAGGCCGTTGTCGGTGAAGAACTGGGCGTTCTTCGGATTGCTCGGGTCAACGGCGAAGCTGCCGGCGGCCGGGGCGAAGCGGCCGAAGCTCTCGACGCGCGAGGCGATGAGCTGCGGCACGAAGTCGACGCTGTCGTTGATGTGATAGCGGCCATTCACATACAGGGTGTCACGGCTGCGCGAGGCGGTGGTGGCGGCAAACTTGCCGTAGTTGAAGTTGCACCCCCCATCGTGATTGACGAACGGCTCCTTACAGGTGCCGTCGGCATTGGTGGCACCGGCCAGCGGGCCGTAGCTCCAGGTTGGCTTGCCATCGGCATCGGTGCCGGTGATCCCTTCCACGTTGCGGCCATAGACGCTCGGCGCGTTATTCCCCTGCTTGGAGAGGTAGTCGCGATCGCGGGCATAGATGATGTCTTTCTTGTCGTGCTCGTAGACGGCCATCAGGGAGCCCTTCTCCCCGGCGATACCGGCCAGGATGGAGCCGCTCTTCTCGTCGCCCCCGTCTTCGGTCGGGCTGCCGAGGCGCCCCTGGAACTCCAGCCCCTCGTACCCCTCCTTGAGCACCACGTTGACCACGCCACCGATGGCGTCAGAGCCGTAGATGGCCGAGCCGCCGTCGAGGTTGACCTCGACCCGCTCCACCGCAGACATGGGGATGGTGTTGAGGTTGATGGCGGTGCCGCCCATGGTGGGGGAGCCGGCCACTCGTTTGCCGTTGAGCAGCACCAGGGTGCGCTCCGAGCCCAAGCCGCGCAGGCCGACGGTGGCCTGGGACTGGAAGGAGCTGCCGGACTGGGCGGAGTAACCCCCGAAGGAGTTGTAAGAGGCTTGCTTGAGGTAGTCGGCGACCGTCTGCTGGCCGGATTGTTCGATCTTGACCTTGGAGACGGAGACCACAGGGGTGGCCCCTTCCACGTCGACGCGAGAGATGCGCGACCCGGTCACCTTGATCTTTTGAAGCTTCTCGACATTCTGCCCCTCTTCGGCGGCAAAGACAGAGGGGGCCGCTGCTGCAGCGCTCACCAAGGCGAGCGCGATCGCAGCAGAAAGCCTGCTTTTCCTTAGCATCGCAGTATCCTTCCTGATTGTTTATTTTGTTTGCTTCCAAACGCACGCTCTATGGCGACGTTGCAATACGCTTATCAAGATTCGGAGGAGGGCGTCAATTGTGTAAGAAGGCGGGGATAAAAAGAGACGGGGTTCACGTTTTTTCTGAAAAAAGCATTAACGACAGTTTATTTATCTGAGTCGTGTGGGTTTTTTCTGACATTCCCCACAAAACTGACGCAGCATGGTGGCATTAAATGCCAAAGTGGAACTTTATTGAATAATCAGGGTCATATTAAACGTTATTCTAAATTCTCCCTTCCGTTCAGAGTATTCCTCTGAAACCAACGCACTGGCTGCGAATGATGTAAAACGTTTTTCTTTTCACCATCCGCCAAGCTCAACTTTGAGTGTTGTGTTTTTTATTGCTTTGTTTTCAATGTTTTGGGTTTGTTGCATGGTGGCTGGATATATAGAGAGTATCGAGGCTGATGCGCTATATTGGGGCGTGATGCACCATGTCGATGCGAATGCAGAATAATGCTTCGAATTGCATGAAGTGAGATGTTTCTCTGCAAAAGGCGAGCTTGTGCCAAGGGTACTTGATTTTTGTTGCGGAGCTTTTACAGTGGCCCTGCTGATCATTTGGATTCACATGATAGTCCAGTCAGACATGCCAGGAAGGATGGGACCAGCCACAGGAAGTGACTGGCCACAATAAAACAATAAGGACGAAGCCACCATGCTGTCGTATTTCCTACGTCGGGCGCTGCTCATCATCCCGACGTTTATCGGGATCACCCTGCTCGTCTTCACCATTACCCGCTTCGTGCCCGGCGGGCCGGTCGAGCGCATGCTGTTGCAGGCCCAGGTTGCCCAGGGGGAGGGACACCGCTCGACGGCGAGCAAGGGGGGGCAGGCCCTCTCCGACGAGCAGATCGAGGAGCTCAAGGCGTTCTACGGCCTCGACAAGCCGATGCTGGTCGCTTATTGGGAGTGGTTGCAGAAGCTGGTTCGCCTCGATCTCGGTGAATCGACCCGCTACTACGAGCCGGTGTGGGATCTCATCAAGGAGCGCCTGCCGGTCACCGCCTTCTTCGGCGTGGCGACCTTTCTGTTGAGCTATCTGGTCTCACTCCCGCTCGGCATCGCCAAGGCGCTGCGTCACAACAGCCGCTTCGACTCGGCCAGCTCCATGTTCATCTACACCGCCTATGCGCTGCCGGCCTATGTGGTGGGGATCTTTCTCATCACCGTCTTCGCGTTTCACCTCGAGTGGTTGCCGATGGGAGGCTTCCCGGGGGACGACTACGAGTATCTCGAGAGCAACTGGGACAAGGTCAAGAGCGTCTTTTCCCATGCCTTGCTGCCGCTCATCGCCTACGCCATCGGCGATTTTGCCGTGCTCACCATGACCATGAAAAACAGCCTGATGGAGAACCTGTCGGCCGATTATGTGCGCACCGCCGTGGCCAAGGGGCTGCCGTTTCGCCAGGCGGTCACCCGTCACGCCATGCGTAACAGCCTCATTCCCATCGCCAGCCACTTCGGCAGCGTGCTGACCGTCTTTTTCGGCGGCTCCTTCCTCATCGAGACCATCTTCAACATCGACGGCATCGGCCTGCTCGGCTATGAGGCGATCGTCGAGCGCGATTACCCGACCGTGATGGGCATACTGGCCATCACCTCTGTGCTGATGCTGCTTGGCAACATCCTCTCGGATATCTGCGTCGCCCTGGTCGATCCACGCGTGCGCTTCGGGGAGTAAACCATGCAGCTCAGTCCCGTTACCCGCAAGAAATTCAAGCGCTTTGCCTCTATCAAGCGCGGTTACTACTCGTTTGTGCTGTTTAGTGCCCTGGTGCTGCTCTCCTGTGTGGCCGAGCTGCTGGTCAACAGCCGCGCCCTGGTGGTGCACTATCAGGGGCAGTGGCTCTTTCCCACCTATGGCGACGTGATCCCCGGCAGCCGTTTCGGCCTCGATTACGACTACGAGACCAACTATCGCCAGCTCAAGGCCAAGCTGGCCGATGAGGGGCAGGGGGATTGGGTGCTGCTGCCTCTTGTGCCATGGAACCCCTATGAGCAGGACTTCAAGCAAGATGCCTACCCCCCTTACGCCCCGAGTGCGGCGGATCGCCATTTTCTCGGCACCGACACCAGCGGGCGCGACGTGCTGGCGCGCCTGGTGTACGGCTTTCGCATCGCCATCGCCTTTGCCGGCATAGTGCTGGTGGCCAGCTATCTCATCGGGGTGGCCATCGGTTGTCTGATGGGCTTTCTCGGTGGGCGGTTTGACCTTGTGTTACAGCGCTTTATCGAGATCTGGTCTCAGATCCCTTTTCTCTACGTCATCATGATCCTGGTGTCGCTCACCAAGCCCAACTTCGGCCTGTTTGTCGGCATCAACGTGCTGTTTGGCTGGATGGGGATCACCTGGTACATGCGCACCCTCACCTACAAGGAGCGGGCCCGCGACTACGTGATGGCGGCGCGTGCCCAGGGGGCGGGCACCGGGCGCATCATCTTCCACCATATACTGCCCAATACCCTGGTGATGGTGGTGACCCTGGCGCCGTTTGCGGTGGTGGCCAACATCTCGACCCTGACGGCGCTGGATTACCTCGGCTTTGGTCTGGCGCCGCCGACCCCAAGCTGGGGGGAGCTGCTCTCCCAGGGGATCAACAACCTCGACGCCATCTGGATCGTAAGCTCAGTGGTGGCGGCGGTGAGCGCCGTGCTGATCATGGTCTCGTTTATCGGTGAGGCGGTGCGCGAGGCGTTCGATCCGCGCAAGTTTACCCGCTACGAGTGATGCTTTTTCAAATGAGGTGCTGCGGCCGTTAAAGGGCGCTTTGGAGTGTTAGGATGAATAATAAAATCAAATGGATAGGCGGCCTGATGCTGCTGGTGAACGGCTCGCTTGTGTGGGCCGATGCCTTGCCTGATGGGCTCATCTGGGAGACCAACGACACAGACCCAGTGTTTGCTTCGCCGCAGGCCAAGCAGGGGGGGACGCTGAACCTCTACGTGGACAGCTTCCCGCTCACCTTTCGCACCGTGGGGCCCGACTCCAACGGGTCGTTTCGCTCCTTTATTCTCGACAACCAGCTGCGGCTGATCAGCTTTCACCCCAACACGGGCAATCCCATCCCGGCGCTCGCCACTCACTGGGCCATCGCCCCGGACAACCAGACCGTCTACTTCAAGCTCGACCCGCGCGCCAAGTGGTCTGACGGCCAGCCGGTCGTGCCCGAGGATTACACCTTCGGCTATGAGATGATGCGCTCGCCCCACATCAAGGGGCCCTGGTTCAACAACTACTACACCACCGAAGTGGTCGAGGTGAGCAAGGTCGACGCGCACACCATCAAGGTCAAGGCGGGCAGCGCCAAGGGCAAGCTGGACTTGCTCAACACCACCGAGCTGTGGCCCCAGCCCAAGCACTTCTACAAGCTCGGCCCGAACTGGGTCAAACAGTACAACTGGGCTATCGTGCCGACCACCGGGCCCTATGTCATCAGCGAGGTGAAGAAGGGCAAATCGGTCACCTTCAGCCGTCAGAAGGCGTGGTGGGCCAAGGACGATCGCTTCTTTAAGCACCGCTTCAACGTCGACACGGTGCACATCAAGGTGATCCGCGATCAGAACATCGCCTTTCGCCACTTCCTGAAGGGGGAGCTCGACAGCTTCGAGATGGTCCAGCCCACCTGGTGGCATGAAAAAGCCAAGGGGCCGGAGTTTGACAAGGGCTACATCCAGAAGGTGATGGCCTATACCGACACCAAGCAGGGCGGTCAGGGGCTGCACCTGAATACGGCGGTGCCGAAACTGGCCGATCTCAATGTGCGCCTGGGCATCGAGCACGCCATCAACATGGACAAGATGATCGCCACCGTGCTGCGCGGCGATTACGTGCGGGTCACCACCTTCGGCTCGGGGTTTGGCCCCTTCACCGAGATGGCCTTGCCTGAGCGCGGTTACGACGTGCAAAAAGCGCGCGACTACTTCGCCAAGGCCGGCTACACCAAGCAGGGGCCGGACGGCATCTTGCAAAATGCCAAGGGGGAGCGCCTCACCCTGGCGGTCACCTTCACCGTCTCCGAGCATGCCAAGCGCTTGAGTTTCTTGAAAGAGGAGGCCAAGAAGGCGGGGCTCGATCTCGAGCTGAACCTGGTGGACGGGGCCACCGGCTTCAAGGCCATGCTGGAGAAAAAGCACGAGGCAGCCTGGCTGGGTTGGGGCGGCGGTGGCCTCTATCCCCAGTATTGGGAGTCGTTTCATTCGGATAACGCCAACAAGCCGCAGACCAACAACTTCTTCAACGTGGCCGACAAGGCGCTCGACACGCTGATCAATGCCTACGGCAAGGAGTTCGATCTGGGCCAGCGGGCCGAGCTGTCGCGCCAGATCCAGCAGCGTATCTATGATCTGGCCATCTTCGTGCCGGGCTATGAGCTCAACTATGTGCGGGCCGCCAGCTGGCGCTACGTGATGCTACCGACGGTGCCGGCCACCAAGAGCACTCCGGACTTGCTCTACTGGCCGATGGACGGTTACCCCCACAGCTCGGGTGGCCTGCTCTGGATTGACGAGGACAAACGCCAAGAGGTGCTGGCCGACAAGCGCAGTGGCAAGGCGCTGGCGCCGCTGACCCTGATCGACAAGAGCTGGCAGCGTGGCCAGGGGGGCTGATATGGAGCAGGCTCCCATCCTGGCGGTGCGCGATCTCGCCGTCGAGTTCAGCGTTGATGAAGGGACAGTGCGGGTACTCGATGGGGTGAGCTTTGCGGTGCACCCGGGCCAGACCCTCGGTATCGTCGGTGAATCCGGCTGCGGCAAGAGTGTGACGGCACTGGCCATCATGGGCCTGCTGCCAAGGCCCCATGGGCGGGTGGTGGGGGGCGCGATCCAGTTGGGCACTCTCGATCTGCTGGGGCTGCCGGCCAAGGATCTCTACCGCATCCGTGGCAACCGCATCTCGATGATCTTCCAAGAGCCGATGACAGCCCTCAACCCGGTCAAGACGGTCGGGGAGCAGTTGGCTGAAGTCTATGAGCTGCACCGCCCCGACTACGACCGGCGCCAGCGCCGCGAGGCGGCCATCGCCATGCTGCGCAAGGTGGGCATCCCCGAGCCGGAGCGGCGCTATGACACCTATCCCCATAACCTGTCGGGCGGCATGCGCCAGCGGGTGATGATCGCCATGGCGCTTGCCTGCGAGCCTGAGCTGCTCATCTGCGATGAGCCGACCACGGCGCTGGACGTGACGATACAGGCGCAGATCCTGGATCTGATGAAGGCGCTGCAAGCCCAGACCGGCATGGCCATCCTCTTTATCACCCATGATCTCGGGGTGGTGGCCGAGATGTGCGACGAGGTGGTGGTGATGTACGCCGGGCGCGCCGTGGAGCAGGCCGATGTGTTCGAGCTGTTCGAGCAGCCGCATCACCCCTATACCCACGGCCTGATGGCGTCGATCCCGCGTCTTGAGGACGAACCCAAGACGCAGCTCAAGACCATTCGCGGCCAGGTGCCGGCCCTGAGTGAGATGCCGGCGGGCTGCCGCTTCAGTAACCGCTGCCCTCATGCCAGCGAACTCTGTGTCGGTACTGTGCCGCCGGTGGAGCAGTTGGCCGGGCAGCACAGCGTGGCCTGCCACCACTGGAAGGAGGTGAGAGCATGAACGAGCCTCTGCTTACCATCACGGATCTCAAGCAGCACTTCGCCATGGGCGGCGGCTTGTTGCGGCGTGGCTACACGGTCTATGCGGTGGATGGCATCACCCTTTCCCTGCGCCAGGGCGAGACGCTCGGGCTGGTGGGCGAATCCGGCTGCGGCAAGTCCACCCTGGGGCGCACCCTGCTCAAACTGTTCGAGCCGACCGCCGGCACCATCACCTTTGAAGGGCGCGACATCACCCACCTCTCCCCTAAGGAGATGCGCTCACTGCGCCAGGAGATGCAGATCGTCTTTCAGGACCCCGTGGAGTCGCTCAATGCCCGCCACACGGTTGGCCAGATCCTCGAGGAGCCCTTCATCATTCACGGCAAGGGCCGCAGTGAGGAGCGCCGCATCTGGGTGCGCGAGCTGCTGGAGAAGGTGGGATTGCCCGCCGTGGCCGCCGATCGCTACCCGCACGAGTTCTCCGGCGGTCAGCGCCAGCGCATCGGCATTGCCCGCGCCATTGCCCTCAAGCCCAAGCTGCTGGTGTGTGACGAGGCGGTGTCGGCCCTCGATGTCTCGGTGCAGTCCCAGATCCTCAACCTGCTGCTGACCCTGCAACAGGAGATGAACCTGGCGATGATCTTCATCGCCCACGATCTGTCGGTGGTCAAACATATCTCGGATCGCATCGCCGTCATGTATTTAGGAAGGGTGGTGGAGTTGGCCGAGGCGAAGGATCTCTACCGGGCGCCGCGTCACCCTTACACCCAGGCGCTCATCTCGGCCATTCCGGTGCCGGATCCGCGCCGGCGCAGCCAGCGTATTTTGCTAAGCGGTGACGTGCCTTCCCCGATAGCCCCGCCACCGGGCTGCCACTTTCATCAGCGCTGTCCACGGGCGAGCGAGCGCTGCCGCAGTGAGGCGCCGCAATTGCTGGGAGAGGGTCATCAGGTGGCATGCCATCACCCCTTGCCCGAGCCGGCACAGGTGATCGTGCTAGAGCGCGCCATCTAGCGCTGATACGAGGAGAACAGAGCGGGAAATGAAATAAAGATGGGGCCTTAGGCCCCATTTCATTTTTTCTGGTGTTGGAGTTTCAGGTCGGCCGTGGTTGAGTTGGCCTGGGCAGGACAGCACCCCGACATGGGGATCCTGTTGTCATTATGTGTGTATGTTCTTTTACAACATTTTTCTGAAGGGAGTCGGGCCATCAGGCACCGTAGCGGAAGTAGTAGCCGCGGGTGGAAGGAGCATAAGAGACCTTCTCTTCGCTGCGAGCTTCGTTGCTGGTGGCGCCCTTCAGGTGGAACAGCACTGCAAGATGTTCAAACATAATTCACCTCATCAATCTGATTGTGGAATGTGACTCAGGTCACAACTTCATCCTAGGCGTTTGTGTGATCCCGATCAACTTTATTTGTTGTTAAGTTACATAAATCATGGAAAGGGTTTTCAAATGCAGACCTCTTCATGGAGGCGTTTTCAGGGCCGCATTTGCGGCCCTTTTTACTCACTCCTCGCGGCAGTTATCGAGCAGGATCTGCCACTCGCCATCGTCATCGAGCTGCTCGACAAAGCCACCGTCCCCCTTGTTCCACCACACCAGCTGCTGAAGATCGCTGAAGCGGGCACCGGAGGCCGAGACCACCTGGGGCAGGGTGTATGGCGTGCCATCGGGCAGGGTGAGCTTGACGAAGTGAAGGCTGTCATCGGACAGGGAGAAGTAACGCACCGTCACCTTGGCCTGCTGATCGCAGAGGTAGGTGATGGGATCGCCGCCGTGGACGGTCAAGGCGTCTTGGGGTTGGCATCCGGCAAGCAGTGCGCTGCCCGCCAGCAGCAACAGGGCTGGTTTCATCGGTGTGGCTCCGTGGTGTGAGTTTACGGGCAGCCTAACGGGTGTTGCCCGCACTCTCAAGGAGGCTCAGTGCCCGAAGCGGGTGGAGTCGAAGCGGTTGAGCAGGCGGTGCATTAGGTAGCAGCAAGTGAGGGTGGCCACGATGGCGACGGCGATGCTGCTGACCCGGTAGAGGGCGCTGAACACCAGATCGTTGCCCGGTGTCAGGTATTGACCGAACAGGATGCCGAGGGTGGTGAGCGAGCCGAAACCGGCCCCCGAGCCGCCCCCCTCCTTGACGTGGGCATAGGAGAAGAGCATGGCGCCGAGCCAGAGCACAGGCGCGACCAGCAGCAGTTGTCCCGACCAGTCATAGAGCACCAGTTGCGCCGTCAGGCCGAAGCTGACCCCGAGCAGGGTGCCGATGGCCCGCTTGCGGGCATAGCCGAGGGCGCCGTTCCAGTGCATCGGGAACAGCACCAGCAGGGTGGTGGCCTGGGCCGACATGGAGTCGCGCAGGTTGAAAATCTGGAACACCAGAAACGACAAGGTGGCGATGGTGGCACCGAGCAGCGCTTCGTGGCGCATCCGATGCGGCTCCTTGGGTTGTGGGGTTGGGCGCGCTCGCGGCTCGGTGTCGGGCAGCAGCACGGTGAGCAGCCAGGCCAGCAGTACCGAGCTGACGGTGGCCATCAGGTTGCTCAGGATCAGATCGTTGAGATCCGTGCTCGGGTAGCTGGCGAAGTGCAGCATGATGCTGAGGTTGAGCACGCCGTTGGCGCCGAACAAAAACAGGCTCCCCTTCGACATGCAGGCGAAGCGGTAGAGAAACAGCAGGAAGGCGATCGGGGTCATCAGCCCAGGGTGGGAGCCGAACAAGCCGCCGAGCAGCCCCACCTCAAGGCCGCACATCACCGCTGAGGCGAGCATCTGGCGACTGGCGTGGCCGTTCATCACCGGCACCATGCCGAGCAGCAACATGGGGGTGACGGTGAAGAAGACGCCGTAGTTCCAGTTCATCGTCTTGCACAGCAGAAAACCGAGGGTGGCTCCGGTGGCAATGCGCAGGCACTGGCGCAGATCATTGGTCGTCAGGGGACGATGCCACAGTTGCATGGGATCTCCTAGGTGGCCGGCGTGGGGGCCGGCCGCAGCGGGAAGGGGCTTAGTAGATGTAGTGCAGCAGGCTCAGCAGATGGATCTGAGCGCGGGCCAGCAGGCCGAGCAGCGGGTTGTCCGGCAGCAGTTGCACCGTGGCGCGGGCTCCGGCGGGGAGCATGCCGTGGGCCGGCTGCTCGAGGCGTAGGTGCAGGCGCAGGCGCTGGGCATCGCGTACCCAGCGATCCGATTCGGTCGGGGTCGCCAGCTTGCCGTTGGCATCGAACTGGCCGGCGCTCACCCCGGCGTCCAGACTGACCACCTTGGCCGGATAGAGGGTGCCGGGCTCACCGTCGAAGGCGATCAGCGCCTGATAGCCGGGATTGACGTGGCGCAGCGCCTTCTCGCGAAAGTCGGCGATGATCTCCACCTGGTCGGCCACCAGGGCCAGCAGCGGGCTGCCGGCCGTGGCGAAGGCGCCATTTTCCAGTTGCAGGTTGGTCACTATCCCATCCTGCTCGGCGCGCACCTGGCTGTAGGCCAGATTGAGACGGGCCTGCTCCAATGCGTTGTGGGCCTGACGGATGCGCAGGTTGGTCTCGCCCTGGGCGCCACGGCTGACCTTGAGCTGGGCCAGGGTCGCCTGGCTGGCTTGCAGATTGGCCTGGGCGGTGCGCAGTGCACTGCTGGCTTCATCGCGGGCCTGCTGGGAGACCAGGTTGCGGGCAAACAGGGCGGTGATGCGATGCGCCTCGCGTTCGGCCAGCTCACGGCGGGTGGTGGCGGCGTTCACGTCCGCATGGGCTGCACTGATCCTGGCGTCGAGTTCGGCGTTTTCTTGCAGTGCCTGCTCGAGTTTGAGCTCGGCTTGCTCCACGGCGAGCTTGAACGGCACCGGATCGAGTTCAAACAGCAGGGCCCCTTTGTGCACGCTCTGGTTGTTGTGCACGTAGACGGCGGTCAGGCGGCCGCTGACCTGGGGGGCGACCTTGACCACGCCACGGGTGGCCATGGCCTGCGGGGTGAGCGGCATCTTGAGGTCGGCCAGCAGGAAATAGACGAAGATGAGGCCGAAGGCGATGGCCACGCCCTTGACCCAGCGGGCGAATTGTTGATCCGGTGTCATCTGGGGGTTACTCCTGCTCACTACAACCCTTGGCCAACTTGGTCAGGGCATTTTCATAGATGTGGTTCATGGTCTGCTCGAAACGGGCCAGCTCGCTCTCACTGATCCCGGCCAGCAGCTCGCGGCGGGCTTGCATGATGCGGGCCTCGATGTGGCCGAGCAGTTCACGGCCGGCATCGGTTAGGCTGACGACGCGGGCGCGCTTGTCGGCGCTGCAACTGTGGCGGGTCACCAGACCCTGCTCTTCAAGCTGGCCCAAGGTGCGCATGAGGGAGGCCACCTCGATCTCGAGGTGATCGGCCAGACACTTCTGGCTGACCTCGTCGCCGAGCCGCGACAGCTTCCATAGTGCCGTCCAGCGCGGGTAGGTCAGGCCGAGAGGAGCCAACTGCTGATCGGCCACCCGGCTCCACAGGCGAAACAGCCTGCCCAGCCGCTCGGCCAGCGAGAGTTCGCGCAGACGCTCGATGTGCTTATCCATCTCATGGCTCCTATTACTTAGTCTGCTAAGCATTATATTTAGTTAGCGTGCTAAGTAAATTGTTTTGTGATGTGAGTCACGGAAATAAGGTTATCCATGGCGCCAGTCGTGATCGCCCCTGATTGACCCATCCCCAGCGGGCCGCCATCATGCCCCTTTCATCGTCGGGGCAAGGTGGCTGCCGTGAAGCTGCGTCATCAACTGGTCTTTCTCTCCCTGTGTTTCTCCCTGCTACTGCTGCTCATCCTGGGTGGCCTGTTGGCGCTCTTTATCCGTCATCTGCTCGAGAGCAATCTGGAGGAGAAGGGGAGCGATCTGGCTCGCCTGCTGGCGGCCGACCAGCGCATCGAGCAGGCGCTACTGCGTGGCGCCGATCCTACCCTGCGTGACTATGTTCAGGCCCTGTGCCGGCGTACCGATGCCGCTTACATGGTGGTGACCGACCGCCACGCCTTGCGTCTCTCTCATCCTTCCCCCGAGCTGGTCGGCCAGCGTTTTCGTGGGGAAGACATTTGGCCGGCGCTGTTTGAGCGGCGCAGCTACTGCTCTAAGGATCAGGGGACGCTGGGGCCGGCGATTCGCTGCTTTGCCCCCGTGATCGGTGCAGATGGACAGACGCTGGGGGCGGTGGCGGTCGGTTATCTGATGAAGACGGTGGAGGGCACCTATCGGGATCGCCTTGCCCTGCTGCTGTGGGCCATTTTGGCAGTGCTGGGGGCCGGATTGTTGCTGGCGGCGGCGATGCAGCGACGGTTGCGGCGAACCTTGCTCGATCTGGAGCCCGAGACCATAGCGCGGCGCTTCGCCCAGCAGGAGCTGGTGCTTGAGAGCATCAACGAGGGGATCATCGCCCTCGACGCTGAAGGGAGGGTGAGCATGCTCAACAGCGCCGCCTGTTACCAGCTGCGGCTACCGCAGCCCGGCCGCTATGCCCAGCTCGGCTGCCGGCTGGAGGCGCTGGCCCCCGAGCTGGCGCGAGGATTGGTCGACGGGGCGCTCGAGACACATTTTAGTGTGCATGGGGATGCTTTCGTCGGGCGCTGGCAGCCCATCACAGGCGGGGCCGGCTGGCTGTTTATCTTCACCCGCCCCGAGGCGGCCGGCACCCTGGCGGTGCAGGTGACCCATCTGCGTCAATACGCCGAGTTGCTGCGCATGCAGACCCACGAGTTTGCCAACAAGCTGAGCAGCCTCTCCGGCCTGCTCCAGCTTGGCCACGTGAACGAGGCGGTGGAGCTGATCCAGCGCGAGCACGACGAGCACCAGTCACTGCTGCAATCCTTGCTGCACGCCATCCACGACAAGCCGGTGGCGGGCCTCATCCTTGGCAAGTTCAGCCGTGCCCGCGAGCTTGGGGTGCACCTTGAGCTTGACGAGGGCTCGGCGCTGGAGGAGTGCCCCCCCTGGCTGTCGGCGGATCTCATCACCTTCATCGGCAACCTGCTCGACAACGGCATCCGTGCGGCCAGGGCCAACCGGGAGCAGGTAATGCCGCGGGTCCTGCTCTCGATCAACGATGCCGGCCGCCGTTTGGTGATAGAAGTAGAGGACAGCGGCGAAGGGGTGGACGAAGCGCTCGCCGATCATCTGTTCGACTACGGGGTCAGCCGCCAGAGCGGCGACCACGGGGTTGGGCTCTATCTGGTCAAGGAGACCGCCGAGCGGCTGGGGGGCGTGATAGAATGGCGCCGCACTGCCGCCCGTACCACCCTCTTCGGCATCTACCTCGACAAAGCGCAACTGGTGTCATTATGGAACCCATCACCACACTGATCATCGAAGACGATGTCCGGATCGGCGGTATTCTCAGCGAGCTGATCCTCACCACCCCCGGCTTCCAGTTAGTGGGCTGCGCCCCCTCCTTGGCCGACGCGCAGGCTCGGCTAGAGTGCGAGCAGCCCAGATTGCTGCTGGTGGATGTCTCCCTGCCCGATGGCTCCGGGCTGGAGTGGGTGGCCTCCTTGCGCGCGCGCGCCATCGAGACGCTAGTGATCATGGTGACCGCCGCCAGCGACGTCGAGAGCATCCAGCGGGCGCTGCACCTGGGGGTGCAAGATTACATCATCAAGCCGCTGCGCCTGTCGCGCATCCAGCAGAGCCTGGGCGAGGTACAGGCCCTGTGCCGCCGGCTGGCGGGGGCCGGCCACCTTGAGCAGGGGGATCTCGATCGCCTGCTCGGCAAGGGGCGCAGCCGCGAGGGGCGCGAGACCCCCAAGGGGATCGACGCCCTCACCCTGCGCCAGGTGCTCGATCTGCTGGCCAGTGAACGCGAGCAGTGCTTTTCCACCGATACCCTGGCGCTGCGCCTCTCTTTGAGCCGTACCACGGCGCGCCGCTACCTCGAGTACCTGGAGTCGGAAGATCACCTGGTGGTGGAGCTCAGCTATGGCCAGCGGGGCCGGCCTGAACGGCTCTACCGCTGGCGCGGCGAGGCGTGAAAGAGAAGGGAGCCATGGGCTCCCTTTTTATTTTTCCTTCGCTCAGGCCGACTCGGCGGCAAGCGCCACCCGGCGCGGCCGATATTGGCTGATGGCGACGCCGGTCAGGATCAATCCGCCCCCCAGCAGGTGGTAACCGTGGATCGGCTCACCCAGGCTCACCACGGCGATGAGGGCGGTGAGCAGTGGCATCAGGTTCATGAAGATGGCGGTGCGCTCCGGCCCCAGGGTGGCCAGCCCCCGCAGCCAGCAGTAAGCGGCAAACAGCGAGGAGGCGAGGCCGGCAAACAGCACCAGCCCGATAGCCTCCCCGGTGACGGCCAGCGAGTCGGCGCTGGCGGCCACCGGGATCAGCAACAACACCGCCAGCAGCACTTGCAGATAGAGGTTGAGCCAAGGGCCGAAGGGGAGCTGCCAGCGGCGCAGCAGCAGGCCATAGAGGGCGTAGCTGGTGGAGCCGGCAAGCATCATCAGATCCCCCGGATTGACGCCACCGAGCAAGGTGGCCGGATGGCCCTTGCCAAGCAGCCAGAGCACGCCAAGCAGGGAGATGAGTACGCCGCTGATGGCCTGCCGACCGGGACGGTTGCCAAAAAACAGGGCGCCGAGCACCACGGTCAACAGGGGGATGAGGGAGCCGATCACCCCCATGTTGGTGGCCGAGGTCTGGTGGGCGGCGTAGTAGGCGAGGCACTGGTAAAGCACCATGCCAAGGGCGGCCAGCACCAGCAGCTTGCCCAGCCAGGGGCGGAGGTCGGCGCGGCGGCGCCACAGTGGCAGCAGACAGAAAGGGGAGAGGGCCAGCGCCGCTATCACCCAGCGATAAAAGGAGATGGCGGCCGGATCGATCAGATCGGCCGCCGCCTTGGACACCACGGTGTTGGCGGCCCAGATCAGGATGGCGAGCAGGGGGAAGAGAACAGGCATAGGCACTCCTTGGGTCTATGGCAGGAGTCTAACCTTGTCTTTAACTCGGCAAGTAGCGTAAATAAGACATCGCATCATCGCTTTGAGACATTCTCTATGAGCGCGCTCACCCTGGCCGAGCAGGATCGCCTGCTGGCTCCCCCCAATCCCCTCTATTTTCGTTACAGCCAGATCCAGGGGGGCAACGCCTGCGCCGAGCACAGCCACCCCTGGGGCCAGCTCAGCCTCATCAGTCTGGGGGTCATGGTGGTGGAGATAGGGGGAGAGCGGCTGGTGGCGCCGCCGGATTACCTCATCTGGGTCCCGGCGGATATGCCCCACAGCGCCTTCAACGAGCAGACCCTCGATTACACCTCGATCTACGTGAGTCACGAGCTGGCCCCGCGCCTGCCGCGCGAGCCCCAGTTGTTGGCGCTCACTCCCTTGCTGCGCGCCCTGTTAGAAGACTTCACCCAGCGCCGCGTCGGCCACATGGTGGACGAGTGGGACGCGCGGCAGGGGGCGCTCTTTATCGAGAAGCTGGCGCGCACCCGCTGCCAGCCGAGCTATCTGCCCCAGAGCCGCGACCGGCTGCTCGCCCCCTTGCTGGCGGCGTTGCAGGCGGCGCCGGAGGATAACCGTACCCTGGCCGAGTGGGCGCGGGTACTGCACACCACGGAGCGCACCCTGGCGCGCCGTTGTCAGAAGGCGCTCGGCATGAGCCTTGGCCAGTGGCGCACCCGGCTGCGCATGGTCAAGGCGCTGGCCTGGCTGCGCGGCGACATGCCGGTACAAGAGATTGCCTGGCGGCTCGGGTATAGCTCCACGTCGGCCTTTATCGCCATGTTCCAGCGTGAGCAGGGCTGCGCCCCCCAGCGTTATCGTCAGCAGTTGGCCCAGCCAGGGCAATGAGCCCGCGCAGGTGCCTCCACCAGGTGCCGCAGCGCTAAGGCGTGACGCATTCCATCGCCCGCGTCTCTGAGGTGTGGTCTTTGCTTCATGGCTCGGCCCGCCCTGTGGTTGGCAAGCGCGCCAGCTCAGCCTTGGGCAAGGTGAAAGAGGCCAAGGGGGCGCAACTCTGTTATCGTGGCGCCCATTGCAGTTCAATCTATGTGAGTCGATGAGCGTTATTTTGGGAATCGATCCGGGGTCGCGGATCACGGGGTACGGGGTGATCCGGGTGACGGGGGGGCTGGTGGAATATCTGGGCTCGGGGTGTATTCGCACCGATCTCGGCGAGCTGCCGCAGCGCCTCAAGCAGGTGTATGACGGGGTGAGCGAGATCATCGCCCAGTTCTCACCGGATGAATTTGCCATCGAGCGGGTCTTCATGGCACGCAATGCAGACTCAGCACTGAAGCTCGGTCAGGCACGGGGCAGCGCCATCGTGGCGGCCGTCAACGCCGGTTTGCCGGTCGGGGAGTACTCACCGACCCAGATCAAGCAGGCGGTGGTGGGGACGGGGGGCGCCGATAAGACGCAGGTTCAGCATATGGTCAAGCACCTGCTGAAACTGCCGGGCACGCCCCAGGCGGATGCTGCCGATGCGCTGGCCATCGCCCTGTGTCATCTGCACACCCGGCAGAGCCTGATCCGCATGGCCGGACGCGTCACCGGCACTGCTCATGGGCGATTTCGCTAGCCAAACGGACAAGAACTGTCGTGGTACCGGAAAGAGCCATCAGGCTCTTTTTTTATGTGTGTATACTTTTTGTGTTATTAATCATTGGGTTGTGATTTGAGTCACAATTTCCATCCCCCGCTGGCGTACTGGTCAAATGGCGCCTAGTTTCCATAATGCGCCCGGAGCCGGTCTGCGGGCCGCTTCATGACAACAGAGGAGATCACAAATGAAATCGTATACCGCTGAATTACTTGGCACCTTCTGGCTGGTGCTGGGTGGCTGCGGCAGTGCCGTACTGGCCGCCGCTTTCCCTGATGTGGGTATCGGTCTGCTGGGCGTGTCACTTGCCTTCGGTCTGACCGTGCTGACCATGGCCTTCGCCATCGGCCACATTTCCGGTTGCCACCTCAACCCGGCCGTGACTGTCGGTCTGTTTGCCGGTGGTCGTTTCCCCGCGTCCAAGGTACTGCCTTATATCGTTGCTCAGGTGATCGGTGGCGTGCTGGCGGGTGCCGTACTCTATGTCATCGCAAGCGGCCAAGCCGGTTTTGACGTGGCGGCTGGGTTTGCCTCCAACGGTTATGGCGAACACTCCCCGGGTGGCTACAGCCTGATGGCAGCCCTGGTGTGCGAAGTGGTCATGACCGCCTTCTTCCTGTTTGTCATCATGGGCGCCACTGACAGCCGTGCTCCGGCCGGTTTTGCCCCGATTGCCATCGGCCTGTGCCTGACCCTTATCCACCTCATCTCCATCCCGGTGACCAACACCTCGGTCAACCCGGCGCGCAGTACCGGAGTGGCCCTGTTTGTGGGTGACTGGGCGGTCAGCCAGCTGTGGCTGTTCTGGGTCGCCCCGATCATCGGTGGTGTGATCGGTGCCCTGGCTTACCGCATGGTGGCCGAAAAAGAGTAATGTGTATCTCCCTTGCAAAACGCACCCCTCGGGGTGCGTTTTTTATGGGCGATTGCCGCTGCCGAGGGCATCCCGGTAGCGTTGGTGAAGTAGCGCGATGCGTTCGACATAGGCGCGGGTCTCGGCATAGGGGGGCACCCCCTTGTAGCGATCGACGGCGCCGGGCCCAGCGTTGTAGGCGGCGGTGGCGAGCTGGATATTGCCCTTGTATTGGCGCAGCAGGGCCGAGAGGTATTTGACCCCGCCGAAGATGTTCTGCTCGGCGAGAAAGGCATCGCCCACCCCGAGATCCCGGGCCGTGCCCGGCATCAGTTGGGTCAATCCCATGGCGCCCTTGCGCGAGACCGCCTGCGGATTGAAGGCCGACTCGGCGTGGATCAGGGCGCGGATCAGGGCCGGTTCAACCTGATAGGCGCGGGCCGCCGCCTGGATGGTGGCGGCGTAGTCCTGCACATAAAGGCCGGTGCGGCGCCAGTCGATGGGGGAGGCGGGATCGCAGGCATAGCAGTACTCGAACACCAGCAGCTCGTAGTGGCCGTCGCTCGGGCTCTGATCCGAGTAGCTGACCACGCCGTTGGCCTGGCGGAATTTATAGACCTCGATCCGCTCTTTGCGGCCCGTGTCGGGTGCCGTGGCGTTGAGGCGGTTGGCGGTGGTGGTGACCACTGGCGCGGGCTCCGGCTGGCCGGCCAGGGCCAGTGAAGTGCAGAGCAGGGCAGCAAGACGCAGCAGCAAGACGATGACTCCCTTCATCGTGAAGACCCCTACAGCATTGCCTTCTCGGCGCAGCAGATCCAGTCACCCTGAAAAAGAGCAGCCCCGCATGGCGGGGCTGTCGGTCAGAGCCGGTAATCCAGTCCGGCGTAGAGGGTGCGTCCTTCAAGGATCAGGTCGGCGTCGGTGGCCACCCCGTCACGTTGGGTGTTGGTGAGGTTGGTCATGCCCGCCCGGATGTCGAGCTGGGGCATGGCTTGCCACACCAGGCCGAAATCGAAGGTGTGGTAGCCTTCGCTGCGTTCATAGGTGGCGCCGCTCATGCGCGGTACCGGAATGGTCTGACTGCCGACATAGTTCCAGCCAAGACGGGTATCCAGAGCGGGTACTGCTTGCCAGGCCAGCGCGGCATTGAAGGTGTGCTCCGGGGTTTTATAGAGATCCAGCCCTGTGCTCTTGTCTTCGGCATTGAGCACGGTGCCGTTGGCCGACAGGGTCAGCCCGGGTTGCAGCGCCAGCCAGCCACTGAGCTCGACCCCCTGAATTCGCGAGTCATCGACGTTGTAGTAGGTCATCACGCTCGGTCTGTGGTTGGCGCTCCAGGCATCGCTCTGGATCTTGTTGCGGATATCGTTGTGAAAGAGGGTGAGGGCGCCGCCGTAGTGCTGGCTGTTGTAGGCCGTGCCCGCCTCATAGCTGACTGCGGTCTCCGGCTCGAGATCCGGGTTGCCGATGATGGAGCAGCGGCCGCGACAGGCCGGAACGGCATAATCGGCGTCGGTCTGGGCTATGGTCGGCGCCTTGAAGGCGCGGCCAATGCCCCCCTTGAGCACCCAGGCATCGGTGAGCGCGTAGAGGGCATAGGCGCGCGGGCTGAACTCGCTGCCATAAGTCTGGTGATCGTCCAGCCGGCCGCTGAGGGTCAGGGTCAGATCGCCCAGGCCAATCTCGTCTTGCAGGTAGAGCGCATACTGATCGACGCTCGCTTTTTTCGTCAGGTTGACGTTGTGCTTGAGCTCGCTGATGCGGTACTCGCTGCCTGCCGTCACCCGGTGATCGCCCAACAGGGTGCTGAGCTGACCATCGACGGTGTGGTTGGTCTGGGTCACCTCTCCCGGCCGCTGGGTCAGTGCCGTCATCAGCTGCGAGTCATCATGGAGATCGGCCTGCTCGAAGGCATAGCCGAGCCGGCTGTCGACATACTCCCAGCGTCCGCTGTGGGTCAGATGCAGGCCAAGACGCTCCATCTGCTGATCGTTTTTCACCGTGGCGCCGTAGTTGTTCCAGTGGGCCAGCCGGTCATCCTTGGCATAGCTGCCGCCCAGCTCCAGCTCTTGGCGCGGGTCGATGAGCCAGGTCAGGTTGGAGAGGGCGCTCCACTTCTCACGTTTCTCACTGGCATCGCTGCTGGCGTTACGGCTGAGATCGCTCTGCCATGCCTGCTTGTGGTTGCCTTCGACCACCAGATTGCCGAGCAGTACCCGATCGATGAGGGCGCCCGAGAGGTAGCCACTGCCTCGGTTGCCGTCTCCTCCGTCGCCCTCGGTCGGGTGGGTCGAGGTGTAAGAGGCTGCCCCCTCGGTGTGTTCACCGGCCTTGCGCAAGATGACGTTAACCACCCCGCCGAGGGCATCGGCGCCGTAGAGGGAGGAGATGGGGCCGCGCAGCACCTCGATGCGCTCGATGGCCGCCATGGGAATGGAGGAGAGGTCAAAATCGTTGGCGTAGGCCGAGCTCAGGGCCTCGCGCGAGTTGACGCGGCGGCCGTCGATGAGCAGCAGGGTGTAGTCGCCCTCCAGCCCGCGCAGGCGGATTTCACTGCGGCCATATGCGCTGGCGGGGGCTATGTTGACCCCGGTCACCCCCTTGAGCGCTTCGCTGAGGGTGGTGGCGTTCATCTTCTCAAGATCGCTGCGGGTCACCACGGAGACGCTGGCCGGAGCGCTCAGCTCGGTGTGTTGGGTCTGGGTGGCGGTGATCACCAGTGTCTCATGGGCGGTGTCGTCGGCCTGAGCTTGCAGGGGAAGGGTCAACAGACCCAGTGCCACGGCCAGGGGACGAAGGGGGAAACTGCCTGACTGCATTGAAAACTCCATGTCGTTGAGGGGGGCTCTTGCTGGCCCTTGACGGTGTGCCGGCAGTCGAAGAGGCCGGGCGAGGGGAGTATATTTGCAGTGAAATCTAAATGATATTTGTTTTCATTTGTGTGTGTCACTGTCACCCATTTGGGTGGCCGCCTGCATCTTGCGGCTTCTGCGGACGTTGTCTAGAGCCTGGCGGTGGGGGCTCCTGGCCTGCTCTTTGCGAGCCTAACCACCAGGGGGAGAGGGGGACTAACGAAAAAGACCCGCGCCATGGCGCGGGTCTTTTGCTGTGCAGGCTTACTCGATGCCGAGCAGCTCGACGTCGAAGATGAGCAGGGAGCCGGGGGGGATCTTGCCGGCAGAGCGCTCGCCATAACCGAGGCGGGCGGGGATGAACAGGCGCATCTTCTCGCCCTGGTGCATCAGTTGTAATCCTTCGGTCCAACCCGGGATCACCTGGTTGAGGCCAAAGCTGATGGGTTCACCACGGGCATAGGAGCTGTCAAACACGGTACCGTCGAGCAGACGTCCCTCGTAGTGCACCTTGACGCGGTTGCCGGCTTGCGGCTGCGGCCCCTCGCTCTCGTGCAGCACTTCATATTGCAGCCCAGAGTCCGTCTCATTGATCCCCGGTTTGCCCCGGTTCTCTTGCAGAAACTGATCACCCATTCGCATGTTTTCCCCGGCCTGGCGGCGGGCTTGACTGCTCGAGTAGAGATAGAAGGCGAGGCCGATGGCCGCGACCAGCAATAGCAGTTTCATCTGTGGCTCCTTGCATGTCGATATGCCTCATCTTACTGTGCCCGCTTGGGCCATGACCACGTAATTATTTGATAGAACAGAAGATTGCGAGCCGTCTCACGGCCTGCCGCCGGTTACTTTTTGATCGCGATCAAGCGCAAACGGGATCGACTTGCGGTAGGAGGGGGCCTTTTTACACTCAGAGGAGGCCCCACGAAGAGGAGGAATGTGATGAGCCTGTTACCCGCCCGCGCCAACCTGTTCGACGATCTGTTTCGCGACCTGGCCTCCGGGTTTACCATCAAGCCGCTGCACGGTGAGCCCCTGCCCTCCCAGATCACCCTCGACGTGAAAGAGTCGGAGGGAGGGTACACTGTGCTGGCCGAACTGCCGGGGGTGCGTAAGGAGGATATCCATCTCGATATCCATGGCCGGGTGGTGACCATCCGGGCCGAGGTACGCCAGCACGACAGCCAGGAGCAAGAAGAGAGGATGCTGCGCAGCGAGCGCTACTACGGCAGTGTGGCCCGCAGCTTCGAGTTGCCGATGGACGTGCAACTGGAGGGGGTTACGGCCAAGTTTGACAACGGGCTGCTGACCCTGAGCCTGCCCAAGCAGGCCGAGGCGCCGCGCGGCCAGCGCATCCCCATCGAGTGATGGAAGCGAGGGGCTGCTGGGCCCCTTTACTGCACCAGATAGGGGGTGAACTGGGGCGTGTAGCGCGCTTCGAATCCCCTGTCTGTCTTGACGATCAGGTAGACGGCCAGCCGGTTTTTTTGCGCAAATGTCAGGGCCTGTTCAGGCCCCATTACCATCAGTGCGGTATCATAGGCATCCGCTTCTAGCGCCGTTGGCAGTATGACGGTGGCCGACACCAATCTGTGGGTGATGGGTTTTCCTGTACGCGGATTGATGATGTGTGAGTAGCGCTTGCCATCCAGCTCGTAGTAGTTGCGATAGCTCCCCGCCGTGCTGACCGCCATCTCCTTGGGGGCCACCACGGCCTGGAAGGCGCCCGGCTTATCCGAAGGATCGACGATGGCTATGCGCCACGGTGCGCCGTTGGGATTGTGTCCCTTGCTGCGCACCGCTCCGGCGATCTCCACCAGATAGTGATGGACTCCTGACTGTTCGAGCAGTTCGGCGATAGCGTCGGCTCCGACACCTTCACCCAGCGTGGAGAGATCGAGGTAGAGATCGGTGCGGCTCTTGCTCAGTAACGCCCCCTCTTTGCCTTGGGTGAGGTGCAGTTTGTCGATCCCCACCCGCGCTCGCGCGGCGGCTATCTCGGCGTCGCTTGGGGTGTGCTGCGGACGTTTGTCCGGGCCAAAGCCCCACAGATTGACCAGGGGGCCGACCGTCACATCCAGCAGGCCGTGGGTGGTCTGCCCCGCAGTTATCCCCTGCGCGACGGCCCTGGCCATCAGCGCAGGAATGGGAAAGGGCGTGTTGGCCGGGCTGCGGTTGAAGCGGGAGAGAACCGAATTCGGATCGTAGGTGGAGATCTCCTGGCTTATCTGGGCCAGCCGAGCCTCCACCTGCTGGTGCAGGGCCTTTTCCCCGCCAGGGAAGGGGTCGGCCAGGGTCACCGCATAGAAGGTTCCCATGGTGCGCCCTTCAATACGCAGCGCGGTTTCCGGCTCGGAACACGCAGCAAGGGCAAGATTGAGTACCGTTAGTAACAAAAAACGCAATAGCATGAGTTAAGTTCTGGCGATACAGGACTTGGCAGCATAGAATGCTTTTCCCCTAAAAAACATGGATGCGAGTGGCAATAATTAATCGGCATTGGAGGCTGATTTAGCTATTGATTGAGGTAGATAACTAAATGGTCGCTATTGCCGCATCCCGCGGGAATAAATGGCGTAGTCTCTGGAGCATATTCACCATCCTTCTCGTGCTGTTGAGTGGTTTTTCCATCCTCTGCTGGCAGGGGTACTCGAAGCTGAATGCTGAGCGGGAGTTCGAGTTGGCGCTCGTGATCAGCCAGGTGGATGACATTCTCGATAACGTCAAAGATTCAGCCGGAGAGGCGCAGTCTCTGGTGGGTAAAGCATGCGCCGGTGCCGAGGTGCCCCTGCGCATGTTGGCGGCCCATTCTCCTTATGTCAGAACGCTGGCGCTGGTTTTCAAAGAGCGCGCCTACTGCTCGTCCGTTTTTGGTGAAATGGATATACCGGTCAACCAGTTGCATGAACCTGGCCGTTCATTGCTCTTGGTTGAGCGTGAACACAATGAACTCAATAGTGATGTACTGACCCCGCTCCTCTCTTTCCGTCAAGACAGTGAGGATGGGGCTGTGCTGGTTGGGGTCTATCCCAGCGAGCTCAGTGAGAAGTTGCTGATAGAGCAGTCATCGAGCCGCAAGCTGGGGAGCCGGCAATTGCTACAGATTGGCAATACCTGGTTGGATGAATCCGGGCAATTCCTGGAGCAAAGGCCCGACGGCGATCTCAACTGGCAGTCTTATGGTTCGAGCAAGTACCTCTACCGCATTTGGCAAGGCCGGCCGGAACAAGCCCCTCTCGCTTTATTGCTAAGCGGTGAAGAGGGCATGATGATGGTGCTGGTGATCCTGGCGCTGGGCATGGGCGGTATGGTCTATGTCACCTGGGGACGGATGCTGACACCCGAGATGGAGATGCGCAGAGCGCTGCTACGCGGTGAGTTTGTCCCTTTCATCCAGCCGATCGTGAGCGGCCATGATGGCTCCCTCGTCGGGGCTGAGGTTCTGGTGCGCTGGAACCATTACCGCTCTGGCATGATCCGTCCCGACCTGTTTGTGCCATTGGCGGAAGAGTGTGGGGTTATCGTTCCTATTACTCGCGAGCTGATGCTGGAGGTGGCCAGGGAGCTGTCGGCCCATCTCGATCAGTTGCCGCCCGAGTTTCACATTAGTTTCAACATCTGCCCGATCCAGTGCCATGACTTCTCGTTGCTGGAAGATTGCCAGACGTTCCTCTCGGCGTTTCCGCCGGGGCGGATTTGCCTCACCTTGGAATTGACCGAGCGGGTACTGCTTGAGCCGACCGAGATCACCACGCTGCTGTTTGAGCGTCTCGATCAGATTGGCGTCAAGATCGCGCTGGATGATTTTGGTACCGGCCACTCCAGCCTGAGCTACCTGCAACAGTTCCGGGTGGATTACCTCAAGATTGATCGCTGCTTTGTGGCCATGATCGGCTCCGATGCCCTGTCACGCCATATTCTGGATGGCACGCTGGATCTGGCGCAGCGGCTCGGCCTCAAGACGGTGGCAGAGGGGATCGAAAATCAGGAGCAGGCGGATTTTCTGCGCGAGCGTCAGGTCGCTTATCTACAGGGGTTTTGGTTTGCCCAGCCCATGACGATGAAAGAGTTCAATGCCTATCTGCGCACCGCCCCTGAGTTGCCGCTCAATGAAGGGGGATGGCGGCCGGCCATGTAACCGGCCCGCCCCTGTTAGAAGTTCAGTACCTTGTCGGCCGCCAGAGTCCAGTCGGCCAGTTGGGCCAGGGTACCTATCTCAATCCCCTCAATGAGAGGAAGCGCGCTGAGGCCACGGGCCTCGCAGCAGGTCTTGCACAGTCGCACGGGGACCCCTTGAGCCAGCAGGATCTCCAGCATCTGGCGCAGGTTGTACCCTTCTCCCGGCGCTTGCCCCGGCAGGGCCGCACTGACCGCATCCGACATGAGAAACAACTTGAGCGTGACCCCTTCGCGCTCTGCCAGCGTCAGCGACAGCCGCAGTGCGTTGAACAGTGACTCGCTTCCGTACGGGGCGCCATTGGCGATCACGACAATTTCTTGGTTCATCTCTTTTTCCTTAATGAAGTGACAATGCAAACCCGCCCCACTGGGGGGGATCAATGCATACGGCCGCCTGAGGCGGTGGTTCATGGCCGTGGCTTGCACGCGCTTCCCTGCGCGGGGGGCATCCCCATACAGGGGGCGAGAAGATGTCGCAATATCCGTCTTGAGTCCGTTTGCTATGATGAGCCCACGTTTACCGCGAGGAAATCACGATGAGATATGCAATCCCTTTTCTGTTACTGGGCGTCATAGCGGCGCCGGTGTTGGCTGCTGATGCGTGCTCTCTGACCATAGAGGCCGATGATGCCATGAAGTTCAGTACTGACGCCATGAGTGTGCCGGCCAGTTGTCAGGAGGTGACGGTCACGCTCAAGCACGTGGGCAAGCTGCCGGTTACCGCCATGGGCCATAACTGGGTGCTGGCCGCCACGGCAGATCTGCAAGGGGTGGCCACCGATGGCATGAGTGCAGGGGCGGCCAGCGGCTATCTCAAGGAGGGAGATCCCCGCGTCATCGCCCACACCCAGCTCATCGGTGGCGGTGAGAGCAGCAGCGTGACGTTCCCGGCCAAGGATCTGGCCGGCAAGGATCTCAGCTTCTTCTGCTCCTTCCCCGGCCACTGGGCCATCATGAAGGGCTCTTTCAAGCTGGGTTAAGCCGGCAGAGAGAGGACAAGGGCAGCCTGCGGGCTGCCCTTTTTCATGCCTCGGCGTCCATCACGGCGTGACGCGCCGGGTGGTAGGCCTCTTCGCTTTGACCTTGCCGCCAGTAAGGAACGGCATAGACGCAGCTGCGCGGCGCCGCGAGCGTGCGCCTGGCATGGCGGCGCAGTGGCACCACGATGCGCTCTTCACCGCCGAACCAGAACTGGCTCATGCTCGCCTCGAGCGGAGCGCCGAGCAGGGCCTCGACCAGCTGCGGCGCCGCCTCCGGCCCGCCGACGATCCAGTCGATGTGTACCCCGGCCGGCACCGGCAGGGGCTGAATATCCGCCGGGCTGGGCACCAGCAGCGCGATGCGGCCGGTGGCATCCGTGGCCATCTCCTCGAGCATGGCGGCGATGGCTGGCAGAGCGGTGAGATCGCCGGCCAAGTAATAGTGGCGTGCCGCCTGCAACATGGGGGAGGGGCCGCCCGGCTGCGAGAGACCGAGCGTGTCGCCGATGCGGGCATTCAGGGCAAAACGGCTGGCCGGGCCGCTCTCCCCGTGCAGGGCAAACTCGACATCCAGCTCATTTTGTTCACGGCGAAAGGCGCGCAGGGTGAAGGTGCGCAGCAGCGGTTTTTCCGCCGGGCTCGCCCAGCGCGGCCCCTGCTCGGTCAGGGTGGGCAGCACAGGGTCGCGCTGCCCAGGTTGGGGAAACATCAGCTTGATGTGGGCGCCGCCACAGGTGAAGGGATAGTCGGTCAGCTCATTGCTGTGAAAGGTGATGCGGCGCAGGTGCGGGGTGACATCCTGGATGCGGCGTACCCGGATGAGGCGTGGCCGCTGGGGAGCGGGGAGGGACATGAAACATTCCTTATGAAAACTATTCTCATTCCCATCCTATCCCGTGCCACGCGCCGGGTACACCCTTCAGGTGAGCGGTTGCAGGGTGAAGAAGGCCAGGGTGGCGGAGCGCTCGCATTGCAGCGCCAGACTCTCCTCGCCGCAGAGGTGCAGGGTGTCACCCACTTGCAGCGGCTGACCGGCGGCTTGCAGGCTCCCCTCCAGCAGGGTGACCAAGTAGGTGTTGGCCGGCTCCAGCGTCAGGGTCAGCGGAAAGGGAAGGGTCAGCACCCTGGCATTGGCCTTGACCCGAGAGGGGCGGTAGAGGAGCCCGAGCTCGGTCACTTCCCGTTTGAGCAGCTCACAGTGGGTCTGTGTCTCGCCATCGACGTGGGCAATCTCAAAGGTGGTGTAGGGGTGTCCGTTGAGCACGAAACCAGCCCCCCGGATCGGCAGCAGAATGCGGGAGAAACCGGGAAAGAGCGGTAAAGGGCCGCCCTCTTTGAGCGGGGCCATGCTGAGGTGGTAATCAAAGTCGAGGCGGGCCAGTGAGGCGTGGGCGGGCGCGATCAGGATCTCGGTCGTACTGCCCTTGCCGCTGCTCCACGGTTGCTGGCGATAACGGGTATGGGAAAGCAGTGTCAGCATGGGAGGCTCCTGTGGGAAAGGGCGCCAGCTTAACAGCCAGAGGAGGTGGAAAAAAGCCGTGGAAAAAGAGCCGGGTGGGATCTGGGTCAAGGATTGAGGGGGCTGAAGCGGTTATGGTTATTTCAATTCGGCGCAATATCTATCTTGTTGCTAGCATGTAAATACATATTAATAGACACCACCACACCAGTATGAGAAATACCTCATACCAAGGTGTGGTTTTCTATTTCATCCCCCTTTATCTATTTTCAGTCTTTCCCCCTATATCTAAAAAAAACACGCTAGTTAAGATCTGCTCAAATCAATCGCAGGTTCAGAAAATAATTATTAGAAGGCTCACTTGTTATTGGGTGGGCGCTCAGTAATTGGATCTATTTGATAAGAACATACAATAACGCCCTGTAGAATTTGCTTACTGACAAAATAGCAAATGCCAGTGCGGTGTAGGGTATCGCTATCTTGCCGTTTCGATCGACTGATCAAATAACAGGGAGCTTGGATTCAAGCAGGAGGTGGTATTTATATCGGTTGGCTTTGTTGTAATGGTTAATTCAATTAAATGTCATTAAAAGCTGTTCTATGGAGGAACGCATAATGTTACGGAACATTTTCTTGTTGTTGGTGCTGCTTGGTGCGGGTCAGGCGATGGCGGCGGTGCAGGATGTCAGTGTACCGGGGGCGGCAACGACCCTGTTTGACCATGCGGGAGAGGCCTTTGGTAGCCACTTCACCGATACCTGGCAGATCAATGTGGACAAGGCCGCGGTGGCCAACTCCGGTGTGGTCAGCTTCACCTTCGGCGACATCTTCGGGGTGGGCAACTTCTCCCTGGCGGTGTGGGATGTGGTTAAGTCCAGCTATGTGGCCATCACGCCGGTGGTCAACAGCCTGGATGCCGCCTGGCAATTCGTGCTGCCGGATGCCGGTCGCTATGACCTGCTGATCTCCGGTGTGGTCACCGGTACCCAGCTGGGTGGCTCCTATATCGCCGGTATCGTGACCGCGCCGATCCCCGAGCCGGAAGTCTATGCCCTGATTGGTGTCGGCCTGTTGACCCTGCTGGTGTCCAAACGCCGTCGCAGCCAACGTATTCCGACTCTGCAGGCCGCCTGATCAACTGATTCGCTATTTGCCGAATGTGTAATTGCCCAGACTCAGTCAGGAATGGCTGGGTCGGGCAGGTCATCACTATTTTAATTGATAAAGCGAGCGACAGGGATGAGGTATCTCCTGGTGATATTGGGTGCCGCAATATATGGCACTGATGTGCAGGCTAATCAGCAGCAAGGGGATACCTGGTCACTGACCACGGCGGTCAATAGCCGCCATGACAATAATATCTTCCGGTTAAACGACGAGACATCTTTGCCCAGCGGATTATATCGCAGTGACGATATTGGTAGCGGTTCACTGCAAGGGCGATGGGGCACCCGCTGGTCACGGCAACAGCTATTTGCCAGCGCCAATATCGAGCGCCAGGAATATCGCCGCAACAGTGGCATGTCCCACACCGGCCACAGCTGGCGGGTGGGCTGGCAGGGGGTCATGGGCCCCTGGCTGCGACCCAGCCTGAGTTATGGCGAGAGCCGCCGGCTGGGTGCCTTCGAGGATGTGGCGCTCGGCATCAAGGACATGCAGGACGAGCGGCGTCTGGAGGGGGAGCTGGCCAACCCGCAGGAGCGGATGCTGGCCCTCTCTCTCGCTGGCAGCTGGCGCACGCTGCGCCACGGCAGCCACCTCTACCAGCCGCTCGATCTGGACGAGAGCGGTTGGCGCGCGACCAGCGGGCTGCGCAGCCGGCAGGGGGCGAGCCTGCTACTGGGGTGGGAGCACAAGCAGACCGACTATCTCCAGCAGGCGGGGGGCGGGCGCGACAGCGATCAGGACACCCTGAGCCTGACCGGCCATTGGCCGGTGACGGCGCGCCTGAGCCTGGATGCGGAGTTGGGCCGGCTCGGTTGGCGCTATGCCGGTGACAGCCGGCGCCACTACTGGGTGGGTCGGTTGGCGGCCCGCTATGAGGCGGGCGCCCACCACCAGTTCGATGCCAGCTGGCAACGGCGCGAGGCCCCGAGCGGCGAGCGCTACCAGTCGGTCATCAATGACACGGCCCGGCTGGGCTGGGTCTGGCAGTGGAGCGAGCGGCTCGGCCTCGAGCAGCGTCTTTCCCAGGTACGCGCCGACTATCAGCCGGGCGTGCTGGCGGGGGGCGATCTGCTCGGCGACGAGACCACCCTCTCCTACAGCGCGGCGCTTAACTGGCGCCCGAGTGAGCGCTGGAGCACCCAGCTGAGCTGGGAGTGGGGGCGGCGCGAGGCCAGCCAGGACTACCGGGAATATGACTACCAGAGCGCAGGCTTGAACCTGTCTTACATCTACTGAGGTACGGGATGAGCGAAGTGATGGCAGAGCTGGCCGCCAAGCAGGAGGCGATCCAGCCACAGCGCGAGGAGGGAGCGGCGTTCTACCCCTCCCTCGACACCCTGCAAGGTGAGCTGGAGCGGATCTCACCCTTGGTGACCCTGTTCAAGTCGGTGATCGATCCGGTGCTGGTGGTGGCGACCCTCTATCTGCTGCACCCCCTGTTCGACGTGGCGTTTGGCAGCACCGAACTGGTGCTCGCGGCACTGGCCTTCCTGCTCACCATGCTGGTGATGGATGGCTCTGTGCTGCTGGTGCGCAGCCAGGGGCTGATGTGGTGGGGGCTGCTGCGCTTCGTGCTCGGCTGGTGCTTCGTGGTGGCGACCCTGTCGCTCATCGGCTACCTGGCCTCCTGGCACCTCTACTTCTATCCCCCCTATCTGCTGGCCTGGGCCCTGCTGGCGCCCGCCACCCTGTTGGCGTCCCACGGTTTGGTGCAGCTGTTGATGGGGGGAGGCGAGCGGGTGGCCAAGCGCAAGGTGGCCATCGTCGGTGCCAACGAGGCGGGCATGACCCTGCGCGATCGCATCGGGGCCAACGGCTATCTCAACATGGAGTTCGTCGGCTTTTTCGACGATCGCGAGCTGACCCGCCTCGACGCCGGTCGCATCAAGCCGGGCGAGCTGCTGGCCACCCTGGCCGGCATGGCCGAGGTGATCCAGCGCGAGGGGATCAGCCACGTCTACATCTCGCTGCCCATGTCCTCTCAGCCCCGGGTGATGAGCCTGCTCGACAGCCTGCAAGACAGCACCGTCTCCATCTATTTTGTGCCCGACTATTTCGTGTTCGACATGATCCAGGGTCACGTCGACAACGTGGCCGGCATCCCGGTGGTGTGCGTCTGCGACTCCCCCTTCACCGGCCTCAAGGGGGTGGTGAAGCGCGCCGAGGACATCGTGCTCACCCTCGCCATCTTGGCCCTCATCTGGCCGCTGATGCTCGGCACCGCGCTGGCGGTCAAGCTCACCTCGCCGGGGCCGGTCATCTTCCGCCAGAAGCGCTACGGCATGGATGGCAAGAGCATCGTCGTCTACAAGTTCCGCTCCATGACGGTGATGGAGGATGGCGACAAGGTGGTGCAGGCGCGCCAAGGCGATCAGCGCTTCACTCCCATCGGCGGCTTCCTGCGTAAAAGCTCCCTCGACGAGCTGCCCCAGTTCATCAACGTGCTCGAGGGCAAGATGAGCATCGTCGGCCCGCGTCCCCACGCCAACACCCACAACGAGTATTACCGCAAGCTGATCAAGGGCTACATGATCCGCCACAAGGTGCGCCCCGGCATCACCGGCTGGGCCCAGGTCAATGGCTGCCGGGGAGAGACCGACACCCTCGACAAGATGGAGAAACGGATCGAGTTCGATCTGGCCTATCTGCGCCACTGGTCACTGTGGATGGACCTGCGCATCGTCCTGATGACCGCCTATCAGACCGTCAAACCCAAGGGCAATGCCTACTGAGCGTAAGGATTGAGGATGAAGCAAAGAGACAGGGGAGTGGCGCTGTTAGGCGCCGCCGTGTTGTTGGTGCTGGGGGGCTGCGGCGAGGCGGAAAAACCGGCCGCCAGCCAGGTGCTGGCCAGGGTCAACGGCAAGGAGCTGACCGTGCTGCAACTGAACTACCTGCTGGCCCAGCAGCCGCCGGGGCGTCAGCTCAGCGATGCACAGAAGCAGCTGGTGCTCGACGAGCTGGTGCGCCAGGAGATCCTGGTGCAGCGCGCCCAGGCCGACAAGCTGGATCGGGACCCGCAGGTGGTGCAGGCGCTCGAGTTTGCCCGCCGTCAGGTGCTGGCCCAGTCGGTGCTGGCGCGCCACCCTGGGGCGCCGCTCGCGGCGCCGGCCGAGGAGGAGATCCGCGCCTACTACCAGCAGCACGAGGCGGAGTTTCGCCAGCGCCAGCGCTATGAGCTGACCGCGTTTCTGGTGCCGGAGGCCGCCCTCGATCAAGCCGCGCTGCGGGAGTTTGACGCCCTCGCCGACGAGACGGCCGCCGAGCGCTGGTTCAAGCAAAAGGGGGTGCCCTTCAACCGCCAGCAGGTGCAGGTGAGCAGCGAGGGGCTGCCCGCGCGACTCGCCACCCAGCTGCGCACCCTCAATCCGGGTGACACCCTGGTGGATC
The DNA here is from genome assembly GCF_000820125.1 of Aeromonas simiae. GTDB lineage: Bacteria > Pseudomonadota > Gammaproteobacteria > Enterobacterales > Aeromonadaceae > Aeromonas > Aeromonas simiae. Next base: position 8,558 of record NZ_CDBY01000044.1, on the reverse strand, counting down.
GGGCCAACGGCCAGCGGGTGCTGATGCGCCTCAAGCTTCGCGAGGAGGCGCCACTCACCCTGAGCCAGGCCAAGGCGCAGATCCTCGCCGAGTTGACCCGTCAACGTCAGCAGCAGCGTCTCGAGCAGCAGCTGGTCGCTCTGCGCGGCGATGCCAGCGTCGAGTACCTGCAACGTTTCGCCGCCGCGGCCGAGGAGGGGCCGGCCCAGACCGCCCAACTCGCCACCGGCCTCAAGGGATTGCAATGATGAACGTCTCACTGCGCCGGGGCCTGGCCCTGTTGTCACTGTTGCTGCTGTCCGGCTGGGCCGGTGCCGCCCCTTATCGCATGGGGGCCGGCGACATAGTGCGGGTCAGCGTCTATGGCAACCCGGATCTCTCCCTCGAGGCGGAGATCGCCGCCGACGGGCGCCTCAACGTCCCCCTGCTCGGCCAGGTGCCCATGGCGGGCCTCAGCTTCGATGAGGGGGAGCGGCTGCTGGCCGAGCGCTGGCGCGCCGCCGGCGTGCTCTCCCAGCCCCACGTCAACCTGCTGGTGACCGAATACCGCAGCCAGCTGGTCTCGGTATGGGGTGAGGTGAACCGCCCCGGCCAGTACCCGCTTAAGGTCGACACCCGCCTCTCGGGCATGCTGGCCGCTGCCGGCGGCGTCGCGCCGACCGGGGGCCAGAGCATCGAGCTGGTGCGTGGCAACCAGCGCACCCGCTACGAGCTCGGTGCCGAGGGGCTGCACGACGATCCCCTGCTGCAACCGGGCGATCAGCTGGTGGTGCCACGTCAGCCGCAGGTCTACGTCTATGGCGAGGTGCTGCGCCCCGGCAGCTACCCGCTTGGCGCTGGGCTGACCGTGATGCAGTCGATCGCCCTGGCCGGCGGCTTCACCCCGCGCGCCGATCACGGCGACATCAGCCTGCAACACCAGGATGCCAACGGCGAGCTGGTCAACCAGGCCGTCACCCTGACCACTGGGCTCAAGGCCGATGCGGTCATCTTCGTCGGCGAGAGCTGGTTCTAGGAGCGAGCATGATGACCATTACCCAATTTTTTAGCGTCCTGCTGGCCCGCCGCCGCCTGTTGCTGCTGGTCGCGCTCACCGTGCTGGTGCTGGTGCTGGCCATGACCCTGCTGCTGCCCAAGCGCTACATGAGCGAGGCGGTGATCGCCGTCGATGGCGGCAGCGATCCGGTGCAGTTCAGCTCCCTCGGCCCCGTGGTGCAGCAGAACTATCTGGGCACCCAGGTGGCCATCGTCGCCAGCCACGCCACCGCCCTGCGGGTGGTGCGGGATCTGCGTCTGGCGGACTACCCCCAGGCCCAGGAGCGCTTTGCCCGCAGCGGCGAGGGTGGCGACATCGCCAGCTGGCTGGCAGCCGGCCTGCTGCGCGATCTCGATGTGGTGCCCGGCAAGGAGAGCAACACCATCACGGTGCGCTACGGCGCCGTGGATCCGGCCTTCGCCGCCGCCATCGCCAACGGCTTTGTCGATGCCTACCGCCACGTGGTGATCGAAAACCGCAGCGGCCAGGCACTGCAAAGTGAATCCTTCTTCAAGGAGCAGATGGTCGATCTGCAACGGGATCTCGAGCAGCGTCAGGCGCGCCTGTCCGACTACCAGCGCCAGCACGGCATCCTGGCCGGCAGTCGCGATCGCATCGACACCGAGAGTCAGCGCCTGATGGAGCTGACCGGCCAAGTGACCCAGGCCGAGGCCGACTACATCGCCGCCTCTTCGCGGGTGACCGATGCCCAGAACAACGACAACCCGCTGCTGGCCCAGCTCACCCTGGCGCTGGCGGACTTGCGCAAGCAGCGCAGCCTGGTGGCCGAGCGCAGCGGCACCCGCCACCCCCAATATCAGCAACTCAATGCCCAGATCGCCGCCACCGAGCGCGAGCGGGCCGATCAGCAGGGGCGCATCGAGGCGCAGCGCCGCCAGAGCGTGGAGGCCATGGCCGCCCGCCTCAAGGCGCAGCAAGACGAGCTGGCGCAGCAAAAGCTGCGGGTGCTGGCTCTTAAGGATCGCCTGGCCGAGCTCGACATATTGCAGCGCGGGGTCGACAACGCCCAGCGCAGCTACGAGCTGGTGATGCAGAAGTGGTCCGAGGCGGCCATCCAGTCCAACGCCAGCCTGACCAACATCACAGTGCTGCAACGGGCCCAGCCCTCGGCCCGCCCCGTGTCGCCGCGCCCGCTCTTCAACCTGCTGTTCGGCACCCTGCTGGCGCTCGGTTGCGGCGCCCTGGCGAGCTTTCTGGTCGAGCTGCGCGCGCGCCGGGTGCGCTGCGCCGACGATCTCACCCACACTCTGGGGCTGCCCGTGCTCATCACATTGCAAGGGGAGCGTTCGCCCGCCCGCGCCCCCCGGCTGCTTCTCAACTGGCGCGGAGGTCAATCATGATGCCCCTCTCTTCCCGCGAACGCCTGCTCGAGCCGGCCGGCATGCCGCGCGTCGGCGAGCTGCTGCTGGCCGCCGGCAAGCTGACCGAGCTGCAACTCGGCCAGATCCTCAAGCACCAGCACGAGCACGGCACCCGCTTTGGCGAGGCGGCCCAGCAGCTGGGGCTGCTCAGCGAAGCCGACGTGCACGCCATGGTGGCGCGCCAGTTCTCCAGCTTCCTGGCCGAGCCGGGCAGCGCGCTCAGCGAACGCCTCTACATGGCCTATGCCGAGCGGTTGCTGGAAAAAGAGAAGATCAAGGCGCTGCGCAGCCAGTTGCAGCTCGCCTGGCTGGCTCAGGGGCAGCGCAGCCTGCTGCTGGGAGGGGTCGATGACGAGGCGACGCGTGCCACCTTGGCCGGCAACCTGGCCATCGCCTTCAGCCAGCTCGGTCTTGCCACCCTGCTGGTGGACGCCAACCTGCGCGGCAGCGCGCTGCCCGCCCTGCTCGGCAGTCGGCGCCGGGTCGGCCTGTCCGATCTGCTGGCCGGTCGCGGCGAGCTGGAGCGGCTGGTCGAGCCGGTGGCGGGGCTTGAGGATCTCGACTATCTGCCGGCCGGTACCCCGGCCCCCAATCCGCAGGAGCTGCTGTCGCGCAAGCGGATGCAGCAGCTGGTGCCCGAGCTGGCCCAGCGCTACGAGGTGGTGATCTACCACACCCCGGATCAGCACGAGTGGTACGACACCCAGATCCTCGTCTCCCTGGTGCCCGGCGTGCTGCTGTTGGCGCGGCGCGACGGCACGCCGCTGCCGGCGCTGGCCGACATGGTGGCGCGCCTGCGCCTGATCCGGGCCGAGCTGCTGGGGTGTGTCTACCTTGACTGACGCGATGCAGCTGCGACATGGCGCCGCCCTCTGGCTGGCGCTGGCCGCCCTGGCGGCCCTCTATGTGCCCCTGTTTCACGGCCTCTACTTCGCGCAAGGGGAGAGCCTGGGGGGGAGCACCGCCGCCTTGCTGCTGGTGCTGGCCCTCGGGTTGTTCATCCAGCAGTTGCTGGCCTGCCCGCTGCGCGGTGCGCCGGCACGCGCCCTCGGCGCCGTGGCGCTGCTGCTGGCGTCCGCCCTCTACCTGCTCGGCGAGCTGCTGCAACTGCCGATGTTCTCGGCCGGCTCGCTGATCCTGATGCTGGCCGCCGTGGTGCTGCTCTATTTTGGCCGCGCGGCGCTGCGCGAATTCCTGCTGCCGCTGCTGCTGCTGCTGTTTGTCATCCCGCTCCCCTATGTGCTGACCGACGTCATCGTGCAGCCGCTCAAGCTGTTTATCTCCGCCGTCACCGAGGGGCTGCTCTATTTGCTCGGCTACCCGGTGGCGCGCCAGGGGGTGGTGCTCTACCTCGGCCCCTATCAGCTGCTGGTGGCGGACGCCTGCTCCGGCATCAACTCCCTGTTCAGCCTGGAGGCGATCGCCCTGCTCTACCTGCACGTGGTCAAGCGCGGCGGCGCGGCGCGCAAAGCGGTCATCGGCCTGCTGATCGTGCCCATCTCGGTGCTGGCCAACGTGCTGCGGGTGCTCTTTATCGCCCTGCTCACCTATCACCAGGGCAACGCGGTGGGGCAGAGCTTCGTGCACGAGCTCTCCGGCCTGTTCCTGTTCGTGGTGGCGCTGCTGCTCATCATCGGCCTCGACGGCCTGCTCGATCGCCTCGGCCTTGCCTGCCCGCGGGAGGTGACCCCATGAAGGGCTACGCAGTACAAACCCTGCTGCTGCTGGCGCTGCTGCTGGTCATCGGCCTGCTTGGCCGGCACTGGCAGCAGGGGCGGGTCTGGCTGGCCGAGCGCCACCAGGTGGCGCTGGAGCAGCAGATCCCGGCGCGTTTTGCCGACTGGCAGCTGGTGCCGGGTGGGGCTGTGGTCGAGGTCTCCGGCGAGGCGCGTCAGGCCCTGGCCAGCCTCTACGAGCAGCAGATCGCCCGGGTCTACCGCGCCGCCGACGGCAGCGAGGTGATGCTCTCCCTGGTCTATGGCCGGGATCAGTCGAGCGATCTCTCCCAGGCGCATCGCCCGGAGATCTGCTACGTGGCGCAGGGCTTTCAGATTGAAGGGCGTGAGCCCATCACCCTCTCCCCGCTGGGGCAGGCGCTGCCCGCCACCCGGCTGCTGACCCGTCAGGGGAGCCGGGTCGAGCCGCTCACTTACTGGATGGTGGTGGGGGACAAGGTAGTGCGCCCCGGCCTCGAGCGCAAATGGGCCCAGCTCGGCTTTGCCCTGCGCAAAGAGATCCCGGACGGGGTGCTGCTGCGGGTCTCCAGCCTGGATGAGCGCGGCGAGCACGCCTTCGCCCTGCAACAGCGCTTCTTGACGGCGCTGCTGGCCGCGGTCGATCCGGCCACCCGGCGCCTGCTGGCGGGGGCGGGGGCATGAGCGCCCTGCTCTGGAGCCGGCCGCTGCCGGCCGCCTTGCAGGCGCACACCTCGTCAAGCGAGCGCGCCGTGCTGGCGCTGCTGCTGGCGAGCGTGCTCTATCAGAGCCTATTGTGCATGGTGAACACCCTGCTGTTTGCCATCAACCCGACCCTGGTGGCGCTGGTCGAGGCGCTCATCTACGGCGGCGTGCTGCTGCTGGTCTACCGCCGCCTGCCCCTCGGCCTCGCCCTGCTCGCCCTGCTGGCGCTGGTCAACCTGCTCTCCCTGACGGTGCTGCGCGGCCTGCTCGATGCCAAGTCGGTGCGCGACATCCTGATCATCCTGCTCTTCTTCTGGCTGGGGCTGCGCCACGGCTCGGCGGCGCTGGTCGACAAGGTCTTGCTGCTGGTGGTGGGGGTGGCGCTGCTGCTCGGCCTGTTCGAGTGGCTGGCGCTGGAGTGGTACATCCGGGTGTTCCACACCTTCTCCTACTTCGTCAACCAAAGCGGGATCGGCCGCGACGGCGGCGCCATCTTCAGCGGCCAGGCGCTCACCCTCAACGGCTTTCGCCCGGACGGCATCGGCCGCACCATCTTGCCCTGGCTGTTCGGGCCGCACCGCATCTCCTCGATCTTTCTCGAGCCAGTGTCACTTGGCAACTTCTCGGTCATCGTGCTGATCTGGGCCCTGTGCCGGGAAGGGGAGCGGCGGGTGAGCCTGCTGCTTGCCGCCGGCGCCGCCATGCTGATCGCCCTGTCCGACTCGCGCTTCGGGCTGGCCATGAGCGCCATGCTGATCGCCCTGCGCCTGCTGCTGCCGCTGCGTGCCACCGCCCTGCTGGCGCTGGCGCCATGGGCCATGATGGCGGCCGTCTACATCTACAGTAACTGCTTCTTCGAGGGGGCCTACAGCGACTCCTTTGTCGGCCGCCTCACCTACACCGGCAAGGTGCTCGGCACCCTCGAGGTGGGCGACATGCTGGGGCTGCAATCGCCGCTCGGCAACTACGGCGACATGGGCTATGCCTATGTGCTGACCCGCTTCGGCCTGCCCTTCCTGCTGCTGGGGTGGGGGCTGCTGTGGCTGATCCCGCTGCACAGTGCGCCGGCGCTGCGGGTGCGCGCCCTCATCTCTCTTTACATCGCCATGATCCTCTCGATCAGCGGCACCTCCCTGTTTGCCCTCAAGTCGGCCGGCCTGCTCTGGTTCCTGGTCGGCAGCCTGTGCGCCGAGGGCGGCGCACGGCAGGAGGCCCTTTCCCATGCCGGAGTGCAGCGTCATGACCATTAAGGTGTTTCATGTGGTGCGTCAGTACCACCCCTCCATCGGCGGGCTGGAGGATGTGGTCTACAACATCGCCCAGCAGCAGCTGCACAGTGGCCAGCAGGCGCCGACCGTGGTGACCCTGGATCGCCTGTTTCGCGGTGAAGGCGAACGCCTGCCCGCCTACGAGGTGCGCGAGGGGGTGCCGGTGATCCGCCTGCCTTACTCGGGCTCGAGTCGCTACCCCTTGTGCTGGAACATCCTCTCGGCCATCCGCGAGGCCGACGTGGTGCACGTGCACGGGGTCGACTTCTTCTTCGACTTCCTGGCGCTGACCCGGCCGCTGCACCGCAAGCCGCTGCTGGCCTGCTCCCACGGCATCTTCTTTCACACCGAGTTTGCCAGCGGCGCCAAGAAGGTTTTCTTCAACACCGTCACCCGCGCCAGCAGCCTCGCCTACCGACGTATCTTCGCCACCAGCGCCAACGACGGCCGCCTGTTCGGTCAGGTGGCCGCCCCGGCGCGCATCGAGGTGATCGAGAACGGCGTCAACGTCGACAAGTTCCGCCTGCCGCCGCGCGCGCAGCTGCCGCGCCACCTCATCTACTTCGGCCGCTGGGCCGAGAACAAGGGGCTCAAGGAGACGCTGGCCCTGTTTGCGGCGCTGCACCGGCGCGATCCCCGCTGGCGCCTCACCCTGGCCGGGCGCGAGTACGACCTCGATGCGGCCGAGCTGGCCACCGAAGCGCGCCGGCTCGGGGTGGGCGAGGCGGTACAGATCGCCGCCAACCCCTCTCAAGATGCGCTCAAGGGGCTCATCGCCGAGGCGGGTTACTTCATCTGCCAGTCGCGCCACGAAGGGTTTGGTTTGGCCGCCATCGAGGCGATGAGTGGCGGCCTCTATCCGCTGCTGAGCCCCATCCCGCCGTTTCGCCGGCTGGTGGAGGAGACCGGTCTCGGCCTGCTGCTGGAGGGGGACGAGGCGACCCAGCTGGAATGCCTGCTGGCCCGGCACGAGGCGCTGGCGGGCGACTACCCGGCGCTCGGCGCGCGGCTGGTCGAGGCGATCGCCCACTACTCGTGGCAGGGGGTGGCGCAGCGCTACATGGCCGCTTACGCGGACGCGGTGTCGGGCCCGCGCTTGCAGGAGCAGCCCTCATGAGCCGCCTGCTGTGGTTGCTGTGGCTGCTGCTGGCCCTGCCGGGGCGGGCCGACTGCCTCAGTGAAGGCCCCCTGCCCGGCGTCAACCTGGCCGGGGCCGAGTTCAAGGCGACGGCGCTGCCGGGGCGCATCAACGTCGACTTTGTCTATCCGTCGAACGAAACCCTCGACTACTTCCGTGGCAAGGGGATGCGCCTGCTGCGCCTGCCGGTGACCTGGGAGCGGCTGCAACCCGAGACCGGCGGCGCCCTCTCGCCACTGCACCTGGGTGAGTTGCAGCGGCTGGCGCGCTACAGCGCCTTGCACGATCTCTGCCTGCTGGTGGATCTGCACAACTTCGGCAAGCGCCAAGGGTTGCCGCTCGATCAGGCGCCGCAGGCCGCCGATGCCCTGAGCGATCTCTGGCTGCGGCTGGCCGGGGCGCTGGCAGAACAACAGGATCACGTGGCCCTGGGGCTGATGAACGAGCCGGCCCTGATCGGCCGCAGCCAGTGGGTCAGCCTGGCCGGCGAGGTGCTGACCCGGCTGCGCGAGGCCAAGGTGGCCAACCTGGTGGTGGTGTCGGGCGGCAACTGGAGCGGCGCCCACGCCTGGTTTAGCGGCAGCGCGGCCCAGCCGAGCAACGCCGATCTGCTGGCCGGCTGGCGCGATCCGCTCGGGCGCAGCGTGATCGAGCTGCACCAGTACGCCGACAGCGACTACTCGGGCACCCACAACGACTGCATCGACCCGCAGAAGATGCGCACCATACTGCGCGCCGCCGGCGAGTGGGGCAGTCAGCACGGCCAGCGGCTGCTGCTCGGCGAGTTTGGTGTGCCGGCCAGCCGCGGCTGCCTGGCGGTGCTCGACGTGATGCTGGCCGAGCTGACGCGCGCCCCCTGGATGGGGTGGGCCTACTGGGCCGGCGGCCCCTGGTGGGGCAGCTACCCCTTCTCGGTGCAGCCCAGCGGCGATGGGCAGGACAAACCACAGATGGCCGTGCTGGCCGACTATCTCGCCCCAGCGGCAGGGAGCCAATGATGAACGAGTGCAAGACGATCCTGGGGTTTCCCATCTTCAACGGCTCGCGCGAGGCGCTGCGCGCCGAGCTGGAGCGCCGCGCCGGGCAGGTGTCGGGGCCCCTGTGCCTCTTCTACGCCAACAGCAACCTGCTTCAGCTGTGCCACGGCGAGGCGGCGCGTTTTAGCGAGCCGGGCATCCTCATCGCCAACGACGGGGTGGCCCTCAACCTGGCGGCGCGCCTGCTGACCGGCACGCCGTTTGCGGCCAACCTCAACGGCACCGATTTTACCCCCTACCTGGTGCGCACCAGCCCGATCTTTCGCCGGGTGTTTCTGCTCGGCGGCCAGAGCGGGGT
>NZ_CDBY01000043.1:70912-71310 GCF_000820125.1 Aeromonas simiae | reverse complement strand
ACCACACCCAGTGGCCCCTGCCCAGCACCGCCCCGCCCCTGCCCGAGCTGGCCTGGCTGGCCGCCGCCCTGTGGCTCGGCCGAGCGCCCTCCTCACCCGATCCCTGGCAGCGCTTTGCCGGCTTTCGGGTGGGGCGGGAGGACAGACTGGCGCTCCCGCTCACCCTTGGCGGTGAAGCGCGTCACCTTAGCCTCAACTTGCGCCGACGCGGCGCCGCAACCGAGGTGCAGTGGCACGGCCATTGGCTCCCCTATCGGCTCACGGCCGATGCCGTGCACCTGATGGCCGAGGGGCGCTGGCAGCGCCTGCCGGTGGTGCGCGATCGCCTGCATCTGGAGGGGCAGAGTGTGGCGTTCGGCCTCACCTCGCCGCAGCATGACAGCCCCAGTGAGGCGCCG
>NZ_CDBY01000043.1:70324-70642 GCF_000820125.1 Aeromonas simiae | reverse complement strand
TTGCTGGTGAGCCCGGGGCAGCAGGTGCACCGTGGCCAGCCCCTGGTGGTGCTCGAGGCGATGAAGATGGAGCACACCCTGCGCGCCGGTGAGGAGGCCGTGGTGGCCGCCGTACACTGCCGCGCCGGGGAGCCAGTGAGCCAGGGGGCCAGATTGGTCAGTTTTACGCAGGAGCAACCATGAGCGACAAGGTCACCCTGATTGAGATGGGGCCGCGCGACGGCCTGCAAAACGAGCCGCGCCAGTTGCCGCTGCCTTTGAAAGAGGAGCTGGTACACCGGCTGGCCGGCGCGGGCCTCACTCGCATTGAGGTGGGGG
>NZ_CDBY01000043.1:0-69956 GCF_000820125.1 Aeromonas simiae | reverse complement strand
TGGAGAGCTCCCTGGCGCGCTTCGCCCCGCTGGCTGCCGAGGCGCGCCGGCAAGGGGTTAGGGTACGCGGCTACCTCTCCACCGTCATCGCCTGTCCCTATGACGGGGTGACCCGGCCCAAGCGGGTGGCCAGCCTCGCCGCCCGCCTGCTCGACATGGGGTGTCACGAGATCTCCTTGGGCGACACCATCGGCGTCGGCACCCCTGGCAGCGTCGCTCCTATGCTCGATGCGGTGCTCAGCGAAGTGCCCGCCGGCCAGGTGGCGGTGCACTTTCACGACACCTATGGCCAGGCCCTGGCCAACCTGCTGCCGGCGTTGGAGCGCGGGGTGCGCCTCATCGACAGCGCGGTGGCGGGCTTGGGCGGCTGCCCCTACGCCCCGGGGGCATCGGGCAATGTGGCCAGCGAGGAGGTGGTCTACCTGCTGCATGGATTGGGGATGAGCACCGGCATCGATCTCGTCGCACTGGCGGCCACCGGCGCCTGGGTCAGCCGCGCCCTCGGCCGCCAGAACGGCTCCAAGGTGGGGCGCGCCATGACTGCCCATCGTCATCAGGAGCACGCCTTATGAGAGCCCCGCCCACCTACACCATCTCCGAACTGGCCCATGAGTTCGACATCACGCCGCGCACCATCCGCTACTACGAGGACGAAGGGCTGCTGACCCCGGCCAGGGAGGGGCAAACCCGCGTCTACAGCGCCAGAGATCGCACCCGGCTCAAGCTGATCCTGCGCGGCAAGCGGCTGGGGTTTAGCCTGGCCGAGGTGCGTGAACTGTTCGCCATGTATGAAGCCGATCCCAGCAGCCGTACCCAGCTTGGCTCTATGATTGCCATGATCGATGCCAAACGCGGTGGCCTGCTGCAGCAACTCGAGGATATCGCCATGGTGCTGGCCGAGCTGGGGGCCGCCGAGCAACGCTGCCGGGGAGCGCTGGAGGAGTTGAATTTCATTCAGGGCTAGCGGATGCTGGGGTACCGGACTCATGGGTGAATGGACGATGATGCGTAGACTGTGGCTGTTGATACTGCTCTGGTGCAGTGCCCCGTGGGCCCACACCGAGATACGAGTGGGGGGCTACCCCTTCGCCCCCTTCGTCGAAAAAGGGCCCGGCGGCCAATGGTATGGCCTCACGCTCGATCTCATCACCGCCCTCAACCGCACCCAGCACGATTACCGCTTCATCTTCGTCCCCACCTCCAGCGCCCAGCGCTACAAAGCGTTAGACATAGGCCGCTTTGACATGATGATGTTCGAAGATCTCAAGTGGGGCTGGCAGGATCACGCCGTGCAGGCGTCATCCTCCTATTACTTCGGTGGCGAGGTCTACGTCGCCATGCGGGTGCCCGGTCGGGATCAGCGCTTTTTCGAGGATGTGACCCGCCACCGGCTGATCGGGGTCGAGGGCTACCACTATGGCTTCAGCCAGTTCGAGGGGGACCCTGCCCGCCTGCACCAGCGCTTTCGCATCACGCTGGTCAAAGACAACGCCAGCACGCTGCGGGCCTTGCAACTCGGGCGAGGGGACGTGGCGGTACTGACCCGAGCCTATCTGGACTCCCAGCTGGCACGGGACCCGCCCTTGGCGGAGCAGTTGCTGATATCGACCCGGCTCGATCAGCGCTATCAGTTGCGCATGCTGATTGCCCCGGCCGCCCCCATCGCGCTCCCGGTATTTGAGCAGATGATGCAGTCGCTGACACGCCAGGGCGTGGCGGCTGCCCTCTGGCGGCGCTATGGTCTGGCACCGACGACGGTGCCATAATAGCCCCGCTTTGCCCGTGTCCGGAGTCTCCCATGAAGTTCCCCCTCCCCCGCCGTCAATGGCCCTATTGGACTGTCGGGACACTGCTCGCCGTCGGCGTGCTGATCTGGCAAACCCCTTCACTCATCCAGCGCCAACTGCCTCCCTGGCTTGAGCAGCACTATGGCCTGCGCCTGGACTGGGACACCCCAGAGTTTGGCCGCCGTGAGCTGGTACTGGCACACGTGACCCTGCGCGACCGTCAGGGCAAGCCGCTGCTGGCCTGGGAGCGTCTTTCATTCTCACCCAAGTGGTGGGACTCCCTGCGCACCCGCACCCTGCGCCTTCATGACCTGCGCCTGAGCCGCCCCGAGCTCACCCTGGTGCGTAGCGGTGAGCGGCGCCTCAACCTGCTCGATGCGCTCACCCCCTTCACTCAGGAAACTGCCGCCTCCTCCTCCGCCGGCACCGCACCGCCGCTCGAGATCGACCGTCTGACCGTCGCAGGGGGCAAGGTGCACTATCGGGACGGCCGCGACCTGCCCAAGGCGCAGCACGATCCCGAGATGGATCTGACGGCGCTGGCGGCCTCAGTGCAGGGGGTCAACCTGCGCGGCAGCGGCGCCCTGCCATTTCAGCTCACGGCCCGCCTCAATGGGGCGCGGCTGTCCAGTCAGGGCGAGTTGAAACTCGCCCCCTGGCAGATCAAGGGGGAGGCGAGCCTGGAAACACTCAACCTCTCCCCCTTGGCCCCCCTCTGGCGTCCTTGGGTGCAACTGACCCTGCCCAAGGGGAGCGCCAGTGCCAAGCTGGCCTTTCAAGCCAGCGAGCAGGGCTGGCACGTCACCCAAGGCGCACTGACGCTCGATGGGTGGCAGATCCGGCGCGGCAACCCCATGGGGGAGCTGCCCAGTGAGATTGCTCGCTTCAAGCGGCTCACCCTCGACGGCATCGACATCGACGGCACCCGGCAGCGCTTGACCATCAAGCGGGTGCGCTGGGATAGCCCCCACCTCGTCACGCGACTCGACGAGCAATACTTACCGGATTTTATGCCGCTGTTGCTGCCCGCCACGAAGGAGCCGGAGCCACGCCACAAGCCCGGCTCGCGCAGCGAGAAGCCCTGGCGCTGGCAAGTGGGTCAGGTGACGCTCAAGGGGGGCAGCGTGGATCTCAGCGAACCCAGCTCGGGCAAGCAGCGCCTGCGTTCGCTGCGCCAGCTGGAGGGGCACCTCGGCCCCCTTGATGACCGCGCCGGCAGCGTCAGCCAGTTGCAGGTAAGCACCCGGGTCGATGATCTCGCCAACTTCCGCCTCGCCGGCACGCTGAGCCTCACCCCCTTCACCCTCAATGCCGCCCTGGAGCAAGAGACGGTGCCGCTTGGCTGGGCCCAGGCCTACCTGCAAAACTACCTGCGCGCCCGCATCGAGACCGGCACCTTGAACGGTCGCCAGCAACTGGTGCTGGAGCAAGACGGTGATGGCGCCTGGCGCCAGGCTACCCTCAACGGCACCCTGACGGTGCAGGATCTCAAGGTGGTCGATAAGCGCGACAACCTGCGGTTGCTGGCCTGGCAGAAGATGACCATGAACAACCTCAAAGCCGACCTGCGACAGCTGCGCGTCGAGATCGACAAGGTCCTGCTCGAGCAGCCCTATAGCCGTATCGAGATCGACAAAGATGGCTCGACTAACCTGCAAACCCTGCTGCTGCCCGCCGCCCCGACCGGCTCCAGTCAAGGGCCTGAGCCCCAGCTGACAGTCGATGAGGTGGTGACTCGCCAAGGCAACCTACGCTTTGCCGATCGGCGCCTGAGCCGCGATTTCGTGGTCGACATTGCCGCTCTCAACGGCTCAACCCGGCACATCAGCAATATTCCTGGCCATCGGGCCGACATCGCCCTGCAAGGCAAGGTCGACCGCTACGCCCCCGTGACCATAGCGGGGAGCGCCAACCTGCTGGTCGACAAGCCGGTGCTCGACATGACCGCCAGCTTCAAGAATCTGGAGCTCACCACCTTCACCCCCTACTCGGCCACCTACGCCGGCTATGCCATCGACAAGGGGCAGCTGTCGATGAGGCTCAAGTACCAGTTACAGGGAAGTACGCTCGAAGGCAGCAACGATATCCGCATCAACAAGTTGCAGCTCGGTGACAAGGTGGAGAGCCCGGAGGCGCTGGATCTGCCACTCAAGCTGGCAGTGGCCCTGCTGGCGGATTCCGATGGCGTCATCTCCCTCGATCTCAAAGTGAAAGGGGATCTCGATAACCCGGACTTCAGCGTCGGCAGCCTGCTGTGGAACGTGGTCGGCAACACATTGAGAAAGGCAGTCACCTCCCCCTTCTCCCTGCTCGCCTCCCTCGCCGGCAGCCACGAGGAGCTCGACGAGATCCGCTTCAATCCGGGCGACATTACCCTGCCTGAGGCGCAGGCACCGCGCATCGCCTCGCTCGCCAGTGCCCTGCGCCAGCGGCCGCAACTGGCCCTCAACCTGCGGGGCGAAGTGGATCGCGGCGGCGATCTGCAGGCCTTGCAGCGCATGCAGCTGGAAAACCAGCTCGGCAAGGAGCTCGAGCGCAGCATCTCGCTCGAGCAGATCGGGCAGGATCCCCAGCTACAGGATGCACTGGACAGCCTCTATGCCAGCACCTTCGCGCAGAGCATCGATGCGCTGGCCTTCGCCCACCAGCTGGTACCGGGCAGCCAGAGCGCCTGGCAACTCGGCATCGATACCCTGGCCGCCAAGCAGCCGGTGAGCGACAAGAGCCTGCGGCGGCTGGCCACCCTGCGAGCCCAGGCCATCAAGACAAAATTTGTGGAACATTACGACATTTCACCGGAGCGCATCTTCGTGCTCGACAGCAAGCCAGGCGATGCGAAGAGCCAGGCAAGGGTACTCTTCTCCACCGAGGCAAATTAACCCTCACCAGGGCGGGGCCGTTGGCCCCGCTTTTTGTAACCCCGGCGTCACAAGCCAACTACCGGCCACCAACAACCTCCTCCTGCGCCGTTCAATCTTCGTCTTTTTTCATCAAAGCCCGCCCCTTCCCCTTGCGCCCCCCCTGCGGCCTGCTAGAATCGCGCGACTTTTCCAATCACCCTCTTTTCGGAGAACCCCAAGTGAGTGAAAAACTGGCCAACCCGGCCCCGCTCGGCCTGATGGGCTTTGGCATGACCACAGTACTGCTCAACATCCATAACGCCGGCTTCTTCCCGATCAGCGCCATGATCCTGGCCATGGGGCTGTGCTACGGCGGTCTGGCCCAGATCATCGCCGGTATCATGGAGTTCAAGCGTGGCAACACCTTCGGGGTGACCGCCTTCATCTCCTACGGCACCTTCTGGTGGAGCCTGGTCTTCCTGATCGTCATGCCCTCCATGGGTCTCTCTACCCCGACCCCGGAAGCCTACATGGGTTGGTACCTGCTGATGTGGGGCGTCTTCACCCTGTTCATGATGATCGGCACCGTGAACTACCCGCGGGCCAAGCAGTTCGTGTTCGCTTCGCTGACCGTACTGTTCTTCCTGCTGGCCGCCCGTGACTTCACCGGTAGCGCTCTGATCGGCACCATCGCCGGTTTTGAAGGCATCATCTGCGGCGCCAGCGCCATCTACCTGGCCATGGCGACGGTGCTCAACGAGCAGTTTGGCCGCGTGGTGCTGCCGATCGGCGAGAAGGCCAAGCCGGCGGCGACCCTGAAAGCCGCCGCCTAAGCGCGAGTGGTCAATAAAAAGGGCTCCTGCGGGAGCCCTTTTTCATGGGGATGTCACGACATGACCTGCGCCGTCGGCTCGGCCGGAGGCCATGCGTCGGGTTGACGCCACTGGGGATCTTGGCCAAACAGGGCCACCAATTGGCCATACACGGCCGGGTAGATGCCGGCCAGCTGACGCGGATGGGTGAAGAACATCTCGCAGCACACCGCCAAGAACTCGGCGGGGTGAGTGGCCGCATAGGGGTCGATGGCAGGCTCCTCTTCGCGATCGAGCTGGCCGTTGAGCGCATCAAACGCGGCCTGAAAATCGCGGCGCCAGCGCCCCATCTCCATCCCGGTGCGCATCGGCGGCGCCCCATCGGCATCGCCCCCCAGCATATCCATCTTGTGGGCCAGCTCGTGGATCACCAGGTTGTAGCCATCCCAGCCACCGTCCTGGGCCAGCTCGCTCCAGGCCAGCACCAGCGGCCCCTGCTGCCAGGATTCGCCGGCATGCTCCTCTTCAATCTCCTCGACCAGGCCGAACTCGTTTTGCACCATCTCCCGGCGCACCACCGGCTCGGGGATGACGATGATCTCGTGAAAACCGCGATACCACTCCATATCCAGATGCAAGATAGGCAGCGCCGCCTGCAAGGCCAGGGCCGCCTTATCCTCGGCACTGAGCTCAACCCCGAGCTGGGTCAGGGTTTTGCGCCGCAACAACAGCGCCGCCAGCTCGCACAGGCGCGCCTGCTCGCCCTGGCTGAGCCCCTCAAGAATAGGAATGAGGGGCAACACCTCGGCCAGCGGTAGTGGCTCGCTCTCACGCCCCGCACTTCGCTCAAACCAACCACGCAGTCGCTTCAGCATCCTCCCTCCTGCCACCACTTGCACAGCTGCTTGCGCCGCTCGCGATACCCCGCCCGCTCATAGAAACGGTGCGCATCGGTTCTCTGCTCACTGCTAGAGAGCGTCATCTGGGTGCATCCTGCCATGGCGGCGCGGCGCTCGGCATCGGCCAGCAGGGCGGCACCGATCCCCTGACCGCGACAATGCGGCGCCACCACCAGGGCAGAGATCAGCCCCCAGCGGCTTGTCACGTGCAGGGGCTGCAAGCAGTGCCAGACCAGCACGCCGCACAGGCCCTCCTCCTGCGCCCAGACCCGCACTTCACGTCCCGGCTGCGCCGCCAGATGCACCGGTTGCTCCTGCGGGTACCCGAGCGCCGCAAACAGGGCACTCAAGGCCGCACCATCCTGTGCCACCGCCTGGCGGATCACGCCATCGCTCCTCTCATTCACTCCTCTCTCCCCCGACGGTTCGGTCATTGCCCGAACAAAACACAATCACAATTCACACTTTCGCAACAACTCAGCAAGTTCCGCTAGGAAGGGCGAAAACAAATCGGTATGTTGTCTCTGTCAAGTCAGCCATTTCCGATAAACCCGGTACTTTATGACACACCTGCACCGGAATAGAGCATAAGATTCGGCCGACTGCCTTAACAGTGTGCAAGGAATGACAACGGGCCAGCAAGGCCCCATCACGAGTTGATACCAATACAACAAAGGAGTCGTTGTACATGAGCGAATTGGTCAATGCCATCAATGGCGTTATCTGGAGCCCCGCCCTCATCTATCTCTGTCTGGGGGTCGGGCTCTATTTTTCGCTACGCACCCGTTTTTTGCAGCTGCGCCACATCAAGGAGATGGTGCGGCTGATGTTTGATGGCAAGAGCTCGGATGCGGGGGTCTCCTCCTTCCAGGCACTGGCCATGACCCTGGCCGGCCGGGTCGGTACCGGTAACATCGCCGGGGTCGCCACCGCCATCACCTTTGGTGGCCCCGGCGCCCTGTTCTGGATGTGGATGGTGGCCTTCCTCGGCGCCAGCTCCGCGTTTGTGGAGTCCACCCTGGGCCAGATCTACAAGGAAAAACTCGACGGTGAGTACCGCGGCGGCCCGGCCTTCTATATCGAGAAGGGGCTCGGCATCAAGTGGTATGCCTGGCTGTTCGCCATCGCCACCATCTTCGCCTGCGGCGTGCTGCTGCCGGGCGTACAGGCCAACTCCATCGCCTCCAGCCTGCAAACCGCCCTGGCCGTCGATCCCAATGTGACCGCCGCGGGGCTGGCCCTGCTGCTCGGCTTCATCATCTTCGGTGGCGTCAAGCGTATCGCCCACTTCGCCAGCATGGTGGTGCCCTTCATGGCGCTCGGCTACATCATCGTCGCCTGCGTCATCATCGCCCTCAACATCGGTCAACTGCCGGGTGTGATCCTGCTCATCTGGAAGAGCGCCTTCGGCTTTGACGCCGGCTTCGGTGCCATTCTGGGGCTGGCCATCATGTGGGGGGTCAAGCGCGGTGTCTACTCCAACGAAGCCGGCCAGGGCACCGGCCCGCACGCCTCCTCGGCCGCCGCCGTGAGCCACCCGGCCAAGCAGGGTCTGGTGCAGGCCTTCTCGGTCTATATCGACACCCTGTTTGTCTGCTCCGCCACCGGCTTCATGCTGCTCATCACCGGCCTGTATAACGTGCAGGGGCCGGATGGCGCCGCCCTGCACACCGGCATCGCCGGCGTCGCCGCCGGCCCCGGTTATGTGCAGACCGCCATGGAGACCATGATGCCCGGCTTTGGCAACATCTTCGTGGCGCTGGCCCTGTTCTTCTTCGCCTTCACCACCATCGTTGCCTACTACTACATCGCCGAGACCAACGTGGCCTACATCGGCCGCTCCCTCCGTCTGCCCTGGCTCAAGACCCTGCTCAAGCTCGCCATCATGGCGGCGACCGTCTATGGCACCGTCAAGACGGCCGACTTGGCTTGGGGCTTGGGTGACATCGGCGTCGGTCTGATGGCCTGGCTCAACATCGCCGCCATCTTGCTCTTGCAAAAGCCGGCCCTGCTGGCGCTGCGCGACTACGAGCAGCAGAAAAAACAGGGGCTCGATCCCGTGTTCCACCCGGAGAAGCTCGGCATCAAGAACGCCGACTACTGGGGTGGCAAACGCGCCGAACACAACCTGGAGCGGGAAAAAGAGGGGCACGAGTTCGAGCCGGATGAACGCTCTGCCTGATCCTTATCGCGTTAACAAAATGGCAGCCTGGGCTGCCATTTTTCATTGGGGCCCCGCTCAGCCACGAAAACGGCTCGGCCCAAATGCCAGCTTCAGGCCAAACAGGCTCCCCAACGTGGCCCGCCACTGATTGGGGCGACCCAGGATCTGCTTTTGCAACCGGGTCTCCTCCTGCATCACGGCCGCATCGGAGCGCGCCCAGGCATCGTGATAGAGCTGTTTGATGCCGGCCAGGGCATCGGGGGATTTGGTCAGCAGGGTGCGCACGAAGGCCTCGGCCTCTTGCAGTGGGTCCTCGCACACCCGGCTCACCAGCCCCAGTTGCTCTGCCTCCGTCGCCAACAGCTCACGCCCGGTCATGGCCAGCTCCATCGCCCTGTCCACCCCCAGCAGATTGCGCAAGGTCGCCGCCCCGCTCATGTCGGGGATGATCCCCCACTTGATCTCCATCACCGAGAAGCGGCACTCGGGCGCGCTGAAGCGAAAATCGGCGCCGAGCGCGATCTGCAATCCACCGCCAAAGCAGACGCCACGGGTCACGGCGATCACCGGGACCGGCAGCTCGCGCCAGCCGTAGGCGACCCGCTGGGCCAGATTGGTGGCCTCATCGGCCTCGCGGCGCAGGATCTCCACCGCAGCCACCGGATGGCGCAACATGGATTTCACGTCGAGGCCAGCGCAAAAGGCGCGCCCCTCACCGGTGAGGATCACCGCCCTCAGCCCTGGGGTAGCTTTAAGTTGCGCCAGCGTCGCCTCGATGGCGTCAAACATGGGGCGATCGAGGGCGTTGAGCTTCTCCGGGCGGCTCAGTGCCACCCTGGCTACCCCGCCTTCGATCCGGCACTGCACCCGTTCCTTGGTCATCATGCACTCCTTGTCATTAACAGGTCTGACCACAATGTTAACCATTCGTTACGTGCAGAGCTAGACCAAAGTCCAGTGGTCGTCCAGCGTCCCCCTTGCCACACTGGTGGCCACCCCTCTGGAGAAGCCCATGAGCCCTCTTTTTAACTTGCAGCGCCCCCCTTTCGATCAGCTGGATGAGCCCCAACGCCAACGCCTGCTGGCGGCCTTGCAGCTCATCTATGTGCGCGCCCACCAGCCGCTGCTGAGCGCGGGGCAGGAGCCGGAAGGGCTGCTGATCCTGGCCAGCGGCGTGGTGGAGGAGCGCAGCAAAGAGGGCCATACCCACTTCGCCGACTATGGGGTCGATGATCTGTTCGACGTGCGCGCTCAGTTTGACGGGCGGGTGCGCCACCACTTTACGGCACTGGAGGATTGTCTCTGCTTTCTCATCCCGCGCCCCCTTTTCCTTGCCCTGTGCGCGGAACAACCCGCGTTTGAGCGCTACTTTTGCGGCTCACTGGCCGAGCGCCAGCAAGCGTGGGAGCGGCGTGCCGAAGGGCGCCAGAGCCTCTCGGAGTTTCTGCTCACCCGGATCTCGGCTGAGCACCTGCAACCCCCTCTGCTGATGGCCCCGACCACCTCACTGGCCGAGGCGACCCGCGCCATGGCCGAGGCCGGCTGCGACAGCCTGCTGTGGCGCCCCTTCTCCGGCAGCTGGCAACTGGTGACCCGCACCACCTTGCTGCACGCCCTGGTGCTGGAGGGATTAACTGCGCAGGCTCCCCTGAGCGCCCTGCCGCCCCTGCCCTCCCCGCTGGTAAGCCTGAGCCCTGGCGATTACCTGTTCGATGCCCTGATCCTGATGACCCGCCACCAGATCAAGCGGGTGGTGGTCATGGAAGGGGGCGAGGTGCGCGGTCTCTTGCACCTCACCCGGGTTCTCGGCCTGTTCTCCACCCACTCTCAGGTGCTGACGCTGCGCATCCAGCGCGCCGATGACGAGGCGGCTCTGGTGGCGGTGGCACGTGAGCAGTCGCACCTGGCCAGCAATCTGTTCGCCCAGGGGATCCACACCGCCTTCCTGCTGCGCCTGATGTCGGCGGTCAACGAGCAGATCATCGCCAAGGCCTTCTCACTCACCATTCCACCGCCACTGCGGCAGCACGTCTGCCTGATGGTGCTGGGCTCGGAGGGGCGCGCCGAGCAGATCCTGAAAACCGATCAGGACAACGCCCTGATCCTGGCCGATGGCCTCGACTGGCCGGCGCAGCAAGAGGATCTAGCGCGCTTTGGCGCCCTGCTCGAGCGCCTCGGTTATCCCCCCTGTCCGGGCCATGTCATGGTGACCAACCCGGCCTGGGTGAAGCACGCCGGCGCGTGGCGCAGTGCCATCGATAACGCCGTGCTGCGCGCAGCCCCGGACGATCTGTTGTGGCTCGCCACCCTGAGCGACGCCCACGCGGTGGCCGGCGATACCGCCTTGCTGCCCCCCTTGCGCCGGCATCTGCTGACGGCGCTCTCCGATCGCGGCGATCTGCTGGCCGATATGGCCCGTGCCGCCGTGGCCTTTCATACCCCCCTCACCCTGCTCGGCCGGCTCGAGCCAGAGCCAAGCGGCCTCGATCTCAAACGGGGCGGCCTGTTCGCCCTGGTACACGGGGTACGTCTATTGAGTCTGGAGGCGCAGGTGGAGGCGACCGCCACCCTGGAGCGGATCGCGGCCCTCCAGCAGGAGGGGCGACTGAGCCGCGAGTTCAGCACCGATCTGGCCGAGGCGTTTCGCCTCTTCATCCGGCTGCGGCTACGCAGCCAGCTGCAACGGGGGGAAGATCGGGTACAGGTCGCACGCCTCAGCGCCAGCGAACGCGACTTGCTGCGCCATAGCCTGCACGTGGTGAAGAAGTTCCAGCAGTGGCTGGCACTGCATTTTCGGGTGCGCCAATGACGCTGGCGGATTGGCGGCGCTGCTGGCTCGGGCGCCGCTTCAAAGGCAGCGAGTTTTCCCCGCTCTTTGCCACGCCGCCCCCCGAGGAGTGGGTCGCCCTCGATCTCGAAACGACCAGCCTCGATCCGAGCCGGGCCGAGATCGTCGCGATCGGGGCGGTACGCATCAAGGGGCCGCGCCTGCTCATTGGCGAGGCCCTCTCCCTCACGGTGCGCCCCCCTCTCAGCCTCGATGCTGGCTCGGTGGTGATCCACGGCCTGCGCCATCAGGATCTGGCCCAGGGGTTGCCGCTTGATGAGGCACTGCGCCAGCTGCTCGCCTTCATCGGCCCCCTCCCCCTGGTGGGCTATCACATCGACTACGACTGGCGCATCCTGCAACGGGCTTGTCACGCACTGTGGCGCCTCCCGCTGCCCCATCGCCGCATCGAGGTGAGCCGCCTCTACCACGATGCGGTCACCCGCCATCTGGAAGGGGCCCATGTCGACCTGCGCCTTACGGCCATCTGCGCCCATCTTGGGTTACCCCAGCGCGATGCCCACGACGCCCTGGCTGATGCCATCACGGCGGCCCTCGTCTTTCTGCGCCTCTACTACGGGGCCGCTCCGAATTATCCCAAAGTCTAATTGTTGAAAGAGAACATTAAATTCACATTCTGATAACAAGAGACCGTTTGTCTCATGCCCCGCCTCACGACACGGAGAGAAAAGAAAATGGATGATCAACTCTGTCAGCGTATCCAGCAGGATCCGCACTTCCAGCTGCTGGTGAGTCAGCGTCAGCGCTTCGCCTGGCTGCTCTCGACCATCATGCTTGGCCTCTATCTAGCCTTCATACTGCTCATCGCCTTTGCCCCCGGCTGGCTCGGCACGCCGCTTGCGGAAGGCTCCTCCATCACTCGCGGCATCCCGGTCGGTGTCGGTCTCATCCTGTCGGCGTTCGTGCTGACCGGTATCTATGTGTTCAAGGCCAACGGCGAGTTCGACACGCTCACCCAGAAGATCATCCAGGGAGTACAGCAATGATGAAACGTCATCTGATCGTGCTGGGGGGGCTGCTCGCCTCACCGGCGCTGCTGGCCGCCGGCGCCATTGAAGGCGAGGTAAAGCAGCAGCCCCTCAATGTCTCGGCCATTGTCATGTTCCTGCTCTTCGTGGCCGGCACCTTGATGATCACCTGGTGGGCGGCCAAGCGTAACCGCTCGGCCGCCGACTACTACGCCGCCGGCGGGCGCATCACCGGCTTTCAGAACGGCCTGGCCATCGCCGGTGACTACATGTCAGCCGCCTCCTTTCTCGGGATCTCCGCCCTGGTCTACACCTCGGGCTATGACGGCCTCATCTACTCCATCGGCTTTCTGGTGGGCTGGCCCATCATCCTGTTTCTGATCGCCGAGCGGCTGCGCAACCTTGGTAAGTACACCTTCGCCGATGTGGCCTCCTACCGCCTGAAGCAGACTGAGGTGCGCACCCTCTCGGCCTGCGGCTCGCTGGTGGTGGTGGCGCTCTACCTCATCGCCCAGATGGTGGGGGCCGGCAAGCTCATCGAGCTGCTGTTTGGCCTCAACTATCACGTCGCCGTAGTGCTGGTCGGGATCCTGATGGTGCTCTACGTGCTGTTCGGCGGCATGCTCGCCACCACCTGGGTGCAGATCATCAAGGCGGTGCTGCTGCTCTCGGGGGCCAGCTTCATGGCGCTAATGGTGATGAAGTCGGTCAACTTCGATGTGGGTACCCTCTTCTCCGAAGCGGTCAAGGTTCATGCCAATGGCGTGGCCATCATGAGCCCGGGGGGACTGGTCTCCGACCCTATTTCGGCGATCTCACTCGGTCTCGCCCTGATGTTCGGCACCGCCGGCCTGCCCCACATCCTGATGCGCTTTTTCACCGTGGGTGACGCCAAGGAAGCCCGCAAGTCGGTCTTCTACGCCACCGGCTTCATCGGCTACTTCTACATCCTTACCTTCATCATCGGCTTTGGTGCCATCTTGCTGGTGAGTACTAACCCGGCCTTCAAGGATGCCGCCGGCGCCCTGATCGGCGGTAACAACATGGCGGCCGTGCACCTGGCCAACGCGGTGGGCGGCAGCCTGTTCCTCGGCTTCATCAGCGCCGTGGCCTTTGCCACCATACTGGCGGTGGTGGCCGGGTTGACCCTGGCTGGCGCCTCGGCCGTCTCCCATGACCTCTATGCCAGCGTGCTCAAGCACGGCAAGGCCAATGAGACCGACGAGCTGCGCGTCTCCAAGATGACCACTGTGGTGCTCGGCGTCGTAGCCATCGGCCTTGGCATCCTGTTTGAGAAACAGAACATCGCCTTCATGGTGGGCTTGGCCTTCTCCATCGCCGCCAGCTGCAACTTCCCGGTGCTGTTCCTCTCCATGTTCTGGTCTCGCCTGACCACCCGTGGCGCCGTCTACGGCGGCTGGCTGGGGCTCGGCTCTGCGGTGACCCTGATGGTGCTGGGGCCGACCGTGTGGGTGAAGGTGCTTGGCCACGCCCAGGCCATCTTCCCCTACGAGTACCCGGCCCTCTTCTCCATGCTGCTGGCATTTGCGGGGATCTGGTTCTTCTCGGTCACCGACAAATCCGCCGCCGCCGGCGAGGAGCACGCCAAGTTCTTCCCGCAGTTCGTGCGCTCCCAGACCGGGATTGGCGCGGCCAAGGCGAGTTCCCACTGAGTGCAGAAATAAGAGCGCCGGCCTCTGCCGGCGCATTGCACAATATGTGACTCAGTTAACAATTTTTTGCCGGTTTGACGTGTATCAAGGTTCACGCAAGGTGGGATTCCCATAATGTGCACCGAATCCACTATTCGGGTGATACCGTGAACTCACATGTAAAACGCGACCTGAAACTTGATAACAGCACCCATATTGCTTTTGTCATCATCTTG
Source organism: Aeromonas simiae (assembly GCF_000820125.1). GTDB lineage: Bacteria > Pseudomonadota > Gammaproteobacteria > Enterobacterales > Aeromonadaceae > Aeromonas > Aeromonas simiae. Next base: position 55,750 of record NZ_CDBY01000043.1, on the reverse strand, counting down.
GTGTTTCAGACCCTCGCCTTTTCTGCTTATGCGCTCTACTCCTTTCATGAACGCAAGCATGCCGCGCAAGAGAGCGCCGCTGACTTTGTCTCCAATACCGCCAGTGTCACCTATGAAGAGGTGATCAAGCCCCTTGAGCACTCGCTCAATGAGATCGCCAGCCTCGTTGAGGCCAAAGGGGAGTATCCGTTCACCGATCCGGTCACACGCGCCAAGGCGGGCGCCCTGCTCAATGTCAGCCGAGGCCTGATGAACCTCAGTTATAGCAGCAAGGAGGGACACTTCTCTGCCATTCCGCAACTGGGTCACATCGATGATGCCCGCGAGCGTCCCTGGTTCAACACCAAGAGCATCCGTAGTGCCTTCGTCTTCTATACCCCGCTCTATCCGGACTTCTTCGATCATTCGATGGTGCTCTCCATTGCCAAGCCCATCTTCGATGCCCACAGCTACACCGGCTCGCTGGCCGCCGATCTCAACCTGATCGAGCTGAGCTACCCCTACCGCAGCATGATCCTGCCCCTTGGCGGCGCCCTCATGGTGATCGATAGAAGTGGGCACATCCTGCTCAAGGGAGACACGGCCCGGATCGCCCAGCTCGGGGTCAATCCTCATCTGGTCGCCAAAATGAACAACAGCTCCGGCACCATCACGGACAGGTATCGAGAGCTGCAGATCTTCTACCACTCCTATACCAACCCCGACTGGTTCGTGGTGTATGCCGTCCCGCTCAAAGAGATCACCCAGAACATCCTGATCTCCATGCTGCCCACCTTGATGCTGTTTATCATGTGCAGCTTCGTGGTCATCATGATGTGGTTCATCACCCATAAAACCCAGTACCGCATGCTGTCAGAGATCATCTCCAGCCTGCGCTTTGGCCGCGAGAACACCAAGGGGACCCTGGAGAATGTGCAGCGGGAGATCGCCGAGCAGCAGCAAGCCCTGCAAAGTGAAAGTGAAAAGGCCAACCGGGATCAGTTGACCGGGCTGTGGAACCGCGGTCGTCTCGATGCCGATCTGCACTCCTTGTGTGAGCATCAGGTGCCCTTTGCCCTGGCGCTGGTCGATATCGACCACTTCAAGCAGGTCAACGATACCTACGGTCACCTGCTGGGGGATGAGGTGCTCAAGGCCATCGCCAAACTGGGAGGCGAGATCCTGGACAAGAGCGCCCAGATCTACCGCTACGGGGGGGAAGAGATCGCCGTGCTGTTCCCGCGCAGCGATCTGGACTCCGCCGTGGCACACATTGAGCGCTGGCGCTGCGCCCTGGAAGCCCGTGAGTGGCGGGAGCAAGATCTGAAGGTGACCTTCAGTGCCGGGGTCACCACCCAGAATGGTCAAAAGGATGACGACATCCTCCAACGGGTTGACGCACTGCTCTATTGCGCCAAGGAAGAGGGGCGCAATCGAACCCTGGGGGCCTGATCCCCTTCCTCGGGCCGGTTGCCATGACCGGCCCAGCTGGTATCATGCCGTGTTCAATAACAGGGGGCGCACGTCCCCTTGAGCGAAACGGAGTGGCCACATTGGCTCGCTTGCGCCGTTCGCTCCGTTTCCACAACCCCCCATTAGGTTTTTTATGCTCTCCTCCAACAACATCACCATGCAGTTCGGCGCCAAGCCACTGTTTGAAAACATCAGCGTCAAGTTTGGCGATGGCAACCGCTATGGCCTTATCGGTGCCAACGGTTGCGGCAAATCCACCTTCATGAAGATCCTCGGCGGCGATCTCGAGCCGTCCGGCGGTAACGTCAGCCTGGACGTTAACGAGCGCATCGGTAAGCTGCGCCAGGATCAGTTTGCTTACGAAGAGATGCGCGTGCTGGACGTGGTCATGATGGGCCATGCCGAAATGTGGGCCGCCATGCAGGAGCGGGATGCCATCTACGCCAACCTCGAGGCGAGCGACGACGACTACATGCGCGCCGCCGAACTTGAGGGCAAGGTGGCCGAGTATGACGGCTACACCGCCGAAGCCCGTGCCGGTGAGCTGCTGCTCGGGGCCGGTATTCCGCTGGAGCAGCACAACGGCCCCATGAGCGAAGTGGCTCCAGGCTGGAAACTGCGGGTGCTGCTGGCCCAGGCGCTCTTCTCCAACCCGGACATCCTGCTGCTGGACGAGCCGACCAACAACCTGGACATCAACACCATCCGCTGGCTGGAGGGGGTGCTCAACGATCGTGACTGCACCATGATCATCATCTCCCACGACCGCCACTTCCTGAACATGGTCTGCACCCACATGGCGGATCTGGACTACGGCGAGCTGCGCGTCTACCCGGGCAACTACGACGACTACATGCTGGCCGCCACCCAGGCCCGCGAGCGTCTGCTGGCCGACAACGCCAAGAAGAAGGCGCAGATCGCCGATCTGCAATCGTTCGTGTCGCGCTTTAGCGCCAACGCCTCCAAGTCACGGCAGGCCACCTCGCGCCTCAAGCAGATCGACAAGATCAAGATCGAAGAGGTCAAGGCCTCCAGCCGGCAGAACCCCTTCATCCGCTTCGATCAGGACAAGCAGCTCTATCGCAACATCCTGGAAGTGGAAGGCGTGGCCAAGGGCTACGGCGACACCCCCCTGTTCAAAGGGCTCAACATGCTGCTGGAAGTGGGTGAGAAGGTCGCCATTCTGGGGACCAACGGCATCGGTAAGTCCACCCTGATCAAGACCCTGGTCGGTGAGCTGGCCCCGGATGCCGGCACCATCAAGTGGTCCGAGAACGCCCAGATCGGCTACTACGCCCAGGATCACGCCGAGGAGTTCGACACCGATCTCAACGTGTTCGACTGGATGGCCCAGTGGAAGAAGGAAGGGGATGACGAGCAAGCGGTGCGCTCCGTGCTCGGCCGCCTGCTGTTCTCGCAAGATGACATCAGAAAGCCGGTTCGCGTGCTGTCCGGTGGCGAACAGGGCCGCATGATCTTTGGCAAGCTCATCATGCAGCGCCCCAACATCCTGATCATGGATGAGCCGACCAACCACCTGGACATGGAATCGATCGAATCGCTGAACCTGGCACTCGAGATGTATAAGGGTACCCTGATCTTCGTCTCCCACGACCGGGAATTCGTCTCGTCGCTTGCGACCCGGATCCTGGAGCTGACCGAAGAGGGGATCCGCGACTTTAGCGGTAGCTACGATGACTACCTGCGCAGCCAGGGCATCGTTTAACCCGGATCAACGACATGGAAAGGCCCCGCATCGCGGGGCCTTTTTTATGTCGCCTCACCATGAAGACAACAAAAAGGAGGCCGAAGCCTCCTTTTTATATCATGACATTTCCAGCGATTAAGCCAGAGCTGCCTTTGCCTTTTCAACCAGAGCGGTGAAAGCGACCTTGTCGTGAACGGCGATGTCAGCGAGGATCTTACGATCGATCTCGATGGAAGCCTTCTTCAGACCGTTGATCAGACGGCTGTAGGACAGACCGTTCTGACGGGAAGCCGCGTTGATACGGGCGATCCACAGTTGACGGAACTGACGCTTCTTCTGACGACGGTCACGGTAGGCGTACTGACCAGCCTTGGTTACCGCTTGTACCGCTACGCGGTAGACGCGGGAACGGGCACCGTAGTAACCCTTGGCAGCCTTCAGAACTTTCTTGTGACGAGCGCGAGCGGTCACACCACGTTTTACTCTCGGCATTTCTCACACCCCTCTCTTATGCGTACGGCAGGCAGGCAACAACACGTTTTTGGTCAGCGGCAGAGACCATGGTCTTCGGGCCGAGCTGACGCTTACGCTTGCTGCTCTTCTTGGTCAGGATGTGACGCAGGTGGGCGTGCTTGCACTTGAAGCCACCAGAGCCAGTCTTCTTGAAGCGCTTGGCGGCGCCCCGGTTGGTTTTGATTTTCGGCATTTCGAACTCCGCATTGTGAGTAACAACAAAACAATCAGGCGAACAGGCTCGTGGAGTATTCCCCCACGAGCCGATTTCTTGTGGGCCTGATTATTTCTTCTTAGGCGCGAGGACCATCACTGCTTGACGGCCTTCGACTTTGGGGAAGGACTCGACCACGGCCAGCTCTTCCAGATCGTTCTTGACGCGCTCCAGTACCTTGATACCAAGTTCCTGGTGGGCCATTTCACGACCGCGGAAGCGCAAGGTAACCTTGGCCTTGTCACCTTCCTCGAGAAAGCGAATCAGGTTGCGCAGTTTTACCTGATAGTCGCCTTCGTCGGTGCCAGGACGGAATTTGATTTCCTTCACCTGGACGACTTTCTGCTTCTTCTTCTGCTCTTTAGCAGTCTTGCTCTTTTCGTAGAGGAATTTGCCGTAATCCATGATCCGGCAAACGGGCGGCTCGGCGTTGGGACTGATCTCAACCAGATCAACTCCAGCTTCAACGGCTAAGTTCAATGCATCCTGGATCGAGACGATGCCCAGAGGCTCTCCCTCAACACCAGTCAAACGAACTTCTTTCAGACGAATCTCGGTATTGATCCGGTGAGCGCGGGCTTGCGGTTGCTTGCCCAGTTTTTTTCCGCCTTTTATAGCTTATTCCTCCACTCTCTTTTGTCCGCGGGTCTGAACTTCTTGGGTGAGCAGTGTAATCAGCTCTTCAACCGGATAGGTTCCCAAGTCAGCCCCCTTGCGAGTGCGAACAGCAATTTTGCCGGATTCGACTTCTTTGTCGCCGCAAACCAGCATATAGGGCACTCGCTTCAAAGTATGCTCGCGGATTTTAAAGCCAATCTTCTCATTTCTCAAGTCCGCCTTCGCACGCAGACCCGCATCATTCAATGCCTTGGCTACCTTGAGCGCATAATCTGCCTGATTGTCAGTGATATTCATGACAACAGCTTGAGTCGGCGCCAACCATGCCGGGAAGAAACCGGCGTACTCTTCAGTCAAAATACCGATAAAGCGCTCAATGGAGCCCAGAATGGCACGGTGAATCATGACCGGCACGTGACGCTCGTTGTCTTCACCCACATAGGTAGCCCCGAGGCGACCCGGCAGGGCGAAGTCAAGCTGGACCGTACCACACTGCCAGGCGCGATCCAGGCAGTCGTGCAGGGTGAACTCAATCTTCGGGCCATAGAAGGCCCCTTCACCCGGCTGCAGGTCATACTTGAGACCATTTTTGACCAAGGCCTCGGCCAGAGCCGCTTCGGCGCGATCCCACATCTCGTCGGTGCCGATACGTTGTTCCGGACGAGTAGAGAGCTTGACCACGATATTTTCGAAACCGAAGGTACCGTAGACGTCATACACCATGCGGATGCAAGAGGAGACCTCTTCCATCACCTGCTCTTCGGTACAGAAGATATGGGCATCATCTTGGGTAAAGCCACGCACCCGCATCAGACCATGCAAGGAGCCGGAGGGCTCGTTGCGGTGGCAAGAGCCAAACTCGGCCATGCGCAGCGGCAGATCGCGGTAGGACTTGAGGCCCTGATTGAAGATCTGCACGTGACCCGGGCAGTTCATCGGCTTGATGGCGTACTCGCGGTTCTCCGACTGGGTGGTGAACATGGCCTGGGCGTACTTATCCCAGTGGCCGGACCGTTCCCACAGGACGCGATCCATCATGAAAGGTCCTTTGACCTCCTGATAGTCGTACTCCTTGAGCTTGCCGCGGATGAAGGTTTCCAGCTCGCGGAAGATAGTCCAGCCATCGTTGTGCCAGAACACCATGCCCGGCGCCTCTTCCTGCATGTGATACAGGTCGAGCTGTTTGCCGATTTTACGGTGATCGCGCTTGGCAGCCTCTTCGAGGCGCTGCAAATAAGCCTTGAGCTGCTTCTTGTCTGCCCAGGCGGTACCGTAAATGCGCTGCAACATCTTGTTGTTGGAGTCACCACGCCAGTAGGCGCCGGAGATCTTCTGCAGCTTGAAATGGTGGCAGTGGCGCATGTTGGGAACGTGCGGGCCACGGCACATGTCGATGTACTCTTCGTGATGGTACAGACCCGGGCGATCGTCGCGTGCGACGTTCTGATCCAGGATCTCCATCTTGTAGGTCTCACCACGGGACTCGAAAGTATCACGAGCCTCCTGCCAGGAGACCTTCTTCTTGACCACGTCGTAGTCTTTGGATGCCAGCTCAAGCATGCGTGCTTCCAGAGCCGCCAAATCCTCGTCGGTCAGGGCGCGATCGAGATCTACGTCGTAGTAAAAACCGTTGTCGATGACCGGGCCGATGGCCATCTTGGTCTGCGGCCACAGCTGCTTAATGGCATGACCGAGCAGGTGCGCACAAGAGTGGCGAATGATCTCCAGCCCCTCTTCATCCTTGGCGGTAATAATGGAGAGCTGAGCATCGTTCTCGATCAGCTCACAGGCATCGACCAGCTCGCCATTGACGCGGCCGGCAACACACGCCTTGGCCAGGCCAGGGCCGATGTCGGCAGCGACATCCAGAACGGAAACCGGTTGGGAGAATTGACGCTGGCTGCCGTCAGGCAGGGTAATGATTGGCATCTTGAAATCCTTATACAGTGGTGACCCACACCAAAGGCCACATGCAAAGAGTTAAGTCGGTTAAATGGACGACACGATTTTGCCTGACTGTTCACTCTACTCTGCAAACGCGCCAGCGAGCGGAGGACAAGCCTTCTCTCCCTCACGACAAATCAGGCAAGGCGCCATGGTAACAGATGACATCGAACAGGGGGTAACAAAAATGCACCACCTACATGGTGATTTTTCACGCATTTTTCTAACTTCCAGCCACCAGGCGTTCCAGTTCATCAAAGGTGAATGTCCCCTCCCCCCGCTCCCGGTTGACCAGCTCTTTTAAGACCAGCAGAGCGGTCTCGTTACCGGCGGAGGCCGCCCGGAGCAGGTAGCGGCGCCCCTTCTCCCATTCAGGTTGCCCCTTGATACCAAGCAGGCACAAGGCCCCGAACTTGAGTTGAGCCATGACATTGCCCCCTTGCGCGGCCAGCTCGAACCAGTGATAGGCGGCATTCAGATCCCGCTTTACATGACCGCCTCTGAGATAGGCCTCTGCAAGCCGATATTGACTGGCCGCTTCACCACGCTCAGCCGCATGTTGGTACAACTGCCATGACAACGTCTGATCCTGGGCAACGCCCAGCCCCCATTCATACGCCTGGGCCAGACGCACCTGCGATCTGAGATCCCCTTCATCAACAAGGATGCGCCAAATGGCCACGGCGGTCTGATGCTCGCCACTGCGCCACGCTCTGTCCGCCTGATGAGCCGTCTGTTCATCACCTTCGATGCGCCATAACACAGCCATGATCAATGCCATAAAAGCCAAACGTCGAATGGTAATGTTCATCACTCCCTGCTCTTGTAAGCGTCCCCGGCTCACGGCTAACAAAAAGGCCAACATCATAGCAAATGTAAAAAAATAAGGCCCTCGCGATGCGAGGGCCAAGCCAACGGAAACGTGCTTAAACAGAGCTTTGCACCTGCTAAATCAACCAGTTCAAGCAACCTGATCTGGCCATCTGGCGAAGTACGAGTTCAATCTAGCCGGCACACAATGTTACGTCAATGTAAAAATTAGAGCTGCAACACCAAACGAGACGGCTATTTCTGTTCCCCCCTCGCGACAAACCCAGCGCCCTTTTGAGACCCGAACGTCTCTCTGTATATTTTCTCTTCGAAGCCTTTGACAGCGATCGGGGAACGTGGCAGAAATAATTTAACAGTCAGTAACATATGCGTGTAGATGACCGCCGCCATCGACTCTGTTGGCCTTGGGCAAACAGGGATAGGCAACCGGGAACAGATTCTGCAACAGCAATACGCGGTGAGGTAGCGGGTAGGCTTAACTTAGATAAGACAATGTGACAATTCGATGGCGATGGTTCTTTTAGGGTAAGCGTCTATCTATAACGGGGGTAAGGTTATGGGCATCTTCGAGCATTACCAACAACGCTACGAAAAAGCCAGGGAAGAGGAGTACACCATCCAGGAGTTTCTGGATATGTGCAAACAGGACAAGTCCTGCTACGCCTCCGCCGCCGAACGACTGCTGGCCGCCATCGGTGAGCCTGAGATGATCGACACATCCACCAATCCGCGCTTGAGCCGACTCTTCTCCAATCGGGTTATCGCCCGCTATCCCGCCTTCCGGGACTTCTATGGCATGGAAGAGGCCATCGAGCAGATTGTCTCCTACCTCAAGCATGCCGCCCAGGGCCTGGAAGAGAAGAAACAGATCCTCTATCTGCTGGGGCCGGTGGGGGGCGGAAAATCCTCTTTGGCCGAGAAGCTCAAGGCCCTGATGCAGAAAGTGCCTGTCTATCGCATCAAAGGGTCACCGGTCAACGATCACCCCTTCTGCCTCTTCGACATGGAAGAGGATGGCGACCTGCTTGAGCGTGAATATGGTATCCCGCGCCGTTACCTGCGTCCCATCATGTCCCCCTGGGTCGTCAAACGCCTGCACGAATTTGGCGGCGATATTACTCAATTCAAGGTGGAGAAGGTCAATCCCTCCATCCTCGATCAAATTGCCATCGCCAAGACCGAACCCGGCGATGAGAACAATCAGGACATCTCTTCTCTGGTGGGCAAGGTCGACATCCGCATGTTGGAGCACTATGCACAGGATGATGCCGACGCCTACTCCTACTCCGGTGCCCTGTGCAAGGCCAACCAGGGGATGATGGAGTTTGTCGAGATGTTCAAGGCTCCCATCAAGGTACTGCACCCGCTGCTGACCGCTACCCAGGAGGGGAACTACAACGGCACCGAGGGGATCTCGGCCATGCCGTTTGAGGGGATCATTCTGGCCCACTCCAATGAATCCGAATGGCAGCAGTTTAAGAACAACAAGAACAACGAGGCCTTCCTCGACCGGGTTTACATCGTCAAGGTGCCTTATTGCCTGCGCGTCTCGGAAGAGGTGAAGATCTACGAGAAATTGTTGCAAAACAGCCAGTTGACCGAAGCCAAGTGCGCTCCAGGCACCCTCGAGCTGCTCGGCCAGTTCTCGGTGCTCTCGCGCCTCAAGGAGCCGGAGAACTCCAGCCTCTACTCCAAGATGCGGGTCTATGACGGCGAAAGCCTCAAAGATACCGATCCCAAGGCCAAGAGTTACCAGGAGTACCGCGACTATGCCGGCGTCGACGAAGGGATGAACGGCCTTTCCACCCGTTTTGCGTTCAAGATCCTGTCGCGGGTATTTAACTTCGACCACGCCGAGGTGGCGGCCAATCCAGTGCACCTCTTCTATGTGCTGGAGCAGCAGATTGAGCGAGAACAGTTCCCGCAAGAGCTGCACGACCGTTACCTCGAGTTCATCAAGGGATACCTGATCCCGCGTTATGTTGAATTCATCGGCAAGGAGATCCAGACCGCCTATCTCGAGTCCTACTCCGAGTACGGCCAAAACATCTTCGATCGCTACGTCACCTATGCCGACTTCTGGATCCAGGATCAGGAGTACCGCGATCCGGAGACCGGCCAACTGTTTGACCGCGCCGCGCTCAACAGCGAGCTGGAGAAGATCGAGAAACCGGCCGGGATCAGCAACCCGAAGGATTTTCGCAACGAGATAGTCAACTTCGTGCTGCGTGCCCGCGCCAATAACGCCGGCCGCAACCCGACCTGGACCAGTTACGAGAAGCTGCGCACCGTGATCGAGAAGAAGATGTTCTCCAACACCGAGGAGCTGTTGCCGGTCATCTCGTTCAACAGCAAGACCTCGGCCGAAGAGCAGAAGAAACACGATAACTTCGTCGCGCGGATGATGGAGAAAGGGTATACCCGCAAACAGGTGCGCCTGCTCTCTGAGTGGTACTTGAGGGTGCGTAAATCATCCTGAGCCTGATGGCCAAGGAGGGGAATATGGCGCATTTCATCGATCGCAGACTGAACGGCAAGAACAAGAGCGCTGTCAACCGGCAGCGCTTCATCCGCCGTTATAAGAAACAGATCAAACAGGCGGTCTCCGATGCTGTGGCCAAACGCAGCATCCAGGACGTGGACAAGGGCGAGAACATCAGCATTCCCACCCGCGACATCACCGAATCCATTTTCCATCAGGGACGTGGCGGCAAGCGGGAGATGGTGCACCCAGGCAATGATCAGTTCGTCACCGGGGACAAGATTGACCGCCCGCAGGGAGGGGGCGGTGGCGGGGGAAGCGGTGAAGGGCAGGCCTCAAACCAGGGGGAAGGCGCGGATGATTTTGTGTTCCAGATCTCCAAGGATGAGTACTTAGATCTTCTGTTTGAGGATCTCGAGCTGCCCAACTTGCAGAAAACCCAGCTTAACCAACTGATGGAAGTGAAGACCTACCGGGCGGGCTACACCTCGAACGGGGTACCGACCAACATCAACGTGGTGCGTTCGCTGCAAAACTCTCTGGCGCGGCGGGTTGCACTGCAGGCCGGCAAGAAACGACAGCTGCGTGAGCTGGAAGCCCGGCTGGCGCTGCTGATGCAAGACCCCAATGAGCATCATGCCGAAATTGCATCGCTCGAGCGGGAGATCCGAGATCTGCGCAAGAAGATCGACGCCGTGCCCTTCATCGACACCTTCGATCTCAAGTTCAACAACTATGTGAAGCGGCCGGTCCCCTCCAGCCAGGCAGTGATGTTCTGCCTGATGGACGTCTCCGGCTCCATGGATCAGGCGACCAAGGATATGGCCAAGCGCTTTTACATCCTGCTCTACCTGTTTCTGACCCGCACCTACAAGAACGTGGAGGTGGTCTATATCCGTCACCACACCCAGGCCAAGGAGGTCGATGAGCACGAGTTCTTCTACTCCCAGGAGACCGGCGGCACCATAGTCTCAAGTGCGCTCAAGATGATGAGCGAGATCATGAGCGAACGTTACCCGGCAAATCAGTGGAACATTTACGCCGCCCAAGCCTCTGACGGAGACAACTGGGCCGATGACTCTCCCCTGTGCAAGGAGTTGCTCATCAAAGAGATCATGCCCTGGGTGCGCTACTACTCCTACATCGAGATCACCACCCGGGCCCACCAGACCCTGTGGCACGAGTATGAGTCGGTCGCCAGCCAGTTCCCCCACTTCGCCATGGAGCACATCCGTAAGCTCGACGATATCTACCCGGTGTTTCGCGAACTGTTCAAGAAGCAAGCCGCATGAGGGGGACGCTATGAGTGAGACACAGACTAGAGTGTATGCCCCGCTTGACGACGGGCCAGACTGGACCTTCGAACTGCTGGAGATCTACCACAAGGAGATCGCCCGGGTTGCCGCCCATTACAAGCTCGACACCTATCCCAACCAGATCGAAGTGATCACCGCCGAGCAGATGATGGATGCCTATTCCAGCATCGGCATGCCGATTGGTTACCATCACTGGTCCTATGGTAAGCACTTCATTCAGACCGAGCGTAACTACAAGCGTGGTCAGATGGGACTGGCCTATGAGATCGTCATCAACTCCGATCCCTGCATCGCCTACCTGATGGAGGAGAACACCATGCCGATGCAGGCGCTGGTGATCGCCCATGCCAGCTATGGCCATAACTCCTTTTTCAAGAACAACTATCTGTTCAAAACGTGGACCGATGCCTCGTCCATCATCGACTACCTGCTGTTTGCCAAGAAATACCTCGGCGAATGCGAAGAGAAGCACGGCATCGACGCCGTCGAGCGGCTGCTCGACGCCTGCCACTCCTTGATGAACTTTGGGGTCGACCGCTATAAACGACCGCAGAAACTATCGCTGGCCGAAGAGAAGCGGCGCCAGAAAGCGCGGGAAGATTATCTGCAGACCCAGGTCAACGAGCTGTGGCGCACCCTGCCCAAGCAGGCGCGCAGTGAAGGGGCCGAGGAGCTGCGCTATCCCCCCGAGCCGCAGGAGAATCTCCTCTACTTCATCGAGAAGAACGCCCCCCTGCTCGAGCCATGGCAACGGGAAGTGGTGCGCATCGTGCGCAAGATCAGCCAATATTTCTACCCGCAGAAACAGACCCAGGTGATGAACGAGGGGTGGGCCACCTTCTGGCACTACACCATCCTCAACCACCTCTATGACGAGGGAAAACTGACCGATCGCTTCATGATGGAGGTGCTGCACAGCCACACCAATGTGGTCTATCAGCCCCCTTATAACAGCCGCTACTACTCGGGGATCAACCCCTATGCCCTGGGTTTTGCCATGTTCACGGACTTGCGCCGGATCTGCGAGCACCCGACCGACGAGGACAGGTACTGGTTCCCGGATTACGCCGGCACTGACTGGGTGCAGACCCTGCACTTTGCCATGCAGAACTTCAAGGATGAGAGCTTCATCAGCCAGTTCTTGAGCCCCAAGGTGATGCGCGATCTCAAACTGTTTGCCATCGATGACGATGACATGAAGAACTATCTCAAGGTCTCGGCCATTCACAACGAGGAGGGGTACCGTCGCCTGCGCAGCACCCTGTCGGCGCAGTACAACCTAAGTAACCTGGAGCCGAACATCCAGGTCTACAACGTGGCGGTAAAAGGAGACCGCTCACTGACCCTGCGCTATGTCCCTCACAACCGGATCCCGCTGGCCGACTCACGCCACGAGGTGCTGCGCCACCTGCATCAGTTGTGGGGATTTGACGTGATCCTCGAGCAGGATAACGGCGAGCTCAGTCCCGAGATCATCGGGCGCTGTCCGGAGAAAAAGAGCAGCTACTAACCGGCCTCTTCCCCATCAACAAAAAGCGCACCCTAAGGTGCGCTTTTCTCATCCGCGGTCAGTGATCGCAAAAGTTGCTCGGCATGTGCTCGCGCAGGCGAGCCCAGTGCTTACCCGATTCGACGCCGTACTGGCGCACCAACTGAAACACCGACTCATAATCCTTGCTCTCTGCCAGCTTGAGCAACGCCGCGTAGTAACCGTCAGCACTGGCCCTGGCCTGCTTGTCAGAGAAGTAGTAGCGACCGACACGGGCATACAGCCCCTTGAAACCATTGAGGATCAGCGCATAGATGGGGTTGCCAGAGGCAAACGAGAGCTGGTGATGCAGGTAGTAGTCAAAATCGGCATACGCATCGGCACTGTCATCAACCGCAGTGGCCTCACGCAGGATCTCGGCGGCACGCTCCGGATTGTTGCGCACGGCACCACGGATGAAGATGGTGCTGATATTGGTGCGCGCCGACAGCAGCTGGGCCACCAGATCCGGCACCTTGTCCTGATCGAGACGAGCCAGGGTTTCGAGGATATTGAGCCCTGAGGTCTCCCAGAAGTTGTTGACCTTGGTCGGCTTGCCATGCTGGATGGTGAGCCATCCATCACGGGCCAGACGCTGCAATACTTCACGCAACGTGGTGCGGGTCACCCCAATCAGTTCGGAGAGTTCGCGCTCAGCCGGCAGGATAGAGCCGGGGGGAAAGCGGTTATTCCAGATGGATTCGATGATGTACTCTTCGGCAAACCCAGCAGGGCTCTGCGCTTTAATGACCATGAACGGACTCTGTAAAGTGATGACAATGTTAAACTCCCGCATGATAGCAAAGCCGATGACACTGGCAAACATAAAGGTCAGTCCTCTGCTGAGCACGAACCAATCGAAGCCATTGCTATCTCATGCCCTTTGTTAGACCCTGTCTCTTCGCACAAATCTTTGATTAATATCATGGGGAACGATGCCGCTTTGCGAAACCATCACTCTCCTTCCCATGATCCCGGGCAGGCACCGCGGGTCAAACGTCAATCCTAGAGAGAACAACATGCAGGTAAGTTACGGACGTGCCTTAGCACAGAATTTCTTAGGGAAAACCGCTAACTGGTACAAGAGCGCCATTCTGACCTTCCTTATCATCAATCCGCTCATCTTCTACCTCGATCCCTTCTTTGCCGGCTGGCTGCTGGTGGCCGAATTTATCTTTACCCTGGCCATGGCCCTCAAGTGCTATCCGCTGCAACCGGGTGGCCTGCTCGCCATTGAAGCGGTCCTCATAGGCATGACCTCCCCCGAGCAGGTCAAGCACGAGCTGATCGGCAATATCGAGGTGCTGTTGCTGCTGGTGTTCATGGTGGCCGGCATCTACTTCATGAAACAGCTGCTGCTCTATGTCTTCACCAAGCTGCTCATCCATATCAAGTCCAAGAGCGCGCTTTCGCTGGCGTTCTGCCTGACCGCCGCCTTTCTCTCCGCCTTCCTCGACGCCCTCACCGTCATCGCCGTGGTGATCAGCGTCGCGGTGGGTTTTTACGCCATCTATCACAAGGTTGCGTCCGGCCAGAAGGGGGCGCAGAGCCACGATTATCTCGATGACAACGGCCTCAATGACGGGGCGCGCCAGGATCTCAACGATTTTCGCGCCTTTCTGCGCAGCCTGCTGATGCATGCGGCCATCGGTACGGCATTAGGTGGCGTCTGTACTCTGGTTGGGGAGCCGCAGAACCTCATCATCGGTGAGCAGGCCGGCTGGCACTTTGGTGAGTTTGCTCTGCGTATGGCGCCAGTCAGCATACCGGTATTCTTCTGCGGTCTGCTCACCTGCCTGCTGGTCGAGAAGCTGGGTTGGTTTGGCTACGGCGCCACCCTGCCGGAGCGGGTACGCCACATCATGGAGGAGTATGACCGCCAGGAAGATGCCCGCCGCACCCGTCAGGACAAGGTCAATCTGATGGTACAAGGGCTCATCGCCGTGTGGCTCATCGCAGGATTGGCCATGCACCTGGCCGCCGTCGGCCTCATCGGCCTCTCGGTCATCGTGCTGGCCACCGCCATGACCGGCGTCACCGATGAGCACGCCATCGGCAAGGCATTCCAAGAGGCGCTGCCCTTCACCTCACTGCTGGTGGTGTTCTTCACCGTGGTGGCGGTCATCATCGATCAGCACCTATTTCGCCCCGTCATCGACTGGGTGCTGGCCGCCAAACCGGAAGATCAGCTGGCGCTCTTTTACATCGCCAATGGGCTGCTCTCAATGATCAGTGACAACGTCTTCGTCGGCACCGTCTACATCAGTGAAGTCAAGGCCGCCCTGGCCGAGCAGGCGATCAGCCGCGAGCACTTCGAGCTGCTGGCCGTCGCCATCAACACCGGCACCAACCTGCCGTCGGTCGCCACCCCGAACGGACAAGCCGCCTTCTTGTTCCTGCTCACCTCGGCTCTGGCACCGCTGCTGCGCCTCTCCTATGGCCGCATGGTTTGGATGGCCCTGCCCTACACCCTGGTGCTCAGTGTCACGGGTCTGATCTGCGTCGAGCTACTGCTACCGGGCATGACCCAGCAATTTATCGAGTGGGGTTGGATAAGCAACGCGGTCGAGAACGTTCCTGCGGCCGTCACACCTTAAAACAAGGGGGGCCAAGGCCCCCTTTCCTTTCTTCCGATGGTTTGCTCTAATGCCCATTGGCTTTTTTTTGGTTTCAGGCGATTGCTATGGTGGAATATCTTCGCGCTCTGGCGGCTCAGCGCTTGCCTTGGGTGCTATTGGCCGGCTCGGCCCTGTTTCTTGATGTGTGTGCCCTCTTCTTTCAACATGGGCTGGGGCTGCATCCCTGTGTCATGTGTATCTATGAGCGGATCGCCACCCTGGGTGTCTTGGCGGCCGGGCTGCTCGGCATGACAGATCCCAAGCGGCCATGGGTTCGCTGGAGCGCCATCCTGCTGTGGGGTTACAGCGCCTTTACCGGGTTGCAACTGGCCCTGCGCCACGTGGATTATCAGCTCAATCCCTCCCCGTTCAATGTCTGCAGCCCTTATGCCGATTTCCCGAGCTGGCTGCCGCTCGATCAGTGGATCCCCTGGCTCTTCATGCCGGATGGTGATTGCTCCGAGATCACCTGGCAGTTCTTAGGCTTCTCCATGCCCCAGTGGCTGGTGGCCATCTTTGCCGCCTATCTGCTGGTGTGCGTCATCGTCGCCGTCGGTAATCTGGTCAAGGGACGCTGCTGCCAGTAAGCCCGCCCCAATAAAAAAACGGAGCCCAAGGCTCCGTTTTTTTATGTCCGCCAGCTCAACTGGCCCAGAAAATGATGTGATCTTCCCACTCGCCGGCGAAGGCTTCATGCACCACCTTGCCCCGCACCGACTGGCCGGCCTTGTGCATAGCAGAGGTACTGCCGGTCAGCAGCGGATGCCACTCGGGGAGCGGGTTACCTTCCGCCAACAGCCGATAGGCACAGGTAGAAGGCAGCCAGTGGTACTCTTCTATCTTGTCAGGGGTGATTTGCAGGCAGTCCGGCTCGCGATTGAAACGGTTAGCGTAGTCGGAACATTGGCAACTCTTGGTGTTGAGCAGGTTGCAAGCGACGTTGGTAAAGACCAACTCGTCGGTCTCCTCATCGATGAGCTTATTGAGGCAGCACTTGCCACAACCATCACAGAGAGATTCCCACTCCTGCTCACTGAGCTCGGACAGGGATTTTTCCTGCCAAAAGGCACCTTGCATCATGTTCACCCACTCGCCATAAAAGGCGCACTGTATACAGGGTCACCGCCCTTCTGGCAAGCGAAACTGTCGACACCAAGGACTCAGGAGTGAGTGCGAACGAAGGCTTTGTGCTCTTCCAGCAGGCTCTCGACCGGCGGCGGCAATTGCAGGTAGTAACCCTGTTCCCGCAATGCGTTCATCACCTTACCGATATCAGACATACCAAGGGGTTTGACAGGGTTGAGTTTGGTCACCATCACCAGCTGGGGCGGGCCAAATGTTGTCAGTAATATCTCCGGAACACGCGAGAAATCGTCGCGTCGTTCAATAAAGAGATATGTATCGGCTTTTTTGCGGCTTTTATAGACTGCACACAACATGTAACTTGGTATAATCCGTGCGGTTGATTGCCTCTTGTGGGGGCAAACTATAACATCGGAATCTCAATAACAATAATGAATTGCCTTGCTGGTTCGGGGATGTTTCATGGCTGAACGCGATAATGAAATAAAAGGTGCCACCTTTACCCTGTCGGTGCTCCATGTGACCGATGCCCATCCGGGGAAAATCCGCGCTCTGCTGGAAAGCAAGGTGGCCCAGGCCCCCCACTTCTTCCATTGCGCCCCCATCGTCATGAACGTGGAGAAATTGGAAAACATTCCTGATTTCAGTGCGATCAAACAATTGGTGGAAGCGGAATCTTTCATTCTTGTGGGGATTACGGGAGCCCGCAGTGAGGCGATGAAAACGGCGGCCAAGGCCGCCGGTATTGCCGTCATGAATGCGGGACGTTCACGCGGTAGCGATAACAGCAAGACGGTCAAGCCGGCCAAGGTGGAACCGCCTCCTCTGACGCCCACCCGCGTACATGTCGGGCCGGTTCGCTCCGGCCAGCAAATTTATGCCGCCGGCGCATCACTGGTGGTGCTGGGCTCGGTGAGCCCGGGCGCCGAAGTGATTGCCGACGACAGTATCCATGTGTATGGCGCCCTGCGCGGCCGAGCCATTGCAGGCGCGCGTGGCAACACTCAGGCACGGATCTATTGCCAGCAACTGGCAGCGGAGCTGCTCTCCATCGCCGGCACCTTCCAGCTGAGCGATACCTTGCCGGCAGGCCTGATCCAGAAACCGGCCCACGTCCGGTTCGACAACGAACAACTTCGTATAGACAGCATCAAATAGAGTTACAAGGAAGCGAGAATGGCGCGAATCATAGTCGTAACGTCAGGCAAAGGCGGTGTCGGCAAGACCACTACCAGTGCGGCGCTGAGTACCGGGCTGGCCCAGCGTGGTCACAAAACCGTCGTCATCGATTTCGATATCGGACTACGTAATCTTGACCTGATCATGGGCTGCGAGCGCCGTGTCGTGTATGACTTCGTCAACGTCATCAATGGCGAGGCGAACCTCAACCAGGCACTGATCAAAGACAAGCGGGTCGACAACCTCTTCATCCTGCCGGCCTCCCAGACCCGCGATAAAGATGCCCTCACCCGTGAAGGGGTGGAGCAGATCCTCGATCAGCTCGGCGAGATGGGATTTGACTACATCGTCTGCGACTCCCCCGCCGGTATTGAAGCCGGGGCGCTGATGGCCCTCTACTTCGCCGACGAGGCCATCGTCACCACCAACCCTGAAGTCTCCTCGGTGCGCGACTCCGACCGCATCCTCGGCATTCTGGCGGCCAAGTCGCGTCGGGCCGAGCGCGGTGAAGAGCCGATCAAGGAGCACCTGCTGCTGACCCGCTACTGCCCTTCCCGCGTCAATCGTGGCGATATGCTGAGCGTGCAGGATGTGCAGGAGATCCTGGCTATCCCCCTGCTCGGGGTGATCCCGGAATCCCAGGCGGTACTGCGCGCCTCCAACTCCGGTGAGCCGGTGATCCTCGACAAGGATTCCGATGCCGGGCTGGCCTATGACGATGCGGTTTCGCGTCTGCTGGGTGACAGCAAGGATCTACGTTTTATTGAAGAAGAAAAGAAAGGCTTCTTTAGCCGATTGTTCGGGAGTTAAGCATGTCATTATTGGATTATTTCCGTTCCAACAAGAAACAGAGCACCGCACAGCTGGCCAAGGAGCGTCTGCAGATCATCGTTGCTCATGAGCGTACCTCACGGGGGGGGCCGGACTACCTGCCCCAACTCAAGCAGGACATTCTCGATGTGATCCGCAAATATGTGGAGATCGATCCGGATCAGGTGTCGGTGCAGCTCGACAAGAAGAGCGCCGAGCTCTCGGTGCTGGAACTCAACATCACCTTCTCTGACGACAAGAAGTAAATGGGTCGCCCCACCCGCACATGACCGGAGCCCCGCCTCCGGTCATGTCGTTTTTGTGCCAAGGAATGTCGCCGCAGCGCCGGTTTTGATTGCCAGCCATTCGCAGGCTGGTTATGGTGTCGCCTCAAATTGGAAAGGAGTGATCCATGGGTGTGCTGCGTTTTCTGTTTAACCTGCTGTGGTTCCTGCTCGGCGGCGTCCTGATGGGACTGGCCTGGTGGCTGGCAGGGCTGCTCTGCTTCATCTCCCTGATTGGCATCCCCTGGGGACGCGCCTGCTTCATGATAGGCACCTTCACCTTCTTCCCGTTCGGCAAGACCACGGTGAGCCGCCGCTTCATCACCGGCCGTGACGACATCGGCACCGGAACACTGGGCGTGATCGGCAACATCATCTGGTTCCTGCTGATCGGGGTCTGGCTCGCCATCGGCCACATCGCCTCGGCGCTGGCCTGCTTTATCACCCTCATCGGCATCCCCTTCGGTATCCAGCACCTCAAGCTGGCCGTGGCCAGCCTCGCCCCCGTCGGGCAGACCGTTGTCACCTTGCACGAAGCCGAAACCGGGCAGTACATTCGCTAAAGGGTGTAGCAAAACAGGGCGGGCTTTCCCGCCCTTTTGCTTTTCCCGTCGGTCACACCCGTGTACTTTTGTGCCATCACCTCTTGTAGGAACTCATCATGCTTCCCAACCACTTCTTCGCTAACCTGGCCCGCATGAAACTCATCTACCGCTGGCCGCTGATGCGCAACATTCAGGCTGAAAATATCGCCGAGCACAGCCTGCAGGTGGCCATGGTGGCCCACGCCCTCGGCACCATAGAGAATGCCCTGTTTGGTGGCCAGCTGGACGCCGAGAAAGCCGCTACCATGGCGCTCTTTCACGATGCCAGCGAGGTGCTAACCGGCGATCTGCCCACCCCGGTCAAGTACTACAACCCCGAGATTGCCCGCGAATATAAGAAGATCGAGCTGGCCGCCGAGCAGCGGTTGCTGGCCATGCTGCCCGAGCCCCTCAAGGCCGCCTACCGCCCCTTGATCGACTCAGGCTGCGCCGATCCCGAACTGGCGCGGCTGGTGAAGGACGCCGACACCCTGTGCGCCTACACCAAGTGTCTGGAGGAGCTGGCGGCCGGCAACCGTGAGTTTGAACCGGCCCGCAAACGCCTCGAAGAGATGCTCGAGCAGCGCATGAACCCGGCCATGCGCTACTTCATCGACACCTTCGTGCCGAGCTTCTCGCTACCGCTCGATGAGCTCAACGCCCACTAGGGCCGCGGTTCGGATAAAAAAGAGGGAGGCCAGCTGGCCTCCCTCTTTTTTATCGGTGATGACAAGTTAGCGCCCCAGCTCCCGCGCCGGGATGAGACCGCTGGCCCGCCACGCCGGATAGAGGGTGGCGACAAAGCTCATCAGGATGGCCGCCCCGGTCACCAGCCCCAGATCGAGCAGGTGCAGCTCGGTCGGCAGGAAGTCGATGAAGTAGATCTCCGGGTTGAGGAAACGATGGCCGATGAGCTGCTCCACCCCCGCCATGATGGGGGTGAGGTAGGCCGAGAGCACGCCCCCCAGCAGGGCCCCGAGCAGCGCACCGAGCACCCCATTGACCATCCCCTGAATGACGAAAGTCTGGCGGATCTGCGCCGCACTCGCCCCCATGGTCTTGAGAATGGCAATTTCGCCGCGCTTCTCGTTGACCGCCATCACCAGGGTCGAGACGATGTTGAAACAAGCCACCGCCACCACCATCAGCATCACCACCACCATGACGGTGCGCACCATCTGGATGTCCTGATAGAGATAGCCCTGGGTGTTCATCCAGCTGCGGATATAGACGTGGTGCGGGAACTTACGGGCCGCCTCGACCGTGATCGACTGGGCCTTGAACACATCGTCCACCTTGAGGCTAAAACCACTGACCGCCTCCCCCATGCCGGTCATGGCCTGGGCATCTTGCAGGTGCATGAAGCCGAGCAGACCATCGAGCTGCCCCCCGATTTCGAGCATCCCCACCACGGTTAGCAGTTGGCGCCGCGGCTGCTTGATGCCGTCGGCACCGTTGCCATCCGGCATCAGCAGGCTGACCGAGTCCCCCACCTTGATCCCCAGCTTGTCGGCGATCGCCTTGCCGAGGATCACCCCATTCTCACCGGCCTTGAGTTCATCAAACCCCTTGCCGGTCATGTACTTGTCCGCCTCGGAGATCTGATCTTCAAACGCGGGCAAAATGGCGCGCAGCTGCACCCCCTTGAGGTGGTTGCCGCTTTCGAGCAGGCCGTTGATGCGGATCACCGGGCTCACCGCCGTGATCCCGGGCTGGGCCAGCAGATAGTCGCGCAGCTGGGGCCAGTGGGGCATGGGCGCTTCGACCGCGTCCAGCTCCCCTTGAGGGATCACGGTGAGCACCCGGTTCTTGAGCTCGCGCTCAAACCCGTTCATGGCCGACAGCCCGAGGATCAAGGCCATCACCCCGAGGGCGATACCGATGAGTGACGAGGCCGAAATGAAGGAGATAAAGCCGTTACGCTGACGCGAGCGGCTGTAACGCAGGCCCAAAAACAGGGGCAGCGGCTTGAACATCAGGCTACCTCCGCCATCTGCCCGCTCACCAGGGTCACGCGGCGGTGCAGCTTGGCCGCCAACCCCAGATCATGGGTCACCACCACGAAGGCGGTGCCGAACTCGCGGTTCAGCTCACAGAGCAGCTCATAAACGCCGGTGGCGCTGCCGTGATCCAGGTTGCCGGTCGGCTCGTCGGCCAGCACCAGGCTCGGCTGCCCGACCAGGGCGCGGGCGATGGCCACCCGCTGGCGCTCACCGCCGGAGAGCTCGGAGGGGCGGTGGTTAAGACGATGGGAGAGCCCCACCCGCTCCAGCATAGCGGCCGCCTTGGCGCTCGCCTCGCTGACCGTGGCACCGCCGATCAGCAGCGGCATGGCGGCGTTTTCCAGCGCACTGAATTCCGAGAGCAGGTGGTGGAACTGGTAGACAAAGCCCAGCTCGCGGTTGCGAAAACGGGCCTGCTCCTGACTGCTCCAGGCGTGGATATTCTGGCCACGAAACAGCACGCTGCCGGTGGTCGGGGTATCCAGCGCCCCCAGCAGATGCAGCAGGGTACTCTTGCCCGAGCCCGAGCTGCCAACCACCGCCAGCATCTCCCCCTCGGCCACGGACAGATCGACCCCCTTGAGCACCGGGGTCTCCAGCTTGCCTTCCTGATAGACGTGGCTGATGGCCTGACATTCGAGCAGCGGCTTGTTCATCGACATGATTACCTTATTCATAACGCAGCGCCTGGGCCGGACGCACGCGGGCAGCCCGGAAGGCAGGATAGAGGGTGGCACTGAAACTGAGCAGCACGGCACCGAGAAGAATGATGACCACTTGCAGCGGCTCGACGATCACCGGCAGACCACCGCCGCCCGCCGCCATGTAGAGGTTGAGACCGATGGCATCGAGCAGGGGGTTGAGGCCAAAGGTGAGCACCAGTCCGGCCAGGCCGCCAACGATGGCCCCGATGACGCCGCTGGAGGCGCCAAGCACCATGAAGATGCGCACCACCGCCGATTCGGTCATGCCCATGGTACGTAGGATGGCGACCTCCCCCTCCTTGTCGGAGACCACCATGACCAGGGCCGAGAGAATGTTGAAGGTGGCCACGGCGATGATCAGCACCAGCATCAGCCCCATCATCCGCTTCTCCATGGCCACCGCCTGGAACAGCTCGCCGCGCTCGCGCCGCCAATCCTGCCAGTTCAGCCCATCCGGCAGCGGGCTGGCCACCACCTGATCGACCGCGAACGCATCGTCAAGCCACAAGCGCAGCCCCCCCACCTCATCGGCAGGCAGGCGCAGCAGGCGTTTGGCGTCATTGAGGTTGACCAGGGCTATCTGGTTATCTACATCGGCGCCGACCCCGAAGATGCCGGAGACGGTGAAGATCCGCTGGGCCGGCACCCGGCCAAGCGGGGTGTAGCGGCTCCCCTCCGTCAGGATAAGGCGAACCTGATCGCCGACCGACACCGCGAGAGTGCGGGCAATTCCCTGCCCCAACACGATGCGGTAACTCCCCGGAACCAGGGTATCGAGCGCCCCATCCTGCATCTGCTGGTGCAGCAGATCCCCCGCCGGCCAGCGGGCCGGATCGATCCCCTGCACACTGACCCCGGTCAGCTGACCCGGGCTTTGCAGCATGCCTTCGGTCGCCAGCATGGGCGCCACCGCCAGCACATGGGGACGAGTTGCCAGCTCGGCCGCCAGGTCGGCGGGCGGAACGAGACGATCCCCCGGCCCTGTCACCACCACATGGGGAATGACACCCAGAATACGTCCCTTGAGCTGCCCTTCGAAACCGTTCATGACCGAGATCACCACCATCAGGGCGGCGACCCCGATGGCGATGCCAAAGGTCGAGAACAGGGAGATAAAAGAGACGAAACGATTGCTGCGTCGCGATCCCGCATATCGCAGGCCGATCGCCAGCGCAAGTGGCTGAAAAAGTCCGGTCTTCAAGGATCTGCCGTTGCCAAGAAAATAAGATACCGGATAATAAAGGGAAACCGTCCATGACAACAAGGGATAGCCGCCATGCAGGAAGAGTTCTTCAGTGTCGTGCACTCGCTGCCGGTCAACGTGATCCCGGTCGAGAGCGGCCATCTGCCCTCCCTCGAGGAGCTGGAGGCCGAGATGCCGGAGCCATTTCGCATTGCCTCGGCCATCTCCACCATCGACATCGGCACCAGCCGCCTGCTGCGCAGCCAGGCCGGTGAGCACTTGCAGGAGCTGATCGAGATCATCAACCAGCAGTCGCGCAAGATAGACCTCATCATGGGCTATGTGCTGGCCGCCCAGGATCATGTCGAGCACCGCTTCCACACCGTGCGCTTTGGCGCGGGCGAGTTGCACTACCTGTTTCCCCCCGAGGGGCATGGGCCGTCCCCCCAACCGGGCCAGCTCAAGCGCCTTAAGATCTTTTTGCGTGACGAGGCGTCGGCCGTTTACTGCTACGGCCGGGTCAAGACCGTCACCCCCGGCCAGCATGGCCTGCACGTCGTGCTTGAATACGCTCGCATCCGCGAAGAGGATCGGGAGCTGCTGGTGCGCGCCAGCCTGCATGTCCAATCCCGCCAGCTCAAGCAGCGCGCCGCCGATCGTTACCGCCACCCTTAGTCGAGACTCATGACCGCATTTACCCTTCCGGCCCTGCCCCGGCAGGCCGGCGCCAAACTAACACTGGGGGGCCTCGTTGGTAGCGCCCTCTCCCTGACCGCCGCCACCTTGGCCCGCGAACAGCAGCGCCCCTTGCTGCTGGTGACCGCAGACACCCCCTCGGCGCTGCGCCTCGAGCAGGAGCTCACCTTCCTGCTCGAGGGGAGCGAGTGCCCCGTGCTGCTGTTCCCGGACTGGGAGACCCTACCCTACGACACCTTCTCGCCGCACCAGGACATCCTCTCCCAGCGGCTCGAGACCCTCTATAACCTGCCGCAGATGACCCGTGGCGTGGTGATCGTGCCCGTCTCGACCCTGATGCTGCGCTGCGCCCCGCGCAGCTACCTCGATCGCTTCAGCCTGCTGCTGGAGGCCGGCCAGCGCCTGTCGCTGCAAGGGCTACGCACCCGGCTGGCCGAGGCCGGCTACGTGGCGGTCGAGCAGGTGCTCGAGCACGGCGAGTTCGCCGCCCGCGGCTCCTTGCTCGATCTCTTCCCCATGGGCAGCCAGACCCCGTATCGCATCGATTTTTTCGATGACGAGGTGGACTCCATCCGTCCCTTCGATCCGGAGACCCAGCGCTCGAGCGACCCGGTCAAGCGGGTGCAGCTGCTGCCAGCCCGGGAGTTTCCCACCGACGAGAGCGCCATCGAGCGCTTTCGCGGCCACTACCGCGAGCGCTTCGAGATTTCGCGCAGCGATGGCGCCATCTATCAGGAGGTGAGCAAGGGGCGCTGGCCGGCCGGTATCGAGTACTACCTGCCGCTCTTTTTCGAGGCGACCGCACGCCTGTTTGACTACCTGCCGGCCGACACCCTGCTGCTGACGGTCGGCGAGATCTACCCGGCCGCCCAGCGCTTTTGGAACGACATCCAGCAGCGCTACGAGGATCGCCGCTGGGATCAGAGTCGCCCGCTGCTGCCCCCCAGCGAGCTCTACCTGCCGGTCGAGCAGCTGTTTGCCGGGCTCGGCCAGTACGTCGATGTGCGCCTGCAAGAGGGCCCCACCGCCGGTGATGCGGGCCAGAGCGATCTGCCGGTCCAGCCGCTACCAGAGCTGACCCTGGATCACAGCCAGGAGCAACCGCTCGCCGCCTTGCAGCAGTTTCTGGCTGGCTTTGGCGGCCGCACCCTGTTTGCGGTGCCCACCGAGGGGCGGCGCGAGGCGCTGCGCGACCTGCTGGCCCGCATCGACCTGCGCCCGGCCGAGTACGCCTCACTGGCCGAGTTCCTCGCCGCCGGCGATCCGCTCGGCGTGCTGGTCTGCCCGCTCGAGGGGGGCTTCATTCTGCCCGAGCGCGCCCTGGCTCTCATTACCGAGACCGAGCTGCTCGGCAGCCGGGTGCGCCGCTCACGTCAGCGCGATCGCGCCAAGCAGCTCAGTTCAGACGCCATCATCCGCAACCTGGGCGAGCTGACCCAGGGCCAGCCCGTGGTGCACCTCAATCACGGCATCGGCCGCTACCTCGGGCTTGAGACCCTCAACGCCGGCGGCCTGCCGACCGAGTTTCTCACCCTGGAGTACGCCGGGGGCGACAAGCTGTTCGTGCCGGTCACCAACTTGCACCTCATCAGCCGCTACACCGGCTCGGACAACCCGCCCAGCCACAAGCTCGGCGGCGAGGCTTGGAGCCGCGCCAAGCGCAAGGCCGCCGAGAAGGTGCGCGACGTGGCGGCCGAGCTGCTCGACATCTACGCCCACCGCGCCGCCCGCGACGGCTTTGCCTTTAGGCACAACAAGGAGGCCTATCGCCAGTTCGCCGCCGGTTTCCCGTTCGAGGAGACCGACGATCAGCTCAATGCCATCAATGCGGTGCTCGGCGACATGTGCCAGGCCAAGAGCATGGACCGCCTGGTGTGCGGTGACGTGGGCTTTGGCAAGACCGAGGTGGCGATGCGGGCGGCGTTTGTGGCGGTGCACGGCGGCAAGCAGGTGGCGGTGCTGGTGCCCACCACCCTGCTGGCCCAGCAGCACTACGATAACTTCCGCGATCGCTTCGCCAACTGGCCGGTGCGGGTCGAGGTACTGAGCCGTTTTCGCTCGGCCAAGGAGCAAAGCGCGGTGCTGGCCGACCTCAAAGAGGGCAAGGTGGACATCATCATCGGCACCCACAAGCTGCTCGGCTCCGATCTCACCTTCAAGGATCTGGGGCTGCTCATCGTCGATGAGGAGCACCGCTTCGGGGTACGCCAGAAGGAGAAGATCAAGGCGCTGCGCGCCGACGTGGACATCCTGACCCTGACCGCCACCCCCATCCCGCGCACCCTCAACATGGCCATGTCGGGAATGCGCGATCTCTCGATCATCGCCACCCCGCCCGCCAAGCGGCTGGCCATCAAGACCTTCGTGCGTCAACACGATCCGGCCGTGGTGCGCGAGGCGATGCTGCGGGAGCTCAAACGCGGCGGCCAGATCTACTACCTGCACAACGACGTCGAGAGCATCGAGAAATGCGCAGCCGATCTCGCCGAGCTGGTGCCGGAGGCGCGCATCGGCGTGGCCCACGGCCAGATGCGCGAGCGCGAGCTCGAGCGGATCATGTCGGATTTCTACCACCAGCGCTTCAACCTGCTGGTGTGCACCACCATCATCGAGACCGGCATCGACGTGCCGAGCGCCAACACCATCATCATGGACAGGGCCGATCACCTAGGATTGGCCCAGCTGCACCAACTGCGCGGCCGGGTCGGGCGCTCCCACCACCAGGCCTATGCCTACCTGCTCACCCCGCATCCCAAGCTGATGACCAAGGATGCGGCCAAGCGGCTCGAGGCCATCGCCTCGCTCGAGGATCTCGGTGCCGGCTTCGCGCTGGCCACCCATGA
Organism: Aeromonas simiae; assembly: GCF_000820125.1. Taxonomy (GTDB): domain Bacteria; phylum Pseudomonadota; class Gammaproteobacteria; order Enterobacterales; family Aeromonadaceae; genus Aeromonas; species Aeromonas simiae. Next base: position 29,157 of record NZ_CDBY01000043.1, on the reverse strand, counting down.
TCTGGAAATCCGCGGGGCCGGCGAGCTGCTCGGCGACGAGCAGAGCGGCCAGATCCAGTCGGTCGGCTTCACCCTCTACATGGAGATGCTCGAGCAAGCGGTGGAGGCGCTCAAAAGCGGCAAGGAGCCGGCCCTCGACACCCTGCTCGCCGATCACACCGAGGTGGAGCTGCGCCTGCCGGCCCTGCTACCCGATGACTACCTGCCGGATGTGAACATGCGTCTTTCGATGTACAAGCGCATCGCCAGCAGCGCCTCGCAAGAGGAGCTCGACGAGCTGAAGGTGGAGCTGATCGACCGCTTCGGCCTGTTGCCCGAGGCGGCCAAGACCCTGCTCGACATCGCCGCCTTCCGCCTCATGGCCACTCGCCTTGGCATCAAGCGCCTCGAGATGACCGAGCGCGGCGGCCACCTCGATTTTTCCGAGAAGACCGCGGTCGACCCGGCCTTTCTGGTGCGCCTGCTCACCGAGCAGCCGCGCATCTACAAGATGGAGGGGCCGAGCCGGCTGCGCTTCAACGTGCCGAGCAGCGGCCGCGAGGCGCGCCTCAAGCTGGTCGGCGATCTGCTCGGCGAGCTGGCCCGCCACACGGTGTAAGGCCATACCCGACAATGGAAACGAACAAGGGCAGCCATGGCTGCCCTTGTTCATTGTTATCACACCCTAGCCAGCCAGGGTGCGCAACCAGGCGATCTCCTCGCGCCAGATGCTCTCGTCGATGGTCTCGAGGATCAGCGGAATGCGATCAAAGCGCGGATCGGGCATCAGATAGCGAAACACCGCCTCGCCGAGGTTGCCCTCGCGCAGGCTGTGGTGGCGATCGACCCGGCTGCCGAAGGTGCTCTTGGCGCCGTTGATGTGCATCCCTTTCAGATACGCAAAGCCGACTTGGCGTTCAAATTCATCGAACACCTGCTCGCACCCTTCCTGGGTGCGCAGATCATAGCCGGCGGCAAAGGCGTGGCAGGTATCGAGGCAGACCCCGACCCGGGACTTATCCTCCACCCCGTCGATGATGGTGGCCAACTGCTCGAACGACCACCCGAGGTTGGTGCCCTGCCCGGCGGTGTTTTCAATCACCGCCGTCACCCCTTGCGTCTGCTCCAGGGTCCAGTTGATGGACTCACTCACCAGCTTGAGACTGACCCGCTCCGGGATCTTGCCAAGGTGGCTGCCGGGGTGGAAGTTGAGATAACAGAGCCCCAGCTGCTCGCAGCGGCGCATCTCGTCTAAGAAGGCATCGCGGGACTTGGCCAGCGCTTCGGGCTCGGGGTGACCTAAGTTGATGAGGTAGCTGTCGTGGGGCAGCACCTGCTCGGGCAGAAAGCCGGCCCGGGCCATGGCCTTCTTGAACCCATCGATGGAGGAAGGGGTGAGGGGGGCGGCCTGCCACTGGCGCTGATTCTTGGTAAAGAGGGCGAAGGCGTTGGCACCGATGGCCAGGGCGCGGTCGATGGTGTTCTCCACGCCGCCCGCGGCGCTGACGTGGGCTCCGATGTATTTCATGGGGTCTCCTTGTTGAGACGCCATTATGCCTGCCCAGCGCGACCGCGCCAAACCGGCGTGGGCGATGGCGGCAAGCGAGCGAGCCGATAGGTCAGCGGCGCCAAAAAGAAAACCGGGGCTTGCGCCCCGGTCTTGTGTCTCGCTTGGACAACTTCGATTAGAAGTTGTACTGCATACCAGCGGTCCACTCGTCGTCTTGGTGATCCAGACCTTGGATCTTGTACTCGGTGTAAGCCTTCAGCTTGGTGTTGAAAGCGTACTGAACACCCAGCACACCGTGGTTGGTGGTGTCTTCGTAGCTGGAGACGTTCTTGATCTTGGCTTCGGAACGGTTGTAACCGGCCAGCAGGGTCCAGGCGTCTACGTTGTAGGAGGCAGCCAGTTCATAGCCACGAACCTTAACATCGTTGAAACCGTCGAACTTGAACTTGGACTCGTTGTACAGACCAGCGAAGTAGAAACCGGCGTAGGTATAGCTGGCAGCCAGGGCCCAGTCATCCTTGTCGGTCAGGTTGGTCTGAGTGAAGGTGCCCACTTCGGTAGTGATGCCCAGCTTGGACTTGTCACCGTCTTCGAAGCTCTTGGTTTCGTAACCGGCGGCCAGACCCAGACCGAAGTCGAAGTCATAGGTAGCACCAACGGTGTAACCCTTGTCCATGTGACCTTCAACAGCGGACCAACCGGTGTAGTTGGAGTCGTAGCTGCCGTTGTTGGTGATGTAACCGGTCTGGAAGCCAAAACCGCCCCACTGGCCCTTATAGATGGCCTGACCTTCTTGACGACCGTCGTAGACGTTGGCCAGATCGCCGTAGTCTTCGAAGATATCGGTCTTAGCAACGGTGGCGTTGTAGAAGGCAGTTTCGGTTTGACCGAACAGGACTTGACCGTACTGGGAGCCGTCAAAACCGGCGTAGATGTGACGAGCCTTCACTTCGCGAGCATCGGCATCGTAGGAGTTTTCGGAAGCGATCTGCCACTCGGTCTTAGCGATACCGGACCAGATGCTGTCCAGCGCCATACGACCGGACCAACCCAGACGAGCGTAAGTCTTCAGCTCACCGTCGTTCTTGGTGGAGGTATCGGTGTTGGCGTCGTAGGAGTCGTACTCACCGTAATACTGGGCGTGCACACGACCGTATACGTCAAAAGTGGTGCCGTCCTTGTCATAGATCACGGCAGCGTTGGCAGCAGAAGCGAACAGTGCCGGGATGGCGATAGCCAGAATTGTCTTTTTCATAGTTTCCAATGCCTACTGTAATTAAACACTAAGTCTTTGTTATTCCCTGTGTTAGTAACGTTCTATGCGTTACTATGCTGGCGAGACTAGCATCGGGGTTGCCAATCCGCAATAAAAAAACTTGGAACTTTTTGTTGTATCGATAGTCATACGCGCCAAAACGTGAGCCAGATCTCATTGCATAAAATCCGGTGAATAAAACGTTTTTCGATTAAAACTGCTGTTCAAATGAGCCTTGGCGTCCCCTTCCTTATAGTACGCCGCGCCCCTGCGACAGATTCCTCCCACGACAACATCGAGCCCCTCTCGGGGCGAATGGGGTCGCACCCTTCCCCCATGTTGGGTATTCTGTTGCACCGCTTGCTAAAACCGGCTGCCCGTATGCTCTCAGACCGCCTCAAAGACGCCATTCGCACCACCTATCGACAGCTTGCCGAGGCGCTGCCGGGCTTTGTACCGCGCCGGGAGCAAAACTTCCTGGTGGCCGAAATTGCCAAGACCCTGAGCGGTGACTATGAGCGTTCACGACGCATCCTGGTCGCCGAAGCCGGCACCGGGATCGGCAAATCCCTCTCCTATGCTCAGGGCGCCATCCCGCTGGCCCGGTTGCAGCAAAAGAAGCTGATCATCTCCACCGCCACCGTGGCGCTGCAAGAGCAGCTCATCCACAAGGATCTCCCCTTCTTCCTGCGCCACAGCGCCGTCCCGTTTCGTTTCATGCTGGTCAAGGGGCGTCAGCGTTACTGCTGCGAGCACCTGCTGGAGCAGGCGGCCATGGGCGATGGGGGCAGCAATCTGGAATTTGCCTTCGAGCAGCTCTCGACCACCCGGCCGAGCGAGGATGACAAGAGCCTTTATAAGAAGCTGTGGGATCACTACACCGCTGGCAAATGGGATGGCGATCGGGATAACTGGCCCTCCCCCATCAAGGATATGGCCTGGGAGCGGATCGCCGCCGACCGCCACACCTGCAACAAGGCGCTGACCCACCACCAGCACTGCCCGTTTCACCGGGCCCGCGACAAGATGGATGAGAGCGATGTGCTGGTGGTCAACCACGCCCTGCTACTGTCGGATCTCACCATGGGGGGCGGCATCATATTGCCGCCGCCGGACGAGTGCTTCTACGTGCTCGACGAAGCCCACCACCTGCCGACGGTGGCGCGCGATCACGGGGCTGCCTTCATTCATCTGGGCGGCTCGCGCCGCTGGCTGGAAAAGCTGGCCCAGAGCGCCGGCAAGATAGGGCGCGCCCTGCCGGGCGAAAGCCTGCTCGATGCCCAGCTCAAGTTGCAAGACGCCCTGGCCGCCATCTTGCCCGATCTCAAGGCCGCCGAGCAGTGGATAGGCCAACACCCGCAGCTCTTTGGCAGCGAGCGCCAGCACCGCTTCCCCGATGGGGATCTTCCCGAGCCGCTCCCCTTGCTGGCGCTCAACTTAAGAGAGAGCAGCAAACAGGCGCTGCGCGCCCTCGACCGGCTGCAAGGTGGCGTGGCCGAGGCGCTGCGCGAGGGGGATCTCAAGCGCCGAGACGCCGAGCCGCTGCTGGCCGAGGCGGGCTTTTTCCTGCAACGGCTGGAGAACTTCAACCAGTTGTGGGAGCTGATGAGCCGCGAGGTGGCGCCGGGCAAGACCCCGCTGGCCCGCTGGCTCAGCCGCACCGAGGATGGCCAGGATGTGCTGGTGCACGCCTCGCCGATTGAAGTGGGGTACCTGCTCGAAGAGTGGCTCTGGTCTAAGTGCCTCGGCGCCGTGCTGGTGTCGGCGACCCTGACCGCCCTCTCCAACTTCGATTACTTCCGCCACCAGGCCGGGCTCAAGCCCCACGATGGCACCCGCTACCTGCGCCTGCGCTCGCCCTTTGATTACGACAAGGCCGAACTCTACCTGCCCAAGATGCGCTGCGAGCCCAATGACCCCCAGTTCACCCAAGAGCTGATCGAGCGGCTGCCGGGCCTGCTGGCGGATCAGCAGGCCAGCCTGGTGCTGTTCTCCTCTTACCGCCAGATGAATGAGGTGGCCGAAGGGCTGCGCGCCCATGGCCTGACGCTGCTGGTGCAGGGGGAGGCGTCACGCAGCGCTCTGCTCACCCTGCACCGCCAGCGCTGCGATGGCAGCACCCCCAGCGTGCTGCTCGGTACCGGCAGCTTTTCAGAAGGGCTGGACTTGCCCGGTCACTACCTCACCAACCTCATCATCACCAAGCTGCCCTTTGCCGTCCCCACTTCACCGGTGGAGGAGGCCACCGCCGAGTGGATCGAAAAACGCGGCGGCAACCCCTTCTTGCAAGTGACCGTACCGGAGGCCTCCCGCAAGCTGATCCAGGCCTGCGGCCGCCTCATTCGTAAGGAGGCCGATGCCGGACGCGTCACCATTTTGGATCGGCGCATCGTCACCAAACGTTACGGCAAGCCACTGCTCGACGCCCTGCCCCCGTTTCGCCGCCGTATCGAATAAGTCACAGCACCGACCACCCTACGAGTTCTTGCTGGCTCGCGGTAAACCTGTAAAAATGCCACACGGTTTTTCGGTGCTCTCGCCGATGCTTCAAGGAGATATGATGAAACTGACGGTTCTGTTGCCGGCCCTGGCGGGCATGGTCTGGGGTAATGTAGCGCTTGCCGACGCCACCCTGGAGGTGATGCCGCCTTATGTGCTTCAGCTGCTCGACGGCCATGGTGTCAACGCCAAACTGCTCGAGAAGAGCCACAACGTCCGCCTGCAAGACGGCAAGCACCAGTTGGTGGTCTCCTTCGAGGGGAACTACTCCACCCGTAACGAGACCAAACTGGTCACCGCTGAGCCGCTGGTGTTCAACTTTGAATCCTGCAATGGGCAGAAGCTGACCCTCGACTATAAAAAGCCGCGCAGTGAAAGCGAAGCGCGCGAGTTCACCAAGGTGCAAGACGTGCAGCTCAAGGACAAGGTCAGCGGCCAACAGATCCAGAGCGATCGCTTCGTCATGCCCAAGGTGGAAGGCTTCCAGCTGACCCGCGACTACCAGCAAGAGCTGCTGGCCATGGGCAAGGCATTCAACCAGCCCAAGACCGTCGCCGTGCCGACCGCGGCCGTGATGGCAGCCAGCAACAACGAGCCGCTGCAAGTGGCGCCGACCAAGGCTCAATCCAGCCCGGAAGCGCTCACCCAGCTGCAGGAGTGGTACAACAAGGCTGACGCGGAGACCCGCAAGGCGTTCCAGATCTGGATCATCCAGCAGCAGCAATAAATGATGAACAGGGGGAGCTGGCGCTCCCCCTTCTCTATCATGTGCTTCCCGGTTTTCTACCATCCGCTCTATTCGGCGCTCTCGCTGCCGCCCGGCCACCGCTTTCCGCTGGCCAAATATCAGGCCCTCTTTGACCGGCTCCAGTCACTGCCCCTCGATTTTTGCCAAGCCAGGGTTGTCGACCCGGCGCTGCTTCGCCGCGTTCATGATCCCGCCTACGTGGAGGGCGCCCTCACCGGTAGCCTGCCTGCGGCCGCGCTGCGGCGCATCGGCTTTCCCTGGAGCCCGGCATTGATCCAGCGAACCCTCTACTCGGTGGGGGCCACGGTCGCGGCGGCCGAAGCGGCACTTAAGTACGGCTGCACCATGCAGATCTCCGGCGGCTACCACCACGCCCACCGAGCGATGGGCAGCGGCTTTTGCCTGTTCAACGATCTGGTGTTAGCGGCCGAGCAGGTGCTGGCCCACCCTGGCATCGATCGGGTGCTCATCTGCGATCTCGATGTGCACCAAGGGGATGGCTCTGCCGCCCTGTGCTCGGGGCGCCGCGATATCATCACCCTCTCGCTGCACGCCGAGCGCAACTTTCCCAGCCGCAAGCCCCCCTCCCATCTCGATTTCCCCCTGCCAGACGGCACCGGGGACGAGGCCTATCTTGAGACGCTGGAGCAGGCACTGGCCATGGCGCTGCGCCTCTACTCCCCGGATCTCATCCTCTATCAGGCAGGGGTCGACATTCATGTGGATGACGAGCTGGGCCACCTGGCGGTCAGCAGCCAAGGCGTGCGCCTGCGCGATCGCTGGGTGCTCGGCGAGGCCGCTCGTCACGGCATTCCCATCGCAGCCGTACCCGGTGGCGGCTACCGCCGTGATTGGCAGCCACTGATTGCGCTGCATGCGGGACTGTTCGAAGAAGCGCTGACCCGGTTTGCCCCCTCGCGCCTATGAAAAAGGCGGCCCGCAGGCCGCCTCTGGTGCTGATGTTATTTGCCGTAGCGCTTGCGGGCCTTGGCCTGGCGCGCCTTATCGCGATCGGCCTTCTCCTTGGCCTTGCGCGCCTCCTCCTCTTTGGCCTCGACCAGCTCCTGGCTCACCATCTCGGGGGTCTCCAGGGTCAGCGGGCCAAGTTGGCCCAGACGCAGCTCGTGGATCAGGATCTCCGACACCTTGTGCAGATCCGATACCCCACCCTTGCGCATGCAGCCACGGCGCTCGGCGATGGCATCCATCAGCTCGATGTCGTTGGCCGGCAATGCGCTCAGCTGGTAGCGCTCCATCAACCGCTCCGGATAGGCCTTGAGCAGGTATTCGGCGGCAAACAGGGCGATGTCGGCATAATCGATCACGGTATCTTTGATGGCACCCGTGACGGCCAGACGATAACCACAGGACGCCGGGCTCAGCTTGGGCCAGAGAAACCCCGGGGTATCGGTCAGGATGATGTTGCCATCGAGCTTGATGCGCTGCTGGGACTTGGTCACCCCCGCCTCGTTACCTGTCTTGGCGATAATGCGCCCAGCCAGGGTATTGATGAGGGTCGACTTGCCGACGTTGGGGATCCCCATGATCATGGCGCGCACCCCGCGCACCGCCTTCTCCCGCTCCGGCAGCATCTCGTGGCACAGGCTCAGCAGGCTCTTGATCTCTTCGGGCTTTTGCTGGGTCAGCGGCAGGGCGCGGATCCCCTTTTGCTGCTCCAGATGGGCGACCCACAGGGCCGTGATGGCCGGATCGGCCAGATCAGCCTTGTTGAGCACCTTGATCACCGGCGTATCACCGCGCAGCTCAGGCACGAGCGGGTTTTCGCTGGAGAAGGGGATGCGCGCATCGATCATCTCGATGATGACATCCACCTGCGGCATCACCTCGGCGATCTCTTTTCTCGCCTTGTGCATGTGACCCGGGAACCAGTTAATTGACATTCTCTTCCTCTCCAGTAGAGCCAAGGGCGCGCATTCTACCCGAGTTTATAGCCGGCTGTGGAGTCCGGCGACCTAAATAACGAAGGGGGCCGCAGCCCCCTGTCGGATCAGCGACCCGCCATGACCTGCTTGATGCGCGCACTCCAGTGCCGCACCTGGCCATGTTGCGGCAGGCTCTGCCAGATCTGCTGGAAACGGGCGTCGCTCATGGCGCCCATCCGGGCCTCGAGGCCAGTTCGCAGGTATTGCTGGGCGGTGCTGATGGCACGCCCCGAGGTGAGAAAGCGCGCCACCGGGTCGGTCAGGCGCACATCGCGCAGCCCCAGCATGGGGTAGTCGTTGTGTACCGCCCCCAGCATGGTCTCACGCAGCGCCGAGTCTACATAGCCGCGGGCAAACAGGGCCTTGGCCGACGCCAGCGAGCCCTCTGCCGGCCCCTGATATTGCTCGTCGAAGCTAAAGCGCTCCACCGCCTCGGTTTGCACCTTGGCATTGGGGTCGGGGCGACTGACGACCGGCGCCGGCTCGGCCTTGGCGACAGGTTTGGCCGGCGCCGTGGCCGGTTTCTGGCTGCAAGCGGTGACGAGCAGGCCGGTGGCGATAAGCAGCAGGCGCTGCCCTTTGGAGAGCGTGACGTGCATTTACTCTTGTTCTCCTTGCTCCCCGTTACTGGCGGGGGAGAGAGGTTCAACCCGGGTCACCAACAGCTGATCCACCTTGTAGCTGTCGATGTCCACCACTTCAAACTTGTAGCCGGCATAGGTCACCGAGTCGGTTCGCTTCGGGATCTTGCGCAGCATAAACATGATGAAACCGGCGATGGTTTCGTAATTTTGGGAATCGGGGAACTCCTCGATGTCAAACGAGCGCATCACGTCCGAAATCGGGGTGACCCCATCGACCAGCCAGGAGTGATCGTCACGCTGGACTATCTGCTCCTCCACCACGTGGGTCGCCCACTCGCCCATGACGGTGCTCATCAGATCGTTCATGGTGACGATCCCGACCACCAGGGCGTACTCGTTCATCACCACGGCAAAGTCACCACGATGGTTCTTGAAGTACTCCATCGCCTCATACAGGGTCAGGGTGTCGGGGATGATCAGCACGTTATGCACCAGGGAGTCACCCTTGAACTCGATGCTCTTGTTGTTGATGACGCGGATCAGCAGCTCCTTGGCATCCACCACCCCCTTGATGCTGTCGAGGTTCTTGTCACACACCAGGAACTTGTTATGGGGATGCTCGGCAATCTTGGCCTTGATGCTCTCTTCACTCTCTTGCAGGGTGAAGTAGATGAGGCTCTCGCGCGCCGTCATGGCCGAAGTCACCGAAAGAGATTGCAGCTCAAACACATTCTCGATGAGCTGCTGCTCCTCGCGCTGCAACACACCGGCCTCGGCCCCTGCATCGACCAGGGCGAAGATGTCGTCCGAGGTGATCTCATCGTTGCGCACGGTGGAGATGTGCAGCAGCTTGAACAGGGAGTTGGCAACCCCGTTGAAGATCCACACCAGGGGGCGCAGCAGCACCACCATGAAGATCATCGGCTTGACGATGCGCACCGCGATCTGCTCGGGGAAGCTCATCGCCAGCCGCTTGGGCATCAGATCCGCGATCAGGATGAAGCTGCCGGTCACGAACACGAACGAGAGTATCGAGCTCAGCTCGCCGAGCCAGGGCCCTTGGTAAAACTCGAAGACCAGTTCGCGAAAGGCAGGATTGAGGGCCGACTCGCCCAGCACACCGGCCAAAATAGCCACTGTGTTGAGACCAATCTGCACCACGGTGAAAAAGTTACCCGGCTGGGCTTGCAGATCCAACACCTTCTGGGCGTTGCGGTGGCCCTCATCGGCCATGACCTGCAATTTGATCTTGCGTGAAGCCGCAAGGGATATTTCAGAAAGGGAGAAGAACACGCTGCCGATGATCAGCAACGCCAGCATAAAAAGACCGTCAACAAAACTCATGATCTACCTATTGAGTAAGAGGCGAACCGCATGGGTGCCTGACGGCACCGACGCGGCAAGCGCCCCGGAGGCGATATAGTAGCAGAAAGAGATGACAGATTGGACAGAGGAGGCAAAAACAGGGGAGAGAGGGGATCAGATGTTGCTGCTGCGATCGAGGGAGATGACCACTCGGCGGTTCTTGGCGCGCCCCTTCTCCGTGTCATTCGAGGCCACATGCTGCTTCTCGCCATGCCCCTCCACCGCTATCTTGCCCGGCTCCAGCCCCAGACCGGTAAAGAAGGTCTTGATCGCCTCAGCCCGCTTTTCCGATAACTTCTGGTTGGTCCAGCGTCCCCCATAGCTATCGCTGTAGGCATTGATGACCACCACATCGATGCTGGGATCGGCCTTGAGGTAATCGCCAATCATGGCGAGACGGCGGCGCGAGGCCGCCGAGAGGCGATCGCTGTTCTTCTCATAAGTGAGCATGCTAAACGCGATGTCACTAAAGCTGTAGGGCAGCAGGCTGCTCATGCAATCCATGAAGGCCTGGTACTTGACCCGGAAGTTGACCGAGGAGAGGGAGACCCGCACCGCCCTGTCCTGGCGATACCAGTCGCGGTACTGGAAGGTCGGCATGCGCCCCCCCTCCAGCTCATCGAGCATGGTCCATGCCGTCTGGCCGTTAACCAGGCCGTTGAACTGCTGATAAAAGCGCAGCTGGGCTATCTCACGCCCGGCCACCCCTGGGCGCCATGTTGGCGGCATGGAGCCCAGCGTCACCGCCTGGGTGCGCGCCTGAGGGCGCTGGCCATGCAGCTCGAAATCGAGGTTGATGCGATTGCCCGCGCGGGCCACGAACATGCCGGTGCCCCAGCTCGGGATCGGGTGCTCAAGGCGGCACTCCACCTGGGTATCCGAGGTGAGGCGCCAGACGGATTGATCCAGACCGGCACCGAATTCGGTCACCCCGGCCTGTAGCGGCCCTGCCGCCAGCACTATCAACCAACCCGCGTATTTCACCTGATGCGCTCCCACTGCCGTTCCTCACGCTGTATCGGCGCCACCGGTCACTTCTTTAGCCTTTCTCTGCCGGCTATCCGGCGCGACAAGCTGCGCCGTTTTTGCCATAATGCCGCCTCGTTTTCTGCCAGCTGAGATCCCATGACCGAGCCAGTTCACACCCTCAAGGGACGCTTTCGCGGCTTCTATCCCGTCGTCATCGACGTGGAGACCGCCGGTTTCAATGCCCGTACCGATGCCCTGCTGGAGATTGCCGCTTGCACCCTCAAGATGGATGCCGACGGCTGGTTGCTGCCGGATCAGATGTTTCACTTCCACGTTGAACCCTTCGAGGGGGCCAACCTCGAGAAGGCGGCGCTCGATTTCACCGGCATCGATCCGTTCAATCCCCTGCGCGGCGCAGTCAGCGAGAAAGAGGCGCTGACCGAGATCTTCAAGGGGATCCGCAAAGGCATGAAGGAGAGTGACTGTGGCCGCGCCATCGTGGTGGCCCACAACGCCACCTTTGATCATGGCTTCGTGATGGCCGCAGCCGAGCGCGCCGGGCTCAAGCGCAATCCATTCCACCCCTTCGCCACCTTCGACACCGCCGCCCTCTCCGGGTTGGCGCTGGGTCAGACCGTGCTGGCCAAGGCGTGCCAGAGCGCCCGCATCCCCTTCGACAATAAAGAGGCGCACTCGGCCCTGTATGACACGGATCGCACCACCGAGCTGTTCTGCCACATCGTCAACCGCTGGAAGGCGCTCGGCGGCTGGCCACCGGCCCCCTGCAAGACAGACGCAGACGAGGAATAAAAAACGGGAGCCAAGGCTCCCGTTGTTATCTCCACCATGTCAGCGCCGTGCGTCTTGCCCGACGCGCCAGGCGGCGTCCGCGCCAGCCTCAATACTGCTTGGTCTTGGAGGCAAAGCCCGCCAGAAACAGCCCCATCAGCACCATGCCGCTTAAGGCTTCACAGGCCGACAATAGCTCGAGCCAGGTCGATGTCTGGGAGATGTCGCCATACCCCAGGGTGACAAAGGTGACGATGCTGAAATAGAGCGAGCGCCCCGCATGCAGATAGGTGGTCGATGAGGGGGAGGCAAAATAGGCCAGAGTCGCCGCCAAGATCACGCCCAGCGAGATAAACAGGCTGCGCTCCGGTCGCTCGCCAAAGCCCCAGGTGACATAGCTGGTCAGTTTGGCCAGATAGCGCAGCCAGCAGTAGCTTGAGGTCAGCCACTTGCGGGGCAGGCTCTGACGCAGCCAGGTCTCCTTGTAAAGGGCGCCGGGGGTGCGATAAGCCTTCATTTCGCACTGCTTCTCCAGGTAGTAATACTCCCCTGCCTCCACCACGTTGCCGACGCTTGAGAGCAGCCGCTTGGCATTGCGGTAATAGCGGCTGGCATCGCTGTAGTTGGGCTTGCCATGGGGGCGGTACTGGATGGCGATCTCCTCCAAGCTGGTGTGCTCGAGTGTCGCGTCAAAAAACTCCCCATACACCTCGAAGTACTTGAGCACCGCGCGCGAAGAGTGAAAACGCAAGTCCCTGCACTCGAAACGGCAATCTTGAAAGATACCATCGATCAGGGCCAACTCACGTTTTTGCGAGCCGTTGCGATGATCCCACAAGAAGGTGTCGAAAAAATCGAGCCCCGACACGCCGCCATGGATCTGCGTCCCCTTGGCCGAGCAGTGCCAGAGATAGATGGGCGAATTGTTGATGGCGCCGCGCAGCACCAGATCGTCCATGGAGGTAAAATCGAGCAGTCGCCCCGACACCACCGGCTCGCTCAGCTCGACGCCGCCGATATTGAGCAAGGGGTGCTGGCCGAGCACCAGCGCCTCACCGCGCCCGTTGGTGGTAATGGTCAGCAGCTGGCGGATCTGGTTGGCGGCCTTGTCACCATGTTGACCACGAAACCAGAGCAGATAGGGCAGAAAGGTGCGCTCGCTGGCGATGAGGCCGCTTTTACGCAAGGAGGCCAGCATGGTCGAGCCCGTGCCGTGCAAGCGCCAGCGATCGTCGCTCTTGTAAAGACACAGGCTCAGCGGATCGGTGGCGCTGATGAAGCGGGCGATCCCCAGCCGGAAGATGATCTCTTTCTCAAGCTGCTGCTGGGAGAGCCAATCGGAGAAATAGGGCAGCGAGCTCTCGAGCAAGCCCCAGATCACCGGGTAGTCGTGCTGACGGCGCCATTCGTTGAACTGCTCCGGCGTCAACTCCCACAAATCTTGTGCGTTCATGTTTCCTCTCGAGGCGATGTGGCGGCAAGGCGCCGGACAGGATACTCATGATAGCCAAATGCGTATACTGGTAAACGGCCCAGCGCCGCACCACCGCCCATCGAGTGCGGCCCGCCGCCACCTCATGTCGTCACACAAAGAGAGTCCCCATGCGTCGCTTCAACCTCATCCTTAACGGCAGCCGCCTGATGATGTTCCCCTTTTACCTCTCCATGCTGCTGTGCGTGGCCCTGCTGATGGTCAAGTTCGGCATCAAGCTCTTTGAGCTGTGCGTCAACATCGTCACCCTCCCCTTTCTGGATCTGCTGATCGGCGTGCTGACCCTGGTGGATTTTGTGCTGGTGGCCCAGATGTTGATCCTGGTGGCCCTGTGCGGTTACGTGCAATTTATCAAGAGTCCGCAGGAGCGCGCTTCACTGGGCGACAACTGGCTCTATCACATCAACTTCGCGTCATTAAAGCTCATCGTCATCAACTCGCTGGTGACCATCGCCGGCATCGAAGTGCTCAAGGCCTTTCTCGAAGAGGGCACCATGAACCAGACCGAGATGAAGTGGTCGGTGATCGTCTTTCTCGCCTTCTCCACCGCCGCCCTCATCTATGCCGTCACCGAGCGGCTGGCCGAGCACAAGAGCGACACCAAAGAGGAGTCCCACTGAGCTCGATATTCAGCTCGGATTCATTTATTTGTAAGTGATAATACTTTTCATTGAGCTTTCCCCCTTGTAAACTGCGCCCACCCGGTACCTGACCGGGCTGGAGCTTTTGATGGACGTGCAGACCTTCTCCCCCCGCAACTTCTGGAACTGGCTCGCCTGGCACCATAAGACGGCCGAGGCGCTGCTCTATCTCATGTTCTTCTCCGGCCTGCTATTGTGGGAGCCTCTCACCCCGGTCTGGGGCGTGGCGCGCTGGAACCTGCTGCTGCACCTGCTGCTCTCCCTCTCCCTGTTTCCCCTCTGGTTTGGTGCCTTCTGGCTGTCGCACCGCCGCCTGCTGCTGCGCAGCCACAAACCGTTTTTGCGCACCACGGGCCGCACCATCGAGCTGCTGTTGCTGCTGTGCGTGGGCAGCGGCCTGCTGCTGGTGCTACACGGCACGCCGGGCGATCGGCTCGGCGCCGTCGCCAGCTGGCTGCACTGGGCCAGCACCCTGGCCCTCACTCCTCTGGTGCTGCGCCACGCCTGGCGCTGGACCGTGCTGCGTCTGCGAGCCTGATCCATGCGAATGCTGCTTTCCCTGCTAACCCTGCTGTTTGCCTCCTCCCTTTGCGCCCAGACCATGAGCGCCGGCCTGATTGGGGATGCCGACACCCTCTATAGCGCCAACCTGGCGGCCGGCTCGGTGAGCCGGGTGGCCAAGGCCGACGGGCGCCTCTTGGCCGAGACCACCTTGGGCGGCGATCTGCGCCAGCTCGCCCAGGGGCGCGATGGCCGGCTGCTGGTCTCCGATCACAGCGGCGATCGCCTGCTGCTGCTGGGAAGCGATCTGACCCTCAAGCGCACCATCCACACCGATCATCGCCCCTACGGGGTGCTGTTTGACCCGCAGCGCAACTGGTACTGGGTCACCCTGTTCGAGGCGGGCCGGCTGCAAGCCTATGACCAAGCGGGGGAGCGGGTGCTCGATGCCCCCACGCTGGAGACCCCGCGCGGGCTGGCGCTGACCGACGATGGCCGCCTGCTGGTGACCCACGCCATGACGGGGCAGCTCTCCATCTACGCCCTCGGCCCCCACCCCATCACCGCGCTGCCGACCCCAACCGTCATCACCCTGGCCGAGACCCGCAGCGACACCGCCACCGACTCGCAAGGGCTGCCGCGCCTGATCGACTCGATTGCGCTCTCACCGGATGGCCGCGAGGCCTGGCTGCCCCACGTGCTGTGGAGCTTTAACCACCCGTTCCAGTTCCAAAGCAGCGTCTTTCCGGCCATCTCCATCGTCGATCTCGACACCCAACGCGAGCGGGTGGAGGAGCGCAAGCAGCTCTTCTTGCAGATCAATCTGCCCAATGTGGGCAACCGCAGCCAGATTGTCTCCAACCCCTACGCGGCCCGCTTCGCTCAGGATGGGCGCAAGGTGTTCGTGACCCTGGCGGGCTCGGAGGATCTGCTGGTGTTTGATCTCTCGCGCAGCGGCAAGCAAAACAGCAACCGCCACCGGCGCAAGAAATTCCAGGGCGGCGCCAAGGCAACCCAGCTGCTGCGCCACCTGCCAGGGCAGAACCCGCGCGATCTGCTGCTCGATGGCGAGCACATTTATGTGCACAATGCCATGGGCCAGGATCTCACCCGGCTTGCCACCGGTGGCGGAGCCCCGTTTGCCCGGGTCACGGTGGATGTGCCCCACTTCGCCAAGCTGGTCACGCACGATCCGCGCCCGGCGGCGCTGGTGCGCGGCGAGCGGCTCTTTCATCTGGGCAACACCGCCGCCAACCCGCGCTTTCCCATGGCGGGGGATAACTGGATGAGCTGCAACTCCTGCCACCTCGACGGGTTCAACTTCACCAACCGCGCGCTGATGGCGGCGCACCGCCAGCGCAGCGCGACCAATGCGGTGAACGGTCATGCCAACCTGATGAACATGGTGGCCGGGGATGTGGTGGGCGAATACCTGCGCATGAGCCAGCAGACCCAGGGGGGCATGGGCCACGATCCCCGCGATGGGGCCGAGCCGGTCGACCCGGCCCGCCCGCAGCCCGAGGTCAAGGCCATGATGGAAGATCTGCACGCCTTCGTTACCCACGACGGCAACCTGCCCTATCTGGCTACCTGGCTGCGCCTCGACGCGCCGCGCACCCACCCGGACAAAGCCCCGCTGAGCCACCCGACACAGTGGCTCAACTCCGCCTCCTGCCAACACTGCCACGCCGAGGCCTTCGCCGACTGGAGCGACTCCAACCACCGCCTGATGGGCAACTCCCACCCCTACTACAAGGTGGTGCAGGCGCTGGCGCGCGAGAGTGAGGGCGAGGAGTTTGGTCAGTGGTGCCAGGGCTGCCACATGCCCCAGCAGGTGCTGACCGGGCAAAAAGCGCTGCCCGCCACCAGCCACATGTTAGAGAAGGGGGGAGCCTCGCTCATCGCCGCCCATCAAGCGGGCGAGAGCGTGGTGGAAGAGGGCACTGGGTGTCTTTTCTGCCACCGCATCACCCGGCTCGAAGACGCCGGCGGCAACGCCGCCGTCACGGTGAATCTCGACGATCGCGAGCGCTACGTCTTTGAAGATGCCCCGGGCGGGAGCGTGCGCCACTGGCTGGCCGAGCGGCAGATCAACGCCCGCCCGGCGGCCCACAAGGCGTCGTACCAGCAGGATTTCTATCGCGATGCCGCCCTGTGCAAGAGCTGCCACAACGAGTTCGCCCCCGGCAGCGGCGCCAACATCGTCAACACCTGGGAGGAGTGGGCCAGCTCCCCCTATGCCACCAGCACTCAAATGGAGGAGCGGCGCACCTGCATCGACTGCCACATGAGCCCCGAGCCCGGCAACGGCGGGGCGGCGGTGCCCGGTCGCTCCACCGAGAATGGGCCGCAAAAGGCGCGTCTCTACCGCCACAACTTTACCGGCGCCCAGCACCAGCTGGTGGGGCTGCGCAATGGCCAGCTCGAGGCCGAAAGCCTGGCCCTGCTCAAATCCAGCGCGGCGCTCAGCGCCCATCTGGAAGCGGGCAATCTGGTGGTGCGGGTCAGTAACGTCGGCGCCGGCCACGCCCTGCCGACCGGGGTCGCCGATTTTCGCGAGCTGTGGCTCGAGTTGACCGTCAAAGATGCAGCCGGCCAGATCGTGCTTGCCAGCGGCCAACCGGTCGATGGGGCCGTGCCAGAGGAGGCCCACATGTTTCGCAAGGTGTTCGGGGATGCCGATGGCAAGCCGGTGGGGCTGAAGTTCTGGCGCTACGCCACGCTGCTGGACGATACCCGCATCCCCGCCAAGGGGTGGCGCGACGAGCGCTATCCGCTGCCGGCGGCCGTGACGGGCCCCTTGCACGTCGAGATCAAACTTAACTTTCGCACCTACCCGAAGTGGGTGAGCGATGCGGTGCGCGCGGCCGAGCCGGCCCTGCCCGAGCCGCCGATCGTGACCCTGAACCGCCTGCAACTGACACTGGAGTCCTGATGTTTGCAAGTTTTCTCATCACATTGCGCGAAGGGCTCGAAGCCTTTCTGCTGGTGGGCATCTGCCTCTCTTACCTCGCCAAGCTGGGGGCCAGCCGCTACAACCACTTCGTCTATCTGGGGGTCGCGGTGGGGCTGATCGCCTCGCTGGTGGTGGCGTTTCTGTTTCAGGTGGTGGTGAGCCAGTTCGAGAGCGAGCGCTACAACCACCTGCTGATGGCGGGGATCTTGCTCTTTGCCACCCTGGTGCTCACCTACATGGCCATCTGGATGCAAAAACAGGCCAAACAACAGGTGGGGGCCATGACCGCCCGCATCGACGCGGCTGTGAGCAGCGGCGACGTGTTTGGCCTCGCCTTTCTGGCCTTCCTGGCCGTGATGCGCGAGGGGTTCGAGACCGTGCTCTTCTTCTCGGCCCTGCTCTATTCGGGGCAAGGGGTGGAGCTGGGCTCCGGGCTTGCCGGCGCCCTGGCCGGCCTGCTGCTCTCGGTGGCGCTGGTGTGGCTGCTGCTGCGCTCCACCCGCAAGGTGGCGCTGGCCCCCTTCTTTCGCTGGAGCGGGCTACTTATCATCATCATCGCCGCCGGGCTGCTCTCATCGGCCATCAACATGCTGCAAGCGGCCGGGGTGATCGATTTTTGGCGCGAGCCGGTGTTTAACATCAGCCACGTGCTCGACGATCAGGGGGTGTTCGGCACCTTCCTGCGCGCCCTGTTTGGTTACAACGCCTCGCCGGCCGGCTTGCAGCTGACGGTGTGGGGCGCGTATCTGCTCATCTTCATCACCCTGTGGCATCGGGGTTATCGTCAACACGCGCGCCGGCTCGGCGCCTGAGTATCGTTTCATGCAATCACACACCCCCAAGCGGGTCGCCGTCCTCGGCGGCGGCCCGGCCGGCCTGATGGCCGCCTGGCGCCTGCTACAGGCCGGTTTTCACGTCACCTTGCTCGAGCAGGAGGCCGCCGTGGGCGGCATGTGCGCCACCCAGACCTTTCAGGGTCAGGAGGGGGAGTACCGCTTCGATTACGGCGGCCACCGCTTCATCACCAAAAACCCCGAGCTGCTCGCCTTTATCGACGAGCTGATGGGCGATGATCTGCTGCACGCCGAGCGAAAGAGCGTGATCCGCTTTGGCGGGCGCACCTATGACTACCCCCTGAGCCTTGGCAACCTGCTACGCACCGCGCCGCTGCCACTGATGGCCGGGGCGCTAAAAGATCTGCTGCTGCTCCCCTTTGCCAAGAAACCCACCGATTTTGCCAAGGCCAGCTTTGCCGAGTGGATCCAGGCCCACTTCGGCCGCACCCTCTATCGCCAGTTTTTCGAAGGCTACACCGGCAAGCTGTGGGGCATAGATCCGGCGCGCCTCTCCGCCGACTGGGCCGGGCAGCGCATCAGCCTTATCGATCTCAAAGACGTGGCACGCCGCCTGCTGCCGCGCCGGCAAGGGCGCGTGTCGGTGCGCACCTACGCCCGCAAGTACCGCTACCCGCGGCTGGGCTTTGGCCAGATCTACACCCGCCTCGGTGAGCGGCTCGTCGCCGAAGGGTGTACCCTCATCACCCAGGCTAGGGTCACCGGGCTGGTGCGAGCGGGCAACCGCCTGAGCCAAGTGCGCTGGGAGCAAGGCGGCAACACCTGCGAGCAGGCGTTTGATTGGGTCATCTCGACCCTGCCCTTGCCGGTCACCTGCGCGCATCTTGGCGTATCGTGCGATCTGCACTACCGCAGCCTGCGCTTTGTGAACATGCCGCTGGCTCAAGAGAACCTGTCAGACAACACCTGGCAATACCTCTCGGACCCGCACATACTCGCCACCCGCTTGCAGGAGCCGCGCCGGCGCAGCCCCTTCATGGCCCCGGCCGGCAAGAGTTCGGTCATGCTGGAGATCCCCTGCAACGTGGGCGATGAGACCTGGAATGCCCCCCTGCCGGCGCTGCGCCAGCGGGTGAGCCAGGATCTGGCTAGCCTCGGCGTCGACACGGCCCGCCTCGGCCACGAGACGTTCGAGGCGCGCAGCGAATACGCCTATCCCCTGATGGATCTCGGCTACCAGGCGCGGCGCGATCGCGCCATCCAGGCCCTGATGCCGATAGAGAACCTCATCATGGCCGGGCGGCAGGGGACGTTTCGTTACATCTTCACCGACACCGCCATGGAGATGGGGCTGATGGCCGCCGACATGGTGGTGGATGGGATAGACAGGCGCCACGCCATCTTCAATCATCGCAACGAGAACACGGTGATCGAGACCCAGAGCGTGGCCTGATCCCTTATCAAGGAGAGACCCAATGCAACGACGACTGCGCAGCGCAGCCCTGCTCGCCGGCGTGCTGCTGGCCAGCCACCCCGCTTTCGCCTACTCCTACGCCGCCGCCGGCAAGGAGCCACTCATCGACGCCCGCGAGCTGCTGCTCAAGGGGGGCAGCGACGGCGCCCAGAGCCTCAATGAGATTGACGACGAGCTGGCCTACCTCGAAGAGCACCACAAGGTGGCCCTGCGCGCACCGCTCAAGGCGGCCGTGGCGGCAGGCAACAGCGACGAGGTGACCACCCTGCTCAACCGCGCCTACCGCGCCGAGATCGAGCGCCGCCTGGAAGGGGCGCGTCAAAACCTCGGTGACTACCAGAGCGCCAAGGTGCTGGTGGTCAAATCCAAGCGCTTTCTCGATCTGGTGTTACCGGCGCTGGGCGAGGCCGAGCGCAAGGCGGCCGATCAGGGGATCAGTGACGCCCTCAAGGCGATCGGCAACCCCGGCGTGTTCGGGGTGGGCGCCGCCCCAGCTGACGAGGCCGCCTTCAAACAGGCCGAGGCGGCCCTGATGCAGGCGCTCGCCGGCTTGTGAGCGAAAGGGTCACGCGCCGCACCTGGCTGCCACTTGCCCTGCTGCACCTGCTCTGGACGGGGTGGTTACTCACCTACCCCGTCTCTCTTGATTCGGACGATGCCCTCAACTTTGCTCACGGGGTGGTGCGCTTTAGCGTGCTGGAGTTCGCCCCCCACTTCCCCGGTTACCCCGCCTTTATCGCCCTGGCGCGCTTAGTCAACCTGTTTGCCCCCTCCCCCGAGGCGGCGGTGCAGTGGGCGGCCCTGCTTGGCAGCGCCGGTATTGCGCCGCTCGGCGCCTGGCTCACTGTGCGCCTGTTTGATGCGCCCCGCCTGCTGGCCCCGCTCTGGCTGGCCCTGCTGGCCCTGCCGCTGACCCCGGCTCTGGCGCTCTCCGGCCTCTCGGACGGGCCGGCACTGGCCGCCTGGCTGGCGGCGCTCCTCGCCCTCACCCATGGCCGCGCTGCGCTCGCCGGCCTGCTGCTCGGGCTGCTGCTGGCCCTTCGCCCCTCGTACGCCGCACTCATGGCGCTGCCCCTGTGGCTGTTGTGGGCGCCGCCCACGGCGTGGGGGCTGGGCCAAGCCCCTTGGCGCCGCGCCCTGCCGCCTTTTGTTCTGGTCGGCCTTGGCTGCCTCGCCTTTGTCTGGCAGGCCGACGGCGCCGCCTACTTCAGCGAAGGGGCGCGCTTTACCAGCGGCCACTTCACCTTGTGGGGCAACACCGCCAGCGCCCACGCCAGCCGGCTGGTGAGCTGGTACTTACGCTTCAATCACGAGTTCACCCCGCTTTGGCCCCTGCTGCTGTGGCCCCTGTGGCGCGGTGCCAGCCAGCTTGCCCCGGCGCTGCGCCTGCCGATCACGGCAAGCTGGCTGCTCTTGCTCGGCTGGACACTCATGGCGCAAAACCCGGACAATGCCCGCCATCTGGCGCCGCTCGCCCTGCTCTCGCTCGTGCTTATCGCCGCGGCTACGCCGCCCCGCATCATGGGGCTCATCGCTCTGCTGGTGCTGGGCATGAGCTGGCGCCAACCGGCCCCCAGCCCCAGCGCGCAGGCGCTCACCGTGGCCAGCCGTGAATGTCACACGCTGGTGACCCACTGGGGGGTGCGGCTGGCCCGCGAGCAGACCACGCTGCCCGTGGTGGATGCCTGGTATCAGGGCGATGCCGAGCGGGCGCTGGCACGCGGCGCCTGCCGCCTCAGCCGCTCGGCGCCCCGCCCCGGCAAGGGGCAGGTATGGCACTTCTCACGCCTGCCGGCCGAGCCCGCACTCTGGCTCAGCGTGTTACCCTCGTCACAAAAGCAGGCGGCGCCAAGTCCCTTCGCTGTTACACTGCAAGGGCGCCCTGCCCCCCTTCCCTGATTGGCTATTTGGAGTTTTATGACCCCCTCTCATCGTTACCTCTTTCTGCTGCTCGGCGCCCTGGCCGGCCTCACCCCGCTCGCGGTCGACATGTACCTGCCGGCCATCCCCTCGCTGGCGCGGGATCTCGCCACCAGCATCGACGGCGCCCAGCTCACGGTGAGTGCGTTTCTGGGCGGGTTTGCCGTCGGTCAGCTCTTCTACGGGCCGCTTGCCGACAGTTTCGGCCGCAGGCCGGTGATCCTCACCGGCCTTATCATGTTTGCTATCGCCTCGGTGGGCTGCGCCCAGGCCGATACCCTGGCCGAGCTGCTCGCCTTTCGCATGCTGCAAGCCGCCGGCGGCGCCGCCGGCTCTGTGGTGGTCAACGCCCTGCTGCGGGATCTGTTTGAGAAAGAGGCCTTCTCGCGCGCCATGTCGTTTGTCATCCTGGTGATGACCCTGGCGCCGCTGGCCGCCCCCATCCTGGGTGGCTACATCACCACCCATGGCAGCTGGCGCCTCATCTTCTGGCTGCTGATGGCGGTGAGTCTCACCATCGCCCTGGCGATGCGTTGCACCATCCCCGAAACCCTCAAACCCGAGCACAAGCAGCCCCTGCGCCTGGGGCGGGTGCTGAGTAACTACGCTGGGGTGCTGACCAACCCGCGCGCCATGGGGTACGTGCTCTCGGGGGCCTTCGCCAGCTCCGGCATGTTCGCCTTTTTAAGCGGCTCGCCCTACGTCTACATCGAGTATTTCGGCGTGCCGACCGAGCACTACGGCTGGCTGTTTGGCCTCAACATCCTGCTGATGATGGTGGTCACCTTCGTCAACAGCCGGCTGGTCAAGGGGGTGGGCTCGGAGGGGATGCTGCGCTACGGCCTCATCGTGCTGCCGCTGGCTGGCTTGCTGCTCATCTACACCAGCTGGAGCGGTGTCGGCGGCCTGTGGGGGGTGGTGATCCCTGTGGTGCTCTACGTGGGTCACATCAGCCTGGTGGGGGCCAACGCCATGACCGGCCTGCTCGGCCACTTCCCACAGACCGCCGGCACCGCCTCGGCACTGGCCGGCACCTTGCGCTTTGGCGTCGGGGCCATAGTCGGCGTGCTGGTCAATCTGGTGCCCCCCACCTCACCGCTGCCGATGGCGCTGAGCATCGCCGGCTGCGGCCTGCTGGCCGCCCTGAGTTACTGGCTGCTGGCCCGCCGTTAAGCGGTTATCGCCAGCAAAAAGGGGAGCCGATGCTCCCCTTTTGTGTATGTTCAGGCCTTAACCCCTACTCTTTTTTGCCAAACCCCGACTGCTTCAGGGTGTGACCGCTGCTGTTGTGCCAGGCATCGAGGCCGCTGCGGTTGTTACCAGCCACCAGGCTGGCGGCCAGGCTCGGGCTGTTGAAGAGGTGATCCTGGGTAAAGCGATACCCTTCGCCGTGACGCTCTAGCACCTCTTTGCCGAGCAGCTCGGCGCGCAGCTCCACCACCGCCTCGCGCAGTGAGGCGGCATCTTCGCCGTTAGCGGTAGAGCCCGCCAGCACCATGAAGCCGGGGCTGTGACGTTTGCCCACCGGGTAGCCTTGCGCCTCGGCGCCCTTGACGGAGAAGTGGTAGATCTCGCGCTCCCCCGGACGGCTATCGGACAAGGCCCTTTGCAGCGCCATCAACTCCTCGTAGATGTCGATGGGCACCACGGCTGCCTGCTTGTTTCCCTTGCCATCGACGATGAAATTGACCTGCTTGTGTAACATCCTTGCCATCCTCTGTGTCACGATGCCCTATTCTACCCAGCTTTGACGAGCAGGTTCCAGACAGGATCCTGCCCCGTTTTGCTGCCGTGATCACTAACTGGCCTGTTTGATCAACGACGAGAGGTGTTGATCATGGCTGGCCGTGATAGCGTAAACCACCGGACAATATCATTGACCATCAAGCGGTTACTTCATGTTGAACCTGCGCAACCTCAGTAAACGCTTCGCCAACGGCGGCGAGACGCTCCCCCTGTTTGAGGGGCTGGATCTCACGCTCAACGCCGGCGAAACCTGCCTGCTGCTGGGGCAAAGCGGCTGTGGCAAATCCACCCTGCTCAGCCTCATCGCCGGCCTCATCGCCCCGGACGAGGGGGAGATCTGGCTCGGCGAGACCCGCCTCGACACCCAGCCAGCCGACGAGCGGGCCCGGCTGCGCGGGCGCCATTTCGGCATCGTCTATCAGGATTTCAACCTGCTGCCGACCCTGACGGTGGCCGAGAACCTCGCCCTGCCGCTTCAGATAAACCAGCAGCCCCAAGACGACGCACGCCTCGATGCCCTGCTCGCGCGCCTTGGCATGAGCCACAAGCGCCACGCCTGGCCGGAGCAGCTCTCTGGCGGCCAGCGACAGCGGGTGGCGCTGGCCCGCGCCCTCATCCACCAACCGACGTGGCTCTTGGCTGACGAGCCCACCGGGAGCCTCGATGAACACAACGCCGAGCAGGTGATGGCCCTGATGATGGCGGCGGTGCGGGGTACTGGCGCTGGCCTTTTGCTGGTGAGCCACAACCCGGGCTACAGCGACCTGGCAGATCGGGTGCTGCGCCTTGAAGGGGGACAGCTGGTCGAGCTCAAGGGGCGCCGCCATGGCTGACGCCCGCCGGGGGGCCCGCTGATGCTGCCGCTCAAGGCGCTGCTGCGCCTCTATCGCGCCCACCCCTGGCTGCTGTTGATGAGCCTGGCCGGACTGACCCTGGGGGTCACCCTGGTAGTGGCCATCGAGCTCTTAAACCACAGCGCCCGCACCAACTTTGTCGCCGCCCGCAGCCAGCTCGCCGGGGAGGCCAACTACCGGCTGGCCCCCCAAGGCGGGCTGGATGAACGGCTCTATGTGCAGCTGGTGCGCAGTCAGCCGAACCTTGACGCCATGCCAGAGCTGCACGCCTGGCTCAAAGACGAGCAGGGGCGCAGCTTCCAGCTCTTGGGAATGGATCTGTTCAACCCCGGCCCCCTGCGCCGGCTGTTTGGTGCCACTCGAGAGAGCGAGCCCGATTTTTCCCTCAGTCGCACCGACAGCGTCTGGCTGACCGCCCCCGAGGCCAAGCGCCTTGGCTGGCAAGCGGGCCAGTCGCGAACCTTTGTATTGGGCGATGAGAAGCCGCGCCCTCTCACCCTCACTCTGGCGGGCACCTTCGAGCCCGGCGCCGTCCCCATGGAGCGGCTGCTGGTGACCGACATCGGCCTCGCCCAGCCCCTGCTTGGCAAGGCAGGAAGGCTCGATCGCATCGTCTTTAAACTCAGCGAGCAAGAGGCCACCGCCGTGCAACGCGCCTTGCAGGCCGCGCAGGGAGCCGGGCTCGCCGCTCACCCCTTGTGGCTTGAGCCCATCAGCCCGGCCCTCGATGCCAGCCAGCTCGGGGATGCGCTGGCGCTGAACCTCACGGCGCTTTCCCTGCTCGCCATGGCGGTGGGATTGTTTTTGGTGTTCAACGCCCAGCGCTTCGTGCAGAGCGTGCGCCGCCCCCTGCTCGCCCAGCTCATCATCCTCGGCATGGCGCCGCGCCGGGTGCTGCGCTGGCTCATCGTGGAGCTCTCTCTCCTCGCCACCCTCGGCTCCCTGCTCGGGCTGCTGCTGGGGAGCCTGCTGGCCCTCACCCTCATGGGGCAGCTCACCCAGGCGCTGGCCGATCTGTATGGCCCCAATCCCATCGACCTGCTGCGCCTCTCCCCCGCGAGCCTTGCCAAGGCGCTGGTGCTCGGCTTGGCTGGCACGCTCGCCGCCAACCTCCCCGGCTGGTGGCAACTGCTGCGCCAATCCCCCCTTGAGCTGCGAGAGGGCAACAGCCGCCCATCGGCTCACCCCTGGCAACGCCGGGGGCTCGCCCTCGCCATCTTGCTGCTGTGCACGCTCTGTCTGTGGCGGCCTGAAACGGGGCTTGGCGGCGCCCTCTTCGTGGCCGGCGGCTGGCTGCTCGCCATGGCCCTCCTCCTGCCCGATGCCCTTCGCTCCTTGCTGAGGCGGCTGCGCGCACGCGGCCCCCTCACCGCCCGGCTCGGGGTGGCCGAAACCCTCTATCACTTAGATCGCACCGCCATCGCGGTGATGGCGCTGCAACTGGCCATTGCGGCTGCCATCGGTATCGGGGTCATGGTGTCGAGCTTTCGCTCAAGCGTGGAGCTCTGGCTCGGCCAGCGTCTGGCTGCCGATCTCTATGTCACCGCCCCCAAGGGGGTGGCGGGCCGCAAGGGCGCCTTGAGCGAGCAGACGCTGACCGCCATCCTCACCGCGCCGGAGGTGAGCGCCGCCTCCCGCCGCGCCGTGCTCCCCGCCCGCTGGCAGGGGCAGCCCATCGAGTGGGCGCAGATGGACTTTATCCCCGAGCTCAACGCCGCCTATCCCCTGCTGGCCGGGCGCTGGCCCGCCGCTCCCGACGAGGTGCTGGCGAGCGAACCGCTCACGGTGCGCCTCGGGGTCAGGGTGGGCCAGCGTCTCAATGTAACCGGCGAGCAGGGGCCGAGGCGGCTTACCGTTACCGGCGTCTATCAGGATTACGGCAGCGACAAGGGGCAGATACTGCACGCCTTCGAAGGGGGCGCCGTGCAATCCCTCGCCCTCTTCAGCCCAGATCCCGAGCGCCTTGGCGACAGGCTCAGGGGGCAGTTGGGCGAGCAGGTGAACCTGTTGCCCGCCCCCGCCATCCACGCCGCGGCGCTTAGGGTGTTCGATCAGACCTTCGTGGTGACCGAGCTATTGAAACTGCTGATCCTGGGGATCGCCTTCGTCGGCATCGGCTCGGCCTTTATGGTGCTGGGGCTGGCCCGGCGCGGCGAGTTGCAGACCCTGCAAAGCCTTGGCCTGAGCCCACGCCACTGCCGCCGCCTGCTGGTGTGGCAGGGGGCGGGCTTGGGGCTGCTCACCGCATTGTTGGCCCTGCCGGTGGGCTATGGCCTTGCCTGGGTACTGATTGAGGTGGTCAACCCCCGCGCCTTTGGCTGGCGGCTGGCCTTCGAGGCCGCCCCCCTGCACGCCGTCACGGCGCTCCTGCTGGCGCCGGTCTGTGGCGCGCTCGCCTCCTGGTACGCCGCAAGGAGAGTGGTATGAAAACATTTAATATCTGGTCGCTGGCACTGATCTGCACCCTGTATGGCACCGGGATCGGTGCCAACGATCTGGGCGCCATCCTTGGCGGCGGCAACGATCACTTCAAAAAGGCCCTGCCGGGCCAGCCCATCAACCTGCCCGCGGATCACGGCGCCCACCCCGACTACCGCTCCGAGTGGTGGTATCTCACCGGCAACCTCAAAGACGAGCAGGGACGCGACTACGGCATGCAGTGGACCCTGTTTCGCCAAGGTATCGAGCAAACCGTCAAGTCGGATAACCCCTGGCTCACCCCCCAGCTCTGGCTGGCCCAGTTCGCCATCACGGATGTGAGCAAAGGCAGCCACCAGCAGGACGAGCGCTCCAGCCGCCAGGGGCCGGGGCTCGCCGGTGCCGGCGGTGGTCAGTATTGGCTCAAAGAGTGGGTGCTGGCCTCCCAAGGAGAATCGCTTTTTCCCGCCACCCTCAAGGTGCAGAGCAAGGCGGGGGATCTTGATGTAAAGGTGAGCGCCGCCAAGCCCGCGGTGCTGCAAGGCAAAGCGGGTTACAGCGAGAAGAGCCCGGGCAACGCCTCGTTTTACTACTCCTACCCGCGCCTGACCATCAGTGGCACCCTGACCCTGGATGGGGAGACCCGCAACGTCAGCGGTGAGGGGTGGTTTGATCACGAGTGGAGCAGCTCGGTATTGGCCCAGTGGCAATCGGGCTGGGACTGGTTTTCGCTCCAGTTTGACGATGGCCGCGAGCTGATGCTGTTTCGCCTGCGCACCAAATCGGGACGTACTGAGCCTGAGAACCGCTACGGCATCCTGATTGAGCAGGACGGCAGCAACCGGGTGCTGAATTCTGAGCAGATCCGCCTCACCCCCGGCAAGACCTGGCGCGGCCCCAAGGGGCAGCCCTACCCCGTCGAGTGGCAGCTTAAGGCCGGGGCTCTCAACCTCCGCATTCAGGCTCGACAGCCTAATCAGGCCATGACGGGGCGCTTTGACTACTGGGAGGGGGCGGTCTTAGTCTCGGGAGACGCCAAGGGCGTCGGCTATCTGGAGATGACCGGCTACTGAGCCTTACCCCTGACCGCCATCGCGGCTGAGCAGGTTCGACTCATAGATGTCAGCTTTGGCGAGTGCTTGGCGATGCAGATAGCCACCTTCTAACTGTCACAGGCGGACAGGGCGGCGGCAAGCATGGTTTTGTGGTGCATTCAATCGCCGCTGAATTTACTGGAGGAAGGGTTCGCCGGTCGACGCAAGATCTGTAACCAGCTGTTACAAGGCATTGATGAGCAAGAGATAACACATGACTTGCTTGACCGGGCGGTGCAGCAACAAGAAGAGAGGCCACCTTCCCTCCTCCCGTTTCTCTCGACCGTTTCACGTCAAAATCTGACCGCCATCAAGATTTCATTCAAATCCCACGGTTCGGCTGTGTTTTTACTCAACAAGACTAGTCAGCGTTTGATAGGCTACCCATCCAGCCCTTAGAGCCCCAAAGGAAGCCAAGATATAGCGATGGTTTACATCTCTTCAATCCGCTTAGAAACAACTCGTTGGGTGCTGAAAATTGTACGGCAGCAATCCAATTTGATGGCAAATTTATTATTAAATATAGTGACATTATGTTAAGGAATAAGTAAGAGGCTGGATATGAATACTAAGGAGAAGATAAAGCTTTATATTCTTTCACTTATGTTCCTATTTGTTATGGTGATTTTTTTATCCATGAATATAGAACCTCCGCCTTCAGATAGTGAACTTAAATATAACATCGCCATATATTATATATTATATATTATATATTATATATTATATAATTGGCTTCCTATATTGATGCTTTTCGCCATCATATATTGTGAATTTATAAGGCGTGAATTTGACTTTGAACTTAATGGCAGTGCTAGTGACAGTTTATTGGTCATTAATTGCAAAAGTGAAAACTATGAGCATTTAAGCTTCTTAGCCACATATATTGTTCCATTTGCAGGGCTCAATTTTGATTCTCCACTTAAGCTGCTTGCTTATTTATTCTTATTGGTTGTGATAGGTATAATCTTTGTTAGGACTGATAAGTATTATACAAACCCCACACTATCTATTTATGGATACAAGTTATACAGGGCCACCTTGGCCGATCATGTAAGCCATTACCATTCTGTAATCGTAATAACAAAACATGATTTAAAAAAAGGGCAGAACATTGCCTATAAGTTTATCTCAGAAGATGTATGCTTTGCTAGGAAAATAAATAATGACTAGAGACGACATTAAAGTTGACATGAAGAAAATTCTGGACGCATGTACAGGGATTAAAGTTTTCTTTATTGATGATGATAATAACGAACTATATGATTCAGATATTGAAAGTGAAGGGTTGGATGAATTTATGATTGGCTTTGTCAATGATCTGAAAAGCAGATTCACTGACAACGAGAAACTTTCAATTCCAAACCTATCTAATGCCGATGATCGAAAGAATGCACTTTATTATTTTGATTTTGATGAGAGAATTCATGAGTTCAATTATTTAGACAAAGTTAATGACATGCAAGCCAATAAAATTATTGGCAAATACCAAGTTAAAAGCAAAGGTCTGTCAAGTATTAAAGCTGTCGTCATAAGACTGAAAGGAAATGATGGGGACGTAATTTCATTTTATCAGTACATACATAGAACAGCTCTATGGACTTCGGGGAACCTGATTACCCATGACCC
>NZ_CDBY01000042.1 GCF_000820125.1 Aeromonas simiae | reverse complement strand
TCGGCCCCCGAAATACCGTTGTGTTGAAAATGGCGTAGAGAAAACCTGGACCGGTCAGGGCCGTACACCCAAGTTCTTGGCTGAGCAACTCGAGCAAGGTCGTCAGCTGGATGAGTTCCTCATCTAAATAGATAAGGCCATGCCGATAGAGTGTGGTCTTTCTGTTTTTTACAGGCTCCAGCTCTACAACTGCGGCTAACATGGTCAGCATGGCTGTACAGGCTGGGAAAAAAATGGAGGGTACACTTGATGTAACCTCCATACGCACAATCTAAAAATCGAATTTAAGAAAAGAGCAGCTGTACTCCCCTACCCCACTTGTAGATGCACAATATTAACTGCCGGTTTTTCTGATGGTTTCAAAATGCCTCCCCACAATTCCAGAGCCATTTTTTGCTCCGGTAACCGAACCGTATGAACATAGTGAGCCATTACACCAGGTAGAGCATGGCCTAAAATTTGTTCCACGACATGAGGGGCAATCCCAGCCTCGTTTAGGCGGGTCGCCAAGCTCCTTCGCAGATCGTGCCATGTCCAGGGGGTGCTATGCCCGATCCGTTTCCAAATCCCCCTTCCCCACTGACTTACCGCTTCTGGTCGCTTGAGCTCTCCTAGCAAGTATGAGGATGACTGTGCGGCGGCTGCTTTCAGCAAGTGATCTATCGTCGGCCGAATAAAATCAGGTATTGGTCTCACGATTTTATTACCTGTTTTTGAGTTAGAGGCAGGTACTGTCCATGTACCTTCGACTAGATTCCATTCTTCGGGTGCTGATAGCCGAGCTTCTTGAGTTCTTGCACCGAACGACAACAGAATCTTGGCCAAATTTCCGTAGTAGCAATATGGACCTAGCTTCTCAGCCCACTCCCATAGTGTTCGCAGTTCTTCTTGCGTCAGAACCCTATCTCGCTTACTCGCTTTTTGCCCAACATCAGCAACAGTCAAATCATCCAACGCATTACTCACTGCAAACTGTCTGACACGGCAAAACTTCAGAGCATGCTTACAGTTTTGAAAACAATACCCACTAGCCACAGGTGCTACCTTCGAGTACTCGTCAAAGACGCTCAACCAGTGACGAGTATCACAATCTGACAAAGGAAGATCTCCGATACGGGGATAGACCCACTTCGCAAATTGCTGGCGATGCTTCTCACTGTTAGACCTTTTCTTATCAGCGTGATGGCAGAGCCAATACTCGAGTGCATCTTTAACCGTGACAGGCTTCAGCCTTTCATCTTTCCCGATCCGCGTCATCAAGGCGGGATCGTTGCCCTCTTCCAACCAAGCTCGACATTGCGCCGCCTTTTTCCTTGCTTCGGAAAGCGACAATCCCCCCTCCTGACCGGTATAGGATCCCAGAGTCAGGTTTTTTGCCTTGCCTACAATTCGATAACGGTACACGAAGCTGACTTTTCCGCTATTCCTCCACAGAACAGATAGCCCATCCCTGTCCGCAACCTTTCTGGGCGTATCATCATCGTGACCACGCAGCATTGCTTTGAGTTTTGAATCTGAGATTGCCATTTTGAACCCACACTTGAACCCACACTTGTCTTATATCCCCTAAGATGACTTTAGACAACCATGGAAATTTAGACGATATAAATCAACAATATAGATGCAACCTATAGACATAACCAAACAGCATTAGACACGCAGTGTGATAATACGGCATGAACTGATAAATCAGAACATAAGCCATTGAATACAAAGGCACCTTTAGACATAAAGGTGCCTTTTTCTTTGCCAGCTTCCGAGCCATCGCCTAAGCATCATATCTTGTAAACACCTCGCTTCCCCCACAGGCCACTGATGGTGACCCCACCTGCCATCACATCGGCCACGCTCACAGTCACTGCTCATTGCTGAAATTGCCGCCCCCCTCGTTTGGTAGGCTTGTATCCCAGCGCTATCTAAGCCCTTTTCTGATGGGGATTGTGAGGCGCTACTCGCGCAATATAGACAAACGCGCCAATTTCCCTCAGCGTATTTCCCTCATCACCGATAAAACGATGAATTCATTTATCCTCACATCAGTCATCTACGACCGTTGTTAAATGTCACCGAATATGAATGAGATAAATAATGTTGTAGCTCGTGCAACCAAACGGGAACAACTCGCTTTTCAGTATTAACCAGTGATATATAGCAATGCGAGGATAAAAAGCCATAGGTATCCCTGATGTAAATAAACATAATACTATGTGAAAAATCAGCGATAACATCACACTGACAAAAAATAAAATGCGCTTCGGGTAAGGAGACAATGGCCTATGTCCTCGCGATATCAATGAGTGAAGTTAGATCTTGATGAGTCATCCCCTCCTTTAGCATCAAACAAAGGGTATGCCCTCGCAGATCCCTGTCTTCAGTTATCCCAGAGCCCCGAGCCCCCGCTTTTACATATGGGGACTCAGGGATACAGGTATGTCAGCGGGTATGGCCATTAAAACGCGGCATTGCCGCTATCGCCTTCATCACCATGGCCTTATTCTCTTTCTTACAGCAGGAATAAGGCGTAATTAAAATAGATAAAACACAGCTAGAAAAATATTTCTCATTGGGCAATCTCTTAATTGAATGTCGTGATTTCCCAAGCTTTTTCATATGAGAACCACATGCGCATTCGAGACACAACACTCATGGTAGAGTCGCTCGCGATTTATCAACTGCGCTAGGTGGCCAAAATAAAATGGTGTGATTTGGCAACCAAGTATGCAGCACAGTCAGTGCCATATTCCCATTGCCAACCCCATTGATATTGAGGCTTATCGTGTCATACCTGAAAAGAGCATTTATTTTATTATTTTGTTTGCTCGCCGCATTAATGTGTGGATGTAATAACAACTCATCCGAGTCAACCGAAGAGTCCAGGCTAGAGAAAATCGCTATCGTCCCCTCCCCCTTGATGACAAAGGGGGCCAGCTCACTGACCATAGCAAAAGGCAACGCCCAACCTTTTATTGCAACCGGGCACTATTCAGACGGCACAGCGCGGGATGTCTCGACATCGGTAGCGTGGCAGAGCAGCGCCCCCTCGATAGGAACCATTGATACGGCCGGTCTGCTGACAGGCGTGGCGGTGGGCACAACCACCGTCACCGCCAGCATGGAAGGGGTCAGCAGTAATGCGGTGGCCGTCAATGTCACGGCCGCCATCATCACTGCACTCCAAATCACGCCGGCAAACATCTCGCAGGCTAAAGGAGTGACGCAGCCGCTGCTTGCGATTGCCACCTACAGCGATAACACCACCGCAGACGTGAGCAGCAGCGTCACCTGGATATCGAGCGATACTGCTACGGCCACCGTAACGCCGGCCGGCCTGCTGACCGGCATTGCGGTGGGCACGACCAGCGTCACCGCCAGCATGGAGGGGGTCAGCAGTAATGTGGCAACGGTGCATGTCACCGCAGCGACCATGACCGCGCTCCAAGTCACGCCAGCTAATATCTCGCTGGCCAAGGGGCAAACGCAAGAGCTAACCGCGATTGCCACCTATAGCGACAACACCACGGCGGATGTAAGCGGCAGCGTCACTTGGTCATCACGCGATACCACGACGGCTACCGTCACTTCCATCGGTCTGCTAACTGGCGTGGCGGTAGGCAGCACCACCGTCACGGCCAGCATAGATGGGATCAGCAGTAACACGGCAGCAGTGAATGTCACTGCCGCCATCATCACTGCGCTCCAGGTCACGCCGGCAAACATGTCGCTAGCCAAGGGGCAGACACAATCTCTCACTGCGGTCGCCATCTACAGTGACAATACCACCACAGATGTGAGCAACCGTGTCACCTGGTCATCGCGCGATACCACCACGGCCACCGTGACCCCTGCCGGCCTATTGATCGCGATGGCGGAGGGCAACACCACCATCATGGCCAGCATGGAGGGGATCGGCAGTAACACAGCGGCAGTGAATGTCACTGCTGCCATCATCACGGCCCTCCAGATTGAGCCAGACAGTGTGTCTCTGGCCAAGGGACAGACGCAGCAACTGACAGCAATCGCGACCTACAGCGACAACACAAGCGCGAATGTCAGCGATGCTGTGGCTTGGCAGCGAGGCGACAGCAGCACCGCCACCGTAACCCCTGCCGGACTGCTGACCGGTGTTGCAATGGGTGACACCACAGTGACAGCCCACATCGATGGGATAAGCAGTAACACGGTGGAGATCAATGTCACCGCCGCCATCATCACGGCGCTCCAGATTGAGCCAGAAAGTGTGTCTGTGGCCAAGGGGCAAACACAGCA
This sequence comes from Aeromonas simiae, assembly GCF_000820125.1. Taxonomy (GTDB): domain Bacteria; phylum Pseudomonadota; class Gammaproteobacteria; order Enterobacterales; family Aeromonadaceae; genus Aeromonas; species Aeromonas simiae. The sequence continues at coordinate 370 of NZ_CDBY01000042.1, read as the reverse complement.
ACTGACGGCGATCGCCACCTATAGCGACGACACCCGCGCGAATGTCAGCGATGCGGTGGCATGGCAGCCAGATAACGATATCGTCGCAGCTACCGTAACCCCTGATGGACTGCTGACCGGGGTTGGAATGGGTGACACCACGGTGACGGCCCACATCAATGGGATAAGCAGTAACACGGTGGAGGTCAATGTCACCGCCGCCATCATCACTGCACTCCAGATAACACCGGAAAATGTGTCGGTACCCAAGGGGAAAACGCAGCAACTGACGGCGAGCACCATCTATAGCGACGGCACAGTGATAGAAGTGGACAACGAAGTCCACTGGTCATCGGCCAACACAACCTTTGCCTGTCAATCAGCATCGAAA
>NZ_CDBY01000041.1:46773-47249 GCF_000820125.1 Aeromonas simiae | reverse complement strand
TATCACCCCTCCCTGCCCACCCATCCGGGGCATGAGATTGCGCGCCGTCAACAAGCCGGTTTCGGCGCCATGGTAAGTTTCGAGCTCAATCTGGGGGAGGCGGGGATCCGCGCCTTCCTGGCGGCCCTCGAGCTCTTCTCGGTGGCCGAGTCCCTCGGCGGGGTCGAGAGCCTGGTGGCCCACCCGGCCAGCATGACGCACCGCGCCATGACGCCGGAGGCGCAGGCGCGCGCCGGCATCAGTGGCCAGCTGCTGCGCCTGTCGGTCGGCATCGAGCACGGCCCCGATCTGGTGGCCGATCTGGCCCGGGCGCTGGCCGTCGCCGAGGGAGTAGCGCAGTAATGACAGCATTAAAGGGAGAGAGTGCGGTGGCAGAAGCAGCGGGCGTGAAGCGTCGTCATGTACACAAGTTTGGTGGCAGCAGTCTGGCCGATCCGGTCTGTTATCGCCGGGTCGCGGCCATCGTCGAGCAGCAG
>NZ_CDBY01000041.1:11076-46601 GCF_000820125.1 Aeromonas simiae | reverse complement strand
CGGCCATCGTCGAGCAGCAGGTGCACGGCAACGAGCTGGTGGTGGTTTCGGCGGCGGGCAAGACCACCAACCGCCTGATCCAGTTGGTGGATCTGGCGGTGGCGGGGGACGAGGCGGCCGCCGAGGCCCACACCGCCCTGCACGCCTACCAGCAGAGCCTGATCGACGGCCTGCTCGAGGGGGCGCTGCATGACGAGCTGAGTGCGCAGTTGAACGAGGATGTGCGCGCCATCGCCCGCACGCTGGAGCAGCAGTTCGATCGCTTCGATCGCAACGGCCTGCTGGCGTTTGGCGAGGTGTGGTCGGCGCGCCTGCTCGCCGCCCTCCTGACCCAGCGTGGCCACAAGACCCTGTGGCTCGACGCCCGCAGCTTCCTGCGTGCCGAGGATGGCCCGCTGATCCGGGTCGATCACGCCCTCTCCAGCGAGCTGCTCAAGGCGCGTCTCGCCGAACATGAGGGGCGCATCGTGGTCACCGGCTTCATCGCCGCCGACATGGAGGGGCGCTCCCTGCTGCTCGGGCGCAATGGCTCGGACTACAGCGCCAGCCTGCTGGCGGCCCTGGCTGATGGCGAGTCGACCACCATCTGGAGCGACGTGGCCGGGGTCTACAGCGCCGATCCGCGCCGGGTGAAGGAGGCGCGCCTGCTCGAGCGCCTGAGTCTGGCCGAGGCCAACGAGCTGGCGCGGCTCGGCTCCTCTGTGCTGCATTCGCGCACCCTGCAACCGGTGGCCGACAGCCGTCAGCGCCTCACCCTGCGTTGCAGCTACAACCCGGACGAGGGCTGTACCCATATCCTGCGCCGGGCTCCGCGCTCCGGCGGGGCGCGCATCGTCTCCTCGGTCGATCAGATAGCCCTGATCGAGCTCAAGGTGTTGCCCCAGAGCGACTTCGAGCAGGCGGCAGCCATCATCGAAGGCTATCTGGCGCGCCACCGCATTCAACCGCTCACCCTGCAACGCCAGCCGGATCGCCGCATGCTGCGTCTGGCCTACACCCTGGAGGTGGCGAGCGGCGCCTACGATCTGCTGCGCGACTTCCAGCTGGAGGGGGGCTTCACCGGCCTCATCCAGAAGGAGGGCTACAGTCTGGTGGCCCTGGTGGGGGCCGGCGTCACCGATAACGCCGAGCAGTGCCACCGCTTCTATCAGCTGCTGACCGAGCAGCCGCTGGAGTTCGTTCAGGCCGCCAAGGATGGCCTGAGTCTGGTGGCGGTGCTGCGCCAGATCGTGCTCGAGCCCCTGCTCATCGCCCTGCACGGCGCCCTGTTCAGCCGCCCGACCCGGGTCGGACTGGTGGTGTTTGGCAAGGGCAACATCGGCAGTCAGTGGCTCGGCCTGTATGCCCGCGAGCAGGCGCGCCTCGAGCGCGAACTCAATCTGGCCCTGACCCTGTACGGGGTCTACAGCTCGGAAGGGGGGCGTCTGGACGAGGAGGGGCTCGACCCGCGCAAGGTGCAGGAGATCCGCCCCGAGCCGCTGATCTGGCCCGAGCTGCTCGGCCAGCTCGAGCAGCACAGCTTCGATGCCCTGATTGCGCTGGATCTCACCGCCAGCGAGACGGTGAGCCGCTACTACCCCGAACTGGCCCAGCTCGGCATCCATATCATCGCCGCCAACAAGTTTGCCGGTGCCGCCGACAGCGAGTTCTACCAGCGGGTCAAGCAGACTTGCCGCGACCATCAGGTGCAGTGGCGCTACAACGCCACCGTGGGGGCCGGCCTGCCGATCCAGTCCAGCATCCAGATGCTGCGCCAGAGCGGCGATCGCATCCACGGGGTCTCCGGTATCTTCTCCGGCACCCTCTCCTGGTTGTTCCAGCAGTACGACGGCAGCCGCCCCTTCTCCGATCTGGTGGAAGAGGCGTGGCAACATGGCCTGACCGAGCCCGATCCGCGCGAGGATCTGTCGGGGCAGGATGTGCGCCGCAAGCTGCTCATTCTGGCGCGCGAGGCGGGTTATGAGCTCGACTCGAACGACATCGAGCTGGAGAACCTGGTGCCGGTGCCCTTGCGCAAGGTGGAGAGCGACCAGTTCATGGATCGGCTGCGCGAACTGGATGGCCCGATCCAGACCGCCTTTGAGAGCGCGAAGCGTCTTGGCAAGGTGCTGCGCTACGTGGCGCGTTTCGAGCACGACGGCAAGGCGCGGGTTGGCCTCGAGAGCCTCGAGCCGCACCACCCGTTCGCCAACCTGCTGCCGTGCGACAACATCTTCGCCATCGAGAGCGACAGCTACCGCACCAACCCGCTGGTGATCCAGGGGCCGGGGGCGGGGCGCGAAGTGACGGCGGCCGCCATCCAGTACGACCTGTGGCAGATCTGCGCCGCCCTGTGAGGGCGACGCGGTCAATTGAAAGGGGCGCCGATGGGCGCCCCTGGTTTTTGGCCGATTTCCTTACCCTGATGCATTAGAATCCTTCCATTCATGCTGATATGGCATGCAACGGAGGTGTCATGGATATTCGCGCCCTGCGCTACTTCGTCGAGCTGGTGCGCCAGCAGAGCTTCACCCGCGCCTCGGAGCAACTCTTCGTCACCCAGCCCACCATCAGCAAGATGGTGCGCAGCCTGGAAGAGGAGCTGGGCCAGCCGCTGCTTAACCGCGAGGGGCGCCGCTTCACCCTGACCGACTATGGCCAGGTGCTCTATCAGCGCGCCCAGTCGATCCTCGCCGAACTGCACCAGCTCGAGGCCGAACTGGCCGACTTGCAGAGCCTGCAACGCGGCAAGCTGGTGCTCGGGATTCCACCCATGGTCGGCCACGTGGTGGCCGATCTCATCCGCAGCTACCGGGCGCGCTGGCCAGGGGTCGAGCTCTCCATCGTCGAGTACGGCGGGCGGCGCATCGAGCAGGCGGTGCTGGAGGGGGAGGTGGATCTGGCCATCACCATGTTGCCGACCCGCCACGAGGAGGGGCTCGGCGCCCTCGAGCTGGCCGCCTACCCGATGCAGGTGGTGCTGCCGGAGCGACCCGAGTGGCAGGGCAGTGAACCGCTGCCCATCACGGCGCTGCGCGAGCAGCCGCTCTTGCTCTACACCCAAGCTTTCACCTTGAGCGAGCGGCTCGAGCAGCTGTGCGCCGAGGCGGGTTTCACCCCCCAGGTGGCGGCGCGCAGCAGCCAGTGGGACTTTCTGGTGGCCATGGTGCACAGCGGCATGGGGGTAGCCTTCCTGCCCGAGCCGCTGTGCCGGCGTCTGACCCGCGATGGCCTGCTGATCCGCCCGTTGGCGCCGGCGCTCTCCTGGCGGCTCGGGGTGATCTGGCCGACCGGGCGCTACCTGTCGCGCACCGCCCAGGCCTGGCTCGAGATCTGCCCTCAGGGCTGAAGGCCGAAGGCGTCGCGGGCGGGATCGTAGAGGTAGGGCAGAAAGGGGCGCCCGCCATCGGGCAGGAAGGGGTTGTCGAGGCGGATGAGGCGGCGCTGGCAGAGGCCGGCCGTGTCGATGGAGGCTTGGAAGTGCTGGCGCCACAACTGCGGTAGCGACCCATCCTGCCAGGCCCGGCGCAGCCCGAGCTCGATGCGGGCCAGCTCTTCTTTGTGGCTGACATGGCTGTAGAGCAGGTGGATCTGCGGATAGTAGAGCGCCAGATGCCGCTCGATGGTCAGACCGGGCACCCGTGGCTGATGCGACTGCCACTCCGGTGCTATCTCGTTGATACCGCGACAGAAGAGGTCGACCCGGCCACGGGCCACCATACGGAACATCGCCTCGTAGTTTTCCACCTCATACACGGTCAGACCGGCGTGGCGCAGTATGTCGACATCCTGCCAACCGCGCCCCTGCACGTGGCTGAAGGGTTGTAGCTGCGCCAGCGTCTCGACCCGATCGAGTGCGTGTTGGCGTCCAGGTGCGACGAAGCAGACCCGGTAGCTGAGGATGCCGAGATCAAATGGGAAGGCGGCGAATCCCACCTGTTCCATGCCCTTGTGAGGGGGCCAGCTGTCGATGGTCACCAGATGATCGGCAGAGGACTTCTGCACCTCGAGACGCATCCGCACCTTGTTCATCGGCGGTGCGGTGCGCAGTTCATAGTCACCGTAGTCGGCGCGGGTCTTCTCCAATGCCAGTTGCAGCGCCGCCCGGTAGTAGTGCAGGCGGTCATCATACGGATTTTCCGGGCTGAGCAGGGTAAAACGGGTGGTGGCCAGCAGTGGCCAGGAGAGCAGCAGAAGCAGAAGCGGGGAGTGGCGCATGGGGCAGACCCTCAAGAGGGAAGCGTGCCTCCGAGTATAGTGGCCCACCCCATGACAGCAGCCCTACCAGAGGAGCTGGCCGAGCAGCGGCGCCAGCAGCACGGTCACCATGCCGGCGATCATCATCGCCATGCTCGAGACCACCCCCTCCGAATTGCCGAGCTGATAGGCCTTGGCGGTGCCGGCGCCGTGGGCCGAGGCGCCGAACCCCGCCCCCTTGCCGAGCCGGCTGCGGATCGCCAGCAGGGTGAGAACCGTCTCGCCGACCGCCATGCCGATCACCCCGGTCAGCACCACGAACAGGGCGGTGAGATCGGCGTTGCCGCCGACCGAGCGGGTCGCCTCGACGGCGAAGGGGGTGGTGATGGAGCGCATGGCGAGGCTGCGTTGCAGCAGCTCGGGCAGGGCAAACCAGCGCGCCAGCAGTACGCTGCTGGCCACGGCGACCAGCACCGAGGCCAGCACGCCGACCCCAAGCGAGAGCCAGTGGCGGCGGATCAGCTGGCGCTGCTCATAGATGGGGATGGCAAAGGCGACCGTGGCCGGGCCGAGCAGCCACAGCAACCAGTGGGACTCGGCCATGTAGTCGGCGTAGGGGATGTGAAACAGCAGCACCACGGCGATCAGCAGGGTGGGGGCCAGCAGCAGCGGCATCAGCGGCAGGATGCGCTTGCGCCGGTAGAGCCACTTGCTGGCGTAGTAAAACAGCAGGGTCAGGGCGAAACAGAGCACGCCGAGCAGGGTATCAGACATGGCGGCGGCTCCGGCGGGCGAGATACAGCTCGAGGCGGTAGAGGCGATCGACCACCAGTGCCGTGGTGCCGAGCACCAGCACAGTGCTCAGCACCAGCACCACCCCGATGCGCCACCCCTCGGTGAGCAGCAGCTCCTGATAATTGATCACCGCCACCACGGCCGGTACGAAGAACAGCAGCATCTCGGCCAGCAGCCAGTTGGCCCCGGCCTTGAGCCAGTGCGGGCGCACCACCTTGAGCAGGATGAGGGCGAGCAACAGCAACATGCCGGTCAGGTTGGCCGGCAGCGGCAGATGCAGGGTGCGCACGGCCAGATCGGCGACCCACCAGATGGCCGCCAACAGGCTGACCTGAAGGGGGATGAGCAGCAGGGGGCGCAGGCGGGAAAGCATGGGGTGAGCCTCGAAATCGTGAACTGGCTCACAGTATAAGAAGTCGCTTAACCGTCGGAAAATGAATTCCAATCATGGATTTCATGCCAATAAGGCATGAAATCAGGTCTCGCGCAGCAGCCGGCCTAGGGTGCGGCAGAGCCGCTGCTGGGTGCCGTTGTCGAGCCCGGCATAGCCGAGCAGCCACCCCTCCCGATCCGGCTGGCCCAAGTAGAACTGGCTCAATGGACGCAGCCCCAACCCGAGCCGATTGGCGGCGCTTGTCCAGCGCGCCTCGCCCCCCGCCGGCAACAGGGCGGTGCACTGCAACCCGGCTCCGCAGTGGATCGGGGTGAGCTGGGGACAGTGTTCGGCCAGCTGGGCTCGCAGCTGATCGCGCCTGGCGCGATAGAGCAGCCGCATCTGGCGCAGATGGGTGGCGAAGTGGCCCCCTTGCAGGAATTCGGCGGTCACCGCCTGCATCAGTTGGTTACTGTGGCCGTCGCTGGTGGCGCGGGTATGGGCAAAGGGAGCCAGCAGGGCGGGCGGCAGTACCAGATAGGCCAGGCGCAGCGAGCCGAAAAGCACCTTGCTGAAGGTGCCCACATAGATGACCCGGCCACCGCGATCCAGCCCCTGCAACGAGGGCAGTGGTCGCTGGTCGTATTGAAACTCCCCGTCGTAGTCATCCTCCAGCACCCAGGCGCCGTGTCGTTCGGCCTCGGCCAGCAGCGCCATACGCCGGGGCAGGCTCATCGCCATGCCGAGCGGATACTGATGGGAGGGGGTGGTATAGATGAGGCGGGGCGGCGGGTGATCGCCGGCGGGCATGAGCCCCTGCTCGTCCACCGGCACGGGATGGAGGCGGGCTCCGGCGCTTTGCATGGCGTGACGGGCACCGAGATAGCCCGGCTCCTCGAGCCAGACGGTATCGCCCGGATCGAGCAGGAGCTGGGCGGCGAGCTGGATGCCCTGCTGGGAGCTGGTGAGGATCAGCACCTGCTCGGCACGGCATACCAGCCCGCGCGACTGGACCAGATAGGCGGCGATGGCCTGGCGCAGCGCCGGCAGGCCGGCCGGATCGCCGTAGCGCATCAGCGCCTCGCCGTGCTGGCGCCACTGCTGCTGAAGCAGCCGGCCCCACAGCTCGCGCGGGAAGGCGACTGGATCGGCCTGACCACTGGCAAAGCTCGATGCCGGGCCGGTCTCCTCCTGACAGGCCCCCTCGAGCAGACTGCGTTCGCCGCGCCGCGAAAGAGGGGCGTGCCCGGCCACCGGAGGTGGCGGCGGAGTGACGGCGGCAATGGCCACAAAGCTGCCCCTGCCCACCCGGCGCACCAGATAGCCTTCGGCCTCCAGCCGCCCATAGGCCTGCTCGACCGTGCCGCGTGAGAGGGAGAGATCGCGCGCCAGGGTGCGGCTGGCTGGCAGGCGGCTCCCTTGTGACAGATGACCGCCGAGGATGGCACTGCGTAGCGTGCGCACCAGCCGCTCTTGCAGCGGCAGGGTGGGGTCGTGATCGGCAAATAGGGTTGGCAGGGCGCTCATTGGTCCATTCTCTAGAGCGAAATTGGTTCACATTTGTAGACCATTATCCCGGTAGAGTGAAGCCATTCCCCAGACAAGGAGTCACAACATGAGTGCTGTTCTCGCTACCGGCCTGGTGTCACCCGACCTCGCCGCCACCTTCTTTGAAGCCCAACTGGCCTGCCGCACCGATCCGGCCGATCTCGCCGCCGATCTGGTCGCAGGGGTGGCGGGGATCGTGGTTATCGACACCCGCTCCGCCGAGCGTTATGCCGCCGGCCACATCCCTGGCGCCGTGTCACTGCCGCAGCGGGAGATGAGCGCCGAGCGGGTGCGCGATCTTGACCCCGAGGCGGTCTATGTCTGCTATTGCGACGGCATCGGCTGCAACGGCTCGACCCGGGGAGCCTACCAGCTGGCGCGCCTCGGTTTTCGGGTCAAGGAGCTGATCGGCGGCCTGCACTGGTGGCAGCAGGATGGCTATCCGCTGGCGCTTGGCACGGCGCCCGGCGTGCTGGTGGCGGAGGTGGAGTGTGGCTGCTGAGATCAACCGTTTTGGCCAGCCGGTCGGCCCGCCGGTGAGCGACTGGCAAGGGGCGCCCTTCCCCGAGCCAATGGTGCTCGCGGGGTGGGGCTGCCGGGTTGAACCGCTCAGCCCGGCGCGCCACGAGGCGGGCCTGTGGCAGGCGTTCGGTGAGGATGATGGCCGGCTCTGGACCTACCTCAACAGCGGCCCGTTTGCGGGGCGCGGCGAGTGGCGGGCCTGGCTGGAGAGCATGGCGGCGGCGCGCGATCCCCAGTTCTACGCCATCGTGGAGGCGGCCAGCGGCCGCGCCCTCGGGCTGGCGAGCTTCCTGCGCATCGACCCTCAGGCCGGCAGCATAGAGGTGGGCTGGCTGCACTTTGCTCCCGCCCTGCGCCGCACCCGGCTCGCGACGGCCACCATGGCGCTGATGATGGCGCGCGCCTTTGGCCTCGGCTATCGCCGCTACGAGTGGAAGTGCAACGCCCTTAACCTGCCTTCGCGGCAGGCGGCGCTGCGTCTGGGATTCACCTTCGAGGGCGTCTTTCGTCAGGCGCGGGTCGACAAGGGGCGCTCGCGCGACACCGCCTGGTTCTCGGTGATCGACGGGGAGTGGCCGGCCCTACGGGCCTGCTTCGAGCGCTGGCTCGATGAGGCCAACTTCGACGGCGCGGGGCGCCAGCGGCTCTCCCTCTCGGCTCTCACCGCCGCCGCGCGCGGCCACTGAAACGAGCAGGGCGGCCCCGCCCTGCTGCTTATTCGCCGATGGGGGCGATCAGCCAGCCCATCTTCTCCTGCATGTCGCGCGGCGATACCCCGACCGAGAGGCCACGCTTGCCGCCGCTCACCAGTACCCGGTCAAATTGCAGCGCCGAGGCGTCGAGTACGGTCGGCAGCCGTTTCTTCTGGGCCAGCGGGCTGATGCCCCCCACCTTGTAGCCGGTCAGCTTCTCCGCCTCGGCGGGGGCGAGCATCTCCACCTTCTTGAGGCCGGTGGCCTTGGCCAGCTGCTTGAGGCTGCACATGCCGGAGGAGGGGACGATGGCCACCACCGCCTGCTTGTCGTGATGGGCGATCAGGGTCTTGAACACCTGCGCCTCGGGCAAGCCCAGCTGGCTCGCCGCGTGCTTGCCGAAGTCATCGTGGGCCTCGCACTCATAGGGGTGCAGGGTAAAGGGGATTTTGAGCTTCTCGAGCAGCTTGATGGCGGGTGTCATGACGGGTCTCCTTGGGGCAAGACAAGGCCAAATAGTCTGCGCCTGCCCGGCGGGAGAGGCAAGGTCGGGGCGCGAAGGAGAACAAAAAGGGCGCCAGATTGGCGCCCTTGGTCTATTCGAGGCAGGAGATCCCTATCAGCCGGTGTTGCGCATCCCGGCGGCGATGCCGGCGATGGTGACCATCAGCGCCTGATCCAGCTCGGGGTGCAGTGACTCAGGGTCACGGCGCGAGCGGCCGAGCAGCTCGGCTTGCAGCACGTTGAGCGGGTCGGTGTAGGGGTTGCGCAGCTTGATGGACTCCTGGATCCAGGGTTGGTCATCGAGCAGGCCGCCCTGCGGACGCAGCTTCAGCACCAGCTCGATCGACTCGGCCAGTTCGGCGCGCAGCTGTTGGCCGAGGGGCCACAGCTCCTTGGGTACCAGACGGGTATCGTAGTACTCGGCCAGCCAGGCGTCGGCCTTGAGGAACACCATCTCCAGCATCTCGAGGCGGGTGCGGAAGAAGGGCCACTGACGGCTCATCTCGCTCAGTACCTCGAGCTTGCCTTCCGCGATCGCCTTCTCCAGCCCCTTCTGGGCGCCGAGCCAGGCCGGCAGCATCAGGCGGTTCTGGGTCCAGGCGAAGATCCAGGGGATGGCGCGCAGACTCTCGACGCCGCCGTTGGGCTTGCGCTTGGAGGGACGGGAGCCGAGCGGCAGCTTGCCCAGTTCCATCTCGGGGGTGGCAGCACGGAAGTAGGGGACGAAGTCCTGATGGCCGCGCACCACGCTGCGATAGTGCTCGCAGGAGACATCGGCCAGCAGCTCCATCACCTCGCGCCAGCACTCCTTGGGCTTCGGCGGGGGCAGCAGGTTGCCCTCCAGCACGGCGCTGGTGTAGAGGCTGAGGCTGTTGATGGCCACCTTGGGCAGGCCGAACTTGAAGCGGATCATCTCCCCTTGCTCGGTCACTCGCAGGCCACCGCGCAGGGAGCCGGGGGGCTGGGAGAGCAGGGCTTGGTGGGCCGGCGCACCGCCGCGACCGACCGTGCCGCCACGGCCGTGGAACAGGGTCAGGCGCAGGTTGTTGGCCTCGGCCAGGGCGACCAGGGACTCCATGGCGGCGTACTGGGCCCAGCCGGCGGCCATCATGCCCGCGTCCTTGGCCGAGTCGGAGTAGCCGATCATGATGTACTGGCGGCCCTGGATGTAACCGCGGTACCAGTCGATGGAGAGCAGGCGCTCCATGACGGCGGTGCCCGCCATCAGGTCTTCCTGGGTCTCGAACAGGGGGGCGACCGGCATGCGGAACTTGCACCCGGCGGCCTTGAGCAGCAGTTGCACGGAGAGCACGTCGGAGGAGGCGCCGGCCATCGAGATGATGTAGATGCCAAAGGCGTCCGGGTCGCTCTCGGCGATCACCTTGCAGGTGTCGAGCACTTCGCGGGTCTCTTCGCTCGGCTCCCAGTCGGTCGGGATCAGCGGGCGACGCGAGTTGAGCTCGGTCAGCAGGAAGGTCTGCTTGTCCTCTTCGCTCCACTCCATGTAGTCGCCGAGGCCGAGGTGGCGGGTCAGCTCGGAGAGGGCCAGGGCGTGGCGCTCACCATCTTGGCGGATGTCGAGCTTGACCAGATGTACACCGAAGCAGGCCACCTTGCGCAGCACGTCGAGCAGCATGCCGTCGGCGATGTTACCCATGCCGCAGGCGTGCAGGGAGTGGTAGCAAAGCTCAAGCGGCTCGCGCAGCTGGGCGGTGGAGCGCACCAGATCGCGGCTCTCGGTCTGATGACCCTGCACCTTGGCGGTGAGGTGCTCCTTGGTCTCGCGCAGCTGCTCGCGCAGCTCGCGTACCAGGGCGCGGTAGGGTTCGGGATTGTCGCCGACCACGGCGCGCAGTTCGTCGGTGCAGTCGCCCATCGAGAGCTCGGAGGTGAGCTCCTTGATCTCCTGATAGAACAGGTTGATGGCCATCCAGCGGCCCAGCTCGAGCACCTTGGCGGTCACCTTGGCGGTGACGAAGGGGTTGCCGTCACGGTCACCGCCCATCCAGGAGGTGAACTTGACCGGCGCGGCATCGAGCGGCAGGCGCACACCGAGGTGCTGTTGCAGCTGCTCGTCGAGGTGGCGCATGAATTCGGGGATGGCCGGCCACAGGCTGTTCTCGATGACGGCGAAGCCCCACTTGGCCTCGTCGACCGGCGTCGGGCGCTGTTCGCGGATCTCGTTGGTGTGCCAGGCCTGATTGATGAGCTGCTCGATGCGATCGATGATGCGGTCACGCTCTTTGGGCAGCAGATCGGAGAGTTCCAGTGCCTCGAGGCAGTCGTTGAGCTGGACGTGCTTGTGGATCAGGGTGCGACGGGTCACCTCGGTGGGGTGAGCGGTCAGCACCAGATCGATGTCGAGCTCGCGCACGGCGTTGACGATCGCCTCTTGGGAGAGATCGGAGGCCTTGAGCTTGGTAAACAGTTGCTCGAGCGGGTCGGACGCGCCGGTCTGATCGGCGAAGTTACGCGAGATGGTGTGGAACTGCTCCGCCACGTTAGCCAGATTGAGGAACTGGCTGAAGGCGCGGGCCACCGGCAGCAGCTCTTCGTCACTCAGGGTCTGCAAGGTATCGATCAGGGTCTGGCGATCGTTCTCGTTACCTTGGCGGGAGGATTTGGCCAGGCGGCGAATCGTCTCGATCTTGTCGAGGAAGACCTGGCCCTTGTGATCCTTGATAGACTTGCCGAGCAGTTGGCCTAGCAGGTTCACGTTGGCGCGTAGCGCAGCGTATTTCTCGTTCATTCCACATCCTTATTGCTGATGGCTCCGTCGCTTCCGGGCGGAGTCCGCTCATCGACAATGTTGTAATCACACAACATTCGTTCCGTCATCTTATGGGCACAATCTACTCGCGTCTCCTGCGCAAGGTCAAATAACGCCTCGATAGTGAAGATGTATTTAAGTTCCGATTAAGTTCGTGTTCTGTTTTGTAGGTTTTTTACATACAAAAACGCTGGATCAGGTGGCGTAGCACCTGCTTAGTCGGCTCCACGAAGGAGAGATCCAGGTATTCATCCGGCTGGTGTGCCTGAGCGATATGGCCGGGGCCGAGCACTATGGTCTCGCAACCGAGCTGCTGAATAAAGGGGGCTTCGGTGCAATAGTTGACGCTTTCGGCGCGCCGGCCGCTGGCCCGCTCCGCCTCGCGTACCAGGACGGCATCGTCTGGGCAGGCGTAGGGCGGGATCGGCTCGTGCAGGTGTTGCAGGTGCAGGCAACCGGGCTGGTGGATCTCGATGGGGGAGAGCGCCTCTTTGAGCATGCCCATCAGCTCCTCCGGGCCCACCTGCGGGGTGGGGCGCATATCGATGTGCAGCTCGCAGCAGCCGCAGATGCGGTTCGGGCTGTCGCCCCCCTGAATGTAGCCGAGGTTGAGGGTTGGCTGCGGCACGGCGAAGCGCGGATCGGCGTACTGCTCCTTGAGGCGGCGTTGCAGACCGAGGATCTGGCCCATGGCCTGGTGCATCAGCTCCAGCGCGTTGACGCCGTTGGCCGGATCCGAGCTGTGGCCGCTCTTACCTGTGATGCGAATGGCCTCGGACATGTGCCCCTTGTGGGCCAGCACGGGCACCAGCCCGGTCGGCTCGCCGATCACTGCATAGTCGGGTTTGAGCTCGGCCGCCGCCGCGATGGCGCGGGCACCGGCCATGGTGGTCTCTTCGTCGGCGGTGGCCAGGATGCGCAGCGGTTTTTTGAGCTGCGTGGGGTCGATCTCCTTGAGCGCCTCGACGATAAAGGCAAAGAACCCCTTCATGTCGATGGTGCCGAGGCCATAGAGGCGGTTGCCCTCTTCGGTGACCTTGAACGGGTCCTTGCTCCATGCCCCCTCGTCGAACGGTACCGTATCGGTGTGGCCGGCCAGCAGCAGCCCGCCTTCTCCCTCACCCAGGGTGGCGACCAAGTTGAACTTGCCGGGCAGATCCGGCAGGGCGGTGACCTCGACGCGAAAGCCGAGCCCGCTGAACCAGTCCGCCAGCAGGCGGATCACCGCCTCGTTGCTCTGATCCCATTTGGGGTCGGTACTGCTGATGGAGGGAATCGCAATAATATTCTTGTAGAGTGAAAAAAAATCCGTGCTGGCCATAAAACCTCCTTGCGCCCCCTCCGGGATTTTGGTAGAACATGTTCATGCACTGCGAGTGAATTTATATTCCATTCATCTCCAGCGATTAAGGCACTAGTTGTAAGGGAAACACCATGTTCTGTCACCTGTTTATCAACCGACGACGCACCAACGCCTGAATCGCCCTCCTATTTTGGGGCGCTTCCTCGTCCCGACATCCTTATGCAGCACCCAGCTGCCAAGTTTCACGCTATAAAACGGATCAGGATCCATGCTCAATACCGTTATCGTCGGTGCCAGTGGCTACGCAGGAGCCGAGCTGGCCGCTCTGGTACAGAACCATCCTCAACTGCAACTGACCGGACTCTATGTCTCTGCTGGCAGCCAGGATGCCAACAAGAGCCTCTCGGCTCTTTATCCTCAACTGCTTGGCAAGGTAGATCTGCCGTTGCAGCCGCTCGATGAGGCCGCGCTGGCCGCTATCCCGGCGCAGGCCGAGATCGTGCTGCTGGCCACCGCCCATGAGGTGAGCGCCGCTCTGGCCCCCGGCCTGCTGGCGCAAGGGGTGACCGTGTTCGATCTCTCCGGCGCCTTCCGGGTGCAGCAAGAGGGGTTCTACGAGCAGTACTACGGCTTCTCCCATGAGGCTCCCGAGTGGCTGGATCAGGCGGTCTATGGCCTGGCCGAGTGGAATGCCGAGAAGATCCCGGCCGCTCAGCTCATTGCTGTGGCCGGTTGCTATCCGACCGCCTCGCTCACCGCCCTCAAGCCGCTGATGGCCAAGGGACTGATTGCCGCCGGCAGCCAGCCCATCATCAGCGCCGTCTCCGGGGTCTCCGGCGCCGGACGCAAGGCAGCCATCAACACCAGCTTCTGCGAGGTGAGCCTCAGCCCCTACGGCACCTTTACCCATCGGCACCAGCCCGAGATCGGTCATCACCTCGGCTGCCCGGTTCTGTTCCAGCCGCACCTTGGCAACTTTGTGCGCGGCATCCTGGCCACCATCTATGTGCGGCTGGCCGAGGGGGTAACGCCGGAGCAGGTCGATGCCGCCTATCACGAGGCCTATGCCGGCAAGCCGTTGGTGCGTCTGGCCAAGGGGATGCCCTCGATCCGCGGTGTGGCGGGGACGCCTTACTGTGATGTGGCCTGGCAGCAGCAGGGCAATACCTTGGTGGTGTTCAGCGCCATCGACAACCTGCTCAAGGGGGCCGCCTCTCACGCGATTCAATGTATCAACATCAAGTTCGGTTTCGAGGCGGGTTGCGGCCTGCTCTAAGGAAGAATCACATGGAAAAGCAGACTCTGGTTATCAAGCTGGGCGGCGCCCTGCTGGAGAGTGACGAGGCGCTGAGCGCCCTGTTCGCGACCCTCAAGGACTTCCTCGATGAGCAGCACCGCCCTCTGGTGCTGGTGCACGGTGGCGGCTGTCTGGTCGATGACCTGCTCAAGGGGTTGGGGCTCACCTCGACCAAGAAAAACGGCCTGCGGGTCACCCCGTTTGAGCAGATCCCCTACATCGCCGGCGCGCTGGCTGGCACGGCCAACAAGCAGATGATGGGCAAGGCCATCGCCACCGGGATTCCGGCGGTGGGGCTCTGCCTGGCCGACGGTGGTCTGTGCCAGGTGACCCAGCTCGATCCGGATCTGGGCGCCGTGGGCGACTGCCAACCGGGTAACCCGGCCCTGCTGCAAGGCATCCTCGGCCAGGGTTTCCTGCCGGTGGTGAGCTCCATCGGCATCACCGCCGAAGGTCAGCTGATGAACGTCAACGCCGATCAGGCCGCCACGGCGATTGCCGAGGCGCTCGGTGCCGATCTGGTGATGCTCTCCGACGTGAGCGGCATTCTCGATGGCAAGGGCAAGCTGGTGCCTGCCCTCGACAAGGCCACCGCGCTGGATCTGATGGAGAAAGGGGTTATCGCCGATGGCATGGCGGTCAAGGTAAAGGCGGCGCTGCACGCGGCCGAAACCCTCGGCAAGCCGGTCTGTGTCGCCAGCTGGCGCTACCCGGAGCAGCTGCTCAAACTGCTGGCGGGCGGCGCCGTCGGCACCAAGGTTACCCTGTAAAAGGAGCACTCCCATGCAGCATCTTCTGACCGGTACCGAATTCGACCAGGCCCAGCTCCTGGCCCTCATCAAGCTCGGCAAGGCCATCAAGGCAGATCCGAAAAAGTACAGCCAGTCCCTGGCGGGCAAGAGCCTGGTGACCCTGTTTGAGAAGCCCTCCCTGCGCACCCGGGTCACCTTTGACATCGGCATCGCCAAGTTGGGCGGCCACAGTGTCTATATGGATCAGCAGAACGGGGCCCTCGGCAAGCGCGAGTCGGTGAAGGATTTCGCCGGTAACCTGTCGCGCTGGTGTGACGGCATTGTGGCCCGGGTGTTTGATCACCAGACTCTGGTCGAGATGGCCGAGCACGGCAGCGTGCCGGTGGTGAACAGCCTGTGCAACCTCTATCACCCGTGCCAGGCCTTCGCCGACTTTATGACCATCTCGGAAAACTATTCAGACCTGAGCAAGGTGAAGTTGGCTTATCTGGGGGATGGCAACAACGTCAGCCACTCCCTGCTGCTGACCGGCGCCATCCTCGGCACCGATGTCACCTTGGTCTGCCCCAAGGGGCATGGCCCGGATGTGCAGATCTTCCAGCAGGCCCAGGCCCTGGCCGCCCAGAGCGGCGCCACCCTGGCGGTGAGCGATGACATCGCGGCGATCGAAGGCTTCGATGTGGCCTACACCGATACCTGGGTATCGATGGGGGATACCACCCCGATGGAGCAGGTCATGGAGCTCTTCATGCCCTACCAGATTAATCAGGCGCTGCTGGATCGTACCGGCATCCGCCACGTGCTGCACTGCCAGCCGGCCCATCGCGATCTCGAGATCACCTCGGAAGTGATGGACGGCCCCGCCTCTCTGATCCTCGACGAGGCGGAGAACCGCATGCACATCCAGAACGCTATTCTGCTGACCCTGCTGGGCGGCCAACACTGATTTAAATTGTCACGGAGAGAAAGATCA
Organism: Aeromonas simiae; assembly: GCF_000820125.1. GTDB lineage: Bacteria > Pseudomonadota > Gammaproteobacteria > Enterobacterales > Aeromonadaceae > Aeromonas > Aeromonas simiae. The sequence goes on along the minus strand of NZ_CDBY01000041.1, from coordinate 30,896 downwards.
TGAGTGGAATCAACAAGATTGTATTGGCCTATTCCGGCGGACTGGACACCTCGGCCATCATCCCCTGGCTCAAAGAGCACTATGATGCCGAAATCATCGCCTTCGTTGCCGACGTGGGCCAGGAGCGTGACGACCTGGAAGGGATCGAGCAGAAGGCCCTCGCCTCCGGCGCGGTCAAGTGCATCATCAAGGATCTGCGCGAAGAGTTCGTCAAAGAGTACGTCTACCCGACCCTGAAGACCGGCGCCATCTATGAAGGCACCTACCTGCTGGGCACCTCCATGGCTCGCCCCGTGATCGCCAAGGCGATGGTGGAAGCGGCCCTGGCCGAAGGGGCGGATGCTATCTCCCACGGCTGTACCGGCAAGGGCAACGATCAGGTGCGTTTCGAAGGCGCCGTGGCCGCCCTGGCTCCGCAGCTCAAGGTGATCGCCCCGTGGCGGTTGTGGGACATGCGCTCCCGTGAGGATCTGCTGGCCTATCTGGAAGCGCGCAACATCCCCTGCAAGGCGACCCTGAAGAAGATCTACAGCCGCGATGCCAACGCCTGGCACATCTCCACCGAGGGTGGCGAGCTGGAGAGCACCTGGAACGAGCCGTCTGAAGCCGTGTGGCAGTGGACCGTCTCTGCCGAGCAGGCCCCGGATCAGCCCGAGTACGTCAAGCTGACCGTCGCCAAGGGCGAAGTGGTGGCCGTGGATGACCAGAAGCTGACCCCGCACCAGATCCTGACCACCCTGAACGAGCGTGCCGGCAAGCACGGCGTCGGCCGGGTCGACATCACCGAGAACCGCATGGTGGGCATGAAGTCCCGCGGTTGCTACGAGACCCCGGGCGGTACCGTCATGGTGGCGGCCCTGCGCGCTGTGGAAGAGCTGGTGCTGGACAGACCGACCCGCGCCTGGCGCGAGAAGCTCGGCGCCGAGTTCTCCCACCTGGTGTATGACGGCCGCTGGTTCACCCCGCTGTGCAAGGCGATCCTCGCCTCCGCCAACGCCATCGCCGAGGATCTCGACGGTGAAGTGGTGCTGAAGATGTACAAGGGTCAGGTCACCGCGACCCAGAAGAAGTCGCCCAACAGCCTCTACTCCGAAGACTTCGCGACCTTTGGGGCCGACGAAGTGTACGACCAGAGCCATGCTGACGGCTTCATCCGTCTCTACACCCTGGCCAGCCGGATCCGCGCCATGAAGGAGCAGAACCAGGCTATCGGTGGTGATCACACTCACGGTTAAGGTGTGACGGGGTGGCCACGATGCGGGCCACCCCGTAAATAGACAGAGACAGGATCGACGTAAGGAGTAACGAGATGGCACTTTGGGGTGGGCGCTTTAGTCAGGGCGCGGACGCAAGATTCAAGCAGTTCAACGATTCACTGCGCTTCGATTACCGCCTGGCGGAGCAGGACATCCAGGGCTCCATGGCCTGGGCCCGCGCCCTGGTCAAGGTAGGGGTGCTGACCGCCGCCGAGCAGGCCAGCCTGCAACAGGCGATGGAAACTCTGCTGGCCTCGGTGCAGCAGGACCCGCAGCAGATCCTGAGCTCGGATGCCGAAGACATCCACTCCTGGGTCGAGGGCAAGCTCATCGCGGCGGTCGGCGATCTCGGTAAGAAGCTGCACACCGGGCGTTCCCGTAACGATCAGGTCGCCACCGATCTGAAGCTCTGGTGCAAGGCGCAAGGGGAGCTGCTGCTCGCCTCCATTACCGCCCTGCAACAGGGGCTGGTCGGTTGTGCCCGGGCGCATCAGCACACCGTGCTGCCCGGCTACACCCACTTGCAGCGGGCCCAGCCGGTCACCTTCAGCCACTGGGCACTGGCCTATGTGGAGATGCTGGAGCGGGACTATAGCCGGTTGCAGGACGCCCTCAAGCGTCTCGATACCAGCCCGCTCGGCTGTGGTGCCCTGGCGGGCACTGCGTATGCCATCGATCGGGAGGCGCTGGCCCGCGATCTCGGCTTTGCCGGGGCGACCCGCAACAGCCTGGACTCGGTCTCGGATCGGGATCACGTGGTCGAGCTGATGCACGTGGCCTCGCTCTCCATGGCCCACCTGTCGCGTCTGGCCGAAGATCTCATCTTCTACAACACCGGTGAGGCGGGGTTCCTCGAACTCTCCGATGCGGTCACCTCGGGCTCCTCCCTGATGCCGCAGAAGAAGAACCCGGATGCGCTGGAGCTGATCCGTGGCAAGGCCGGCCGGGTGGTCGGTGCCCAGATGGCCATGCTGATGACCCTCAAGGCGCTGCCGCTGGCCTACAACAAGGACATGCAAGAGGATAAAGAGGGGTTGTTCGACGCCCTCGATACCTGGCATGACTGCCTGGACATGGCGGCGCTGGTGCTGGTCGATCTCAAGGTCAACGGCGAGCGTACCAAGGCGGCTGCCCAGGGTGGCTACGCCAACGCGACCGAGCTGGCCGACTACCTGGTGGCCAAGGGCATACCGTTTCGCGAGGCGCACCACATCGTCGGTGAGGCCGTGGTCTACGCCATCGGGGTGCAAAAACCGCTGGAGGGGCTGAGCCTGGACGAGTTCGCCCGCTTTAGCCCGCTCATCGCGGCGGATGTCTATCCGAACCTGGAGCTGGAGGCGACCCTGGCCAAGCGGGTTGCCAAGGGGGGCGTGGCACCGCAGCAGATCGCGGCGGCCCTGGCGGCGGCCGAGGCCCTGTTGGCCGGACGCGGCTGATCCCTACTCTGTTTTAGCGACGTGGTGGCGGCAACTCTCGGGTTGCCGCCTTTTTTTATTCAGGCCCGGGTGGCGAGCAGGCCGCCGATCCCCTCGCCACGACCGCGCGGCAGGGTGGTGGCAAAGGCATCGAGAAAGGCGCCGAGATCGGCCGGGCTCAGGTTGAGCTGGCTCTTGAGGCTGGAGTAGGCCTGCTGCAACGCCTCGCCTTCGGCGCCTGCGCTGCCGCTGGCCAGCTGCTGTTGCAGGGTGCTGACCGCCCCTTGCAGCGATTGCTCCGGGGCCAGGTTTTTAAGCCCCGCCATCAGTTGGGTCATGAACTGCTCGATGGCGCCCTGTTGCCCCTCGTCGTTGGGGTTGCTGGCGCCGAGCCGGCGAAACAACCCTTGCAGGGTGGGCGCCAGGGCGCGCTCATTGCTTTCGGCGCGCGGGGCGGCCTTGGGGGACTCGGTGTGGCTCGACAGCAAGGCGCCACCGAGCTTGAGCGCCAGTGAGGCGAGAGGGAGCAGAGCGGTGATGGACATGGCCTCGATCCTCTGAGGAAGTAACCCTCGAACGGTTGCAGGGTTCAGGCCACTTTTTGTTCAAAAAGCCCGCTAGAGACTAACTTGCTGAGCCGCCAGCTGATTTATTCCTGCCGGGTGATGCGTGCCAGCGCATGGGGAATGTCGCAGGCGGCAAAGTGCTGCAACCAGCGGCGCTGGTGGGATTGCAGCTCGTCGCCCGGCCCCTTCACCTCGACCAGGCAATACTCTCCCTCCCTGAACAGGGCCAGATCGGGTTGGCCGCTGCGGTTGCCGCGCAGATCGAAGCTGAGCCGCTCCAGCATGGCCAGCCGCTGGGCGAGGGGAATGGTGGTCAGCGCCTGCTCCAGCAGCGCGCGTGGCAGCCGCTCCCACTCGACCCAGGCGTTGAGGGTGCCCAGCTTTTCGTCATAGCGATCGAGCAGGGCGGGCCAGCTTGCCGGGGCGGCCAGTTCTTGCCACCTCGCGTCGAACTGCGCCCAGCGCCGCTGCATGAAGTTGGCCGAGAACATGTCGGCCGGCGCGCGTTGGTAGCGGTTGAAGAAGACGCCGGGCTGGGGGCTGAAGATGATCTCCCAGAAGGCGAGGCCGAACAGGCCGTTGATGAGGGCATTTTCACACCAAAAGCCCTGCCACCCCTCGGCGGCGAGGGCCTCGAGGGTGGCCTCTTCAACCCGGCCCGGCCAGTCGGGCAGGGTGAGGTGCCAGGTGGGGGGCGTGGGGTGACGGTGGCGCGCCACCTTGTGCCCGCGCTGGCGTGCCAGTTTGTCGGCGAGCGGCCGGCTGACCTCGCGCTCCTCTTCATCGAGCGGAGCGGCCAGCATGGCGTGGAGTAAGGTCTCGGCTGCGCCGAGATCGCCTGCCTCCAGCAGCAGGCGCACCTGCCGCTCCCGCGCCGGGGGGCGCTGGCAGGTGCGGTAGAGGGCGAGGGCGGCAGCGGGTTCGCCGGCGCGTTCCAGATCCCGGGCCAGCGCGAGGCGCAGTCGCTCGTGGCGCCCTTGCAGGGCAGGCCATTGCGGTTCGGCGGGCAGTGTCGCCTGCCATTCGCTGGCCGCCGCCGGCCCCTGTGCCTCGCGAGCCTGTTGCCAGGCGTCGTGCCACTGGTCGAGGGCAAGCCTGGCATCGAGCTGGGCACGGCTCTGGAACAGGCGATCGTCGGCGCCGATGGGGTAGGGCTCGTAGCGGTAGTGGCCGAGATCGAGCAACACAAACTCGGTGAGGCTCTGCTCCCGGTTGCCGAAAAACAGCAGCAGGAAGCGCTCGAGCAGGGGGCGTTCTGCGACCTGCAAGGTGCGAAAGGCAAGGGCTGGGAGTGGCGCCTCGGTGAGACGCGCCAGCAACTGCTCCTTGCGGGCGCTGCGGGGTTGCTCGGGGGCGAGGGCGTGTAGCTCGGGCTTGGTGAGCAGGAGACCGAGTTCGGGCCAGGAGGGGGTGGCGAGCCGGATAAAGCCGGCGTCGGCCAGTTCATCGAGCGGCAGTGCGCCTATCTCGGGGTAGTGCAGCTTGTCGGCGCGAAACCACTCTCCCTTGCGTGAAAGCAGGCGCACCAGCAGGCAGGCCACCGGGTGGGAGAGGGAGGCAAAGCGCGTCAGCCAGCCCCGCTCCTCGGCGATGAGCAGATCGCCATAGCGCTCCTCGACCCACCCCAGCAGCAGGCGGAAGTTGCCGAGGTAGTAGTCGGGAGCCAGCTCAACCGGGCTCGCCATCGCGGACGACCTTGCGATAGCGCTTGCCATACCTGAGCTGCTGGATCAGCAGGGCGGCGATGATGAGCGTCAGCCCCACCGGGGTGGCGGGGTGGATCTCCTCTCCGACCAGCAGGCGTAGCAGCAGCAGGGAGGCAAACGGTGAGATGAAGATGAGGTTGCTGATGGGGGCCGTGTTGGTGGCGTGGCGCAGTGCCAGCAGCCAGAGCACGAAGGCAAACCCCATCTCGAACAGCCCCACATAGATGGCGCCCACCCACCCCTGCCAGGCGGTCATATGGAAATCGGCCAGCAGGGCGGTGGCCAGCACGATCCAGGGAATACTGATGAGAAAGCCGAGCAGCAGGCTGACCACGGGATCGCCCTGGTTGCGGGTGTTGAGGATCCAGTAGCCGGCCCAGATCAGGGTTGAACCGAGCGCCAGCGTGACCCCGAGCGGGCTGTCGAACTGCAGGCCGAAGAGATCCCCCTTGGTGGCGATCACCAGGGCACCGAAGTAGCCGAGCACGATGGCGACGCCGTCGCGGCGGCGCAGTGTCTGACCGAGGAAGGGGACCGCCAGCAGGGAGAGGGTGATGGCCCAGGTGTAGTTGAGGGTCTGTGCCTGCTGAGCGGGCAGCAGATCATAGGCCTTGAACAGCAGCAGGTAATAGAGGAAAGGGTTGAGGGTGCCGAGGGCCAAGTAATAGAAGGGGCGCGCCTTCAGGTACTGCCAAAGCAGGGCCAGCTTGCCCTGACGAGCGACGATGCCCAGCAGGGCCAGTGCCGAGGTACAGGCCGCGACCAGCAGCAGTTGTACCGGCTGGAAGTACTGTAGCGAGAGCTTGAAGGCGGTGGCGACGGTCGACCACATGGCTACGGTCGCCAGGGCGAACAGGTAGGCCTTTTTCTGATCTTTCATGGGGGAATAGCCATCCGTGTGATTCCTGCGCGGAGCCGGCAGTCTAACAGAGTTGGCAGGTCGTCAGCAGCGGGAACAAAACTGCACAATATCTGTACTTGCCCGGTTGCACCCTCGCTGAAAATCGGTATAATCCTCTGCGCTCTCCCTCGAGGAGAGCCGAACCTAGGTTCGTCTGCCGAGATATTCGGCCATACAGTCCTCCCGATCTGTGGAGGAAACGTTAAAAATCACACCTCTGGCGGGAGTAATCTCGGTCGGGCGGTGTTGATTTATGTTCTTTATATACTCTTGGAGCTCTGGTCCATGCAGAACCAAAGAATCCGTATCCGCCTGAAGGCTTTCGATCATCGTCTGATCGATCAATCCACCGCGGAAATCGTAGAAACTGCCAAGCGCACTGGCGCCCAGGTACGCGGTCCGATCCCGCTGCCGACTCGCAAAGAGCGCTTCACCGTGCTGATCTCTCCGCACGTAAACAAAGATGCTCGTGACCAGTACGAAATTCGTACTCACAAGCGTCTGGTTGATATCGTCGAGCCGACTGACAAGACCGTTGACGCCCTGATGCGTCTGGATCTGGCTGCTGGTGTCGACGTGCAGATCAGCCTGGGTTAATTACGGAAAGGGGTTGATAACAATGACAATCGGTCTTGTAGGTCGCAAAGTGGGTATGACCCGCATCTTCACCGAAGATGGCGTTTCTATCCCCGTGACCGTTATCGAAGTTGAAGCTAACCGTGTAACTCAGGTCAAGTCTGTTGAAACCGACGGCTACAACGCTATCCAGGTTACCACTGGCGCCAAGAAAGCCAGCCGTGTAACCAAGCCGGAAGCTGGCCACTTTGCCAAAGCTGGTGTTGAAGCCGGCCGCGGTCTGTGGGAATTCCGCCTGAACGACGGTGACACTTTCACCGTTGGCAGCGAGCTGAAGGTTGACATCTTCTCTGAAGTTAAGCTGGTAGACGTTACCGGTACTTCCAAGGGTAAGGGCTTCGCCGGTACTGTTAAGCGCTGGAACTTCCGCACCCAGGATATGACCCACGGTAACTCCCTGTCCCACCGTGTACCTGGCTCCATCGGTCAAAACCAGACCCCGGGCCGCGTATTCAAGGGCAAAAAGATGGCTGGCCATCTGGGCAATGAGCGTGTAACCACTCAGAACCTGGAACTGGTCCGCGTCGACGTTGAACGCAACCTGCTGCTGGTCAAAGGCGCAGTTCCGGGTGCTACCAACGCTGACGTGATCGTTAAACCCGCCGTCAAAGCGTAACGTCTGAGGAGATAGTAATGGAATTGGTAATGAAAGACGCCCAGAGCGCTCTTCAAGTTTCCGAAACTACCTTCGGGCGTGAATTCAACGAAGCCCTGGTTCACCAGGTCGTCGTTGCCTACGCAGCTGGTGCTCGTCAGGGTACCCGTGCGCAGCTGACTCGCTCCGAAGTGTCTGGCGGCGGCAAGAAGCCGTGGCGTCAGAAGGGTACCGGTCGTGCCCGTGCTGGCTCTATCCGCTCCCCGATTTGGCGTTCCGGTGGTGTGACTTTTGCTGCTAAGCCGCAAGATCACAGCCAGAAGGTCAACAAGAAGATGTACCGCGGCGCAATCCGCAGCATCCTGTCCGAGCTGGTCCGTCAGGACCGTCTGATCGTGGTCGAGAAGTTCGCTATCGACGCACCGAAGACCAAGGCTCTGACCGCCAAGCTGAAAGAGATGGAACTGTCCGACGTTCTGATCGTGACCGCTGAAGTCGATGAGAACCTGTTCCTGGCTGCTCGCAACCTGTACAAGGTCGACGTGCGTGATGTTGCCGGTATCGACCCGGTCAGCCTGATCGCTTTCGACAAGGTTCTGATGACTGCTGACGCAGTTAAGCAAATCGAGGAGATGCTGGCATGATCCGTGAAGAGCGTCTGCTGAAAGTTCTGAAGGCTCCGCACATCTCTGAAAAGAGCACCATGGTCGCCGAGCACCAGAACACTATCGTGTTCAAGGTTGCTACCGACGCTACCAAGGCGGAAATCAAAGCCGCAGTTGCGAAACTGTTCGAGGTTGAAGTTGAGACCGTCCGTACCCTGAACATGAAGGGTAAGACCAAGCGCACTGGTGCGCGCGTAGGCCGTCGTTCCGATTGGAAAAAGGCTTATGTGACCCTGAAAGCTGGTCAGGACATCGACTTCATGGGCGCAGCCGAGTAAGAGGAGTTCTGAAAAATGGCAATCGTTAAGTGCAAGCCTACTTCTCCGGGCCGCCGCCACGTCGTCAAGATCGTCAACCAGGATCTGTACAAGGGTAAGCCCTTCGCAGCCCTGCTGGACAAGAAAGAAAAGAGTGGTGGTCGTAACAACAACGGCCGCATCACCACCCGTCATATCGGTGGTGGCCACAAGCAGCACTACCGTATCGTTGACTTCAAGCGCAACAAAGACGGTATCCCTGCCAAGGTTGAGCGTCTGGAATACGACCCGAACCGTACCGCTAACATCGCCCTGGTGCTGTATGCAGACGGTGAGCGTCGTTACATCCTGGCTCCGAAGGGTCTGAAGGCTGGCGACGCCATCGCCTCCGGTTCCGACGCCGCCATCAAGGTGGGCAACACCCTGCCGATGCGCAACATCCCGGTTGGTACTACCGTACACGCCGTTGAGATGAAGCCGGGCAAGGGCGCTCAGCTGGCTCGTTCTGCTGGTGCTTTCGTTCAGATCCTGGCTCGTGAAGGCAACTACGTCACCCTGCGTCTGCGCTCCGGCGAAGTACGTAAGGTGCTGTCTGAGTGCCGTGCCACCATCGGCGAAGTCGGCAATGCCGAGCACATGCTGCGTCAACTGGGTAAGGCTGGTGCCAACCGCTGGCGTGGTATTCGTCCGACCGTTCGCGGTATGGCGATGAACCCGGTCGACCACCCGCATGGTGGTGGTGAAGGTCGCAACAAGGGTATCCAGCCGGTATCTCCTTGGGGCCAGAAGGCCAAGGGCTTCAAGACCCGTAAGAACAAGCGCACCGACAAGTACATCGTACGTCGTCGTAACAAGTAATTGTTAATTTAGAGGAATCACCATGCCACGTTCTCTCAAGAAGGGTCCATTTATTGACCTGCACTTGCTGAAGAAGGTAGAGAAAGCGGTGGAAAGCGGGGATAAAAAACCGGTTAAGACCTGGTCCCGTCGTTCAATGATCATCCCGAACATGATCGGTTTGACCATCGCTGTCCATAATGGTCGTCAGCACGTACCTGTGTTTGTTACCGAAGAAATGATCGGTCACAAGCTGGGTGAATTCGCACCGACTCGTACTTATCGCGGTCATGCCGCTGATAAGAAGGCCAAGAAGCGCTAAGGGGTAAATGATGGAAGCTATCGCTAAACACCGTTTCGCCCGTACTTCTGCACAGAAGGCTCGCCTGGTCGCTGATCAAGTACGTGGTCTGCCGGTAGACAAGGCTCTGAACATCCTGGCTTTCAGCCCGAAAAAGGCTGCTGTGCTGGTGAAGAAGGTGCTGGAATCTGCCATTGCTAACGCCGAGCACAACGAAGGTGCCGACATTGATGCACTGCGTGTTGCCACCATCATGGTTGACGAAGGTCCGACCATGAAGCGCATCCGTCCTCGTGCTAAAGGTCGCGCGGATCGTATCCTGAAGCGTACCGCTCACATCACTGTAGTGGTATCCGACGCTAAGGCTGGGAGATAAGCAATGGGTCAGAAAGTTCATCCTAATGGCATTCGCCTGGGTATTACCAAGCCTTGGAATTCTACCTGGTACGCGAACTCCAAAGACTTCGCTGACAACCTGTACAGCGATTTCCAAGTACGCCAGTTCCTCACTAAGGAACTGAAGAACGCTTCTCTGTCCAAGATCACCATCGAGCGTCCGGCCAAGAGCATCCGTGTGACCATTCACACCGCTCGTCCGGGTGTCGTGATCGGCAAGAAGGGTGAAGACGTTGAGAAACTGCGCAAGGCTGTTGCCGCTATCGCTGGCGTGCCTGCTCAGATCAACATTTCCGAAGTCCGCAAGCCGGAGCTGGATGGCAAACTCGTTGCCGACAGCATCACTTCCCAGCTGGAACGCCGTGTAATGTTCCGTCGCGCCATGAAGCGCGCCGTACAGAACGCCATGCGTTTGGGTGCCAAGGGCATCAAGGTGGAAGTTTCCGGTCGTCTGGGCGGCGCTGAAATCGCGCGTACCGAATGGTACCGTGAAGGTCGTGTGCCCCTGCACACCCTGCGTGCCGACATCGACTATGCAACTTCTGAAGCCCACACCACCTACGGTGTGATCGGCGTTAAGGTTTGGATCTTCAAGGGTGAAGTTCTGGGTGGTCTGGCTGCCGTTAACGCCGCCGCTGCTCAAGAGCAAGCTCCTGCAAAGCCCAAGCGCGAAAACAAACGCCGCGGTAAGTAAGGAGATTCGGTAAATGTTGCAACCTAAGCGTACTAAATTCCGCAAGATCCATAAGGGTCGTAACCGCGGTATGGCCACCTCTGGTAACGAAGTTTCCTTCGGTTCCTTTGGCCTGAAAGCGACCACTCGTGGCCGTCTGACTGCCCGTCAAATCGAAGCAGCTCGTCGTGCTATGACTCGTCACGTTAAGCGTCAAGGCAAGATCTGGATCCGTGTGTTCCCGGACAAGCCCATCACCGAAAAGCCCCTCGAAGTTCGTATGGGTAAAGGTAAGGGTAACGTGGAATACTGGGTCGCTCAGATCCAGCCGGGCAAAGTCCTGTACGAGATGGACGGTGTTCCTGAGGCTCTGGCACGCGAAGCGTTCGCCCTGGCCGCAGCCAAGCTGTCTGTTCAGACCACTTTCGTAACTCGGACGGTGATGTGATGAAAGCACAAGATCTGCGCGAAAAGAGCGTCGAAGAGCTGAACCAGGAACTGCTGGCTAAGCTGCGTGAGCAGTTCAACCTGCGTATGCAAGCCTCCACCGGTCAACTGGCTCAGACTCACACTCTGAAACAAGTGCGTCGCGACATCGCGCGCATCAAGACTGTACTGACTCAGAAGGCAGGTGCGTAATGACTGACAAGATCCGTACTCTGCAGGGTCGTGTAATCAGCGACAAGATGGACAAGTCCATCACTGTGGCTATCGAGCGCAAGGTAAAGCACCCGATCTACGGTAAGATCATCAAGCGCACTACCAAGCTGCACGTACACGATGAAAACAACGAGTGCAAGGCTGGCGACCTCGTGGAAATCCGCGAGTGCCGTCCGCTGTCCAAGACCAAGTCCTGGACCCTGGTTGGTATTGTAGAAAAGGCCTAATTTAGGTTCTTGCTAGCCCAAACGGCCCCTGGTGGGGCCGTTTGTTTTTTAGGCTACCTTTTCGAAAATACCTGTGTTATAGTTTCGCGCCTTTCAAAGGCAGCCAGATCCCGAGAGGGATAAGAAGTAAACAAAGCGGAGCACTAAGATGATCCAGATGCAAAGTATGCTGGATGTTGCCGATAACTCCGGCGCACGCAGCGTAATGTGTATTAAGGTTCTGGGTGGTTCGCACCGCCGTTACGCCGGCATCGGCGACATCATCAAGGTTTCTATCAAAGAAGCCATTCCTCGCGGTAAAGTGAAGAAAGGTGATGTGTACAACGCGGTGGTCGTACGCACCCGTAAAGGCGTTCGTCGTCCGGACGGCTCTGTCATCCGTTTCGACAATAACGCGGCTGTGTTGCTTAACAACAACCAGCAGCCGATCGGTACTCGTATTTTTGGCCCGGTGACTCGTGAACTGCGTAATGAAAAGTTCATGAAGATTGTGTCCCTGGCACCTGAAGTACTGTAAGGAGTCGAACGATGGCAGCTAAAATCCGTCGCGAAGACGAAGTAATCGTCCTGACCGGCAAAGACAAGGGCAAGCGTGGCAAAGTCACTCAAGTCCTGGCCTCTGAAGGTAAGGTCGTTGTGGAAGGCATCAACTTGGTTAAGAAGCACCAAAAGCCGGTACCCGCTCTGGGTCAGGCCGGTGGCATCGTAACCAAAGAAGCCCCGATCCACGTATCTAACGTAGCGCTGTTCAACTCTGCCTCTGGCAAGGCTGACCGCGTAGGTTTCCGGATTGAAGACGGCAAGAAAGTGCGTGTTTTCAAATCCACCGGCGAACTTGTGAAGTAATTGGAGTTTAACGATGGCGAAACTGCATGATTACTACAAAGCAAATGTAGTAAATGAACTGAGTAAGCAGTTCGGTTACAAGACTATCATGCAAGTCCCTCGGATCGAGAAAATCACCCTGAACATGGGTGTTGGTGAAGCGATTGCTGATAAAAAACTGCTGGAAAATGCCGTTGCCGATTTGGCAGCCATTTCCGGTCAGAAGCCGCTGGTCACCAAAGCTCGTAAATCCGTTGCGGGCTTCAAGATTCGTGAAGGCTACCCGATAGGTTGCAAAGTAACCCTGCGTGGCGAGCGTATGTGGGAGTTCCTGGAGCGCCTGATCTCTATCGCTGTACCCCGTGTCCGTGACTTCCGTGGTCTGAACGCTAAGTCGTTCGATGGCCGTGGTAACTACTCCATGGGTGTGCGTGAGCAGATCATCTTCCCGGAAATCGACTATGACAAGGTCGATCGCGTTCGTGGTCTGGATATCACCATCACCACCTCCGCGCAAACCGATGATGAAGGCCGTGCTCTGCTGGCTGCCTTTAACTTCCCGTTCCGCAAGTAAGGTGTAGGGTTATGGCAAAACTTTCCATGAAAGCACGCGACGCGAAGCGTGCCAAGCTGGCAGCCAAGTACGCTACCAAGCGTGCCGAGCTGAAAGCTCTCATCGTAGATATGAATGCTTCTGACGAAGCGCGTTGGGATGCTGTTCTGAAGCTGCAACAGCTGCCCCGTGATTCCAGCCCGACCCGCCAGCGTAACCGTTGTGCCATTACTGGCCGTCCGCACGGTTTCCTGCGCAAATTTGGCCTGTGCCGCATCAAGGTGCGTGAGCATGCCATGAAGGGTGAAATTCCGGGCCTGAAAAAGGCCTCTTGGTAAAGAATCTCGGGAGTTAAACTATGAGCATGCAAGATCCGATCGCGGATATGCTGACCCGCATCCGTAACGGTCAGGCGGCTAGCAAAGTTGCGGTTTCCATGCCCTCTTCCAAGCTGAAGGTAGCGATTGCCGAAGTGCTGAAAGAAGAAGGTTACATCACTGGCTACAAAGTAGCTGGTGACGTGAAGCCGGAACTGGAAATCGAACTTAAGTATTTCCAAGGCCAGCCGGTTGTAGAACTGATCCAACGCGTAAGCCGTCCCGGCCTGCGTATTTACAAGCGTACCTCTGATCTGCCGAAAGTTATGGGTGGTCTGGGTATAGCTGTTGTGTCCACTTCGAAAGGTGTGATGACTGACCGTGCTGCTCGTAAGGCTGGCATGGGCGGTGAGATCATCTGCTACGTCGCTTAAGGAGGTAGGAAATGTCTCGTGTTGCTAAGGCACCCGTCGCGATTCCTGCCGGCGTAGAGGTGACTCTGAATGGCCAAGAGCTGACCGTAAAAGGTTCCAAGGGCTCTCTGGTTCGTTCCATCAACGCGGCTGTTGAAGTGACCAAGGAAGAAGGCGTACTGAAGTTTGCTCCGCGTGCCGGCTTTGCCGGTGCCAATGCTCAAGCTGGTACTGCTCGCGCCCTGGTCAACAACATGGTCATCGGTGTTACCCAAGGCTTCGAGCGCAAGCTGCAGCTGGTTGGCGTAGGCTATCGTGCCTCCGTCAAGGGCAATGCTGTTGCGCTGGCGCTGGGCTTCTCCCACCCGGTTGAGCATGCTCTTCCGGCTGGTATCACCGCTGAATGCCCGTCCCAGACCGAGATCGTTCTGCGTGGCGTTGACAAGCAGGTGATCGGCCAAGTTGCCGCGGATATCCGTGCTTACCGCGCTCCGGAGCCCTACAAGGGCAAGGGTGTACGCTATGCCAATGAGCAGGTGCGTACTAAAGAAGCTAAGAAGAAGTAAGGTAACACTATGGACAAGAAAGCAGCTCGTCTCCGTCGTGCTACTCGTGCACGTAAGAAGATGCAGGAACTGGGTGCGACTCGTCTGGTTGTTCACCGTACTCCGCGTCATATCTACGCGCAGGTTATTGCAGCCAACGGTTCCGAAGTCCTGGCCTCTGCTTCCACTGTAGAGAAGGCTATCAGCGAGAGCATCAAATACACCGGTAACGCCGACGCGGCCGCCGTTGTAGGTAAAGCTATCGCCGAGCGCGCCATCGCCAAGGGCGTACAGAACGTGTCTTTTGACCGTTCCGGTTTCAAGTATCACGGTCGTGTAGCCGCTCTGGCTACCGCTGCTCGTGACGCTGGTCTGCAGTTCTAAGGTAGGAGTCGAAGATGGCTAAAATCGAATCTCAAGCCGGTGAACTGCACGAGAAGCTCATTGCGGTAAACCGTGTTTCGAAAACTGTTAAGGGTGGTCGTATCATGTCCTTCACCGCACTGACCGTAGTGGGTGATGGCAACGGCCGTGTAGGTTACGGTTACGGTAAGGCCCGTGAAGTTCCGGCTGCCATTCAAAAGGCAATGGAACAGGCCAAGCGCAACCTGAAGAAGGTAGAACTGAACAATGGCACTCTGCACCACCCGGTGAAGGGTATCCACTCTGGTTCCACCGTATTCATGAAGCCGGCTTATGAAGGTACTGGTATCATCGCTGGCGGTGCCATGCGTGCCGTTCTGGAAGTTGCTGGTGTTCACAACGTGCTGGCCAAGACCTACGGTTCCACTAACCCGATCAACGTGGTTCGCGCCACTGTAGACGCTCTGGTTCACGGTCAATCTCCGGAACAGATCGCTGCGAAGCGTGGTCTGCGCGTTGAAGAAATTCTGGGGTAATGCGACATGGCTAACAAGACTGTAAAAGTAACTCAAACCCGCAGCTCTATCGGCCGCTTGCCCAAGCATAAGGCTACTCTGCGTGGCCTGGGTCTGCGTCGCATCGGTCACACCGTTGAGCTGGAGGACACTCCTTGCGTTCGCGGTATGATCAACCAGGTGTACTACATGGTTAAGGTGGAGGGCTAAGCATGCGTCTGAACACTCTGTCTCCGGCCGCTGGCTCTAAGCCTGAGAAGGCTCGTCGCGGTCGTGGTATCGGCTCTGGTCTGGGTAAGACTGGTGGTCGTGGTGTTAAGGGCCAGACCTCCCGTTCCGGTGGTGGCAAGGTCCGTCGCGGTTATGAAGGCGGTCAGATGCCGCTGAAAATCCGTCTGCCGAAGTTCGGTTTCACTTCTCGCAAGTCTCTGGTTTCTGCCGAGGTTCGCCTGAACGAGATCGCCAAGGTAGAGGGTGATGTGGTCGATCTGAGCACCCTGAAGCAAGCTGGTGTTGTTACTAAGAACATCGAGTTTGTTAAGGTTGTCCTGTCTGGCAACATTGACCGTGCTGTAACCGTTCGTGGTCTGCCCGTCACCAAGGGTGCACGTGCAGCCATCGAGGCCGCTGGCGGCAAAATCGAGGAATAATCAGTACAATGGCTAAGAAACCAGGATTGGATGTTAAGGCACAGGGTGGTCTGAGTGAGCTGAAGAGCCGTCTGCTCTTCGTTCTCGGAGCGATTATCGTATTCCGCGCAGGCTCTTATGTGCCGATTCCTGGTATTGACGCCGCCGTACTGGCCGAACTGTTCCAGCAACAGAAGGGCACCATCATTGAGATGTTCAACATGTTCAGTGGTGGTGCACTTGCCCGTGCCTCTATTCTTGCGCTGGGGATCATGCCGTATATTTCGGCATCGATCATCATCCAGTTGTTGACCGTGGTTCATCCTACTCTTGCTGAACTCAAGAAAGAGGGTGAGTCGGGGCGCCGCAAGATCAGCCAATATACGCGCTGGGGTACGTTGGTATTGGGAACTTTCCAGGCCATTGGTATTGCAACCGGCTTGCCGAATATGATGCAGGGGCTCGTGACTAATCCGGGCTTCGGTTTCTATTTCACAGCGGTTGTGAGTCTGGTCACCGGAACCATGTTCTTGATGTGGTTGGGTGAGCAGATTACGGAGCGTGGCATTGGTAATGGTATCTCGTTGATTATTTTCACGGGTATCGTTGCTGGGCTGCCTCATGCCATTGGCGCTACGGCCGAACAGGCACGTCAAGGGGAATTGCACATCCTGCTGTTGCTGTTGCTGGGCTTGATTGTTTTCGCTGTAACTTACTTTGTGGTCTTTGTGGAGCGTGGTCAGCGTCGTATCGTCGTCAACTACGCAAAGCGTCAACAGGGCCGTCAGGTATTTGCAGCGCAAAGCACGCACCTGCCGTTGAAAGTTAATATGGCTGGTGTGATTCCTGCGATTTTCGCATCCAGTATCATCCTCTTCCCGGGGACCATTACCTCTTGGTTTGGTCAGGGTGAGGGCAAGGTTGCCGATGTCCTGCAGCAGATCTCTATGGTTCTGCAGCCGGGTCAGCCCTTGTATGAGATGCTGTATGCAGCAGCCATTATCTTCTTCTGTTTCTTCTATACTGCGCTGGTGTTTAATCCGCGTGAGACAGCAGACAACCTGAAGAAGAGTGGAGCCTTTATCCCGGGGATCCGCCCGGGCGAGCAGACAGCACGTTACATCGATAAGGTTATGACTCGCCTGACTCTTGCCGGTGCACTGTATATAACCTTTATCTGTCTGGTACCGCAGTTCTTGATGACTGCCTGGAACGTACAGTTCTATTTCGGTGGCACCTCGCTGCTGATTATCGTGGTAGTTATCATGGACTTCATGGCTCAGGTTCAGACCCATATGATGTCTCATCAGTATGGTGATGTCCTGAGGAAGGCCAACCTGAAGGGCTACGGCCGCTAAGGTCGGCGTAGTTACGGAGTTAAGCAATGAAAGTTCGTGCTTCCGTTAAGGCAATCTGCCGTAACTGCAAAATCATCAAGCGTCACGGTGTGGTGCGTGTGATTTGCAGCGAGCCTAAGCATAAGCAACGCCAAGGCTAATTAAGTTACGGTTAGTACTTGCAACAAATAGTTGAGCTGGCTAAGATAGCCAGCCAACTTTTGTTGTGTAATGGTTGACCGCCACGTATCCGCTCACGGGCTTTGTGGTGGTCGTAATCTACTTTATGTAGGAGTGAATAGTGGCCCGTATCGCTGGCATTAACATTCCTGACCATAAGCATGCAGTCATCGCTTTGACTGCGATTTATGGCATCGGTCGTACCCGCTCCAAGGCCATCTGTGCCGCAGCCGGTATCGCTGAGAATGTAAAAATTAAAGACCTGGATGAAGCTCAGGTAGAGACTCTGCGCGAGCAAGTAGGTAAGTACACTGTAGAAGGTGACCTGCGTCGTCAGATTTCTATGAACATCAAGCGCTTGATGGACCTGGGTTGCTACCGTGGTTTGCGTCACCGTCGTAGCCTGCCTGTTCGTGGTCAGCGCACCAAGACCAACGCACGTACCCGTAAGGGTCCGCGCAAGGCTATCAAGAAGTAACGGGAAGGTAGAAAATGGCTAAAACTCCGACTCGTGCTCGCAAGCGCGTTAAAAAGCAAGTGAGCGACGGTATCGCACACGTACACGCCTCTTTCAACAACACAATCGTGACTATCACTGACCGTCAGGGCAATGCTCTGTCTTGGGCCACTTCTGGTGGTTCTGGTTTCCGTGGTTCTCGTAAGTCCACCCCGTTCGCTGCCCAGGTTGCAGCTGAGCGTGCCGGTGAGATGGCCAAAGAATATGGCCTGAAGAACCTGGAAGTCATGGTCAAGGGTCCGGGTCCCGGTCGTGAGTCTTCCATCCGCGCTCTGAACGCGGCTGGTTTCCGCATCACGAACATCACTGATGTGACTCCGATCCCGCACAACGGTTGTCGTCCTCCCAAGAAGCGCCGCGTGTAACGCGTTTCGCTACTTGGTCTAGGATTGTTGGAGAAAGAAGATGGCAAGATATATCGGTCCTAAGCTTAAGCTTAGCCGTCGTGAGGGCACCGACCTTTTCCTGAAGTCTGGTGTTCGTGCGATTGATTCTAAGTGCAAGATTGACACCGCTCCGGGTCAACATGGTGCTCGTAAAGCGCGCCTGTCCGACTACGGTGTTCAACTGCGCGAGAAGCAAAAAGTTCGCCGTATTTACGGCATTTTGGAAAAACAGTTCCGCAACTACTACCGCAATGCTTCCCGTCAAAAGGGGAACACCGGTGAAAACCTGTTGCAGCTGCTGGAAGGTCGTCTGGACAACGTCGTTTATCGCATGGGCTTCGGCGCCACTCGTGCTGAAGCACGTCAGCTGGTTAGCCACAAGTCCATCATGGTCAACGGCCGCGTTGTGAACATTCCTTCTTTCCAGGTTTCCCCTGAGGACGTGGTCTCTGTTCGTGAGAAGGCCAAGAAGCAGGCTCGTATCAAGGCTGCTCTTGAAATCGCTGCTCAGCGCGAAAAGCCGACTTGGGTAGAGGTTGACGCTGCCAAGATGGAAGGTGCCTTCAAGCGCCTGCCGGAGCGTTCCGACCTGTCTGCCGACATTAACGAACAGCTGATCGTCGAGCTTTACTCCAAGTAAAGCTAGCTTCTAAGAGAGGACACAATGCTGGGTTCTGTAACAGATTTTCTTAAGCCGCGGCTAGTTGATATTGAGCAAGTTAGCCCGACTCACGCAAAAGTGACTCTTGAGCCGCTTGAGCGTGGCTTTGGTCACACGCTGGGTAATGCCCTGCGTCGTATTTTGCTTTCTTCTATGCCCGGTTGTGCAGTCACTGAAGTTGAAATCGATGGTGTTCTGCATGAGTACAGCAGCAAGGAAGGTGTTCAGGAAGACGTTCTCGAAATCCTGCTGAACCTGAAAGGCATCGCTGTGAAGCTGGAAGGCAAGGACGAGGTTACTCTGTCCCTGACCAAGTCTGGAACAGGCCCCGTTACCGCAGGTGATATCACTCACGGTGATGAAGTCGAGATCGTAAACCCGGAGCACGTAATCTGCCACCTGACCAGTGCAAATGCTGAAATCAGCATGCGCCTGAAGATCCAGCGTGGTCGTGGTTACGTGCCCGCTTCCGCCCGCGTCCACAATGACGATGAAGAGCGCCCGATTGGTCGTTTGCTGCTGGACTCCGCGTTCAGCCCGATCGTTCGTATCGCCTACAACGTAGAAGCGGCTCGTGTGGAACAGCGTACCGACTTGGACAAGCTGGTCATCGAAATGGAGACCAACGGCACTCTGGATCCGGAAGAGGCTATCCGTCGTTCCGCCACTATCCTGGCAGAACAGCTGGAAGCCTTCGTCGACCTGCGTGACGTAAGCGTGCCCGAGAAGAAGGAAGAAAAACCCGAGTTCGATCCGATTCTGCTGCGTCCTGTCGATGATTTGGAGCTGACAGTTCGTTCCGCGAACTGTCTTAAGGCAGAAGCTATCCACTATATTGGTGATCTGGTACAGCGTACCGAAGTCGAGTTGCTTAAGACTCCGAACCTCGGTAAGAAGTCCCTGACTGAGATCAAGGACGTGTTGGCCTCCCGTGGTCTGTCTCTGGGCATGCGCCTTGAGAACTGGCCGCCCGCCAGCATCGCTGACGAGTAAATCCAGATTACGGGTTCACAGATTTAGTTAGAAGGATAAGGTCATGCGCCATCGTTTGAGTGGTCGTCAACTGAACCGGAACAGCAGCCATCGTCAGGCTATGTTCCGCAACATGGCCAGCTCCCTGGTTCGTCATGAGATCATCAAGACGACTCTGCCGAAGGCAAAAGAGCTGCGTCGTGTAGTTGAACCGCTGATCACCCTTGCCAAGACTGATAGCGTTGCTAACCGTCGTCTGGCATTCGCCCGCACTCGTGATAACGAAGTCGTGGCAAAACTGTTCAACGAACTGGGCAAGCGCTACCAAGAGCGCGCCGGTGGTTATACTCGCATCCTGAAGTGCGGGTTCCGTGCCGGTGACAACGCTCCGATGGCTTACATCGAGCTGGTAGACCGCCCGGCAGCTGCTGAAGCAGCTGCTGAGTAAGATAGAAAAAGCCGGGCTTGCCCGGCTTTTCTTTTTCCTGCATTTTTTCACACCCGCACACCCGCACA
>NZ_CDBY01000041.1:10663-10822 GCF_000820125.1 Aeromonas simiae | reverse complement strand
CCCGCACACCCGCACACCCGGTAAACCACCTTATTTGTCTACTTACTCGTCGTATCCTCATTCGGTTTGAATCTGGTACAGAAGGGCCACCGGCAAGCGATATGAACTTGACCTCGTGAGGGGGCTGCGTACGCTCTGCTGGCGTGGCGTGGCGTGGCG
>NZ_CDBY01000041.1:0-10337 GCF_000820125.1 Aeromonas simiae | reverse complement strand
GGCGTGGCGTGGCGTGGCGTCAGAAAAAGGGCCACCCAGGGTGGTCCTTCGATGTTGTTAAGCTTCGGCAGCCGCAGCCGGTCGAGAGCTGGGTTGTGGCCTGGGCGCTTTAAGTAGCAGCATCAAGGCGCTGGCCAGCAGTAGGAACAACCCCATCAGAAAGAAGATCTGGTTATAGGCCATGATAGCGGCATCGCGCTGCATGGTCTGGCTGAGCAGGGCTCTGGCCTGCTCGGCTGCACCGACAGGGTCTCCGCTCTGCGCTGCCAATGCTTCGGTCGTTTGTATCAGCCATGTCTGGCCTGCCACACTACTGGCTGGCAGGGCGCTGGAGATGTAAGTCAGGTGGATGCGAGTCTCATTGTCGAGCATGGTGGCGATGATGGCGATACCGAAGGCTCCGCCCAGATTGCGCAGCACGTTGAGCAGGGTCGACGAGCTGGGGATGTCACCCGGGGTGAGGCTGGCGGTTGCGACCATGGAGAGCGGCACCATGATGAAGGGCTGCCCAAGCGCCCGCACGATCAGCGACTCAGTCAGCTGTGGGCCGGCAAAATCCATGCTCATACCGGTGTTCATGAAACAGCTGATGGCGAACACCAGAAAACCGAAGCTGACCAGATAACGCGGGTCCACCGAGCGGGTGAGCTTGGGCACCAGCGGCAGCACCAGCAGCTGTGGCAGCCCCATCCACATCAGCACCTTGCCAATCTCCAGCGCGTTGTAGTGGTGGATCTGGGTCATATAGAGGGGCAGCACATAGATTGATCCCATCAACGCCATGCCGAGGATGAGATAGGCAAAGCAGGCCAGTGCGAAGCGGGGATTGCCGAGCAATTTCAGATTGACCAGCGGGTGGCGGCGCAGCAACTGACTGATGACGAAGAACACCATGGCGATAGCCGAGAGCACGGCGAGACGCACAATAAACGCCGAGCCGAACCAGTCTTCCCGGTTGCCCTCTTCCAGCACGACCTCCAGTAATCCCAACCCCATGGTCATGGTCAGAATACCAACCAGATCCACCCGGCGGATGATCTTCCAATCGATCGGCTGGCGCTCCAGTCCGTGGGCCAGCATGGCCAGAACCACTAGGCCGGGCGGCACGTTGAGGTAGAAGATGTAGTGCCAGGAGAGCTGTTCGGTGAGCCAGCCCCCCAGCGTCGGCCCGATGGCCGGGGCAAAGGTGGTGCAGAGCCCGAACAGCGCCATGCCGGTGGCCCGCCTCTCCATGGGCAGCAGCATGACGATCAGGGTGAAGGCGAGCGGGATCAGGGCGCCACCGGTGAACCCTTGCAAGGCGCGAAACACGATCATGCTGGCCAGATTCCAGCTAAAAGAGCAGAGCACCGAGGCAATGATGAAGGCGGTGGTGGTCCACAGCAGATAGCGGCGCACACTCAAACCCCGGCTGAGCCAGCCACTGAGAGGGATGGCAATCATCTCTGCCACCAGATAGGAGGTCGAGATCCATGAACTTTCGCTCAGGGTGGCCGAGAGCGCCCCTTGAATATCTTTTAGAGAAGCGTTGGTGATCTGGATGTCGAGGATTGCCATGAAGGCGCCAAGCAGGCCTCCCAATACGGCGATCCAGTGGCGGCGTGGGACAGGCTGTCTCATCGCTTGGCGGCCAGTAGGGCAGAAGCATCGCTGGCGCTGCGGGTATCGACAGTGACCTCGCTGGAGAGGCCGGGCAGCAATTTTCCTGCCAGCGGGCCCGGCTCGGGGATGTGGATCTTCACCGGTACCCGCTGCACGATTTTGGTGAAGTTGCCGGTGGCATTCTCCGGTGGCAGCAGGGCGAATTTGGCGCCGGTCGCCGGTGCCAGGCTATCGATGATCCCCATGACGGGCTGATCTGGATAGGCATCGAGTACAACCTCGACCTGTTGCCCTGGCTGCATATGGGCCAGTTGGGTCTCCTTGAAGTTGGCCTCGACCCATACCTCGCGCAGGGGAACCAGACTGGCCACCTGCATCCCCGACTGTACATACATGCCGACGCGCAGGGCGCGGCGCCCTATGATGCCATCAGCCGGCGCCTTGATCTCGGTATAGGCCAGATCCAGCTCGGCCTGTGCCAGCGTCGCCTTGCTCTGGGCGATACGGGCTACCGCCTCCTGCTGTTCGGCATCGAGCACCTTGAGGTTATCGCGGGCGGCCTGTAGGGCGGAGCGTGCTTCCAGTAGCTGTGCCTGGGCCACTTTCTGATTGGCCTGCGCCTCATCCAGGCTGTCTTGGGAGGAGTAGTTATGCTGTTTCAGCTGGGCCAGCCGACTGACCTGCTGGCCGGTGCGCAGGGCCTCGGCCTCGACGGAGGCGACCTTGGCCTCGGCCTGGTGGATCAGACTCAGCTGCTGGGTACGGGTCGCCTCAAGGTTGCCAGCACTGGCCTGCTCCAGCTGGAGCGCGGCTTCGGCCTTGGCAAGGTTGTTGCGAAACTCCCTTTCGTCGAGAAGGGCGATGATCTGGCCGGCTTGCACGCGCTGGTTGTCGGTCACCCGCACCTCGCGCACATAGCCGGAGAGACGCGAGCTGATGCCCGTCACCTCGCTCTGTAGATAGGCGTTGTCGGTGTGTTCGAAATAGCGGCCATAGCCATACCAATAGAGGCTGAAGACGAGGGCGCAGAGCGCCATGATGAGGGCCGCCAGCAGGGGGATCTTCTTCTGTTTGCTCATGATCTGATCCTGTTAATAGAGGCGGGAGGCTATCATTGTCTTGTTTCCCACATTAGTCTGCTCGTTTGAGAAAAACTGTTTCATAGACAAGACAATGGACCTGAATGCTGCTCTGATTTTCGTCCGCATCGTGGAAAAGGGCTCCTTCACGGCTGCGGCCGCCTCCCTTGGTATGACCAAGGCCACGGTCAGTCGCCGCCTGATCGATCTGGAGAAACACCTCGGTGTCCGGTTGTTGTATCGCTCTACCCGCCAGTTGACCCTGAGCGAGGAGGGGGAGCACTATTTTCAGCGTTGTAGCAAGGCGCTAGAGGAGTTGGCTGAGGCTGAGCTGCAGTTAAGTGCCAGCCAGCAGGAGCTGACAGGAACGCTCAAGATGGCGGTGCCCATCGAGACGGGGCAGCTGGTGATGGCGCGCATGGTGGCGGATTTCCTGCAAACCTATCCCGGACTCAAGGTTGAGATGGAGCTGACCAACCGGGAGGTCGACCCCATCAGTGAGGGGCTCGACTGCATAGTGCGGATCGGCGAACCGGCGGACTCCAGCCTAGTGGCTCGCCGGCTATGGCGTACCGACCGTCTGCTGTGTGCCGCCCCCTCTTATCTGGCGCGATGTGGCGTGCCGGAACATCCCGAGCAACTGACTCACCATGAGCGGGTGGCGGTGCGTTCGACGTTTCTACGCGGGAGCTGGGACTTCAGCCGTGGGGAGCAGCGAATTCGCGTCGAGCCTGAATCCCGTTTTCGGGTCAACAATATTACCTGTGCCCGCGAAGCGGCCAAGGCGGGCCTGGGGCTGGCAGCCCTGCCGGCCATGCTGTGCCGGGAGGAGCTGGAGCGTGGTGAGTTGGTGAGCGTATTACCCCAGTGGCGGCTGGAGACAGTCCCCATTTACCTGTTGTTTCCAGAGCGCCGTTTCATGCCACGTAAGCTCAGGGTATTTATCGACTTTATGGCCGAGCATGCACAACGCTATGCGATCGACCGCTTGATTTGAGGAGAGATGATGGAGCAATGGATCAATCTGTATCGAGCCTCGCATGTGCTGGAAGCGCATGCGATCAAGGGGGCGCTGGAGGTCTCGGGGATCCGGGTCAGGCTCAATGGTGACGGGTTGCAGAGCCTCATTGGTGAGTTGCCCGTCGATCTGTTGCAGGTGACGCTGATGGTGCCGGAACACCAGCAGCATCAGGCTGCACGGGTCATCGAACGTTATCAGCAGCGTCAGGGCAACGGTTGGCTGTGTGGGCGCTGTGGTGAGGAGAACGGCGCCAACTTCGATATCTGCTGGCACTGCGGCAACGATCCCCAAGAGGAGTAGCCGGGGCTAGCGCTCGCCAAGCTCGGGATCATCTCCAGCGTCCGGATCGTGATAGGTGGCCAGATCCAGCTCCCCCTCCCGCTTGGCGATGAGCACCGAGACCAGGATGTCGCCCGATACGTTGACCGTGGTGCGCGCCATATCGAGGATGCGGTCGATGCCAGCGATGAGGGCTACCCCCTCCAGTGGCAAGCCGACTGAAGTGAGCACCAGGGTCAGGGTCATCAGTCCGGTGCCCGGAGCCCCTGCGGTGCCGATGCTGGCCAGCACCGCGATGACGATGATGGTCAGGTAGTCGAACAGATGCAGGTCGATGCCGAAGGCCTGGGCCACAAACAGCGCCGTCACCCCTTGGTAGAGCGCGGTGCCGTCCATATTGATGGTGGCCCCGATGGGCAGCACAGTGTTGGTGACCC
The DNA here is from genome assembly GCF_000820125.1 of Aeromonas simiae. Classification (GTDB taxonomy): domain Bacteria; phylum Pseudomonadota; class Gammaproteobacteria; order Enterobacterales; family Aeromonadaceae; genus Aeromonas; species Aeromonas simiae. Next base: position 5,919 of record NZ_CDBY01000041.1, on the reverse strand, counting down.
GCTGGGAGACGCCGAGACGTTGTTCGGCACATTGCATGCTTAGGGGCTGAGTGGTCGCGCTCGAGCTGCTGGTAAAGGCCAGCGCCTGGGCATCGAGGATGCTGCGAAAATAGTGCCACGGGTTAAGGCGGGCCAGCAGGAGCAGCATGCCGCTGTAGACGCCGAGCACGTGCAGCAGGCAGCCAAGATAGACGGCACCGATCACCTTGAGCAGCGGCAGCAACAGTTCCAGCCCGTAGCGGGCCGCCAGCCACGCCATCAGGGCGCACACCCCATAGGGGGCCAGCAGCATCAACACCTGGGTCAGTTTGTTCATGGCGGCCGCCAGTGAGGCAAACAGCCGCTCGGCGGGTTCGCCCTGCGTGCCGATGGCATTGATGGCCAGCCCCAGCGCCACCGCAAACACCACCACCTGTACCACCTTGCCTTCGGCCATCGCCTGTAGCGGATTCGCCGGCATCAAATCGCCGAGTACCTGTTCTAGGGTGGGGTGACCGGGGGCGATGAAGACGATCGAGTTATGCAGAGCGGCCCCGGTGCCGGGCTCCAGTAGCCAGCCCATCAGCAGGCCGATGCAGATGGCCAGTGTGGTAGAGCCGAGATAGAGGCAGACAGCCTTGACGCCGGTGTGATCCAGGTGGCGTTTGCCGAGGGTGCAGATCCCGGTAATCACCGAGCAGAAAATGAGGGGCACCATCAGCATCTTGATGGTATTGACGAACAGGGTGCCAAATGGCTTGAACAGCAACGCCTGTTCCGGCATGCCGAGGCCGAGTGCGATACCGGCCAGCATGCCGAGCAGGGTTTTGAACCAGAGGGAGCGACGGGTCCAGATCCGCCAGGGTGCAAACACCATTCCTTGGAACTGCATGAGTTGTGCGGAGCCTCGAATTCTGAGCAGGTAAAAAAAGGGCGCCAGTGTAGCGGTTACCCCTGCGGGTTACCAGATTATCGGTAAAGGGAGGGGGCAGAACCAGAACTTGTGGACAAAAAGCAGCGGTTTCTTGGCCTGCATCAAGAAGCAAGGTCGCTGACGGCGCTTTAATGAACCTTTCAATTGTTTATTTGTGAGGTTGTCATGCCCATGTCGATTCATGGCCACGAAGTGATGCAGATGATGCTCGAGCGCGGTGGTCTGTTTACCCGGGAGAGCCTGCGCCAGGCCATCGCAGAGGCGTTCGGTCCCGATGCCCGCTTCCATACTTGCAGTGCCGAAGGCATGGATGCGGATCAACTGATCGACTTTCTGGAGCGCAAAGGCAAGTTTGTTGCTGCGGCTGAGGGATTCCAGACCCGCGCCGATCGTATCTGTAACCACGGTTGACCGTTCAGGTGGGCCGCTGTGACGGCCCCCTCGTCCCCCATTCCCCGAATCTGCTATATTGCCGCCTCTCTTCTTCTGCCGTTGGTCGCGCCATGGACACCTTCTCCGCCGCCGTCATGCTGTTTCTGATCATGGATCCCTTGGGTAACCTGCCGGTCTTTCTCTCGATCCTGAAGCACATCGATCCCAAGCGCCGGCGCAAGGTGATGATCCGCGAGCTGCTCTTCTCGCTGGCGATCATGATGGTGTTCCTGTTTGTCGGCCAGCAGATCTTAAGCTTCCTCAACTTGCGTCAGGAGGCGGTCAGTATTGCCGGCGGCATCATACTGTTTCTCATCGCCATCAAGATGATCTTCCCCGGCCCCGGTGGCGTGACCGGGTTGGCCGCCGGTGAGGAGCCGTTCCTGGTGCCGATGGCGATCCCCATGATTGCCGGCCCCTCGATCCTTGCCTCACTGCTGCTGCTGGCCAACCAGGCGCCGGGACGGATGCTCGACTGGTCGCTGGCCCTGTTGATGGCCTGGGGGGCCAGCGCCGTCATCCTGATGTTCTACGAGGTGTTCAACAAGCTGCTCGGCGAGCGCGGCCTGACCGCGGTCGAGCGGCTGATGGGCATGCTGCTGGTGATGATTTCGGTGCAGATGCTGCTCGACGGGGTACACCACTACCTGGCCGTCGTGCAGTAGATCTACTACGGGCTAATCAGCTCGAGCAGGGTGTCGCGCAACCAACGGTGGCCGGGGTCCTGCTCACGCCCCTGATGCCAGATCAGCAGGTGCGAGATGCTGTCGAGCCGGATCGGCAGTGGCAGCGGCTCCAGAGGATAGACCTGCACCGCATGCCGGGCGTAGAGGCTCGAGACCGTGACTATCATGTCCGAGTGCATGCCCATGCGCAGCGCCGCCTCGAAGCTCGGCACGCTGGCGGCGATGCGCCGCGCTACCCCCATCTGTAGCAGGCGATAATCGAGCATCCAGCGATCGCGCCCCTCGCAGTAGGTCTGCACGTGGGGATAGCGACTGAAGGCGGCCAGATCCCACCCCTCCCGCAATACCGGATGATCGCGCCGTACTAGGCAGGTCAGGTTGTCGACCGCCAGCAACCGCTGCTCCATGCTGCCGGGCAAGTCGTCCATCCGCATGTCCGAATCCTCGCTATTCTCCCGCACCGTGAAGGCCAGATCTGTTCCCCCTTGTGCCATCTTCCCCAGGCTGTCTTGATCCCACTCCACGTAGCGCAGGCTGAGTCCGGGGGCGAGGCGGGTCAGGGTCGGCAGGTAGAGGGGGGCGAACAGGGTAAAGGCGCTGTCCATGCTGGCGATGACAAACTCGCGCTCTGAGCTGGCCGGGTTGAAGCGGGGCGGTTGCAGCACCCCATCGAGCCCATGCAGCAGCGGGATCAGCTCCTGCTGCAGTTGCAGCGCGCGCGGTGTGGGCTCAAGCCCGTGCGAGGTGCGCAGGAACAGGGGATCGCCGAGCGCATCGCGCAGCCGGCCGAGCGCCTTGCTGACGGCCGACTGGCTCAGGTGCAGGCGCAGGGCGGCTCGGCTGCCGTTGCGCTCTTCCAGCAGCACATGCAGCACGATGAGCAGGTTGAGATCGAGGCGGTTGAGCAGTTCCAGGCGCATGGCGGTGTCTCGTGGCAAAGCGAGCCCACCATGATACGGGAAGCGCGGGGGCCAAGGCAGTGGGATTAATTTTCCATCGCAGATGGCGATTTACTGCGGACTTGATTTCGACCAACAATAAAGAGATTCAAATCTGCTACAACAATGCGGTTTTCACTCAAGATGGAGGTCTTCCATGGGACTCGGTGGCATTCATATCTGGCACATGCTGATCCTGCTTCTGGTCGTGGTTCTGGTCTTTGGCAGCAAGCATCTTGCCGGTGCCGGCGAGGATCTGGGCACCGCCATCCGCGATTTTCGCAAGGCGATGCGTGATGATGACGCATCCAAACAATAGGAGTAGACAGCATGTCGGTTGAAGAGAAAGTTCAGGAAACCTGCGACGCCTGTGGTTGCTATGCCGAGATCGGCACCATCATCGGTGAAGGTGATGATGTCCTGGATCTCGAAGTTTCTGCCGCCAGCGAAGCGGACGCCCGCGCCAAACTGGCCGAGTATCGTGCTCTGGCCGCACAGGTGAGCCCGGAGTCCCGCATCCAGGAACAACTGGAGCAGGCGGAACAAGGGGTGATCCTCAAAGCCCGCATCCAGTTCAGCTGCACCGCTGAAAAATTGATCTTCGAAATGCGCGCTCGCTCGCTGGGTTGAGTCGTGCTCCACGGCAGGGGTGACCCTGCCGTATCGACCCGTCGGCTGTGGGTCTCTGATTCTGGTGGGCGCCTTCTGGCGGCCCGGATACCCGGTATGGCCGGATAGCATGAGGCAAGCAGATGCAGCGATGGGTATGGGTCTGGCTGGCCCTCTTCTCTTTTCCCCTCATGGCAGCGCCTGTCAAGCCACAGGTGTTACCACAACCGGGCGATCTCGATCACATCCTTGAGCAGCGGGTGCTACGGGCGCTGGTGGTCTACGAACGCGGCTTCTTCTTTCTCGACAAGGGGCATCAGAAGGGCATTTTGGTGAACCAGTTGCAGGGATTCGAAAACTGGCTCAACCGCACCTATCTGGCGCGCGACAAGGTCAAGCTCAGGGTTATCTACATTCCGGTGCGCCAGGATCGTTTGCTCGATTACCTCGAGGAGGGGCGCGGCGATCTGGTGGTGGCCAATCTGACCGTGACCCAGGATCGGCGCGACCGGGTGCGTTTCTCACACCCCGTGGTTTCTCCACTTGAGGAGTGGGTGGTAAGTGCTGACTCACTTCCCGCTTTCAATCGCATCACCCAACTCTCTGGCCGGCGTATCTGGGTGCGGGCCAGTTCGAGTTATCACGAGAGCCTGCGCCGGCTCAACCGCCTGTTTCGTGATCTCGGTCTGCCGCCGGTCTATGTCGAGACGGTGCCCGAATACCTGCAAGACGGCGATCTGCTGGAGATGGTGGCCGCCGGCCTGATCCCGCTGACCGTCACCGACAGTTTCAAGGGCCGCCCCTGGTTGGGGACGCTGCCTGGTCTCAAGGCCCATCGCCTCATTCCACTGCGCGATCACGGCCATACCGCATGGGCGCTGCGCCCCGATGCCCCCAAGCTGCTGACGGCGGTCAATCGCTACCTGGAGCAGGCCCCTAAAAGCCAGCTTTACAGCGATCTGAGCCTGCGTCAGTACCTGCTGCAAAGCGATTCACTGAGCAACATACTGGCTCCGGAACGGGTCGGCAGGCTGAACCAGATCCGCCAGGTGTTACAGAAGTACGCCAAGCGCTATGACCTCGACTGGCTGATGCTGGCGGCCATGGCCTACAAGGAGTCGGGGTTGGACCCCACGGCCCGCTCCCCGGGGGGCGCGGTCGGGCTGCTGCAGCTGCTGCCGACGACCGGCAAGGCGGTGAATATCACGGGTGAGAGGCTGGCCTCGCTGGACGGGAATGTGGAGGCGGCCTGTCGCTATCTGCGCCACATTCTCGACACCTATTTCAACGACCCCAAGCTCGATCGCCTGAACCGGCATCTGATGGTGTTCGCCGCCTACAATGCGGGGCCGAACCGGATCCAGCGGCTGCGCAGCAAGGCGGCAGCCCAAGGGCTGGACCCGGATCAGTGGTTTGGCAATCTGGATCAGCTGGTGGCCAACGAGGTGGGCCAGATCCCCATTACCTATGTCGGCACCATCTACAAGTACTACGTGGCCTACCGCTTCAGCCTGCAACAGATTGAGGGCAAGCAGGAGGCGCTGCGTCGGGTGCAGTGAGGCGGGGAATGTCAGGGTGAACAAGGAACCAGGGTGGCGGGGTTTTCTCGCCTGAACCGCGCTGGCGCCGCTCTGCTTGCTGATACATGATGGACTCCGATCCCGACTGCGATGGAGAAGAGGGTGCCGCGGCAAGATGACAGTCGTATGGAGGCGGTGGAATGTTCCCTGCTTACCGAGCCCGAAGCGGCGCTGGCATGGCGCCGGGCACTGATCCGCCAGGCGCGCCACGCCATCGATGCCCAGTATTACAGCTGGGCGGAGGACGATAGCGGCAGCCAGCTGCTGGCCGAACTGCTGGCCGCCGCCCGCCGTGGTGTGCAGGTGCGCCTGCTGGTGGATGACATGTACGTTGTCACCTCGGGCTGGCTGGCTCTGCTGGCCGGCGAGCCGAATGTGGCGGTGCGCCTGTTCAACCCGTTTCGTTTTCGCCTGTGGCGCCCGCTCGCCCTGCTGCTCGAGATACTGCTGCGCTTTCGCCGCCTCAACCACCGCATGCACAACAAGCTGCTGCTGATCGACGGCCGGCTCGCCATCATTGGTGGGCGCAACATCGGCGATAGCTACTTCGACCGCGCGGCCTCCACCGCCTTTATCGATCTCGATCTGCTCTGTCGCGGCATCTTGTGCCGCCAGCTTGAACAGGGCTTCGTGCGCTTCTGGCGCAGTCGCTGGAGCCGCTCCCTGCTAAGGCTGCACCCCGAAGTGGGCACTATGTCTGCCGATGAACGGGCTCTCCGCTGCGCGGTGCTATTGCCATTGGCGGGGCGGGAGGGAGAGCC
>NZ_CDBY01000040.1:464-1143 GCF_000820125.1 Aeromonas simiae | reverse complement strand
CCCCCTCGACCAGCAGCCCCGCCTCCCCCTCGTAGTCGAGGGTCTCGACCACGTCGAGCAGGGCCGCTAGGGCATCGAACAGGCGCCCGACCGAGCTGGCGTAAGGGGCATTGCGCCCAAGCCGCCACAGCTGGCAGAGGTTGGCAAAACGCGCCTCACCGAGCCGCTCGATGGCCGGGAGGCGCAGGGCGCGGATCGCCGCCGGGCTCATCGACTCGAGCAGCCAGCCCAGCAGCAGCCGGGCCGGCTCGCGGATGGCCTGCTCGCCGCCGATGAGGCGAAACGGCTTGAGGTGGCCCAGCCGGGTGCAGCCGTGCACGTCGGCGCGCAGCCACTCGCCGCCCCAGAGGGTGCCGTCCGCCCCCAGCCCGGTGCCGTCGAAGGCGATGCCGTTGACCGGGCCCGTGATGCCGTGCTCGGCCATCACCGCCAGCAGGTGGGCATGGTGGTGCTGCACCCTGAGCAGGCTCAGCCCCGCGTCGGCCTGGGTCTGCGCCCAGCGGGAGGTGTCGTAGCCGGGGTGGTCGTCGCAGGCGAGCAGGGCCGGGCGGAAACGGTAGAGATCCCGGTAGAGGGCGAGCTGGGTCTCGAACTCCTGCTGCATGGCGAGCGAGCCGAGATCGCCCAGGTAGGGGCCGTAGAGGCGGGTGCGGCCAAACGCCAGCGCCAGGCTCACCTT
>NZ_CDBY01000040.1:0-163 GCF_000820125.1 Aeromonas simiae | reverse complement strand
GACCGCCAGCACGGGGGCCGCCAGCGGCTGGGGCAGCGGCGGCGACCAGGGGGCATAGCCACGGGCCAAGCGCAGCATCTGGCGCCGGCCGCCGGCGATCTGCACCAGGCTGTCGTCGCACGGGTGCAGGATCGGCCGGTTGTGATCGAGCAGCAGATCGAGG
>NZ_CDBY01000039.1 GCF_000820125.1 Aeromonas simiae | reverse complement strand
TGCGAAGGTGGCGGAATTGGTAGACGCGCTAGCTTCAGGTGTTAGTGCCCCCCGGGCGTGAGGGTTCAAGTCCCTCTCTTCGCACCATCATTCCAGAAAAGCCCGCAGCCTCAGGTTGCGGGCTTTTCGTTTTGGCTATGCTTGTGGTCGACTCAAGAGGAGAAACACCATGGCCATGGACACCGACATTCACAACTTCTACGAACATCTGGTGCTGGAATCGATCCGCGAACAGGAGCTGTTCACCCACCTCACCCAGGAGCAGCTGGCCGATCTTTGCTGCCTCACCCTCAATCAGCTGCCCGCCCACTACATTCGTCACGACGTGGACATGGTCTATTTCCTCACCGACGAAGAGCGCAAGAGCATGCAGCTCAAGGTTCATCAGGCGCTCTCTCATGCCTACAGCCGACTGCTCAAGAACGACGAACGAGACGACGCGTAGATTGAGATAAAACGCTACAACCTATCGGTAAAGTAGGCGAATAAGCCAATCCTGATCAAAAAACTGTATATTGTTTGGTTACTCACCGCACATCTTCACGTTTTTTTGGCTTTATAAAGTAATTTTTATGCTAGATTGCGCCCTCATTTCAAAGGTCGGCCCCTGAGGTGAACTGCCCGTCAGCGACGAGAGCAGGGGCCCCCTGGCGCGCAAGAGTGAGGACGTATCCATGCAACACCCTATCACGCTGCCGAAAATGCATCAGGTGGTGGCCTGTCTGGCCATCTTCCTGGCCCTCGCATTTTCCTTCACCAGCCTGCTTGACCTGCCAATCCAACTGGCGCTCTTCATCGCCTGGTTTGTCATCATGGGTCTCGGTATCAAGCTGGGCCATGACTACAAATCTCTGGAGCAGGCCGCTATCGATGGTGTCTCCAAAGGCATGGGGGCCATTCTGATCCTGGTCTCTGTCGGCGCCCTGGTCGGCACCTGGATCGCCGGCGGCATCGTCCCCAGCATCATCTATTTCGGCCTCAAGGTGATCCACCCCTCCATCTTCCTGCTGGCCACCCTGATCATCTGCTCGCTCACCTCTCTGGCGACCGGAACCTCATGGGGCTCGGCGGCCACCGCCGGCATCGCCATGATGGGCATTGGCCACAGCCTGGGCGTCCCCGCCCCTCTCGTGGCTGGCGCCGTGCTCTCCGGGGTCTACTTCGGTGACAAGCTCTCCCCGCTTTCCGATTCGGTGGTGCTGGCCTCGACCATGTCCAACGTCGACGTGGTAGAGCACATCAAGGGGATGCTGCCCATCAGCCTGTTCTCCTACATCATCACCGCCGCCCTGTTTTCCGCCGTCGGCATGCGCTACGCGGGGAACGTCAGTCTGGAGCAGGTCGAGCTGGTGATGCAGGCGCTGGATCAGCAGTTCAACATCACGCCGCTGGCGGTGGTTCCCGTGGTGTTGGTGCTGGGTCTGCTGGCCAACCGCAAGCCCGCCTTCCCGGTGATCAGCTTTGGCGCCCTGCTCGGCCTGGTGTGGGCCATCCTGTTCCAAGACATGGATCCGGTGCGCGCCCTGCATTCGGCTTACAGCCCGTTTGCCATCACCTCAGGGGTCGAGTTTATCGACAACATCCTCGGCCGTGGCGGCATGGAGTCCATGCTGGGCTCGGTGGCGGTGATCATCTTCGGCCTCGGCTTCGGCGGCCTGCTCGAGAAGGTCGGTGTGCTGGAGGTGATCGCCAACGCCTTCGAAAAGCGCATCAACAACATCGGCAGCCTGACCAGCTACACCATAGGTACTGCCTTCCTGGCCAACGTGTTCGGCTCGGCCATGTACGTCTCCTTGATCCTGACCCCCAAGATCATGGGCAAGAACTACGACCGCCTCGGCTTGCAGCGCAAGAACCTCTCACGCAACGCCGAGTTTGGCGGCACCCTCACCTGCGGCATGGTGCCCTGGAGCGACAACGGCATCTTCATGGCCGGCGTGCTGGGGGTAGCTACCCTCGACTACCTCCCCTACATGTGGTTGAGCTTCACCTGCATCATCGTCACCATCACCCTCGCCTACTGCGGCAAGGCGGTGAACCGGGTGCCGGTCATCGAAGCCGCCAGCTCCCGCTAAACGAAAAAGGCGCCCAAAGGCGCCTTTTTTATCTTCGACCGAGATGGGTCACAGCGCCTCCAGCGCATCGGCCAGCTTCTTAACCGGCACCACCTCCATCCCCTCGATGGGGGATTTGGGGGCATTGGCCCAAGGCACGATGGCGCGGCGAAAGCCGTGTTTGGCCGCCTCTTGCAGCCGCTCCTGGCCGGAGGGGACAGGCCGGATCTCCCCTGACAACCCCACCTCGCCGAACACCACCAGATCGCGGGCCAGCGGCTGATCGCGAAAGCTCGACACCATGGCGAGCAGCAACCCCAGATCCGCACTGGTCTCTTCGACCTTGACCCCGCCCACCACGTTGACGAAGACGTCCTGATCGGCCATCTGTAGCCCACCGTGACGATGCAGCACCGCCAGCAGCATGGCCAGACGGTTGTGATCCATCCCCACCGCCACCCGGCGCGGGTTGGAGAGCTGGGAGTAGTCCACCAGCGCCTGCAACTCCACCAGCAAGGGGCGGGTTCCCTCCCAGATCACCATGACTACAGAGCCGGGAGACTGCTCCTCGCCGCGACTTAAGAAGATGGCCGATGGGTTGCTCACCTCGCGCATCCCCTGCCCCGTCATGGCAAACACGCCGAGCTCGTTGACCGCCCCGAAACGGTTCTTGTGGGAGCGCAGGGTACGAAAGCGCGAGTCATGGCCGCCGTCGAGCAGCACGGAGCAGTCGATGCAGTGTTCGAGCACCTTGGGGCCGGCCAGGGTGCCGTCCTTGGTAACGTGGCCCACCATGAAGATGGCCACGTTGTTTTGCTTGGCGTAGCGGGTCAGCAGGGCGGCGGCCTCACGCACCTGAGAGACCGACCCCGGCGCCGACTGCACGTCGGCCACGTGCATCACCTGGATCGAGTCGATGACCATGATCTGCGGTTGCTCCTGCTGGGCAATCACGCAGATCTGCTCGACGCTGGTCTCCGAGAGCATGCGCAGCTTGTCGGTGGGTAGGCCAAGGCGCGAGGCGCGCATCGCCACCTGCTGCAATGACTCCTCCCCGGTCACATACAGGGTCTTCATTCGCTCGGCCAGGCCGCACATGGTCTGCAACAGCAGCGTCGACTTGCCCGCCCCTGGGTTGCCGCCAATCAGGATGGCCGAGCCGGGCACCACGCCGCCGCCCAGCACCCGGTCGAGCTCCTTGAAGCCGGAGGTAAAACGCGGGATCTCGGTGGTGGCGATCTCCGCCAGGGTCTGCACCCGGCTGCCGGCGGCACCGGCGTAGCCGCTCAGGCGGGCTGCCGAGGCGCCGCGCGGTGTGCTCACCCCGAGGCGCACCTCGGTGATGGTGTTCCACTCTTTGCACTCGCTGCACTGGCCCTGCCAGCGGCTGAAGTCTGCCCCACACTCGGAGCAGACGTATGCGGTCTTGTTCTTAGCCATCTCACAACTCGTAGGACAGAATAATTTGATGCTTGGTATACTTGGTTGCACTCGGCAAATCAAATTGCCTTTCAGATTCATAGACTTCTTCACGACGGGCTTGCATGGAACGCACCTCTCACCACCCCACCATCGATCAGCTCATCCCCCTGCTGCGCGAGCGGGACTTCGACGATCTGTTTGAGCGCCTCACCCAGGGCGAGAGCAGCAACGGACGCTTTCTGCTCAAAATGGAGATCAAGCGCCTGTGCACGCCGTGCCGCCGGGTCATCGACATGAGAGCCTACCTCGGCGACGAGTGCCAGCTGTTCGAGTATCAGGGTATTCAGCACGCCATGCCGCCGGAGGCCATCGCCCTGTTCCACTCCCAGTGCTACCTCTATCGTGACAGCTATACCCTGGGGGTGTACGAGGCATTGCAGCAGTGGCTCAAGCGCCAGGGGCACAGGGCCAGCCAGCAGCAGCCAGAGACCTCCCCCCGCGCTCAGCTGGAAGCCAAACGGGTGCCCTTTGCCAGCTACTACAGCCGCAGCGACGAGCGGATGCACTACAGCTCCCAGGTGCTGCTTAAGTTCAACGATGGCCAGCGCCTGTTTGCCAAGACCTCCGATATCTCGTTGAGCGGCACCCGGGTGCAGATCCCTTTTCCCCTCGAGCATCCGCCGGGGGAGATCATCGAGGTCTACTTCACCGGCCTGGAGCACGACCATCCGCAAGAGGCGTTACACCACCCGGTGCACTACCAGTTGCTTGGTCACGATGAGCGCAACGGCCGCCATTGGCTACGCCTGCTCAAGGTGGCGAGCACGCCCGAATTTGACGCCTTCTTGCAACAGTTCATCGACAGCAACAAGAGCCGCTACCGGATCAGCGTGGACTACCTGCTGTCTGCGGCACTGACCAAGGGTTACGAGCAGTACTTCCTGCCGCGCATGAGCGGCCTGCCCCTGTTCTTTCGCGGCCACGCCAACCCGCGGCTCGATACGGTGCTGCGCACCGAGAACAACCAGGGGATCTTGAGCGACTGGCGCGATGAGAAGAACCGCGACATGCTGGCCGGCCTGTTCCCGCCGGCGCGCATGGCCGCGCTGCTGGCCCAGCCGGATAACCAGAAAGAGACCCTCATCTACAGCTTCACCCACTCGGTACGCAGCCACATCTACTTCTTCTCCGCCACCCGGGAAGAGCTCGACCACAGCGGCCTGCGTGCCCTGTTCTTCCAGGTGGGAGCCCGCCGCTCCAGCTGGCGCGTCTACCACCTCTCGCTGGAGCCCTGCCGCCCGCAGGAGGCCGAGATCGCCAGCCTGCTGCCCCACAGGGAACCCCATCCGCAGGATCATCTGCTGCACGAGCGAGTGCGCCAGATCAGCCATGTCGGCCTGCTGCAACCGGTCGACAACGAGCTGATCCGCGACGATTACCTGCAATATGGCGCGACAGGGCACAACGCCAACGAGTTGCAATGCTTCGGCCACCCCGTGGAGGTCGAGCCGTTCGAGATTGAAACCCTCTACTACCTGCAACTGCGCAGCGAGCCGCGTTACAGCCACCGCACCGCGGTGGTGGTCCAGCAGGGGGAGAAGAGCTACCTGGGGTGGTCGCGCGACATTTCGGTGCAAGGGCTCTGTCTGGAGATGGAGCAGGGGGTACCCTGCCAGCGGGGAGAGGTGCTGCACATTGCACTGCCGCGCTTACAAGCGCTGTCGAAAAACATGGAGCTGCGCCAGCTCCCTTATCGGGTGGTCGGCCTCAACAGCAATGGCACCGTGCTGCACCTGTGCATAGAGGGAGCGGCGGAGACCCACGTCGGGCGCCAGTTCTTCGCCCTGCTCATCGAGAGCAACCTCAACAAGCTCAAGGAGGTGCGGGAGGGACGGCGCTATCGCGGTTATGCCAGGGCGCTGCGCAACCTCTACGCCCATCACCTGTTTACCCACCCCTTCTACATCAACCGCCTCAAACAGGGGCAGCGCGTGACCGCCATCGCCCATGCCGGGGCGCCGCGCGCTCTCGATGCCCTGCTGGCCGCCCAGGCCGAGCAGGAGGGCAACGACAACCTGACCCCGCTGCTGGCCGGGGAGCGTTTCAAACTGCTGGTGCAAGAGCCGCTGCGCGATCGCCAGCGTGAGGATACCCCCCTTGAGCAGGAACTCTACGTAGCGCTGTGGCAAGAGAAAGCGGGGGGCTGGGAGAGCGATGCCATGCTGCTCACCGCCTTCCCCGATGCGGCGGCGCGCCGCGCCTTCGTCACCCAGGCGCTGACACGGGGGCGCTTCTTCTCGGTGCGGATGATGCTCTCGCGCACCGGGCGCCCCGATATCCACTTCATCGGCAACGAACTCGACTACATTGCCAAGTTCGCCATCCACAAAGCCAAGCAACTGGAAGAGGAGCTGTGGAGCGTAATCGGCCTCGGCGAGCTCATCGACACCACGGCCGCCACCCTGGCCGCCCTCGGGATCAGCGCGCCGGCGGCGCCTTGAGCCACTCGGCGATGGCCGGGAAGTGATCCTCCTGGGCCTGGGGGGCGGTCAGCATGTTGATGTGGTCGTAGTCGAGCCGGTTGCCGTTGGCCTGGGCCAGCAGGGTGAAGCGCCCCTTGGCCCCCATCTCATCGAGAAAACGCTGCACGTCGATAGGGTGGCCGAGCACCTTGTCACGCCGGGCGGCAATCATCCAGACCGGCGGCCACGACACTGCCGCGGCGGCACTGTCGTAGGCAAAACCGTCATAGGGATCGACCCAGGGCTCCCCCTTGACCCAGGGGATGCTCTCCTCGAGATAGCGCAGCGGCTCGTCGTCAGCCCCCACCTTGTAACGGCGGGCGGCAAAAAAGCCCTGACGGCGAGCCAGCCAGGGCGCCAGCCGGTTCCACACCAGATCCACCTTGAACCAGCGCTCCGGCCCCTGCACCGAGACGCTGCGCTTGGTGCCAAAGAAGAGCAGGCTCGCCACCTGTGTGGCCAGCTCGGGGTAGCGCACCAGCGTCGACGCCATCAGCACCCCGCCCCATGAGTGGGCCAGCCAGTGCACGTTCGCTCCCGCGTGGCGCTCACGCACCCAGCGGTGCAGGGCGGGGATGTCCTCGGTAATGAGTTCAAACTGGCCGTGCTCCGCCTGCTCGGCAATGGCCGGCTGGCTGGCTCCGCGCCCGCGCAGATCGGCCACATAGACCTGATAGCCGTGACGGGCCAGGAAGCAGGCGAGCCCCTTGCCAGACTCGGTATAGAAGATGCGGCCGTTCTCGATGGCGCCGTGCACCATCAGCAGCGGCTCGCCATGAACGGGCACGGCGGGCCCGATGGCCCGCACATGCAGGGTATGGCCGCCAACGGCGACGTAATGAGATTTCTGCTCCAGTGACATCTCCCCTCCTTGGGAATCTGGCCTCAGCGCGTCCAGCGCAGGGTGGCGGCGCGGCTCGCCTGTAGCAGACAGAGCACCCCATCGAGATCGTGATGCTCGATGCTGGCCGCCGCCTGGGCCCGCACCACCGGCTTGGCGTGGATGGCGATGCCAAGGCCCGCGGCCGCCATCATCTTGAGGTCGTTGGCCCCATCCCCCACCGCCACCCGCTGGGTGAGCGCAATACCATACTGCTCGCCAAGCGCGGTCAGCTCTTCGGCCTTGACGGCGGCATCGACGATGCGCCCCGTCACCTTGCCGGTCAGGCGTCCCTCCGCCACCGCCAGCTCATTGGCGTGAATGGCATCGAGCCCCAGCGCGCGCTGCAACTCACCGGCGAAGCGGGTAAAGCCACCGGAGGCAATGGCCACCTTCCACCCCGCCCCCTTGAGGGTCTCCACCAGCTCGGGCAGCCCCGGCATCCAGGGCATGTTGGCCGCCACCTCGTCGAGAATGGAGACCGGCGCCCCTTCCAGCAGGGCCACCCGGTTGCGCAGGCTGTCGGCGAACTCCAGCTTGCCCTGCATGGCGGCGGCGGTGACGGCGGCCACCTGCTCCCCCACCCCAGCCAGACGGGCAATCTCGTCGATGCACTCGATGCGGATCGCGGTCGAGTCCATGTCCATCACCAGCAGACCCGGCTGCGCCAGGGTCGGCAAGGTGCGCAGATGGCAGACATCGAAGGCAAAGGTGCGTTCGCGCAGGGCCGCCACCAACTCGGGAGAGAAGCGATCGCACCCCAGCAGCAGGGTGGGACGGGCCGCCTCGGGCAGCGGATAGAGCACGGCGCTCACCCGCTGTTCGTCGAGCAGCGCCCCCAGTTGGCTCAGGGCCGCCGGGTTGAGCGCCTCACCGACCGCCACCAGCCAGGCAGAGTCCTGAGCGTGCTCGGTCGCCACCAGTGTGTCATCGGCCAATTGCCAGAGAGGAGCAGTACAGAGCGTCCGCTGCCACTCGGAGAGGGCCTCGGGAAGGGTCGAAATCCATATCACGGCACAGGTTTCCTATTAACGAAATGGGGTCAGGGTAGCGTATTGCTTTTTGCCGAGGCAAGGGCGAAGATCCCGCCACCTCAGCCCACGGAGCCCAACCCTTGCGTTACCTGCCTCTCAAACGAGCCCTCAGTCTTGCCGCCGGCGCCCTGCTCTGTGCCTGGGTACTGGTCATGCTGCTGCGGCTGCAATCCGAGAGCCAGCAGGCGATGCACGTCCAGGCTCGCGAGCAGGCGCAGGCGCTGGTCAGCTATGCCGCCCGCAACATGAGCCGCTGGTTGCAGGAGAAAAACAAGAGCGAGCTGGCGCTGCTGGCCGACAATCTGGCCAAGGACCCACTCATCACCGACGTCACCCTCTACGATCAACGCGGGGTGCCGATCGCCCAGTCCGGCAATGCCCTGCCGCTGGAATCCCTGCTCCCCATCGGCAGCGAGAACGCCACCAGGCCCAAGCAGGGTGAAGGGCGCCAGCCGTTCATCGAGGAGATCAATCTGGAGGGCAAGACCCTCGGCTACCTGCGCATCACCCTGGAGGAGCAGCAACTGCTCGAGCCATTGCAGACCAAGCTGCGCAGCGATCTGGAACGACTGCGATTGATGCTGCTGGTGATGCTGCTGGCCGGATTGTTCATCTCGTTCGGGGTGCGCCGCAACTATGTCCGGGTACGCAAGCACCGTAAAAAGGAGAGTGCGCCCACGCCGAAAGAGGAGGCGTGACGCTGGATTGCCCCTCACGACTTGTATATAACTCTGGCTAGCCTACTGCACGGAGCCCTGCATGCACGTCGCCCCACTGCCCCTGGACGAAGCTGACCGCTTGCAGCGGTTGCGCGTCCTCGGCCTGTTTGACCATGAGCCCATCGCCTCCCTGGATCGCCTCACCCGGTTGCTGACCCGCCATTTTGATCTCCCCATCGCCCTGGTCTCCCTGGCCGACAGCGAGCGCCAATGGTTCCTCTCTCATGCCGGCACGTCGCTTTGTGAAATCCCCCGTGCACTCTCCTTCTGCGGCCATGCCATGCTGCGCCCCGACATCATGCAGGTGGAAGACGCCCGCCTTGATGCGCGTTTTGCCGACAACCCGCTGGTGACCGGTGCACCCCATGTGGTCTTCTACGCCGGACGGCCACTGCACGCCAGCGACGGCACCGTGCTCGGCACCCTCTGCCTGGTCGATCACCAGCCGCGCCGCCTTGATGCGCAGCAGTGCCAGGATCTGGATGACTTCGGCCATCTGGTGGAGAACACGCTACACGATATGGAGCGGCGCATTCAGCTCGACTGCCTGAGCCGGGAGCTCGACGACAAGACCAACCTGTTTGCCCGCATCTTCACCCACAGCTCGGTCGGCATGGCCCTCACCGCCCTCGACGGCAGCTGGCTGCGGGTCAACCCAGGCCTGCAACAGCTGCTCGGCTACAGCGAGACCGAGCTGCTGACCCGCACCTGGCAGTCGATGACCCATCCGGACGATCTGCCGATCGAAGCGACGCTCTTTCACTCCCTGCTCGCCGGCGAGCGTGGTCACTACCGGCTAGAGAAACGGCTGCGCCGCGCCGATGGGGGATACTGCTGGGTGCAGCTGAGCGTGGCCCTCTGCCAGGGGGGCAGCGAGCCTCCCTACCTGGCGGCAGTGTTTGCCGACCTAAGCGAGCGCAAACAGATAGAGGCCGAGTTGCGCACCCTGCAAGGGGAGCTGGAGCAGCAGGTTGCCGCGCGCACCCGGGATCTCACCGACACCATCTCCCGCCTTGATGAGGAGCGCATCCAGCGCGAAGCGATGCAGACCCATCTCTGGCAGCAGCAGCGGCGCTTTGAGCACATGTTGCGCCACACCAGCAACGCCTTTCTCGAAATCGATGACCAGGAGCGCCTGACCGGCTGGAACCCGGCCGCCAGCCGCCTGTTTGGCTACACCCAGGAGCAGGCCATCGGCCAGCCACTGCGCGCCCTGCTGGGCGACGATAGCCCGCTGGCCGACCTGCTCTGCTCGCCGCTGACCGAGCCGCAGCGGCTCGAGAGCCACATCACCACCCGCCATCACGAGCCACTCTGTGTCGAGGTGGTGGCCGAGCGCCACGACTTCGGCGGCGCGGCCCGCCGCATCGCCTTCCTGCACGATATCTCGGAGCGGGTACAGGCCAGCGAGGAGCTGGCCCGCAGCCGGGCACGGCTGCGCGAGATCACCGACAACCAGCCGGTGCTCATCAGCATGATCACGCCAGACGAGCGCTAC
Source organism: Aeromonas simiae (assembly GCF_000820125.1). GTDB lineage: Bacteria > Pseudomonadota > Gammaproteobacteria > Enterobacterales > Aeromonadaceae > Aeromonas > Aeromonas simiae. The sequence continues at coordinate 52,302 of NZ_CDBY01000039.1, read as the reverse complement.
CTGTTCGTCAACCGGGCCTACTACGACTATTACCGGATCGAGCCTGACCGCATCCTCGGCATGCATGTCCGCGATGTGCTGGGCGAGGAGGCTTACGCCGAATCGGCCCCCCTGATCGCCAACGCCAGAGCGGGCAAGCGAGCGGTGCAGGAGCGCAGGGTCACCCGCTACGGCGAGCCGCGCATCATCCGGGTCGAGTTCATCCCTGCCGGCGGTACCGAGCCCGGCACCTATGTGCTGGCCACCGACATCACAGAGTACCGCCTGCTGCAACATCAGCTCGAGCACGAAGCCACCCACGATCCGCTCACCGGCCTCCCCAACCGGCGCGCCTTCACCCTGCGCCTGACCCGGGAGCTGGAGCGGGTACAGCGCGGCGAGACCGCGCTCGGCCTGCTGTTTATCGATCTGGACGGCTTCAAGCAGATCAACGATCACTTCGGCCACGACATGGGGGATCTGGTGCTGCGCCACGTCGCCCAGTTGCTGGGCGAGGCGGTGCGGGGCGGCGACATGGTGGCCCGTCTGGCCGGGGATGAGTTCACCGTGCTGCTGCCAGGGCTGGAGCTACAGGAGCTGGGGCTATCGCAGTTGAGCCAGCGCCTGCTCGAGGCGATGGCCATCCCCCTCACGTGCGGCGATCTGGTGTTACAGACGGCGGGGAGTATCGGTGGCGTGTTGTGCCGCCCCGGCAGGGAGTACGATCTCGACCACCTGCTGCATCAGGCCGATGAGGCCATGTATCGGGCCAAGGCGGCCGGCAAGGGGCGCTACCAGCTAATCGAAGAGGAATAAAAAACGGCGGCCCTTGGGCCGCCGTCTCATTGGTGCGAAGGCATTACTGGTCGCCCAGCAGCACCGACTCCAGCGCGATCTCGATCATGTCGTTGAAGGTCAGCTGGCGCTCTTCGGCGGAGGTCTGCTCACCGGTACGGATGTGATCGGAGACGGTGCAGATGGTCAGCGCCTTGGCACCGAACTCGGCGGCCACGCCGTAGATGCCGGCGGCTTCCATCTCGACCCCCAGAATGCCGTACTTCTCCATCACATCGAACATGGAGGGGTCCGGGGTGTAGAAGAGATCGGCAGAGAACAGGTTGCCGACGCGCACCGGGGTGCCCTTGTTCTTGGCCGCTTGCACCGCGTTGGCGACCAGATCGAAGTCGGCAATCGCGGCGAAGTCGTGATCCTTGAAGCGCAGACGGTTCACCTTGGAGTCGGTGCTGGCGCCCATGCCGATGACCACGTCACGCAGCTTGACGTCTTCACGCACCGCACCGCAGGAGCCGACGCGGATGATGGTCTTGACGCCGTACTCGGTGATCAGCTCCTTGGTGTAGATGGAGCAGGAGGGGATGCCCATGCCATGGCCCATCACGGAGATGCGGCGGCCCTTGTAGGTGCCGGTGAAACCGAGCATGTTGCGCACGTCGCACACCTGCTCGACGTTCTCGAGGAAAGACTCGGCGATGTACTTGGCGCGCAGGGGATCACCCGGCATCAGCACCACGTCAGCAAAGGCGCCATCTTTCGCATTGATATGAGGAGTTGCCATTCTCTTGATTCCTTCACACTGATTAAATTGTTTTGTTGTTGTCTGCCTGCCCCGCGAAGGGCGGGCGGCTAAGTTACAGGAAGCTAGTGCCGTACTGCAACTTGGGCAGGCCGTGATAGGCCGCGATGCTCTGACCGATGTCGGCAAAGGTGTCGCGACCGCCTACACTGCCGGCCTTGACCGGTTTACCGTAGAAGATCACCGGGATGTGCTCACGGGTGTGATCGGTGCCGCCCCAGGTCGGATCACAGCCGTGGTCGGCAGTCAGTACCGCCACGTCGCCATCCTGCATCAGGGCGAACAGCTCCGGCAGGCGGGAGTCGAAATACTCCAGCGCATCGGCGTACCCCTTCACGTCACGGCGGTGGCCGTAAGAGGAGTCGAAATCGACGAAGTTGGTGAAGACGATGGTGTTGTCACCGGCCGCCTTCACCTCTTCCAGGGTTCTGTCCCACAGCTCGGTGAGACCGGTGCCCTTGACCTGCTTGGTGATGCCCTGCTGGGCATAGATGTCGGCGATCTTGCCGATGGAAACCACCTGACCCCCCGCCTCCTTCATGTAGTCCAGCACGGTCGGCGCCGGCGGCAGCACCGAGTAGTCGTGACGGTTGCCAGTGCGCTTGAACTCGCCCTTGCGCGCCCCCACGAACGGGCGGGCAATGACGCGGCCGATGTTATAGGGCTCGAGCAGCTCGCGCACGATGTGGCACAGCTCGTAGAGCTTCTCGAGGCCATAGGTCTCTTCGTGGCAGGCAATCTGAAACACCGAGTCGGCCGAGGTGTAGAAGATAGGCTTGCCAGTGCGCATGTGCTCCTCGCCCAGATCGTCGAGCACCTGAGTGCCGGAGGCGTGGCAGTTACCGAGGTAGCCCGGCAGGCCGGCTTTCGCCACGATGGCGTCGAGCAGCTCGGGCGGGAAGCTGTTGGTGGTGTTCGTGAAGTAGCCCCAGTCAAACAGCACAGGCACGCCGGCGATCTCCCAGTGGCCGGACGGGGTGTCCTTGCCGGAGGAGAGCTCCTTGGCGTAGCCGTAGGCCGCCACCACCTCGGTCTGCTTGTCGAGACCGGCGGGGAACAGACCGGAGGAGAGCTCGCAGGCATGCCCCAGCCCCAGCTTGGTCAGGTTGGGCAGCGAGAGCGGGCCGCGCCCCGCCACCTGGCCCTCGGCACACGCCTTGGCTATGTGGCCGAGGGTGTTGGCACCGACGTCACCGAACTTGTCGGCATCGGCGGCAGCGCCGATACCGAAAGAGTCCATCATCAGGATAAAGGTACGTTTCATGGGAGTCCCCTTGTTACAAATCGGCCAGAGTGATGCGGCGATAGACCTCGGGCAGGGCCTCGGGCTGCGCGTCATCAATCCGGATGGCGGCGCGCACCATGGCGGCCGCCTGACTGAACTGTTCCTCGTTCTGAGCATGGATGAAGGCGAGTGGTTTATCCGCGCCGACCTCCTGCCCCAGACGAATAAAATCGGTCAGGCCCACGGCGTAGTCGAGCCGGTCAGCCGGGGCACGCCGCCCGCCGCCCATGGCCACCACCGCCAGACCCAGCTCACGGGTGTCCATGGCGCTCACAAACCCGCTGCGCTCGGCGTAGACAGGGCGGACGATGGCACTCTTGGGCAGGTAGTGGTCATAACGCTCGACGAAATCGGCCGGGCCACCGAGCCCCGTGACCATGCGCCCGAAGATCTCGGCCGCCTTGCCGTTATCGAGCACCGCTTGCAGCTTAGCGCGAGCCCCTTGCTCATCCGCGGCCAGCCCGGCGGAGAGCAGCATCTCGGCGCACAGGGCCAGGGTCACCGCATGGATGCGCGGGTTGCGGTACGCACCGGTCAGGTAACGCACCGCTTCACGCACTTCCACCGCGTTGCCGGCACTGGAGGCCAGCACCTGGTTCATGTCGGTGAGCAGGGCCGTGGTGCGGCACCCCGCCCCGTTGGCCACCGCGACTATGCTGTTGGCCAGCGCTTCCGAGGCCTCGAAGGTGGGCATGAAGGCGCCAGATCCCACCTTGACGTCCATCACCAAGGCGTCCAGCCCGGAGGCGAGCTTCTTGGAGAGGATCGAGCCGGTGATCATGGCGATGGATTCGACGGTGGCGGTCACGTCGCGCACCGCATAGATGCGCTTGTCGGCCGGGGCGAGATCGCCGGTCTGACCTATGATGGCGACACCGGCCTCACGCACCACCTGGATGAAGGTGTCGTTGTCGACCGAGGTCTGGTAGCCGGGGATGGCATCGAGCTTGTCCAGGGTGCCGCCGGTGTGGCCGAGACCACGGCCGGAGATCATCGGCACGAAGCCGCCGCAGGCGGCGACCATGGGGCCGAGCATGAGAGATACCACATCGCCCACCCCGCCGGTGGAGTGCTTGTCGACGATGGGGCCGCCGAGGTTAAGGGGAGCCCAGTCGAGCACCATGCCGGAGTCCCGCATGGCGCAGGTCAGCGCGACACGCTCGTCCATGGTCATGTCACGGAAGTAGACCGCCATGGCCAGCGCCGCAATCTGCCCTTCCCCTATGGTGCCCTGGGTGATCCCCTCAACGAAGAATTGGATTTCCTGAGTCGTCAGCGCGTCACCATTGCGCTTCTTGCGAATAATTTCCTGAGGCAAAAACATCTTTGATTCCTTCCGCGCCAAGGCGCGCAATGCAAGCCAGATAGGAGTCCTGAAGCGGGGCGGCACGCCGCCCCGGTAATGCGCTTAGTAACCGCTGGTGTCGGCCGGCTTGTCGCCGTAACCCAGGGTCGCCAGCAGGCTGGCCAGCAGGCTGGAGGCACCGAAGCGGAAGGTGCGGGCGCTGACCCACTCCTTGCCCAGGATCTCCTCGGCCATGGCCAGATACTGGCCGGCGACGGCCGCATCCTTCACGCCACCGGCCGGCTTGAAGCCCACTTTCGGGTTCTTGGCCTTGATCACTTCCATCATGATGCGGGCCGCGCTCGGGGTGGCATTGACCGGCACCTTGCCGGTAGAGGTCTTGATGAAGTCGGCCCCGGCGTCGATGGCGATCTCGGAGGCGCGGCGGATCAGGGCTTCCTCTTTCAGCTCACCGGTCTCGATGATCACCTTGAGCAGCACCTGGTCACCGCAGGCAGCCTTGCAGGCCTTGACCAGATCGAAGCCGATCTGCTCATTGCCAGCCATGAAGGCACGGTAGGGGAAGACCACGTCCACTTCGTCGGCGCCATAGGCAACGGCGGCGCGGATCTCGGCGACGGCGATCTCGATGTCGTCGTTACCGTGCGGGAAGTTGGTGACGGTGGCGATGCGCACCTGTTCGGCGCCGATCTCGCGCAGGGTCTTGCGGGCGATGGGGATGAAACGGGGATAGATGCAAACGGCGGCGGTCAGGCCGGCCGGGGATTTTGCCTTGTGGCACAGAGCGATGACCTTCTGATCGGTATCGTCATCGTTCAGGGTGGTCAGGTCCATCAGGTTCAGGGCACGCTGTGCCGCCATCTTCAGATCACTCATCTTGATTCTCCACTCGTTAAGTCTTGCGCCACGACGGGATGGGTAGCGTGTACCATCCAGCCGGGCACGCATTGTTTACAGCAAAACTGCACAGGCAATCCGACTGCAAATAAGGCATGAGCCCTGTCACTTTCTTACAAAAGTGCGGACTTGGTTCCATGAAGACTTGGAGAAGAGATCGCGGTGACCCCAAACCCAATCAATTCCATTTGACCGCCAATACCCGGTTGTCACCGGATATTAGTCATTGTCAGCACCCTGCTGACCCTGCCTATTTGAGCCGAGATACCCCTGCTTTGCAAGCCGGAATTTCTCGTTTGGCGAGGGGGCTTCACCTCGCTGTGAAGCAGGCCCCACGCCGCTTTCAGGAGAAAAAGCGGGCTACGATCCAGGCGTAGCCAAGCCCTCCCAGATAGACCCCGACTATACCCATCACACCGGAGAGCACAGGCGGAGCAGGGATCGGTAGCTTGAGGATGGAAAACAGCACCCCGACTATGAATCCGGCGACCAGCGCCAGCATGACCTCATTCATGGAACCTCCGATTGACGCTTTGATATTGTTGTTTTTGTAAGGAAAACGGTTGTCACCGCTTCAAATGCGAACGCCACAGCATCTGCTGTGGCGTTCGTCGTTATTGGGCACTCTAACCTGTGCGCTGCTTACATCCCGGAGAGGGCCAGGAAGAAGCCGGCTATGGTGGCCGACATCAGGTTGGACAAGGAGCCAGCCAGCACGGCCTTGAGGCCAAAGCGGGCGATGTCGCCACGACGGTTCGGCGCCATCGACCCCAGACCGCCGAGCAGGATGGCGACGGAAGAGAGGTTGGCAAAACCGCACAGGGCAAAGGAGATGATCGCCTTGGTATGGTCAGACATGGCCACGCCATTGATCAGCACCTCATCTTTCAGATAGGGAGCGAAGTTCAGGTAAGCCACGAACTCGTTAACCACCAGCTTCTGACCGATGAAGGAGCCGGCCACGGTCGCTTCACTCCAGGGCACACCGATGAGGAAGGCGAGCGGAGAGAAGAACCAGCCGAGCAGTAGCTCAAGGGAGAGCTCAGGCATGCCGAACCAGCCACCCACGCCGGAGAAGATGCCGTTGATCATGGCGATCAGGCCGATGAAGGCGAGCAGCATGGCGCCCACGTTCAGGGCCAGTTGCAGACCGGCCGAGGCACCGGCGGCGGCGGCATCGATCACGTTGGCCGGCTTGTCGTCCAGCTCGGCATCGGCGTTATCTTCTTTGTAGCTGGGGGCCTGGGTCTCCGGCACCAGCAGCTTGGCAAACAGCAGACCACCGGGGGCCGCCATGAAAGAGGCGGCAATCAGGTACTCCATCTTGACGCCCATGGCGGCATAGCCCGCCAGCACAGAGCCCGCCACGGAAGCCAGACCACCACACATGACGGCAAACAGCTCAGAGTCGGTCATCTTGGCGATGAAGGGGCGCACCACCAGCGGGGCCTCGGTCTGACCCACAAAGATGTTGGCGGTGGCAGAGAGGGACTCGGTGCGCGAGGTGCCCAGCACCTTTTGCAGGCCACCGCCCAGCAGCTTGATGACCCACTGCATGATGCCGAGGTAGTAGAGTACGGCGATCAGGGAGGAGAAGAAGATGATGACCGGCAGCACGCGGAAGGCAAAGATGAAGCCGCCACCACCGAACACGTCGAACATCTTGTTGCTGACCAGGCCACCGAACAGGAAGTCGATACCATTTTGGCCATAACCGATAACGCTGGAAACCGCACCAGAGGCGCCGCCCAGAATATCTTTGCCAACCGGGACATAGAGCACGAACGCACCCAGGCTAGCCTGGATGGCAAACGCACCGGCCACGGTACGTATGTTGATAGCCTTGCGGTTGCTCGAGAAGCACACCGCGATGAGGATGAGCGTCGCCATCCCCACCAGACCCATGATCAAGTTCATTTGTTATTTTCCTCTAGTAGCACCTTGCCCCTGGTTAACGAGTTGTATCAACAAACCCGCTCCCGAGGCGGCGCATTATACTGAATGAACGCTGACAAAGTATTGGTTAGGTCACATTTTGTGTTCGTAAAATTGGTATGATGACCGGTTTTTAGACCGCAAACGATTTTTGTGCACGAATTTTGTCACGCTCCCCGCCGCTCTGGTTAATCCGTTGTGAATTATCGCAACAGACGCGGAAACAACGCTTCGCTCGACTCACGTAACAGTTCGGCAACCTTGGATGGTGCCTCCCCTTTCAATCTGGCCAGACACGCCAGCACCTCGGGCAGATACTCGGGGCTGTTGCGCATCCCCTGCCGGCCCGCCAAGGGCATGTCGGGCGCATCGGTCTCCAGCACCAAGGCTTCCCATGGCATCGCAGCCACCGCCTCACGGGTCTTGCTGGCCCGCTCGTAGGTAATGGTGCCGCCGATACCGAGGCGAAATCCCAGCGCCCAGAAGCGCTCGGCCTGGTGCAGCGAACCGGAGAAGGCGTGGATCACCCCCCCCGCCGCCGGGCGGTAACGCTTGAGCAGCGTGGCCACCGTGTCATTGGCGCGCACCGAGTGCACCAGCAGCGGCAGCTGAAACTGATGAGCCAGCTCAAGCTGCCCCTCGAACAGCTCGAGCTGGCCCGCCTGGGAGACCGTCGAGCGGCCATCCAGCCCGCACTCGCCGATGGCCACCAGGGCGCTGGGGCGGGCCGCCAAGCGGGAGGCGAGCCGGGCCAGTACGCCGCTGGTCTGTCGTGAGGCCCACATGGGGTGCACGCCCAGCGCATAAAAAATCCCGGCCTCCGACGCGGCCAACCCCTCCAGCGCCGCCCAGTTCTCCTCACCGACGGCAGGAACGATATAGCGCGCAACCCCGAGCGACCGGCTCGCCGCCAGCACGGCGGCGCGATCGCCGTCAAAGTCAGCGAAGTCGAGATGGCAGTGGGTATCGATGAGGTGCATGAGCGCTCCTTGACATGATGCTCTGGTGACAGAGGCGCGGAGTCTGCACTGGCTCGCAGAGGCGCCAGATGGCCGGCCCGCCCATCCTCACCGCGCAGGGGGCAACCGGCATCAGAAGAAGGGAGCAGCCCCCCTTTTCAGGGCCAATCGCCGCAGCGCCCCTTTTCCTCTCTATGAAAAAGGCTTCCCGCAGGAAGCCTTTATGACACGATGCCGATCGGCTCTCAAGCGCGGCGTAGCCGGGCCACCGCCTCCACGTGCAGGGTGTGGGGGAACATGTCGACCGGCTGCACGGCCTCCAACACGAAGCCGCGTGCGGTGAGCCAGGCCAGATCCCGCGCCAGACTCTGGGGATGACAGGAGACATAGACCAGCCGTTCTGGCGCCATGGCGACCAAGGTGTCGAGCAGGGCCTTATCACACCCCTTGCGCGGCGGATCGATCACCACCACGTCGGCACGCTCACCGGCATGATAGAGCTCGGCGACCTTCTCTTCGGCCTTACCCACGTGGAACTCGGTATTGCCGATGCCGTTGCGCTCGGCATTACGGCGGGCATCGTCGATAGCCTCGGGCACCAGCTCGATGCCGACCACTCGGGCCGCCTGACGCGCCAAAAACAGAGAGATGGTGCCGATACCGCAGTAGAGATCGAACACGGTCTCGCTGCCGGTGAGGCCCGCAAACTCCAGCGCCTTGCCGTACAGCATGTCGGTCTGAACCGGGTTCACCTGATAAAACGAGAGCGGCGAGATGACGAACTCGAGATCATGCAGCCGATCCGTGATGATCCCCTCCCCACTCAGCACCCGGTTGGTCAGCCCCAGCACCCGGTTGCCCGGCTCGGGGTGAATATTGTGTACCACAGTGGTGATGGGCAGCCCTTCCAGGGCGGCCAGCAGCTCGGCCTCGGCCGGCAGCTGCTCGGTGCGGGTCACCAGCACCAGCATCCACTCCCCGCTGGCAAACCCCTTGCGGGTCATCACGTGGCGCAGATCGCCCTCATGATGCGCTTCGTCATAGGGGTGCACTTCGTGCTCGCGCATCCAACGGCGCAGACGGGCCAGCAGTTCACCGTGCAGGGGATCTTGCACCGCACAGTCGTCACAGGCGACCAGGTCGTGGGAGTGCTTGCGATAAAAACCGATCTCGGCTCCTTCGTCGGTGGCTCGCACCGCGAACTGCGCCTTGTTACGCCAGGCAAACGGGCTCTGCATGCCGAGCACCGGCTCAACCTCCACCCCCAGCCCCTGCTGGGTCAGGGCGCGGCGCACCAGCTCGCGCTTATATTCGAGCTGGGCCGGGTAGGCCAGCGGGCGCACCTGGCAGCCGCCACACTCACTATGGGCGCAGAAATCGGCGATCCGATCCGGACTCGCGGTCACCACCTTGTCGAGACGCCCATGCAGGTAGTTGGGCTTGACCAGGGTGAGCGTCACCTCCACCTCTTCACCGGGGAGCGCGCCTGCAACATAGAGCGGCACTGCATCAAGCCGGCCTATGCCATCCCCCTTGTCGGTCAACTCGAGGATCTGGATGCGCTGCTGCTCTCCGACTGCGGACATGATGTTCTCCACTGGCGTAATGGGGGTGTGGGCAAGGGTGGCAGAGTGTAGCGAAGATGGGGGCAAAATGCAGGCATAAAAAAACCGCCGGACAAGCCGGCGGTTCGCGCGTGGGCGCACTCATTACATGCTATAGGCCTTCTCGCCATGAGAGGTGACATCCAGCCCTTCGCGCTCGGCATCCTCCTTCACGCGCAGGCCGATCAGCATGTCGACCAGCTTATAGGCAACCGCCGACACCACACCGGTCCACAGCACGGTGACCAGCACGCCGATCACCTGAGCCTTGACCTGAGCCAGAATCGAGTACTCCGCTGCCACACTGTTGGTGACATAGTCCCACACGCCGATCCCCCCCAGATCCGGGCTGGCAAACACCCCGGTCAGCACGGCGCCGAGGATGCCGCACACCCCGTGCACACCGAACACATCCAGGCTGTCATCGGCCCCCAGCAGGCGCTTAAGACCGTGTACCCCCCACAGACCGGCCACGCCGCTCAGCAGACCGATGATGAGGGCGCCGCCCACACCGACGAAACCGGCCGCGGGAGTAATGGCCACCAGACCAGAGACAGCGCCGGAGACCGCACCCAGCAGGGAGGGGCGCCCCTTCATCAGCCATTCGGCCATGGTCCATGAGAGCGCAGCAGCCGCCGGGGCAACCCAGGTGTTGGCAAAGGCCAGAGCCGCACCACCGTTGGCTTCCAGTGCCGAGCCGGCGTTGAAGCCAAACCAGCCGAACCACAGCAGGGAGCCCCCGATCATGGTCATGGTCAGGCTGTGCGGCGTCATGGGGTCACGGCCATAACCGATGCGTTTGCCCACCATGTAGGCCCCCACCAGCCCCGCCACGGCGGCGTTGATGTGCACCACGGTGCCGCCGGCAAAGTCGAGTGCCCCATGCTGGAACAGATAGCCTGCGGTGGCACCGGCTACCTCAGCCGCAGCGGCATCGGTATAGGCATCGGGGCCGGCCCAGTACCACACCATGTGCGCCATCGGTATGTAGGCAAACGTGAACCAGATGACGGCAAACAGCAGCAGGGCCGAGAATTTCATCCGCTCGGCAAACGCGCCGACGATGAGGCAGCAGGTGATCGCGGCAAAGGCCCCCTGGAACACCACATAGATGAGTTCGCTGATGCCCACCCCCTTGCTGAAGGTGGCGGCGATAGAGTCAGGCGTGACCCCCATCAGCAGCACCTTGTCGAAGGAGCCGTAGAAGGCGCCCCCCTCGGTGAAGGCCAGCGAGTAGCCATAGACCACCCACAGCACCGTCATGAGGCAGAACAGGGTGAACACCTGCATCAGCACGCTGAGCATATTTTTGGCGCGCACCAATCCACCATAGAAGAGAGCCAAGCCGGGGATGGACATCAGGATCACCAGGGCGGAAGCCACCAGCAGCCAGGTGTTGTCCCCCTTGTTGATCACCAAGGTAGCCGCAGGGGCTGCGGCAGCCTGCACCTGTGTCGCGGCCTCTTCTGCCCAGGCGGGCAGTGCCAGTGTGGCCAACAGACCTGACAGAACGACGGGTTTGAGCATAAAACTCTCCTTCCTTAGTTATCCCGGTGGTGCCGGGCCGGTTCCTGGTATTCGGAACGGTGCCGCGCAGGCACCGTACTGAACTCTCTCTTTGCAGAAACCGTTCCAACAAGGAAAACACAATAAAAATCAGAGAGTAAAATCACTACGACAACAATAACGCACCATTTTGGTGCTATCGCTGCGCCAGCCTGGATCGGGATGCCCGCAGAAAGCGCACACTTTTTGTGCTGCACCATGAAGGCGCAATTGGGGTCATGGCCCTATGGGACGCGAATGGGAAAACCGCAGAGAGAGGCCACCACTACGCACGAGATGCGTCAGCCCTTTCCCGATGAGGGCAAGAGGTGGAGATGGCAGGCAGAAAAAAACAAAAACAGCGCCCACACCACGATGGAGATGGGAGATGGAAGATGGGAGATGGGAGATGGAAGATGGGAGATGGGAGATGGGAGATGGCTGCCGCCATGTTGCCGCCACTCGCCCTCAGAAAAACATAAGGCCACCCGCTTGGGTGGCCTTATGTCATTGAATTTGATGTGGTGCCGGGGTCTCTATCAAATTTAGAGCATAACGCAATGATTTATAACATTTAAATACACCAAAAAGATCGCATGTACCCCCATAAGTACCCCCAGATATAAAATTCATATGAACTCCGCAACGCCAAGTGCAAACACGGCATAACCCTCAAGACAGATACAACCATGCTCAAAATTGCGGTTTTGGCCTCGTTTTGCATGACCGTGCCCAAACCACCTGTTTAGAGTGACGGAAAGTGAAAGATTTTGAAGGATTCTGAAGGATTCCCAGCCCCCGCAAAATGCCATTAAGGCATTGATTTAAATTATAAAAAAACACTTTACAAAGTGAATGGAAATGAGTGCGCGAAGCGCAAAGCGTGCAGGCGCGGGGAATTGCGCGCTGACGGGGCTGGCAGGGGTGGCAGGCTGCGCCAGTCGCTCAGTGGCACGTGAAAGGATCTTGAGAAGGGTTGGTCGGGTAGTCAGCAACTAATGCAGCAGCGGGCGGCTCATGCGCTCAGGTGCAAGCCAATAAAGGCCCGCCATGTGGCGAGCTGGATTGCAATTAGTGCTGGGTCAGATCGAAATGTCTACATGCAGCAAATTGCTCCCGAAGAAGTTCTACGTGTTTTGGTAACCAAAGAGGCACTGCTCGGCGAAAAAAAGCCCGCGCTGGGCGGGCTCAATGCACACGGTGTGCGAAAACCGGAGTCATGCCTCTCGCAAATTATTACTGCGGGCCAACATTGCATCCGGTGACCAGTTATCACGGCTTGCCTGCACGGCAGATTTGGGTTCTTCCGTTTGATCCATGCGCACGGCCTGTTTTGCACGAGCACTACATTTGGCTGATGGGCTGCCGACCAAATCAAGACGGATCAGATTGCTCGGCGGAATACGCTTAATCTCGTCCATGACCACCGGATCCAGTTCCGGATCGGTATCTCTCCAAATTGGCTCAAGCAACTCAACCACCAATGATTTCACCATATCGAGCGGGTGGATTTCTGCCGGAGCTATCAGGCCAGAGGGAGTGAATACAGTACTGGTGTCATCTTGCAAGAATGAGCCGATGGCCGCCTTCTGTTTACCTCTGAATACTAATCTGGCCAGCATTGGCAAGAGTGGAGCCAAGGCTTCTCGGGCTTCATCCAAATCACTGGCGATCAATTCATCCAGATAGGTTTGTGCAAGAGCGGAACGTTGCTTAAGGTGCTGGCGCCACAACGCCTGCCCAGAACATGAGCGCTCAAATGCACCGCCTTCTAACTCTTCGGCAACGACCTCCATGTCAGCCAACTCACTCTCAAGTGACGAGATATGAGTAGACAGCTGGCGATACTCTTTTTTGTTCGTGTTTCCCTGGGCGATCGCTGCTCGCCGGAGCTCACGCCCCCTCTGGATATCCTGTTTGATTTCATCGATACGTGTGGTGCTGATACAGGTCAGCAACCGATGCTCGCCTTCATGCCACCCCATATATTCACGATGCGCTTGTTGGGCTACTTGTACTAAATCGGTGATGTTATTCATTTCCGGTCTCCAAATCGGGGTCAATTCAGCAATCTGTTTCGGTCAGGTGTTTCAGGTCACTAGTTAGGCGTTCCACGTTTTCAGCCGTGAAGTTCATAACGCCAGCCAGGCCAGTGGATACAGCCCCCAACTGCTGCGACAAACTGAGCAGCATCTTTTCGTCACGCAGTTGAAGCGGGGTCTTTGCCAACTCGCTGGCATTGGAGGCATATTCGCGTAGTTCGCTGTTGGTCATGCCATCCAGGTTATCCAGCAACACTGCCTCCTGTTGCAGAGTCAGCTTGGGCATAGCGGCAAAAATACGACCGCAAATGGCGCCATGATTAAGCGGCTTGGTCATGATTTTCTCTCCAGTGGTTGATGGTGTTCTTGACGAGGGTTTGGGCGGTTCGATTAGGCTGCTGTCGCAAGATGTTTTGACCTGAAGCACTCAAGACGACCACCCCACAGGTGTGTTCGGTAAGGTAGTGCCACGGGTCTAACTTAGCCTCGGATTGAGCCGGTAGGGCGGCTTTCGCCAGTTCACTGCGGAAGATCGTCAGTAGCAGTCCTGCCTGTTCAGGAGAAAGCGGTCCTGCTATGTGCAATACACCACACACAGCCTGGCAAATCGTTAACCAGGTCGAGCCGGGCTGGAAGATCCCGCCTCGGTCATATGTCGTGGTGATTGGCATGATCAGGCAGCACTTCCAGCATGGGCGGCTTCCAACTTTGCCAGATCGATCCCATGCAGCTTTAACGCGGGTTCAATCTCGGCACGAATGAAGCGGTGTCGGCCATTGCGCCCGAGGCGAATTGGGCGCGGTAATTCGCCACGTTCAACCATGCGGTCAATCGTGTCGTGACGGCATCCAATAAGGACCGTTAGCCTTTTTCGTTCGATAAATACGGAATCTGACATTTTGCATCCCTCGATGTTTTTAACGCCTTTGAATGTTGCAACGACTCTGGTGCATACAGCGACCTTGCCCGGGTGTGTGGAGGCGCTACACACCCACGGATGATCCTGTTGATTGCTTTACGAAGGTTGCAATGGTTTAGGCAGGGAAGCGATCAAGTGCTGTTGTAAAACCGCCGTATACAACGGCGGTTTTCACTATCCCGGCTATAAGCGATGATGCGGTGGTATCAAACGAAATGTGAGCGACAGCCAGTGTATCCACTGTCAGATACACTGGCTGGGTCAGAGATTGCGGCGGGACTGGGGAGGTGGGCAGCCAAATCGGGTTATCGGTGATCGGATCACTATGGATGCAGGTCAAGCCCGAGTGCTTGGTTAACTTTGTTGGTTTTTTTGACTGCCTTTGCAACCGGATAGAGGGCTTGCTGGATCTCGGTGGCGAGCGGGCGCAGTTCCGCCAACGCCGCAATCGCGGTATCTGCTTCAGCCTTTGGCTCTATCGCCCTGGGATCTCGAAGAATCGCAGCAAATGCGGCCAAGATAGGTGACAAGATCCCTCTCATCCGCACTTCAGCCGCTGTGACAGTCTGCTTGGCCCAGTGTTCAGCTCGAATGGCTATTGCCTCGGCCTGCTTAACCTTCAGCAAAGACACCTCTATGCGTGCCTGAGCCTGTTCCTCGGCCTCCTTAACCCTCTCGGTTGCCTCAACTATCCGGTGCGCTATCGTTGCCTCATGGGCAGCCAGTTCGGCCAATCTGGTCTCGGCAGCGTCGATCTCGGGAGTACGAAGGAGCACTGTTTCAAGCATGGCTTGACGCTGGGAGGCATTGTGCCTGGCACCATACAGCGCAGCAGCCTTCGTCGCGGCCAGTAGCTGATCTTTTGTGTAGAGCGGCTCGCCCCGTCCAAACAACCCGGTTCGGTGCTCAACCTCTTGCATAGCGATGATCTGATTGATTTTCCCCATGGCTGGCCCTTTCGGCTGCGTTGCCCCGATGAGTGCAGCATGGGCAGACAACGCCCTCTGTTCGGCGTTCCACACCTCCCTCGGCAGTCGCCGCCGACCCGGTCCGAGACGGGCAAGCCCAAAGTCTGCGGACACGGTGTGGATCTCGTCCTGCCAAGCTCTCATGGCCTGATTGAACGCGAGACGTTGCAGACCCTTTCGCTCCCCTCGCGCAGCTGAGGCCCGCGTAGCAGCCACACCAGGATGTACCGCACCGAACGATTCGCCGGGCAGCGGGACCAGGTAAAAATGGATGTGTCGATGCCGTTCATCACTATGCTCGACCACCGATTTTAGCCTGTCACCATGCTTGGTTTTCAGATACCTGATCATGGCGTCACGATACCCTGGCCAGAGCTCATCTGGCAGGTTCTCCGGGACACTGACCACACCAGCACCTAAACACAGTCCGTCAATCCTCAGCTTACGCCCTCGCGGGTCTACGGCCTGCTCCGCCCATGCGGTGGCCTGCTGTACGGCCTCCGATGGCGTTACCCCAAAACGTTGGATCGGCGGCTTAGGGTCTTTGACATGTGGATGGGCGCCGGGTCTGCGCTCAGCCTCATCCGCTATCTGCTGTGCTGACAGTACCCGCCCCGTCTTTGTCTTCCCGCCTTGTCGTGCATACCCGTCAATGTGTGCAAACTGATATCCCGCCATACATGGCTCTCCCGCGTTATTTCAGTCCACGCTACTGCAAAAGAGAAATTTGGTGGGGGAAAATATACGCATAGTGACCGACTTGGCTTATGCGCTTGAGTCCTTCGTCCTCTTCGGCATAAGCGTCGGCCCTGCGGGGCGCGGGCACTGCTGGCAACAGCAGAGCTTGGGAGGGAAACCTCGAGCCCTAAACACGGCCAGCCAGAGAAGGGATCGACCATGATTACCCCGTTCCCAGGGTTGGAACTATTGCCAGTCAGCAGGGAGGAAGCGGATTTCTGTCTGATGCACCGGCGACGAACGTTACAAATTAGCAACCTTTCCGACAAAAATCACGGCCAAGCGCAGCGTGCGGATGGAAGTCAGAAAAATAGTTCCGACCATTCCAAATCGCTACAGCCCAGTAGCTGCAAGGCTTGCGGAGATGGAATCTATTTTCTCCCACATTCCAATAGGTCCATTTCTTCCGGAATTCGTCCAAATTGGTCTGCCATAAAACCCATAATCTCATCTGACCATCAACAAATTAGAAACACTCTTCCTTGGTGGCAGTCCTGCTTAAAGGTGGAACTATTGGAATTATTTGGAAGTATCTAAAAAAATAGTTCCGGATCTCTACCCCTTATTTAGCAAGGCTTTCAGAGCAATTGGAACAAATGGAACTATTTTTAGCGGTATTTATGATTGCAAGCACCTACCCATGCCCACAGATACAAAAAGGGGCCGCACTATGGCGACCCCCTGCTTCTCTCTGGCTGGCCTGCTATGGCGTAAACATCACCGGCTTTGGCATGAACTCCTCAACCTCATCGGTTAGTACGATGTTGGTGATAACGCCGTCGCTGCGGCGTGTCTTGTACTCGCTCCCCAGCTCCTTAGCCATCTGCTTGAGTGAGCGGCTGACCGCATTAACCGAATGCGGGCGCTCTAGGCCGTGGTACTCCATGTATGCCAGGTAGGCGTGATAAAAGTAGCGGCGCGGATTGCGTATCACATCAGTCTTGCCACCCATGCGCAGCCCGTTGGGCGCCGCGATAAACTCCACCATGGCACACAGGTCGAACAGGGGATCCGTTGCCCGCTTGACGGCGATTGCGTCGGTAGAGTTCCGCTGCTCCAATAACAGATCCTTCGCCACCAAAGGATCGGCGAACCGGTCCAGCAGGTGACGGATGATCACCGGCAGCTCGGCGGCGATTTTCTCTCCGAGCTGCGGATCCTTGTCAGCCTCGGCCACCACGTTGTTGAAGGTGAAGATCACCCTTCGTCGTGACATGCCACCATTACGCTCGGTGATCACCATCGGCTCGTTGTTGGTCGCCAGCACTACGGCACGCACCTTGGCGCTGAACATCGGCTTTCCTTTCTGGTTGATGGAGACCTCGTCACCACCCGTGATCGCCTTGAGCGTCGCACCGTCACCGATATATTTGGGCTGATCTGGCAACAGGATCAGCCGCTTGTCCCACACGCTCTCCAGGCCAAAATCACTCTCCAGGCGTTTCATGGAGCTGCTGCCCACGTTGCGGCTACCGACCAACAGCTCACACAGGTTTGCCATCACCGACTTTCCGCTTCCCCCTTCGCCGGTCACCTCAAGGAATAGCTGCCAGTCGTAGCGGTTCGCCAGCACCATAAACAGCGCGGCCTTGATGCGCTCCATCTTGGCGACGTCGCTCTCGGCGGCATGAGCCAACCACTTGCTAAAGTAGGGGGCGCTGGTTTCCAGCGTCTCACCGGGGAGCGGCTCCCCATAGGTGATCCCATTGTGGCTTAACAGGCCATCGGCGGGCGAGTGCGGTCTAAATGCGCGGTCAGCCATGTCATAGACCCCGTTCGCAAAACCGATCAGGTCGTCGCGGGGCACCGCCATCAGCGGGATCATCTCCTTCATGGTATCGACTACCCCACTCAACATCTTGCTACTGAACGGCACACCATGATCGGCATAGATCGCAGCCATCTCCCGGCGCTGTATGGCATCTGATACATGTTCCCACAGGCTTCCGGTGTATCGGTACACGGTCGCGGCCACTATGTTTACCGCCACCTCGCCAAGCCGTTCCCGCAGAAGCTCGGCCCGTTGGCTAGGTGCCATCTTACCGATTTCAACGCCCTGGTTGCTCAAGCCGGGGCGCAATGTGATCACCTCCGCCGCCTTGGGCTCTTCTTTGGCGGCCTCGGCTCGCGGCCCTTCCTTCTGGCTAGCGCCTTGCTCTTGTTGGTCATTGCTTGGGTCAATCTGGCGCATGATCTCGTCTCTTACTGCGGGCAGCCCGTGGGCTTGGTGGTAGTCGTTCCAATCGCCGACGGTGGGCGGTAGTGCAACCACTGCTCCCACGGCCACGGCAGCCTGCTCGGCCTTGGTCTTGCCGGGGTTGCCCGGGGTGTTGGCATCGTTGTCGGCGGCAAGCCATAACCGGCACGGTTGCAAGGGGTCGTCCATCCCCCTCACCACCTGAGCGATGGCCAGCAAGTTACCCGCATCCATGGCGCAATAGACGGTCGCCCCGGTTGCGAGGTGAACGCTCAGACCGGTGGCATAACCCTCGCAAACCGCCACCATGGCACTGCCAGGGATCCGGTGGCAGGCCGCTTGTTTCTGACCACCGGCCAGGTAGTGCCTCACCCCGTCATGGCGGATCAGCTGTACGTTCACCAGTTCGCCGGTCTCGTTGTAGAGCGGTACCACCAAGGAGCCAGCGGGGAACGCCTCTTCCCCCACTCGGATCAGGGTGCTATTCAACAGCCCACTGGGCCAGCTCAAGTGTTTATGTGCCAGATAAGGAGATTGGCCAGGCTTGCAGTCGCGCAGGATATCAGCGGCGCGTCTGGCGGCTTTCTGGCGCTTAATCTGCTGCTGTTGTTGCTCTGCATCAGCCTGCGCCCGCTGTTGTTGCTGCAATTGCTCTCGGTCAGCGTCTGATATGACAACATGGGAAAAGCCAAGTACCCCTGCAACCAGTTCCGCAGCATCCTTCGGCAACTTACCGGTTACACGGCGGATCAGATCCAGCCCGTCACCCGCGCCACACTGGCTACAGATCCAGGTACCACGCCCGCCCTTGTCATCAAGCCGAAAGCGGTCTTTCCCACCACAAGCCGGACAAGGCCCATGCTGCTTACGTGGCGGCACCGTCACCCCCAGATTTGCCAGCAGTTCAGGCCAGTGGCCACAGGCCGCGGCGGCCACGTCAGA
Source organism: Aeromonas simiae (assembly GCF_000820125.1). GTDB lineage: Bacteria > Pseudomonadota > Gammaproteobacteria > Enterobacterales > Aeromonadaceae > Aeromonas > Aeromonas simiae. The sequence continues at coordinate 33,392 of NZ_CDBY01000039.1, read as the reverse complement.
AACGAATGTTGCCTGGCTCATGCATCACCCCCCACCAGAACGGTCACCAGCTCATTGAAAGCGCGTTCATCCAACCCAGCCTTCAGCTGGCGGGCCTGTTTAGCGGTAACGGCCCCCGCCATACCGTTGGTGCTGACAATGAAGTCATCGCGTTGCCTGCGGCCGGCAAAGGCGCTCAGGCAGCCAGCTTGTGAGCGTTTGCCGGTTTTTTGGTTGGCTGGGCCTGTGAATGTGGGTTGTTGATCCGCTGGAGCCCATGCGTAATAGGTCATACACCCTCCCTGAGCTTGGCCAGCTCAACGGCTTCAAACTCGGCAATGACTGGGGCGAGCAACACACTGATCACACACGGCTCGATATGGGACTGATTGCCATTGAGCACCTTGAGCAGGACGGAGGCATAACGATTGATGCGTTCAGCTGGCTCCGCCAATGGCGTCCCGGCACAACCAGTCTCCAATTCATCAAGTTGGGTCTGCAATGGATGCAACAGGTCGGAGAGCTCCAAATAGAGCATCCTCTCTGTATTGGACTCACAGATGCAGCTCAGGGCAGAAGCAAGCATTGCAGACTGCTCAAACAGAGCTTCAGCTTGGATAACCTGGCGAGTTCGAATGGTGCGTTTCATGCTGCGGCCCCCTTGCTCGGGGTACGGGACAAAAACACCAGGGGCAGACCGGGCAGCGCAGAACGAGCTTGTGCTTCGTTGTTGGCAACGGCGGAAATGGTCCGGATACGGCGTAGGTCTGCCAAACGGCAGGTACGGGAATGCTGGATCAAGAAGGTGTAGATCATGGCCTGTACTCTCTCGTGGTTTAGTGAGTCGGCCATGCTGCAAATGGGGATGCGGCATGGCGTCAACTACCTCCACGAGAAGGCGGGCCTTATTCACCCTTGCGGGCTTATTGGGGCCTCTCAACCATACCGCAAAAGCGGATACACTCCCGCCGCGTTGGGCGTGAATGTGAAGTTCATCTGTGCGACAGCCTGGGGTAGTAGCCCAAATGGCAGGCACAAAAAAACCGCTAATTGTCGGTTGCGGGTAACCGCTCGTGGAAGTAGTACTGTTGGGGTTAGTAGCCCCAACGGATAAGATCGTACCGTGTCGGATCGTGTCACGCAATATCATTTTTCGCCCCCTTCGCGTTCAACCCAGGCAGCCAGCATGGCTGTTAGCCTCATCTTGCGTTCCGCAAAAGGCATATCCGCGTCGAGGAAAGTGGCATTACTGCGCTCAAGAAAGGCGACCAACGCCAGTTGATATGCGCTCAGGTGTTTCCGTACCTCGCCTTTCAGGCCGTGTTCGACCAGCCATGCTTTGCCATCCATCCCAAGCACCAACCGATTGATCATGCCCAACTCATTGCTGTAATGGTGACCAGCAGTCTCCTTACCCTGCCTGGTACGGTGCTGCAGCAGAGCGCGACACATTAGCCCGTGATAGTCCTTGCTGGCGTCCCGTTCGGCTTGCCAATGGGCTTGTGCCGACACTTGCTGTTGCGGGGCAACCTCGGCCAGCCGCCGTTCGCAGTCAATGAAGTAGCGGCGCGCACGGCGGCCCTCAGTGTTTCGCTCGACCATGGCCAACTCCTTGGCCATGTCCAAAGTAAGGGCGTAACCCTTGACTCTCCGCCCCCGTGCTTTGGCGCTATTTCGCCGATAAAGATGCGCCTCATTTGTATCTGATAAATTTATCGTGCTCAAAATGACTTCATCGAATCTGGCGAAATCATCCCCTTCAATAAACTCATATTCGGCAATACGGGCTTTCATCCAATGGGAATATTCTTGTCCCGACTTCAAGAAGGCGTGAAGCTCACGAGCATTAATGGTCTGGATGCGCTTACTACCAACCATATTTTCATGCAGTGGCAACAATTCAGATATGGCGTTCGCAATATCATTAGAATGAAGAGTGTGAGCAGTATTTTTTTTGGGCAAGGCTTCGCCCCGAGCGATATGCCCCTGTTGCTTGTTATTCATTGCAATAAAAACCTTAAGCGGTTCCGCTGACTGGCTTAGCAATCAGAATACTGATATTATTGATCAGCGGTAATTGGTGAATGATTGGTTTGGGCTGCTCCTGCTACGGGCGGCCCTTTCTTTTGGATAACACCCTGATACTAAGCAGCCTTGCCCTGGGCATTCATCCAATTCCGTACATCTTCGGCCCGCCAAGCGGTCACACGTTCAGACAGTTTCACCGGCTTAGGTAATTTACCATTAGCAGTCCAGCGCCAGACGGTCACAGTGGCGATCCCCAGCAATCTGGCCAGCGTACCCACCCGGACAAACCCTTCTACTGGCAATTCAGATGATGTATGTAATGACATGGTTTATTGCTCCTTTACGTGTCGTGTCGTTTCTGGAGCAATCAAACCATAGCTGTCTGAGGAAATGGCTGAGTTATAGAAAACTCAGCGGAGTTATGCATAAATCATGAGGATTATTTACCTGACTCCACCTTTTTTTAGCCAACTTATCAGTGTGTTATCGTCAACATCAGGGTCACCAACACCTGGAACCCTGCTAGCAATCTTATTGCGTAGTTCACCAATGCTGCCCTGAAAATCGGTATCATCCAGACCGTATGACCGTAGCAACTCAACAATAAAACCGCACTGTTTACTAGTGACTCGTTCATTGCTAATAGCTGGATTAACATTGATTTGTAATGAGTGCATTTTTTCTGAATGCAAAATATTTACATTCTTGCTCATCATTTCACCAGTTGTAATATGATGATTCATTTTCAACAAATCCTCACGCATCACTCGTATCCTAGACGACATGTCAGATATTTCTGCGGCGATTAAATCAATGCCAAAAGTGTCTTCTGGTGACGACTCATCACCAATATAGTTTGCGGAGAGATACCATGATGTATTTTCATCGATTGACTTTGCGTATTGCTCCTGAATGAAGTTGAACTTGCTGATTTTCCAGAATCCAGAAATATCAACAAAGCAGTCATGCAAATTCACCGCCGGATCCATCAAACGGATAGCCGCACCAAATTTAAACAACTTGGCGTTTGAATAAAGAACTTTTGGCGTTACATTTATTGGTCCTTCCTCCGAGACAACCATCGATTTCACATATGTATTACCGTCATATTCCCATTCAATATCTCGGCGCTCTTCGTATGTAATAAGATCTTCATTAGAATATACCTCTCCAACAAGATATGTTTCACCATCACTAATATCTCTATCACGGAACTGAGCATATAGATTGATCGCCCCTACATCAGCCCAGTGATATATATCCTCAACTTCACACCCCAGTAACTTGGCCGCACGTTCAGGACTGCAATATTCTAGTGGTAGCAAGGGTTTATTATCTGACTCAGTTTGTTTGCTGTTTAAGGTTGCCATATTGTTGTCTCTGCACACTTGCCTTGAATAGGTTACAGGTAAGCCTGACAAGGCTTCCCACTTTTCTCTCCGTCAAGATAGGCCCAGCCAAGTCGTTAACCTGCTCGGTTGAAATTCACTGGTAGCACATTGCTACCCCGTTGCGAGTCATAGAAATCAGCCAGCCACTGCAACAGCTTGCGCCGGTCGTCCAGGTACTCAGCTCGGTGATAGGCTGCCCGCACCTTGTTGCGTTCGGCATGGGCAAGCTGGCGCTCTATCACGTCCGGATCAAAGCCTTCCTCGTTCAAGGTGGTAGAGGCCAGCGCCCTGAAACCATGCGGGCAAGCAATCCCTTTGTAGCCCATCCGCCCCATGGCATAGCTCAAGGTGTTCTCACTCATGGGATTAGTCAGTTTGCGCTCGCTCGGGAACAGCAACTCACAGTGGCCTGTCAACTGACGCAGCTCACCGAGCACAGCCAACGCCTGACGAGAAAGGGGAACAAGGTGCTCGGTTCGCATCTTCATCCGCGCAGCAGGGATCCGCCATTCTGCTCGCTCCATATCGAACTCATCCCAACGAGCAAAGCGCACTTCACCAGGACGGGTCATAGTCAACATCAGCAGATGGAGGGCAAGACGAGTCGCTGGATTAAGTGGCTCGGCTTCCAAACGTCGGAAGAATTCTGGCAGTTCTGAACGGGGCAAAGCGGGTCTGTGCTCCTGCTTGGTTGCCTTGAGTGCACCTTTCAGGTCTTGGGCCGGGTTGTAGCTGGCTCGTCCAGTCTGAATGGCGTAGCGCATGATCGCGCTGACCCGTTGCAATATCCTTCCCGCTGTTTCGGTTGCCCCCCGCTTCTCAACTTTCCGGAGAGCCTCCAGAATCATGGGGGCAGTCAGTTCGGTAACAGGGACAAGCCCGAGGTCAGGGAAGGCATCGACTTCCAGAGATTCGAGTACCCGAGAGGCGTGGCCAGGACTCCACAGGGCAAGCTGGCTCTGGTGCCATTCCCGCGCCAGCGCTTCGAAGTTATTCTCGCTAGCCAGCTTGTTGGCGATCTTGCTCTGCTTTTTGACTAGGCCTGGATCCACACCTTCAGCAATCTGTCGACGAGCCTCATCCCGTTTGGTTCGCGCCTCTTTCAGTGACACCTCGGGATAAACCCCTAAAGCAAGCGTCTTCTCTTTGCCGCCGTGGCGATACTTGAGCCGCCAATATTTACCAGACTGGTTGACCAGCAGGAATAGCCCCTTCTCATCAGAGAGCTTCTGAGGCTTGCCAGTGAATTTGGCCTGCCGGGCGGTGATATCGGATAGCGGCATGGGGGTATCTCCCGTCTCTGCTTGGGGGTACTTATCACATGCTGGGGACAAAAGATGGACATTCGGCGGGCCAAGAACGGCGCGGAATGGTGACCTGTGGGGGTACTTTTTACCCCCATCTGGACTGATACCCCCAGATGTACCCCCAATAATGGGGGTATGTTATGAGGCTATATGATACGACAGTACATAACAAAAAACCCGCACAGCCTTAGGCTATGCGGGTTTCAGCCATGTCATGATACGACATGAAATTCAATAATGGTGCCCGGGGTCGGACTCGAACCGACACGGTTTTACCCGGCGGATTTTGAATCCGCTGCGTCTACCGATTTCGCCACCCGGGCAGTGCGAGCGATTATACGAACGGCAGGGGAGCTGGCAAGCAATTTATCCAATTCTCCTTGGCGTTTGTCTATTTATTCAACGCCTTGCCGTAGCAGAGTCGCCTCCCTACAATGCCCCGCATCACTACAAGGAAGAAAATCATGGCCAAACGTCCCCCCATCACCCCTGCCAAACCGCAGACCTCCCCCCATCCTCAGGCCAACTTCTGGCGCCGCCTGGGCGCCTGGCTGTATGACGCCCTCATCGTCCTAGCACTGCTGATGGTGGGTGGCGCCCTCGGCCTGGGTGTCGCCAACCTGCTGGTCGCCACCGGTCTGGCCACCCTCAAGGAGGGAGAGGACGCGGCTCACCTGTTGCAGCATCCTCTCTACAGCGCCTGGTTGGCGGCCATCATGATCGGTTTCTATGGCTGGTTCTGGGTGCGTGGTGGCCAGACCATCGGCATGCGCGCCTGGCGTCTGCGCATCCAGAACCAGGACGGCAGCAACATCCGCTTCACCCAGGCGTTGATCCGCATGGCCACCTCGGCCTTTGGCCTCGGTAATCTGCTGGCGCTGTTCGGAAAGCGCGCCTTTCAGGATATCTGGGCCGAGTGTGAGGTCGTGGTGCTGAGCAAAGAGGAGAACCGGGCCCTGCTCGATCGAGAGTGATGACCCCTGCATATGATGTCTGAATACAAGAAGGGCGCCCGAGAGGCGCCCTTCTTCATGGTCAGCGTTTGCGATTGAGGATGTAAAGTGCCCCACCACCAAACAGCAGGCTGGGGGCGATGGCACCAATGATGGGCGGCACCGCATAGACCAGACTGACCGGGCCAAACAGCCGATCGCTCACATAAACCAGGAAACCGGTCACAATCCCCATCAGCATCCGCGCCCCCATGCTCACCGAGCGCAGCGGGCCAAAGATGAAGGAGGAGGCCAGCAGGATCATGGCCACCACGGTGAGCGGTGACAACACCTTGCGCCACATCTCAAGCTGATAGCGTCCCGCATCCTGCTGGTTTGACTTGAGATAACCGATGTAATCGCGCAGGCCGCTCACCGAGAGGTTCTCGGGATCGATGCTCACCACCCCCAGCTCCTTGGGCGTCAGCTCCGACTGCCAGGTCATGGTCGGCACCCGGCTCTGGGTGACCTGCTGTTCGTTATCGACGCGGGTGATCAGGACATTCTTGAGCTGCCAGTGCTGCTCCTGATAGATCCCTTCGCTGGCCATCACCACATCGGCTAGGCGCCGCTGCGGGCTGAAACGATAGAGCGCAATCCCGACCAGGGTGCCGTCGTTACGCACCCCCGAGATGTTGACATAGTTGTTGCCATCACGGGCCCACACCCCGTCCGCCACCAGGGTCAGACGCCCCCCCGAGATGGCCCCCGCCCGGATATCCTCACCGGTGCGCTTGGCGATGGGAGCCACGTACTCCCCCACCAGGGTGAAGACGATCATCAAGGGGATAGCGGTCTTGAGCGCCGCCATGACGATGCTGAGCTTGGAGCGCCCGGCCGCCTGCATCACCACCAGCTCGGAGCTGGTCGCCAGCTGGCCGAGGCCGATGAGACCACCGAGCAGGGCCGCCAGCGGGAAGAAGAGCACCGCCTCCTTGGGCATGGAGAGGGCCACATAGAAGAACGCCTTGAGCAGGGTGTACTCGCCGTCCCCTACTGACTTGAGCTGCTCGACATACTTGATGAGGCCAGCCAGCCCCACCAGCGTCAGCTCAGAGAGCAGGATCGACATGAAAATGACCCGCCCTATGTATCGGTCGAGAATACCAAACATACAAATACCTCTTGGGTCATCACGCCTTGGATTTCAGCCACTTAGCCTTGTGCTGGTTCCACCATGCCGTTCCCTGCAGGTTCAGGGGCAGGCCGATAAACAGCAGATAGCCGAGCGGGATAAGGAACATGCCCGGCCAGTGCGGCAAGGCACCGCTGGCAATCGCCGAGCGACCGGCACTGAGCAGCAGGAAGTAGGAGAGATAGAGCAAAATCGCCGGCAGCAGCTTGGCATAACGCCCCTGACGCGGGTTGACCCGGGCCAGCGGCACTACCAGGAAGGTGAGCACCAGGATGGAAAGCGGCAGCGAGATGCGCCACTGCAACTCGGCCATCAGCTCATCGTCGATGTCGGCATGGAGCAACTCCGTCGTCGGCTTGGCCGTCGACTTGCGGTTGGACTGCTCCAGATCGCGCTGCTGGATCACCACGCCGTAGCGTGCGAACTCGGAGATCCGAAACTCTTTGCCGGCAAAGTGCCCCTCGAAGCGCTGACCATTTTTCAGGGTCAGCCACTGCAACCCCTCCTTGTCCATGGTCACTTCCCCCTCGTCGGCCACCACCAGTGAGGGAGGAACCTTGCCCTCGGCGCGCTGCACCACGAAGACCCTGTGTAGCTGGGTGCCCCGGTTGTCGAGATCCTGGATGTAGGCGATGGTGCGCCCCTTATCGAGCACCATGAAGCGCCCCTCCTGCAACAGAGAGATGCCGGGGTCGGCCTTGAACTCGTCCATCACCTGATACTCGCGCTCCTTGGCGGCCGGGGCGATCCACAGGGTGTTGACCACGGCCACGCTCGCCGTGAGCAGTGCAAGCACCATGGCGTTATTCATCACGAAGCGATGGCTAAACCCCACGGCATGCATCACCGTCATCTCACTTTCGGCATACAGACGACCGTGCGCGAACAAGATGGCCAAAAACAGGCTAATCGGCAGCATCAACAACGCCATGTTGGGCAAGTTAAGCCATAGCAGCGTCGACACCAGCCGGGTCGGGACATCCCCTTCGGCCGCCTCGGCGATGATCTTGATGAACTGCTGGCTGATGAAGATAAGCAGCAGCACAAACAGTACAGCCAACTGAGTCTTGAGTGTTTCTTTGAACAGATATCGGAAAACGATCACAGTCATTCCCACGTAAACTTGTGTTTTTGGTCGAATGCCTGAAAAATAGGGCTTTGCTTTGAATTTTTGCCTATTTTGGACAGCGGGGCACGAGCTGTTCGCTCCGCCGGGTCGACCCTCGACGAGCGCCTCATTATTCATGAAAAGCCGTGGCTTGTCTTTAGATCTAGGAGATTGCATGGAGTTCAGTGTTAAGAGTGGCAGCCCCGAGAAACAACGCAGCGCCTGCGTTGTCGTCGGCGTCTTCGAGCCGCGTCGCCTCTCGCCAGTAGCCGAGCAACTGGACAAGATCAGCGACGGCTACATCAGCTCGCTGCTGCGCCGTGGCGACCTGGAAGGCAAGCCTGGCCAGATGCTGCTGCTGCACCAAGTACCCGGCGTACTGAGCGAGCGGGTGCTACTGGTGGGCTGCGGCAAAGAGCGCGAGCTCGACGAACGCCAGTACAAACAGATCATCAACAAGACCATCACCACCCTGAACGAAACCGGCTCCATGGAGGCGGTCTGCTTCCTCACCGAGCTGCACGTCAAGGGTCGCGACACCTATTGGAAGGTGCGTCAGGCCGTCGAAGCCACCAAGGCCGGCCTCTACTCCTTCGATCAGTTCAAGACCAACAAGGCCGAGCCACGCCGTCCCCTGCGCAAGCTGGTGTTCAACGTGCCGACGCGTCGTGAACTGACGGTAGGCGAGAAGGCCATCGCCCACGGGCTGGCCGTGGCGCGCGGCGTCAAGGTGTGCCGTGACGTGGCCAACATGCCGCCCAACGTCTGCAACCCGGCCTACCTGGCCTCCCAGGCCCGCCGTCTGGCCGATGCCTACGACAACATCACCACCAAGGTGATCGGCGAGCAGGAGATGGCCGAGCTCGGCATGAACTCCTACCTGGCGGTGGCGCGCGGCTCCGAGAACGAAGCCATGATGGCGGTGATCGAGTACAAGGGTCACCCGGACGCCAAGCCGGTCGTGCTGGTGGGCAAGGGGCTGACCTTCGACTCGGGCGGCATCTCCATCAAGCCAGCCGATGGCATGGACGAGATGAAGTACGACATGGGGGGCGCTGCCGCCGTGCTTGGCACCCTGCACGCCCTGGCCGAACTGCAACTGCCGATCAACGTGGTCGGCGTGCTGGCCGGTTGTGAGAACATGCCCGGTGGCAACGCCTACCGCCCCGGCGACATCCTCACCTCCATGTCCGGCCAGACCATCGAGGTGCTCAACACCGACGCCGAGGGGCGCCTGGTGCTGTGCGACGCCCTCACCTATGTCGACCGCTTCGAGCCCGATACCGTGATCGACGTGGCGACCCTGACCGGCGCCTGTGTCATCGCCCTGGGTCACCACACCTCGGGCCTGCTGGCCAACCACAATCCGCTGGCCTCCGAGCTGCTCGGCGCCTCGGAGCAGGCCGGTGATCGCGCCTGGCGTCTGCCCCTGTTCGACGAGTACCAGGAGCAGCTGGAGAGCCCGTTCGCCGACATGACCAACGTCGGTGGCCGCCCGGCCGGCACCATCACCGCCGCCGCGTTCCTTTCCCGCTTCACCAAGAAGTACAACTGGGCGCACCTCGACATTGCAGGCACCGCCTGGAAGAGCGGCAAGGAGAAGGGCGCCACCGGGCGACCCGTGCCCCTGCTGACCCAGTTCCTGCTGAACCGGGCCGGCGTGGACATCGAAGTCAAGGATTGAGGAATCCACCGCGATTCCCACTCACGCAAGGAAGAGGCGCCCCCTCTTCCTTGTTTCATTGATGGGCCCGCAGGAGAGAACATGAGCCACGTCACCTTCTACCTGATGCAGGACGACGACCGCGAAGCCCTGGTATGCCGGCTGATTGCCGAGACCTGGAGCGGCGGGCACATCTATTGCCTGTGCCGTGACGAGGGCGAGTCACTCGCCCTCGACGAGCGCCTGTGGCAACTGCCGGCCGATCGTTTCGTGCCGCACCAGTTGCAAGGCGAAACGGGTCAGGCACCGGTCGAAATTGGCCATCAGCCGCCACGCCGACGCTATGCCCGCCTCATCAACCTCACCGATGAGGCACCTTTGTTTGCAGGAGAGTTCGCTCAAGTGGTAGATTTTGTCCCCACTAACGAGCGCGACAAGCAGCAGGCCCGCGAGCGATACAAGGCCTATCGTCAGGCCGGGCATACGCTCGAGATGCTCGAGCCGCCTCCGGCGCCCGCCCCCTGACTGTCACCCCTTTTAGATTCTTCGGAAAACAGCGACACCATGGAAAAAACCTTCAACCACAACGCCATCGAACAGGCGCTCTACCAGCACTGGGAATCTCAGGGCTACTTCAAGCCGCACGGCGACACCAGCCAGGAATCGTTCTGCATCATGATTCCGCCGCCCAACGTCACCGGCAGCCTGCACATGGGTCACGCCTTCCAGCAGACCCTGATGGATACCCTGATCCGCTACAACCGCATGCTGGGCAAGAACACCCTGTGGCAGGCCGGTACCGACCACGCCGGTATCGCCACCCAGATGGTGGTGGAGCGCAAGATCGCCGCCGAAGAGGGCAAGACCCGTCACGACTACGGCCGTGATGCCTTCATCGACAAGATCTGGCAGTGGAAGGAGGAGTCCGGCGGCACCATCACCCGCCAGATGCGTCGTCTCGGCGACTCCGTAGACTGGGAGCGCGAGCGCTTCACCATGGACCCGGGCCTCTCCAAGGCCGTGCAGGAGGTGTTTGTACGCCTCCACGAAGATGGCCTGATGTACCGCGGCAAGCGCCTGGTGAACTGGGACCCCAAGCTCGGCACCGCCATCTCCGATCTGGAAGTGGAAAACAAGGAAGTGAAGGGCCACATGTGGCACCTGCGCTACCCGCTGGCCAACGGCGCCAAGACCGCCGAGGGCAAGGAGTACCTGATTGTCGCCACCACCCGTCCGGAAACCATGCTCGGTGACACCGCCGTCGCCGTTAACCCGAACGATCCGCGCTATCAGGCCCTGATCGGCCAGCACATCCAGCTGCCGCTGGTTAACCGCCTGATCCCCATCGTCGCCGACGAGCATGCCGACATGGAGAAGGGCACCGGCTGCGTGAAGATCACCCCGGCCCACGACTTCAACGATAACCAGGTGGGTAAGCGCCACAGCCTGCCGATGATCAACATCTTCACCCTCGACGCCCATGTGCGCGCCGAAGCCGAGGTGTTCGACAGCGAAGGCAATGCCGCCGACGTCTATGACGCCGCCCTGCCGAGCGAGTTCGCCGGTCTGGAACGCTTCGCTGCCCGCAAGGCGATCCTGGCCAAGCTGGAAGCGCTGGGCCTGCTCGAAGAGACCAAGGATCACGTGTTGCAACAGCCGTACGGCGATCGCGGCGGCGTGCCCATCGAGCCGATGCTGACCGACCAGTGGTACGTGCGCGTGGCCCCGCTGGCCAAGACCGCCATCGAGGCGGTGGAAGATGGCCGCATCCAGTTCGTGCCCAAGCAGTACGAAAACATGTACTTCTCCTGGATGCGCGACATTCAGGACTGGTGCGTCTCCCGTCAGCTGTGGTGGGGTCACCGCATCCCGGCCTGGTATGACGAAGCCGGCAACGTATTTGTTGGCCGCAGCGAGGACGAAGTGCGCGCCAAGCACAATATCCCGGCGGTGACCGTGCTGCGTCAGGACGAAGACGTGCTCGACACCTGGTTCAGCTCCGCCCTGTGGACCTTCTCCACCCTGGGCTGGCCGGAGAAGACCGACGCGCTCAAGACCTTCCACCCGACCGACGTGCTGATGAGCGGCTTTGACATCATCTTCTTCTGGATTGCCCGGATGATCATGATGACCATGTACTTCATCAAGGACGAAGACGGCCAGCCGCAGGTGCCGTTCAAGACGGTCTACATCACCGGCCTCATCCGCGATGAGGAAGGGCAGAAGATGTCCAAGTCCAAGGGCAACGTGCTCGATCCCCTCGACATGATCGACGGCATCTCTCTGGACGATCTGCTCGAGAAGCGCACCGGCAACATGATGCAGCCGCAGATGGCCGAGAAGATCGGCAAGCGCACCGCCAAGCAGTTCCCGGAAGGGATCGAGGCCCACGGCACCGACGCCCTGCGCTTCACCCTGGCGGCGCTGGCCTCCACCGGCCGCGACATCAACTGGGACATGAAGCGTCTCGATGGCTACCGCAACTTCTGTAACAAGCTGTGGAACGCCTCGCGCTACGTGCTGATGAACACCGAGGATCAAGACTGCGGCCTCAATGGTGGCGAGATGCAGTTCAGCCTGGCGGATCGCTGGATCCAGTCCCAGCTGCAACTGGCCGTGCGCGACTTGCGTGCCGCCCTCGATACCTACCGCTTCGATATCGCGGCCGGCGTGCTCTATGAGTTCATCTGGAACCAGTTCTGCGACTGGTATCTGGAGCTGACCAAGCCGGTGCTATGGAACGGCTCCGAGGCCGAGCAGCGCGCCACCCGCCACACCCTGGTCAACGTCCTCGAGACCTTGCTGCGTCTGGCCCACCCCATCATCCCCTTCATCACCGAGACCATCTGGAAATCGGTGGCCCCGCTGGCCGGCATCCACGCCGACACCATCATGGTGCAGGCGTTCCCGGCGTTCGATGCCGCCAAGGTGGACGAGGCCGCGCTGGCGGATCAAGAGTGGGTGAAGCAGTTCATCGTCAGCATCCGCAACATCCGCGCCGAGATGAACGTGGCCCCGAGCGTCCCGCTTGAGGTGCTGCTCGCCTGCAACGAGGTCGATGCCCAGCGCGCCATGGCGAACGAGACCTTCCTCAAGACCCTGGCCAAGCTCGCCTCCATCCGCGTGCTGGCAGAAGGCGAAGCCGTGCCCCTTTCCGTCAAGAAGCTGGTCGGTGACACCGAACTGATGATCCCCATGGCCGGCCTCATCGACAAGGAGGCCGAGCTGGCTCGTCTGGCCAAGGAGATCGCCAAGCTCTCCGGCGAATGCGGCCGCATCGAAGGCAAGCTCGGCAACGAGGCCTTCGTGGCCAAGGCACCGGAAGCGGTCATCGCCAAGGAGCGCGAGAAGCTCGCCGACTACCGTGGCCAACTGGCCAAGCTGGAGGCCCAGCAGCGCGATATCGCCGCGCTTTAAGCTGAACCTCGAGTGAATAAGACCCCCTGTCACAGGGGGTCTTTTCATTTGGCGGAGCCGATCACACTTGCTCACCGCTACCGACGCCTCAGACTCAGGTTTTACAAGCGCAACGCGGGTAAATTCATTAGAATGCGAGCGCACTGTCTTACCGGAACCATCACACCTCTATGGAATTATTGATCCTCATCGGATTGATTCTGCTCAACGGCATCTTCGCCATGTCTGAAATCGCCATCGTCACCGCCCGCAAAGCTCGACTCAGCCGACTGGCCGAAGAGGGGAGCAAGGGGGCACGTATCGCCCTGCGACTGGCAGAAGAGCCGACCAATTTTCTCTCTGCCGTGCAGATCGGCATCACCAGCATCGGCCTGCTCAACGGTATCTACGGCGAGGCGGTGCTGGCCCAGCCGTTTGCCCTCTGGCTACAGGAGTGGGGACTCACCCCGCGCGCCAGCTCCCTGCTCGCCACCGTCTCTGTGGTGGTCGTGGTGACCTATCTCTCCATCGTCATCGGTGAGCTGGTGCCCAAGCGGCTCGGCCAGATCAGTGCCGAGCGCATCGCCTGCCTGGTGGCCCGCCCCATGTTGTGGCTGGCCATGCTGACCCGCCCCTTCGTCTGGCTGCTTTCCGCCTCGACCAATGCCAGCCTGCGCCTGCTGCGGGTGCGCCAAGATGGCGCCAACAACGTCACCGAGGAGGAGATCCACGCCATGCTGGTGGAGGGCTCCCAGGCCGGGGTGATTGAAGATCAAGAGCACGCCATGCTGCGCAACGTGTTCCGCCTGGACGAGCGCTCCCTCTCCTCGCTGATGGTGCCGCGCAGCGACATCCACTTCATCGACCTCGAGCAGCCGCTCGAGGAGAACCTCCAGCGCATCACCGCCCACCAGCACAGCTACTACCCGGTGTGCGCCGGCTCGCTCTCCAACGTCATCGGTATCCTGCACGCCACCCGGGTGCTGGAAGCCTTCGTGCGCGGCGAGCCGGTCAACCTGCGCGCCATGGTACAAAGCGGCAGCCTGCTGCCCGAGACCCTGCACGGCTTTGAGCTGCTCAATCACTTTCGCACCCACCCCGAGCCGCTGGCCCTGGTGGTGGACGAATATGGCGAGTTGCAGGGGCTGGTGACCCAGCGTGACCTGCTGGAAGCCTTGGCTGGCGACTTCCCGGTCGATGCCTCCGACGAGAACTGGGTGGTGGAGCGCGCCGACGGCAGCCTGCTGCTCGATGGCCTGATCCCGCTGCCCGAGCTCAAAGACAGCCTGGCCCTCGCCCGCCTGCCGGAAGAGGACAAACACCACTACCATACTCTGAGCGGCCTCATCATGTTCCTGCTGGGCCGTATCCCCAAAACCGGCGAACTCCTGACCCTAGAGCAGTGGCAACTGGAGATCGTCGACATGGATGGTCTGCGTATCGACAAGGTACTGGCCAGCCGATCCCCCGAACACACCGAGCGGAGCGAGCAATGATCGAGCAGTTTTATCACCTAGCTCATGCGTTCATGAATCTGGATCTGGTCGCCCTTTCCGATCCCAAGTTGTCTATCATGCTGTGCGTCATGCTGGCGCTGTTCATGGTCCTGGAAAATGGTTTTCTGCCCACCGCCTTTCTGCCGGGGGACAGCCTGCTGGTGTTGACCGGCGTACTCATCTATCAGGACGTGGTCTCCTGGCTGGTACTGCCGATGCTGATCGCCTGCTCCTTCTTCGGCACCTGGCTCGGCTACATGCAGGGGCGCTTCTTCGGCCACACCCAGCTCTACCATCGCCTGCTCTCTCACATCGACAAGCCGCACCAAGAGAAGGCCTACTACCTGCTCAACAAGTACGGCATCCTGACCCTGATCACCGCCCGCTACATCGCCTTCGTGCGCACCGTCTACCCCTGCATCGTGGGGGCGGCCGAGATCCCGCAGGGGCGCTTTCTCATCATCAACCTCATCAGCGCCATCATGTGGTGCACCCCCCTGGTGTCCTTCGGCTACTACATCAGCCACACCAAGCTGGCCGAGACCTACCAGAGCCAGTTCCTGAGCTTCATCCTCTACCTGCCCATCGTGCTGCTGGTGCTGGGGCTGGGGGCCATCATCTGGCGCCAGCTACGCAAGCGCGGCGACAAATAACGCAATGACGGCAGCGCGCCGGCGAGCAGAAAAAAAAGCCGCCGGCGCTCTTGTTTTCCCCCTGCAAAAATGAGTGAATCTAGCGCCCTTTTTCGATGGGCAAGCGCCCGTCGTGCTGTCAGGAGTCGTTGTATGGGGTTCTCGTTGCGTGTCTTTGGTTTGTTGGGGCTGCTGACCGGCGCCCTCCTGTTTACCCCGGCCTCCCAGGCCAAGTCTGCCAGCCCCGGCGTCATGTCCGGCAACGCCCTGGTGATCGATGTCGCCACCGGGCGCACCCTGTACCAGAAGAACCCCAATCAGGTACGTCCCATCGCCTCCCTCACCAAGCTGATGACGGCCGTCGTGGTGCTTGAAGCGCGCCAAAGCCTGGGGCAGACCCTGACCATCGACGACAACGATCGCGATCGCATCAAGAGCACCCACTCCCGCATCCAGATGGGCACCAAGGTGAGCCGCCGCGATGCGCTGCATCTGGCACTGATGTCCTCCGAGAACCGCATGGCCTCGGCACTGGCCCGCCACTATCCGGGCGGCAAGGCGGCCTTCGTACGCGCCATGAACCAGAAGGCGCGCCAGCTCGGCATGCGCAACACCCGCTTCGTCGACTCGACCGGGCTCTCGACCCGCAACGTCTCCACCGCCCGCGATCTCGCCAAGCTGGTGGCCGTCGCCTATCGCCAGCCGCTGATCCGCCAGTTCACCCAGGATCCGAACCGCGAGATGCGCTTCGCCAAGCCGAGCTACAGCCTGATGTTCAACAACACCAACCCGCTGGTGAAGAACCCTGACTGGAGCGTTCGTCTCTCCAAGACCGGTTACACCAACGAAGCGGGCCGCTGCCTGGTGATGCGCGCCAAACCCGGCAGCCGCGAGCTGGCCATCATACTGCTCAACGCCCAGGGCAAGCGTACCCCGGTGGGGGATGCGAACCGCATTCGCAAGTGGCTCAGTAGCTGATGCCAAATAAAGAAGGGCCCCGATGGGGCCCTTCTTTATTGCACGCCGTCACTCAGTGATGACGGTGTTTCTTGTGCTTCTTATGTTTCTTGTGCTTGTTGTGGTGGTAATTGTGGTTATCACCGCGACTGTCATGACCATCACCGGTCTTGGCACCGATCGCCGCCCCGGTCGCACCACCGACCCCGGCACCGATCAGCTGACCACTGTCGCCTCCCACGCTCTTGCCGAGGGCGGCACCACTCAATGCCCCCACGGCGCCACCGATGGCCGCCTCATTCTTGTTGCCGCGATCGGCCCCGACACTGCCCCCGGCAGCCCCACCGACGGCAGCACCGATCAAGGCGCCAGTATCACCACCCAGCTCTTTGCCGATGACCGCCCCGGCGGCACCACCGGCCCCCCCTCCGAGCACAGTTCCCAGAGTTTCCGACGCCAGCGCCGGTACGCTACCAAGCAGCATGGTCAGGGCAAGGCAAGTGAATCTACGCATATCTCTTCCATTGGGTTGATATCTCGCATGTCACTATACAAAGGCCCCCTGGTT
Organism: Aeromonas simiae; assembly: GCF_000820125.1. Classification (GTDB taxonomy): domain Bacteria; phylum Pseudomonadota; class Gammaproteobacteria; order Enterobacterales; family Aeromonadaceae; genus Aeromonas; species Aeromonas simiae. The sequence continues at coordinate 16,740 of NZ_CDBY01000039.1, read as the reverse complement.
TAGGAACGGCCACTATGATGCCAAGCGAGACCAAGACGGTGTGGATTTATATATAAATTTGATTTAATTGAATTTTTTGTTTATCAATGGAGGGACTTTTCCGACAACTCTTGTCGGTTATTGCTCCTTTCGGGTCTGACAGTGGTATGCCGGAGATCCCGGAAGGTGTAGTCTGAACGCCGTGCCGGCCCTTCGGCACTGCCCTCGCCACCAACTTGCAAGGAGTTGTCATGAGCAATGCGTTTATCGACCAGATCACTCATCGCCGTACCATCTATGCACTGGGTGATAAGGTCTCCCACACCCCGGAGCAGCTCACTGCGCTGATCCAGGAAGCCGTCCGCCAGAGCCCTTCCGCATTCAACTCCCAGAGCTCCCGCGTCGTCATTCTGTTTGGTGAGCACCACCACCAGCTGTGGGATATCGTCAAGGCCGAGCTCAAGAAGCTCGTACCGGCCGAGGCCTATGCGCAGAGTGAAAACAAGGTTAACGGCTGTTTCCGCGCCGGTTTTGCCACCGTTCTCTTCTTCGAAGATCAGGACGTCGTCAAGGATCTGCAGGCCAAGTTCGCCTCCTATGCAGACAACTTCCCGATTTGGAGTGAGCACTCCACCGGGATCGCCCAGTTCGCGGTCTGGACCGCCCTGGCTCAAGAGCAGCTCGGCGCCTCCTTGCAGCACTACAACCCCATCATCGACGAGGCGGTCCGCCAAGCGTGGAATCTGCCGGAAAGCTGGCGTCTGCGCGCCCAGATGCCGTTTGGCAGCATTGAGCAGCCGGCTGGCGAGAAACCCTTCATGGATGACGCCGCCCGTTTTCGCGTCTTCAAGTAATGCCCGCGCCCCACACCGGGGCCGGTCATGCCGCAACGGCCGCGCACCTGCGCGGCCGTTTGCTTCCCCTGCCTTGCCGCCCCTTCGCCATCGGCGTAGGGTAAACGTCGACGATCCCGCCCGAGGAGCCCCTCATGAAATACCTGTTGCCACTGCTGCCCTTGCTGCTCGCCGGATGCAGCAGCGCCCCGGATGAGGCAGGCAAGCCCACGCCCTCAGTGGGTATGGCCAATCCGGCCTCGGTCTACTGCTTCGATATCGGGGGCAAGCTGGAGCTGCGCGATGAACCGGCCGGCGTCACCGGCTACTGCCACCTCTCCGATGGCCGGGTGGTGGAGGAGTGGACCCTCTACCACGCCGAGCACGGCAGCCAGCAGTAACCCTGCAAGGCGGTCACCACAGAGCGGGAGCCCATGGGCTCCCGCTCTTCTTGCCGAGGTGTCGGCTCAATCGGCCAGGGCGGCCGCCAGATCGGCGATGAGATCGTCGGCATCCTCCACCCCGATGCTGAGGCGGATGAGATCGTCGCTGACGCCGGCCGCGCCACGGCTGGCCGCATCCATGGCGGCATGGGTGGTGCTGGCCGGGTGGCAGGCCAGACTCTCGAGATCGCCGAGGCTCACCGCCTGGGTGAACAGGCTCAGCCGATCGAGAAAGCGCGCCGCGCGGGCAAAGCCCCCCGCAAGCTCAATGCTCACCATGCCGCCAAAACCGCTCGCCACCGCGCCCAGCGTCTCGTGGCCGGGATGATCAGAAAGACCGGGGTAGATGACGCGCTGCACGGCCGGGTGCTCCGCGAGAAACGCCGCCACCTTGCCGGCATTGTGCAGATGGGCATCCATGCGCAGGGGCAGGGTCTTGACCCCGCGTTGCAGCAGGTAGGCCTCCTGCGGGCCGATGGGGGAGCCGATGTGCTTGAGCGCCACGGTGCGCACCCGGCTCATCAGGGCCGCGCCCCCCGCCACCACCCCGGCGATGATGTCGCCGTGGCCGCCCAGGTACTTGGTGCCGCTGTGCATCACCAGATCGACCCCCAGCTCGAGCGGTCGCAGCAGATAGGGTGTCAGGAAGGTGTTGTCACACACCGTGATGGCGCCAACCCGCCGGGCCGCCTCCACCACCAGCCGCGGATCGATCACCTTGAGGGTCGGGTTGGTGAGCGTCTCGAACAGCACCAGCTTGGTGCCGGGCTTGAGGTTGGCATGCAGATCCCGATCGCTCTCGTAACCGGTCACCGTGACCCCGGCGCGGCTGAAGGTCTGCTTGAGGAAGGCCTCGGTGCCGCCGTAGAGCGGGCCTATGTAGGCGATCTCATCCCCCTGACTGGTCAAGGCATAGAGAATGGCGCTCACCGCCGCCATGCCGCTCGCCACCACCAGCGCCTCGTCAGCCCCCTCCAGCGCGGCCAGTTTCAGCTCCAGCTCGGCGGTGGTCGGGTTGGCAAAACGGCTGTAGATGAAGCCCGGGTTCTGGCCACTGAAGCGGGCACGCCCCTCTTCGGCGGTGAAGTAGCTGAAGGTGCTGCTCTGGTAGAGCGGGGTGGTCAGTGCCCCGGTCTGGGGATCGAGGCGCTGACCGCTGTGTACGCTCATGGTCTTGAATTTCATGGTCTTCTCCGATGCCGGCCGGTGTCATGCGACCGCAGGTTGAGGGTAGTGGCGCGCGGCCACGTCCGGGTGGGAGCGCAGTCGGCCCTTGAGAACATTGTCGCCCACCTGGGTAAAGAGGGGGTTGGCCGGATCGCTCTGCGGCCCTTCGGCCAGGGCGGCCAGCTCGGCCGGCAGGGCCATCAGCGGCACCTCGGTATCGAGGCGGGCCGCCATGAAGACCGCGCAGGAGAGGCGATCGATGCCGGCCGCTGGGCTCACCACCCGGTGCAGGGTGGCGCGCAGGTAGCCGTCGGAGGCGAGCTCCAGCAGCTCGCCGATGTTGACGATGAGCGCCCCCGGCAGGGGCGGCACCGCCACCCACTGGCCGTTCATCTCCACTTCCAGCCCGCCCCGGCTGTCTTGCAGCAACAAGGTGAGATAGCCCGGGTCCTTGTGGGCACCGACCCCCTGGCGCTCGCCGCCGCTCACGCCGGGATAATGGATGAGCTTGGTGTGCAGATAGGGTTCGGGGGAGAGATTGTCATGAAACATATCCGGTGACTGGCCGAGCGCCTCGGCGAAGGCGGCCAGCAACTGGCTGCCGATCTGGCCCATGCGTGACTGCCAGCCAAGCAGGAGGGGACGCAGCTCGGGCAGGCGCTCCGGCCACTGATTGGGGCCGATGAGGCGCTGCCAGGGTAGCCGCACCTCGGCCAGGGCCTGGCCCTCGTTCATGATGTCGAACTGCTCGCGCTGATCCGGGCGACCACGGGTCAGCTCGGCACCAAAGCCGGTGTAACCGCGAAAGTGGGGGGAGTGAAGCATGGCCACCGCCCGTTTCTGCTCGGCCGGCAGGGCGAACAGACGCTCGCCAAGAGCCAGCGGCGCGGCCAGGGCCGCCGCCTCCAGGCCATGACCGGTCAGGTAGAAAAAGCCCACCTCGCGAGCGGTACGGCGCAGCAGCGCCAACTGTTCGGTGCGGGCCTGCGGGCTCCCGAGCAGGGCGCCCAGATCGATGATCGGCAGCGGTGCATGTTCCATCTCAATCTCCCCTTCGTCACGGGGCCACCCCCATGGATGAGGCGATATTACGATTCGAAATAAAAACAAATAAACAATAAAAAATTCTTAGTTATGCACCATTTCAGAATTGGATTTCGAATACACCCATTCACCCCGGCCATGGGGGCCTTGATCTCGACGTGGTTCCCTGCCCTTCAGAGGCCTCGTTGGCTCCCGGTGGGGGGTGCGCTGCCTCCGCCAAAAGGAAGCCCGCCACAAGGAGGCGGGGATAGCCCAGCTCGCCGCCGCATCGCCTCACTACTGACGGCGCGAACCGCCACCATGCACAAAAAAAGCGCCGGGGTCTCCCCCGGCGCCATGCAGGCCGCTCAGGCTACTGCTGCGAGGCAATCCACTGGGCGTTCTTCTGCTCCAGCACCGACATGGGCAACATGCCGTACTCCAGCACATGGTGGTGGAACGCCTTGAGATCGAAACCGCTGCCGAGGGCCTGCTCGGCGGCGGCGCGCATCTTGAGCAGCGTCAGCTGGCCCGCCTTGTAGGAGGTGGCCTGCCCGGTATAGGCCATGTAGCGCGGCACCTCGGAGCCGATATCGCCATCCCCCAGCGCCGAGTTCTCCTTCATGTACTGCACCGCCTGGTCGTGGCTCCAGCCATACCAGTGCAGGCCGGTGTCGACCACCAGCCGCATCGCCCGCAACATCTCCTCGTTGAGGCGGCCGAAGTATTGCAGCTGGTTGTTGAAGGCCGGCGAGCCCTCCACCTTGGGGTCGCCCTGGGTCGGATCATAGAGGCCGCGCCCTTGGTAGATCCCCATGTCGTGGTCGGCCAGGTACTCGGTGTAGAGCGCCCACCCTTCGGCATAGGCGGTGTAGTCAGAGTTGGCGATATAGGCAGGGAACTGCGGGTCCTTGGCGGCCAGCTCCTGGGCTATGGTGATCTGGAAGTGGTGGCCGGGGGCCCCCTCGTGGGAGAGCAGGGTGCTGATGTTCCAGCTCTGCAACCCATACGGGTAGAAGGTGTTGAGGAAGAACTGCCCCTTGCGCCCGCTCACCGGATCGCCGTTCTGGTACCAGGCCACCCCGCCATAGGGGGCATCCCCGTAGCCAACCGGCACTATCTCATAGTCCAGTCTGGGAATGGTCTTCTCGGCATCGAAGAGGTCGGGCAAGATCTGCGCCGCCTTGTTCTTGAAGGCGTGGTAGTCGGCCAGCGCCCGGTTATGCTCGGCCAGCGCCGCCTGCTGCGCCTCGTTCAACGCGCTCCCCGGACTCTCCGGATTGACCGATTCGCTCCACGCCTCATAGGGGTTTTGGTAGAAGAACTGGGGTTGGTTCAGGTAGCGGAAGAAGGCGTAGATCTCGCCGCTCTGCTTGGCCTCGGCCACCTCGCTGCTGGCACACTTGCCGACCGTGTGGCACACCCCTACCATGGCGGTGAAGATGCGATCCACCTCGCCCAGCCCGAGCTGGTGTACCTCTTCCGGCGTCATGGTGGTGGTGGTGTGTTTTTTCAGCAGCCAGCGATACCATGCGCGGCCATCGGCCATGCCGCAGAAACCGTCGTCGCATTCACCGCTGCCGATGCGCACCGCATATTCTCCCCCGTTGCGGTAGTCGAGGTAGTCGCGCAGGGCCACGTAGTGCTGGTTGATGGCATCCAGGGTCAGCTTGTACTCATCGCGCAAGGCGCTGTCGATGTCGCCCGGCATGGCGCTCCAACCGGCATAACTCCCCTCCAGCTGTTCCCCCTCCAGCTTGCTCGACAGCTGCTTGACCACCCGATCCACCAGCTCGTCCGGCAGGGTGTTGCCCCGTGCCGATCCTTGCTCAAACTGCTGCTTCACCTCCAGCAGATAGGCGTCATAAGCCTTGAGCCAGGCCAGGTGCTCCTGATACCAGGCGGTTGGCGTCTGCGCCTGACGGGCCAACGGGGCCGGTTGCGGCGTCGGTCGATCGTGACGGCCGAGATCCTGGCGCCAGGTGCGCTCGGTGATGGCCAGCAACTCAGGTGTGGCATCGCCAAAGTAGTCATAACCGGGGGCGACCCGCAGCGCGCCGCTGCGACCGGTAGCCGGGGCACTGCCGACCTCACCGGCCAGATCCGCCACTCGATTGCGGAAGTGGTGGATCGGGATCTGCGACTGGGGCAGCGCCGTCCCTTCCGCATCTAGCGTCAGATCCCAGTGGATCATGTCGTAAAAGAGGCGATCCCGCTGCGCCAGTACGCTCGGGTCCAGCGCATCGAGGCGTGCCAGCAGGGCGCGATCCAGCTCACCACGGGCGGCGATGGACTCAGCGTCGATAGCAAAGCCGTAAGGATCCAGCCGGCTGGAGCCGGCCAGCGCATCGCTCATCACCGTCATCAGTGCGGCGCGAGTGGCGACAGGATCCACCTTGGGAGGAGAGGAGTCATTGCTGCTGTTACATGCAGAAAGAACCAGTGCGATGGCGCAGGCCTGCGCCACCTTATGGTGTGATTGTGCCATTGTTTGCATCCTTGTTGCTGTTATTGTATCGCCTGAAGGCGGAGCCAATATGCCCTCCTGGCCGCTCCGATTTTGTGAGCCCACAGGCAAAAAATCACCCTATTTTTCAATGCGTTTCTTTACTGAAAAGGTATGCAGCTGAAATGCAAAGAGCCCGTGACTCACGGGCTCTTTGGTTGATATTTATTCAAGTTAAATCTTAGGAACTCTCCGCATGCAGCTGGGACTGCTGATAGTTCTCCAGACCGATGCGATCGATGAGATCGAGCTGGGTCTCGAGCCAGTCGACATGCTCCTCTTCATCTTCGAGGATCTCCCGCAGCAGATCCCGGCTGATGTAGTCCTGGATCGACTCGGCATAGTGGATCCCAGCCTTGAGATCCGGAATCGCCGCCAGCTCGAGTTCAAGATCGCAGCGCAGCATCTCCTCGACATTCTCGCCGATACACAGCTTGCCGAGATCCTGCAGATTCGGCAGCCCCTCGAGAAACAGGATCCGCTTAACCAGCTCGTCGGCGTGCTTCATCTCGTCGATCGACTCGTGGTACTCCTTGTGACCAAGGCGCTTGAGCCCCCAGTCATCGAACATGCGGGCGTGCAGGAAATACTGGTTGATGGCGATCAGCTCGTTGCCAAGCGCCTTGTTGAGGTGAGTAATGATCTTGGTGTCGCCTTTCATGGATAACCCTCCCTGTCCATCCGACAAAGGATAGACAAGAAAGATGACCGCAGCGGATCAGGCGACTTCGTAATAGCGCGGCTGCTGGTCGAGTTCGCTGCGGATGATCTCTTGGGTCATGCGCACACACTTGCCGCACTGGGAGCCGACCTCGAGCGCCTGCTTCAACTGGCGAAAATCATCCTTACCCGACTGAACGGCCTGGCGGATCTGGGTATCGGTGATGCCACGGCAAAGGCAGACGTACATGCTGGATGACCTCAATGGGGATGGAACAGCAAAAATGTAAATGAGAATGGTTCGCCACTCAAATAACGTTTAGGCATAAGTTGCTTGTCTCCCCCCTTCCCCTTGGGGAGAATGCGCTCAACACGGAGGATCCCATGCTGAAGAAACTGTTCACCGCCTTGTTCGGCTCCACAGCCAGCCCCCAAGCCCCGCAGGTAACCCCGACCGAGTATCAGGGCTACCTCATCTATCCCGAGCCGATGGCCGAGGGGGGGCAGTTCCGCCTGGCTGGCCGCATCACCCGCGAGATCGAAGGTGAACTCAAGGAGCACCGCTTCATCCGCTCCGATCTCTTCGTCAACCCGAACGATGCCCGCGACTTCATGCTGCGCAAGGCGCAGACCTTTATCGACCAGACCGGGGACAAGATGTTCGAGCCGCGCCCGGGTCGCGGTGCATGACCCTGCGCCAGCAGCTGCGCCAGAGTGGTGAACGCCGCCTCGTCTGGCTCGAGGGGGATGAGCCGGAGTGCATCGCCCGCGCCGAATCGTGGTTGTGGGGCGAGATCTTCTGGCTGGGGGAAGGGCCTGCCTGCCATGGGCCGCTGCCGGCGGCCAAGGCGCTGCGCCGCCTCGGCCAGGAGTGCGACACCCTGGTGTTCAACGCCTTCAGCGGCTTTCATCCCGATGCCTTCGGCGCACTGGCTGGCACACTGCGCGCAGGCGGCCTGCTGATCCTGCTCTCGCCGTCACGGGAGCGCTGGCCGGCCTTTGCCGATCCGGATCGATTGCGTCTCGTGGCCGATCCGGTCGATCTGCCGCGCTGCGGTCACGGCTTTGTGCAGCGGCTTGCTGCATTGCTGCCGGGGGATCCGGCCCTGGATCTGCAACCTGCGCCGGCCGGCGATCCTTGGTTGCCGCTTGGCGATCAACACCGCTATACGGCGGATCAGGCGGCCGCCATCGCGGCGATCCGCCAGGTGCTGCGCGGCCACCGCAAGCGACCGCTGGTCTTGAGCGCCGACCGCGGCAGAGGCAAGAGCAGTGCATTGGGGCTGGCGGCACGGGCGCTGCTGGATGAGGATCCGTCGCTGCGGATCGGGGTGACGGCCCCCGCGCGCGCCACGGTGGATCCGCTCTTTGCCCACGCCAAGGCGGACCCGCGCATATCATTCTTCAGCCCGGATCACCTGCTCGACGAGCCCCGCGAGCTGGATCTGCTGCTGGTGGATGAGGCCGCCGCCATCCCCGCCGCCCTGCTAGAGGGGCTGCTCGGCCACTACCACCGCATCGTCTTTGCCACCACAGAGCATGGATATGAAGGCACCGGTCGCGGCTTTCACCTGCGCTTCAAGCGCACCCTGGAGCGGCGCACCCCGGGCTGGCGCGAGCTGCACATGGACGACCCCGTGCGCTGGAGCCGGCGCGATCCGCTAGAGCCCCTGGTGCACCGCCTGCTGGCGCTCGACGCCACCCCAGCCGAGCCGACCCTGAGCGCGGCCCCAGCGTGGCGCCGCCTCAGTGCCGCGGCGCTGGCCGGTGACGAGCCCCTGCTCAACCAGGTATTCGGCCTGCTGGTGCTGGCCCACTACCAAACCAAGCCGAGCGACCTGCGCACCCTGCTGGAAGCGCCGGATCTCGACATCCACCTGCTCGAGTCGGGCTGCAGCCTGCTAGGTGTGGCCCTGGTGGCCCATGAGGGACCCATCGAGGGGGAGCTGGCCCAGGCCATCTGGGCCGGCCGACGCCGGCCGCGTGGCCAGCTGCTGCCCCAATCGCTGCTCGCCCACGCCGGCTTCAAAAGCGCCGGCGAGCGCCGCTATGCGCGCATCATGCGCATCGCCATCCACCCCGTGCTGCACCGCCGCGGCCTGGGCCATACCCTGCTTGGAGCCCTGAGCACCCATTACCACGCCGAGGGATTTGACTACCTCGGCAGCGCCTTCTCGGCCGGTGAGGATCTGCTGCCGTTCTGGCGCGCCGCCGGCTTCTCGGCCGTGCGCATCGGCTTACAGCGGGACGCCGCGAGCGGCAGCCACGCGGTATTGATGCTGAGCCCGCTGCGGGAAGGGGTGTCCGCTGAGCTGAGCGAATGGCAGCGCCGCTTCCTGCTCACCCTGCCGGCCCTGCTGGCCGGCGAGCTGCGCGCCATGGCGCCAAGTCAGCTCGCCTGGTGCCTGCCCGAGCACGTTAACGTGCCCCCCCTCGAGCCATGGGAGTGCGATGAACTGACCTGCTTTGCCCACCACCACAAACCCTTCGAGCTGTGTCAGGAAGCGCTACGGCGCTGGCTGCTCATCCACGCCGATGAGCTGCATCGCTGGCCACCGGAGCAGCAGGCACTGCTGATCGGCGCCATCTGGCAATACACCCCGTGGGAGACCCTGGCCCGGCGCCACCGCCTCGCCGGCAAGCCGGCTCTGCTGAACCGGCTGCGCCAGATCGTCGCGGCGAGACTGGCTTGAATCCATCCCTTTAACTCTGCTATCACATTGTTAAAAAAGCCTTTTTCTGACCCGAATCACAACTTGTCGATACTCCGCTGGTCGAATCCCATTCGCTGCCGATAATCCGGTAAGTAGCGAAGCGACCGTCCACTGCGGCCGTGTAGTCAAGGATATGGTTGTTAGGGAGTCAGCATGAGTGAGAAAGGGAGCGGGATGCAGAGTGCGATCCTGACCGAAAGCGGCACCAACGAACTCGAGATCATCGAGTTCCACCTTCACAAACAGATGCCGGATGGCAGCAGCAAGACCGCCTACTACGGCATCAACGTCGCCAAGGTGCGCGAGGTGATCCGGGTGCCGGAGACCACCGATTACCCCAATGCCCAGCCCCACATGGTGGGGGTCTTCTCCTTGCGCGATCGCCTGATCCCCATGGTGGATCTGGCCGGCTGGCTGCGGGTCAAGACCCGGCCGGATCAAGCTGGCAAGGTGGTGATCGTCACCGACTTCAACAACATGGCCAATGGCTTTCTGGTCGACAGCGTGAGCCGGATCCACCGGGTATCGTGGGAGGACGTGGAGTCCCCCAGCCAGTTTCTGGAGGCCGGTGAGAACGACTGCGTGGTGGCGGTGGTGCGCCGTGACGGCAACATCATCATGATCCTCGACTTCGAGAAGATCGTCGCCACCATCAACCCCGAACTCAGCATGGAGAAGTACGACGTCACCCAGGATCGCCGGGTCGCCTTCAACGACCGCATCGTGGCCCAGCGCGAGTCCAGAACCATACTGGTGGTCGATGACTCGGCCTTCATCCGCAAGCTGATCGAAAACACCCTGAGCACCGCCGGCTATCACGTCATCACCGCCAAGGACGGGGGCGACGCCCTGGAGATGCTGACCGACATCGAAGAGCATTCGCGGGCCGAGAACCTGCCGGTCAACACCTTCCTCAACGCCCTGGTGAGCGACGTGGAGATGCCGCGCATGGATGGCATGCACCTGCTCAAGCGCCTGCGCGACAACCCGGTCTTCACCGCGCTGCCGATCGTGATGTTCTCGTCGCTGATGAGCGATGATAACCGCGCCAAGGCGCTGCAACTGGGGGCCAATGACACCATCACCAAGCCCGAACTGGGGCGCATGGTGGGGATGATCGACAAGATGGTGGGAATAGCCGAATGAAACCCTGAGTGAATTCAGGTTATTAGAGCGACGATACCATATCCAGCGTTGCATTATCAGTCTTGCCGGGCGCGGTTTTCTGGCTAGACTGTGGTAAACCGGAGGCCATGAAAAACCGCCGGTTTTTTTGTGCCTGCCAACTACCTAACAGTTGAAAGGACCCCGCCATGCGTATCGAAGAAGACCTGAAGCTCGGTTTCAAGGACGTTCTGTTCCGCCCCAAGCGCTCCACCCTTAAGAGCCGTTCCCAGGTCAATCTGACCCGCCAGTTCACCTTCAAGCACTCCGGCACCCAGTGGCAGGGGGTGCCCGTGATCGCCGCCAACATGGACACGGTCGGCAGCTTCGCCATGGCTCGCGCCCTGGCCGGTTTCGAGATGTTGACCGCGGTGCACAAGCACTACAGCCTGGAGCAGTGGCAGCAGTTCGTGGCCCACAGCGACGAGTCGGTGCTGCGCCACGTCATGGTCTCGACCGGCACCTCTGAGGGAGACTTCGCCAAAACCCGCGAAATCCTGGCCCTCTCCCCGGCGCTGCGCTTTATCTGCATCGACGTGGCCAACGGCTATGCCGAGCCCTTCGTCGCCTTCGTGCGCAAGATGCGCGAGGCCTGCCCTAACCACGTCATCGTGGCCGGCAACGTGGTGACCGGCGAGATGGTCGAGGAGCTGATCCTGGAGGGGGCCGACATCGTCAAGGTGGGCATAGGCCCCGGCTCGGTCTGCACCACTCGGGTCAAGACCGGGGTCGGCTACCCACAGCTCTCCGCCATCATAGAGTGCGCCGACGCAGCCCACGGCCTCGGCGGCCAGATCATCGGTGACGGTGGCTGCACCTGCCCGGGTGACGTGGCCAAGGCCTTCGGTGGCGGCGCCGACTTCGTGATGCTGGGGGGCATGCTGGCCGCCCACGAGGAGTGCGGCGGCGAGCTGGTCGAGGTGGAGGGCGCCCCCTTCATGAAGTTCTACGGCATGAGCTCGTCGAGCGCGATGGACAAGCATGCCGGCGGCGTCGCCGGCTACCGCGCCTCCGAGGGCAAGACAGTGCTGCTCCCCTACCGCGGCCCGGTCGAGAACACGGTGCGCGACATCCTGGGCGGGGTGCGCTCCACCTGCACCTATGTGGGGGCGGCCCAGCTCAAGGAGCTGACCAAGCGCACTACCTTCATCCGGGTGCGCGAGCAAGAGAACAACGTCTACGGCAAGGAGTAACCCCGTAGAGTGGCCCTGACCGGCGTGCTACCCTGCACGCCGGTTTTTTTATTGCCCGGGAGAGCCCATGCCCTTTGCCTTCGACATCTTCTGTACCGTGGTCGACAACTTCGGCGACATCGGCGTCACCTGGCGGCTGGCGCGCCAGCTGCACGACGAGGGGCATGGCCCGGTGCGCCTGTGGGTCGACGATCTGGCGAGTTTTTCCCGCATCTGCCCGGCCATCGATCCGGCGCGCGAGACCCAGTGCGAGCAGGGGATCACCATCCAGCACTGGCACGCCGATGCCGATCGCGAGCCGGCCCGCGTGGTCATCGAGGCATTCGCCTGCGAGCTGCCCGCCCCCTACAAGGCGCGCATGCAGGCCATGAGCCCCCCGCCGGCCTGGATCAACCTCGAGTACCTCTCGGCCGAGGCCTGGGTCGAGGGGTGCCATGCCCTCCCCTCACCCCAGGGGCGGCTCAACAAATACTTCTTCTTTCCGGGCTTTACCGAGCGCACGGGGGGCCTGCTCTGCGAGCGGGATCTGCTGGCGCAGCGCGCTGCCTGGCAGGCGGATCAGGCGGGCCTTGCCGCCTACTGGGCGAGCCTGGGTCTTGCGCCCCCCGCGCCGGGCGAGCTGCGCATCAGCCTGTTTGCCTACGAGAGCGCGGCCGTGCCGTCACTGATCGACGCATGGCGGCAAGGCCCGCACCAGGTCACCCTGCTGGTGCCGGTCGGACGCGCCCTGCCCCAGGTGCTGGCCGCACTCGGGGTCGAGGCGGCCCAACCGGGCGCTCGCGTCCAGGATGGGGCGCTCACGGTCGCCATACTGCCGATGACCGATCAGGCCGGCTACGATCGCCTGCTCTGGTCGTGCGATCTCAATATCGTGCGCGGCGAAGACTCCTTCGTGCGCGCCCAGTGGGCCGCCCGCCCCTTTCTCTGGCACATCTACCCGCAGGAGGAGGATTACCACCTGGTCAAGCTGGAGGCCTTCCTCGCGCGCTATCTGGCTCCGCTGCCGGCGCCCCAGGCCAGCTGGGTGCAGGGCATGATGCTGGCTCTCAACCAGGGGGAATCGTGCAAGGATCTCTGGCAAAAATGGGAGCAATACCGGGAAATCTGGGGCGAACATGCCGCACAATGGCCCCGAGACCTGATCGCCGGCGGCGATCTCGTCACTCGGTTAGTGAAATTTTTGGAAACGAAGATATAATCTGGCAGTTTTTATCCGTCCGTTTCACGAACAGGAAATTTTTTACATGAAAACCGCACAGGAAATCCGCGCTGGTAACGTGGTCATGGTCGGCACCGAGCCCATGGTGGTTCAGAAGACCGAGTTCAACAAATCCGGCCGTAACGCCGCCGTGGTTAAGATGAAGCTGAAGGGTCTGCTGACCGGCAGCGCCGCCGAGCCCGTCTTCAAGGCTGACGAGAAGATGGAAGTGGTCATGCTGGAGCGCAAGGAGTGCACCTACTCCTACTTCGCCGATCCCATGTATGTCTTCATGGACACCGACTACAACCAGTACGACGTGGAGAAGGACAACCTGGGCGACGTGCTGAACTACCTGGTAGACGGCATGGAAGACCCCTGCGAAGTGACCTTCTACAACGAGAAGGCCATCTCCGTCGAACTGCCGACCACCATCGTACGTGAAGTCGAGTACACCGAGCCGGCCGCCCGTGGCGACACCTCCGGCAAGGTCACCAAGCCGGCCCGTCTGGTTGGTACCGGCTTCGAGCTGTCTGTTGCCGCCTTCGTGGAAATCGGTGACAAGATCGAAATCGACACCCGTACCGGTGAGTTCAAGCGTCGCATCTCCTGATGCGGGTTTGACCCCAGTCGATAAAAAAGCGAGCCACCGGCTCGCTTTTTTGTTGCCCGTAGAGCACCACGGCTTGCACATATCCTCCGGCAGGCGAAAACAGGATGTCACGCCTCATCGGTGCCCATGGGATCCGATGATAGTGGCACGCCCCGGTTAACGGCGATGGGCCAGGGCCCGAACCAGCCGATCCCCTGTGCCCTGCACCAGTTGCACCAGCAGCAGTAACACCAGCACAGTCCCCACCATCACCTGATCGTTGAAGCGCTGATAGCCGTAGCGGATCGCCAGATCCCCGAGCCCGCCACCGCCAATGACTCCCGCCATGGAGGAGAAGCCGATCAGCATCACCACCGTCAGGGTCAGCCCGGCCAGCAAGGCTGGCAGCGCCTCCGGCAACAGCGCCTTGGTCACCACGTGCCAACCATTGCCCCCCATGGCGAGCACCGCCTCGATGCGCCCTCTGTCCACCTCATCGAGGGCACTCTCGACCACCCTGGCGAAGAAGGGGAAGGCGCCAAGAGTGATGGGCACGATGGCGGCGGTGCTGCCGAGGGTTGTCCCCACCACCCATCGGGTCAGCGGGATGAGGGCGATCAACAGCACCACAAAGGGGAGCGAACGCCCCATGTTGATGACCAGCCCCAGCACGGCATTGAGCCGTGGCAGCGGCCACACACCGCCGACGCGGGTCACCACCAGCAGCACCCCGGTTGGGAGTCCCAGCAGCAGGGTGAAGAGGGCCGCCATCCCGACCATGTAGAGGGTTTCAAGGGAAGCCTGATACATCAGATCGAACCAGGCCTCCCAGCTCAGGCGACTCTGCATAGACGCCCCCCTTCAGCCACCCCGTGACGGCGCAAGAAAGCCTGCTGGAGCTCGGGATCCGGCAACAGGGCCCGTCGCATTCGGGAGTCCGGATTGGCCAGCAGGGTACGCAACGCCCCGCTCTCGACCAGCAGCCCCCGCTCAAGCAGTGCCGCGTGGTCGCAGATGGCCTTGACCACCTCCAGCTCGTGGGTGATGAGCACTATAGTCAGCCCGAGGCGACGGTTGATGTCCGCCAGCAGCGCCAGCACCGCGCTGGTGGTCTCCGGATCTAGGGCACTGGTCGCCTCGTCGCACAACAGGTGACGCGGGTTGCCAGCCAGGGCGCGGGCAATGCCGACCCGCTGCTTCTGGCCGCCCGAGAGCTGGGAGGGAAAGGCGTGGCGATGCTCGCCAAGCCCCACCAGCTCGAGCAACTCGCTCACCCGCCTCTCCCGCTCCCGGCGCGCCACCCCGGCTATCTCCAGCGGCACCGCCACGTTGTCCGCCACGTTACGGGCATGCAACAGGTTGAAATGCTGAAAGATCATGCCGGTGGCCTGGCGGTGGCGGCGCAGTGCCGCCCCCTCCAGCCGGGTGATGTCGCTCCCATCGACCAGGATGCGACCGCTGCTTGGCCGCTCGAGCAGGTTGAGGCAGCGAATGAGCGTGCTCTTACCGGCGCCGCTGCGCCCGAGGATGCCATAAATGGCCCCATCCGGGATGAGCAGCGACACCCCATCAAGCGCCGGCTGAGCCTGCCCTGGATAGCGCTTGCCGAGCCCCTCCAGCGCGATCATGACGACTGCCCCGCCACCGGGATCACCGATCCCTTGTAACTCTTGCGGATGAAGTCGGCGATCGCCTTGGACTCCAGATCCCGCGCCAACTGGCGGATACGGGGATCATCCTTGAGGGCTGGCGTGGTCACCAGGATATTGGCATAGGGGTTGTGCTCGGCGCTCTCCAGCCCGAGCGCATCGCGGGCCGGCTCCAGCCCCGCCTCCAGGGCGTAGTTACCGTTGATCACCGCCAGATCCACATCATCGAGCGAACGCGGCAGTTGCGGCGCCTCGATCTCAAGGATCTTGAGCCCCTTGGGATTGCTGGCAATATCCTGCACCGTCGCCAGATCGCGCGCCGGATCCTGATAGCCCGCCTTGAGGGTGATGAGCCCCTTGCTCTGCAACAGATAGAGCGCCCGGCTCAGGTTGGTGACGTTGTTGGGCAGGGCGATCACCGCCTTGGCCGGCACTTGGTCGAGGTGCTTGAACTTTTTCGAGTAGATGCCGAGCGGCTCCACATGCACGGTCGCGGCCACCACGAACTCGGTGCCAAGCGCCTTCTCCTGATCCTTGAGGTAGGGAACATGCTGGAAGTAGTTGGCATCCACGTCCCCCGCCACCAGCAACTCATTGGCATTGATACCGCCGCTCAGCTCGATCACGTGCAGATCCAGCGCGGGATCTTGGCGTTTCACCTCACCGAGGATCTCGGCATGGGGCAGCGGATCGGCGGCAACCCGCAGCGCCTGCGCGGCTTGGGAAGAGAAGGCAAAACCGAGGGCCAGCGCCACGCCGGCGAAGGAAAACAGTCCATTCTTTTTCATCGTGTGCTCCTTGCAGTGCAATCAGTAGGTGTCGCCGACCGCCAGCGCCTGCGGCGCCGGCAGCAGATCGGCATAGTGGCGCTGTGCCACGTCAGGATGAGAGCGCAGCCGCCCCTTGAGGTAGTTCCATCCCACCTCCCGCAGCAGCGGGTTGAGCGGATCGGTGGCCGCCCCCCTGGCCTCTCTGGCCAGCGCCTCGGGCAGGGGATAGACAGGCACCACGGCATCCAGCTGAGCGCCGAGGAAAAAGGCGATGGAGAGGCGATCATGCCCTACCGCAGGCGGCACCACCCGGTGCACCGTGGCACGCAGGTAGCCGTTGCTGGCCAACTCCAGCAGCTCCCCTATGTTGACCACAAAGGTGCCAGGGCGCGGCGGCGCGTCAATCCAGTGATCCGGCACCACCTCGACCTGAAGGCCAGGCTGGCTATCTTGCAGCAGGAAGCTCAGAAATCCGGAGTCCTTGTGCGGCCCGACCCCCTGGGTGGCACCGTGCTCACCCGGGTAGCGAATCAGCTTGATGTGCTCATTGGGTTGCTCTCCGTGCAGGGCATCGAAGGCAGCGGGCGGCAGTTCAAGCACCTCGGCGAAGGCGCCAAGCAGGGTGCGCGACATCCGGGTCATGGCCTGCTGCCAGGCCAGCAGCACGGGTCTAAGTTCTGGCAGCGCGGCAGGCCACTGATTCGGCCCCTGCAACCGTCCCCAGGGGGGCGAGTCGACAGTCAGCGTCAGGGCGCGGCGCTCGGCACCGATGTCGAACTGCTCGCGCCAGTCGGGCTGGCCACGGGTCAGCTCGGCGCCCGGCCGGTTATAACCGCGAAAGTGGGGGGA
>NZ_CDBY01000038.1 GCF_000820125.1 Aeromonas simiae | reverse complement strand
TTTGCGCGCTGATCAACACTCATGGTGTTACCCCCTCCAGCAGTAACACCCAAAACGGTGTTACCAGAACCTTGTTACCGCACATGTTACTCTTTGAGCTGGCTCTAGGCGACTTCCTTGGACTATCTCGGACAACAAAAAACCCGCAAAGCCTTATGCTATGCGGGTTTCTGGTCTTTCTCGTTCCTACTCGGAACATTATTTGGTGGAGCTGGCGGGACTCGAACCCGCGTCCAAAATTCCTACATCCTCGGCACTACATGCTTAGTCACTCTTTACATTCGCCAACCCGCTGCGGAGAGACACGCCACGAATAGACTAGCTCGATTGGTTTTAACGCTTCCGCCCCGAGCAGGACTTCCACGCGATCCTGTGAAGGATGACCTTCCATTTCCCTAGGACACAGGCAAGCTAGGGGAGAAGGGCTCAACGCAGGTTATTAAGCTGCGAGTGCGTAGGTTTCGTCGTTTGCGACTATTTTTTTGCGGCTTTTTAGCGAGGCCAACCGCACCTCGGCATGCACCTTGGGTTTCGAGAATCCTGTCGAATCCAAAATCAGCCCCAAGTAGCAGCGATTGTACGCGCTTCGACGAGCCTCTGGCAAGGTACATAGACGAATTGACCGGCATTTGCCGGTCAATCGAAGAAAGTTTGTGCAGACAAGGGGTTAGCCCAGGCGCTTGTTCTTCATGATGCGCGCTTTCTCGCGGCCCCACTCCCGCTCCTTGGTGGCTTCGCGCTTGTCGTGATCCTTCTTGCCCTTCACCAGGCCGATCTCGACCTTGACCCAGGGGCCCTTCCAGTAGAGGGCGAGCGGCACGACGGTATAACCTTGACGCTCGATGAGGCCGGTCAGCCGATCCAGCTCGCGACGGCTCAGCAGCAGCTTGCGCAGACGGGTCGGATCACAGACGACATGGCTTGAGGCCATCTGCAATGGCAGGAAGGTGGCGCCGAACAGGTAGGCCTCGCCGCGCTGGAAGCTGATGTAGGCCTCACCGATATTGGCCTTGCCCGCCCGCAGGGATTTGACTTCCCACCCGAGCAGGGAGAGGCCGGCTTCAACCTTCTCTTCGATGAAGTATTCGTGGCGCGCCGTCCTGTTCAACGCAATGGTGTTGGAGCCGGCTTTGTTTTTACTGTTCTTTTTAGTCATAAAGGGCGATTCCGGCAGAGTAATAAAGGCCGCCATTATACGTCCCTGTCGGCGGCTGTAAAATGTGCGATGGGCCGAGTGAGCAATTGTTACACAGGGATGACGGTGATTTTGCGGCGCACGGTGGTAGAATCGCGGCGACAGGATTGAAGGAAGTGCCATGCCCCGTATAAACCGTAGTGCGCTGGTGATGTTCAGCGCCGAGCAGATGTTCAAGCTGGTTAACGATGTTCATGCTTACCCCCAGTTTCTGCCTGGCTGCGTTGGTAGCCGAGTGCATGAGCAGGGGGAGGATTATATGACCGCCTCGGTTGAGGTGGCCAAGGCGGGTATCGCCAAGACCTTTACCACTCGCAACGAGCTCGAACCCCACCATCGCATTAGCATGCAGTTGGTCGATGGCCCCTTTAGCAAGCTGATGGGCTGGTGGACCTTCACCCCCCTTGATGTGGATGCTTGTAAGGTGGAGTTTGAACTCGACTTCGAATTTACCAACCGCTTGGTCGAGCTGGCGTTCGGTCAGGTGTTCCGTGAGCTGGTGGGCGCCATGGTCAATGCCTTTACCCATCGCGCCAAGGAGGTCTACGGTGTCTGAATCCTTACACGTAGAGGTGGCTTATGCCCTGCCTGAGCGCCAGACGGTGCTCAAGCTCAAGGTGCGTCCCGGCACCACGGCCGAGCAGGCGATCCACTCCTCCGGCATCCTGGCACGCCATCCCGAGATTGATCTGGCGGTCAACAAGATTGGTATCTACAGCCGTCCGGTGAAGCTGACCGACGAGCTGCACGATGGCGATCGGGTCGAGATCTATCGTCCACTCATCGCCGATCCACGCGAGATGCGTAAAAAGCGTGCCGACAAGGCAAAAGAGGAGGGGCGCGCCAACCCGGTGACGGGGGCTCGTCTTAGTAAAGGCGGTGCGCTGTAAGGGGATGGAGTCAGAGAGGCTGCCCTAAACGCGTGGCTTGAACGTGGCGCCACCGCGTGCCATCGTCTCATACACTTCGTGTATCGTTTTGTCCCTGCCTCCCGGGGCGTTCATATGGTCGTGAGTCTTACCCCATCAAAGCCATCTGCCACGCAGATGGCTTTGCATCATATCGTCACATAGCCGCTTCGGCAGGCGCTTCGCTCTTGACGCCGCTGATGCGTACCTCGACCCGGCGATCCGGAGCCAGACAGGGGATGAGCTCAACCTTTGCCTTGATGCCATCGCATTGATTGCCAGTGACCGGGCTGCCCTCACCGCGACCGATGGCGCTTACCTTGTCGGCAGGAAGACCCTGACCGATGAGGTAGTCGGCGACGGTCTTGGCTCTGGCCTCGGAGAGGCGCTGGTTGTAGGCATCGGAGCCGATGCGGTCGGTATAGCCATAGACTTCGGCACTGCCATCCTTGGGCTGTTCGGCAGCTATCTGCTGATAGAGCGACTGTAGCGCCGCTTCACCCTCGGGTTTGAGGGTGGCCTTGTTGAAGTCAAACAGCACGTCGGAGCTCAGGTTGAAGGTCTTGTCGACCGGCTCGGGAGCCGGAGGCGGGGGGATCACGGCCGGAGTCGGTACCGGATCGGCCGCACGACTGCGGTTGGGGTGGATCACCAGCTCCAGGGTTGCCGTGCTGGCGTCGGTGACCCAACGCTCGGTGCCGCTGCCGATGTTCCCGTTGCTGGCATCGTCACCGACGCGCACCATATAGCGGTAACGGGCTTGCAGATCGACCCAGTCATGTACCCGCCAGGTGGCCCCCAGCCCGACGAGGGGAGCCAAGTCGGTGTCGCTGCCGTTGATGGTGTCCACCGTGTAGAGATAGGCCCCCCCCTCGGCGAACAGGGAGAAGGCATCACCGAGGGGGAGCCGGCCAATCCCGCTCAAGGTGGCCCCCTGGCTTTTGAAGTCCTCGTCATCGACCTGCCACTTGCCGGTGTTGAGGTAGCCCAACTCACCACCAAAATAGTCGTTGACGTTGTAGCCGACGAAGACGTTAAAAGCGGTCCCGTGTTTGTCGACGTCAGAGCCCAGATCCTTCAGGTCATGGGCGATGGACGCCCCGCCACCTGCGCCGACATACCAGTCGCCGGCCTGCGACGGCGCCGCCAGGGCCAAAGCAATCAATGCACCAATGGTTGTTGCTCTCATTACGCTTCCCTCTTTTGCCAGATCCTGTTGATAAGCATCACTTTAGTTATAGCTGTTATCCCCAGGAATACGGGATGGGATGGGGAAGGCGTGAGCTAGGAAACAAAAACGCCGCCTTGCGGCGGCGTTTTAATGTCAAAACATGGCGTCATTTGGTGACTTGTTGCGTCCCGGTAACCTGTACCTCAACGCGGCGATCCGGAGCCAAGCAGGCAATTTGCTTGGCGCGCGGGGTCACCTTGACACAGCTGTCGCCGGTCACAGGGTTAGCTTCACCCCGGCCTTCAATCGAAACCTTGGAGGCAGGCAAGCCCTTGCTCACCAGGAAGTCGGCCACGGTGCGGGCACGAGCCTCGGACAGACGCTGGTTGGCGGCGTCGGAGCCGATGAAGTCGGTATAACCGATCACCACGGCCTGGCCATCCGTCGGACGGGCATCCGAGATTTGCTGGTACAGGGTGTTGAGGGCGCTGGTGCCTTCCGGTTTCAGGGTGGATTTGCCAAAGGCAAACAGTACGTCGGAGCTCAGCGAGAAGTTCTTCTCAACGACGACCGGCTCGGGGGTCGGCTCCGGAGCAGGGGCCGGGGCGGGGGCCACGTAGCTGGTGCGGTTCGGGTGCAGCACCAGTTCGAGTGAGGCGATGCCGGTGTCTGTTTCCCAAGTGCGGTTGTCGTCGCCCACGTTCCACAGATAGCGATAGCGGGCTTGCAGATCGACCAGATCGGAGACCTTGGCGGTCAGACCCAGGCCAGCCAGCGGTGCGGTGCCGTTCTTGCTGTCATCGTTGCCTTTGGCGTGGTAGAAATAGGCACCCCCTTCAGCAAACACCGAGAAGATGCTGTTGAGCGGCAGGCGGCCGATACCGGAGAGGGTTGCACCCTGGGTCTTGAAGTCGACGCCGTCAACCCCACCCTTACCGGCATACTGGTAGCCAAGCTCGGCACCGAAGTTCTCATTGAAGTTGTAACCACCGAACAGACTGATGGCGGTGGCATCCTCATCGGCATCTTGGCCAAATTCGGACAGTTCACGGAAATCGGCCCAACCAGCACCGACACCGGTGTACCAGTCATTGGCCTGAGCAGAGGTTGCGCCGATCGCCGCCAGGGCGATGGCGATAAGGGAAGGGGCCACTTTCATTTTCATCGTTATTTCTCCTCGTTGTCGCACCTGCCGAATGGACAAGTGCCGCACTCTTGGTGTGCAGGCCTGGGAGCTGCCTGCTGGAGGCCATAAAGACTCGGCCAGTTTTGCATCATACCTCAGGGGGTAAGTCTGCCAGTGCCGGTCGGGCTGGCCGTCCCCCAATTTGGGGGGATGGTGCGCTCCGGCTCTGATTGGAGCACTGTACTATAAGGTGGAGAGTGAAAAATGATCAATGAGTGGCTTGGTCGGATATGACGGGGTGTGACACAAAAAAAAAACGGGGCGCAGAGCGCCCCGTTTTTTTCATTCACCGTAGTGAAGAAAATTACTGCTGAACTTCTTGTACGCCGGTGACGCGGATTTCTACGCGACGATCCGGAGCCAGGCAGGAAACCAGCTGAGCCTTAGCCTTGATACCGTCGCACTGGGTGCCGGTAACCGGGTTGGAGGCACCACGGCCTTCGATGGCAACCTTGGAAGCCGGCAGACCCTTACCAACCAGGAAGTCAGCAACGGTGCGAGCACGGGCTTCGGACAGGCGCTGGTTAGCAGCGTCAGAACCGATGCGGTCGGTGTAACCGATCACAACAGCCTTGCCATCTTTCGGGCTGGCAGCAACCAGATCCTGGTACAGGGCGTCCAGAGCCTGCTGACCTTCCGGCTTCAAGGAAGCCTTGCCGAAGGCGAACAGTACGTCGGAGCTCAGGTCGAAGGTCTTCTCAACAACCTGCGGAGCCGGAGCCGGCTCTTCAGCAACCGGAGCAGCAACCGGAGCTACGTAAGAGGTACGGAACGGATGGTATACGGCTTCCAGGGTACCGATGCTCTGGTTGGACTTGTAACGAGCACCGTTGTCGGCGTGCAGGTCAGCCACGTCCCACATGTAGCGGTAGCGAGCTTGCAGGTCCAGGGCGTCGTTGACACGGTAGGTCACACCGGCACCAGCCAGCGGGGAAACCTTGGTGTCCTTGGTAGCCAGACCGTCGGTGTGAGCCCAGTAGGCGCCAGCTTCAGCGAACAGGGAGAAGTCACCACCAACCGGCAGGCGAGCGATACCGGAGAGGGTACCACCTTGGTTTTCGTAACGGTCACCGTTGGAGTTACCACGACCGGCATACTGGTAGCCCAGTTCGGCACCCAGGTAGTCGTTGAAGTTGTAACCAGCGAAGGCGTTAGCAGCAGCGGCGTCTTCGGTACCGTGAGTCACGCCACGGACATTGTTCAGACCGTTGAAGTGAGCAGCACCGGCACCGGCACCGAAGTACCAGTCGTTGTCAGCAGCGTTGGCAGCGGTGGCGGACACAGCGGCCAGGGCGATGGCGATCAGGGAAGGAGCCATTTTCATCATTGTTCAATCCTCTTGGAGATAGCACGGATGCGAATCTCACATATTGATTCATGCAAGCTGCAGGCTCTGCCGAAAGGGCGGGAGACACTGGCCGGCATCCTTTTGTTATAGGGAATGCACAAAAACCAAATCCTGAGCATTCCATGTCATTTGGATGACGCTGCGCACTTTAGTCCTATCCGAGAACATGATCAAGTTCACATTCGCATCCGGTCAGCCAAAGAATGTCGCATCCATGTGACCCCGTTCATGCTGGGGTCAGTG
Source organism: Aeromonas simiae (assembly GCF_000820125.1). Taxonomy (GTDB): domain Bacteria; phylum Pseudomonadota; class Gammaproteobacteria; order Enterobacterales; family Aeromonadaceae; genus Aeromonas; species Aeromonas simiae. The sequence goes on along the minus strand of NZ_CDBY01000038.1, from coordinate 45,478 downwards.
ATCCAAATAAGCGCGATAGAGCTTTCTTTCCAGCTTCATATAGGACTCAACCCAGGGGCTGCGAGGGGCATCGGCGCGATGACGGGCAGTGAAGATGGCTTGCAGATCCGCCTCACAGGCTGAGGCAAGCAAGGGGGTGAGCATGGCCTGATAGTGACGCGCCAGATAGGGGTCCAGAGACCAGATATTGAGGATGGCGCGAAGCACGGGGGCGATGGCCGCTGGGGCAATAAAGCGGCGGCAGCCACGTTCCAGCCAGGACTCCAGTTCGAGCAGGGCGCTTTCCGGGGCCCACCCCTCCATGGCGTCGTCGGATGGCGGAGTCGAACAGATATTCACCCGTTGGCTATCGGGATATATCCCCTCCTGTGTGACATAGATAGGCAGATCGGAGGGCATCTCTAGCAGAAGATGTTGCTGAGGCGCATCCAGTGCGTGATCGAGCAACAGGGCTTCGGCGCGGGTTTCGAGACACTGTTTCAGTTGAATATCGAACTCATTCAGGTCATTTACAGTATGTAAACGTGATAATACAGATGTGGATCGCATTTAATACTCCATTACCAAGGATTGTTGAGTGGTTGTCTCTTCTTGGTGAATTGTCAGAAACGCATGATTCCCGTGCGAGGCTGTTTACCTGAGTCGAGTGAGGCATTAACATGCGTCTGCTTCGAAGGGTTGTCGCTTATTTAAGCGTTTTAAGAGAAAGAGACTCGACCATAACGAGTCCGTAAGAACTGATACACTGACTATGAGTCGTCGCGAAAAACAAGCGGTTTACCGCACATGGAGTATGGAACCATCATGAGTCCTAACGTTGTTCCCGTAGGGAAAAAAATCCGCCAAATCCGCGAAGCGGTTGGTCTTAGCCGCCCTAAGTTTGCCGAACTGCTGGGTGTCCCGCCAACTACCTTGAAAAACTATGAACTGGGTTACCGAGAGGTGGGCGGAGCCTTCCTGGTTGCGCTGGCCCACCACGCTGAACTGCACCAGTTCACCCTGTGGTTGCTCTCCGATAAGAAGGCCCCCGAGATTGGCCAGATTGATCCGGAAGAGTATCTGGCCAAGGCTTAATGCCTCGCTGCCACTCAAAGATGCCGCCTTAGGGCGGCATCTTTTATTTGGGCGCTTTCTCGCCGTGCCTCTCACTTCGGATGGCGCGCCTGCGCCTCATGCCGACAAGACAACCTAGAGAATCCCGAGACGGGACAGCTCCTCTTCGAGTTGCGGGCGCTGCCGCTCGATGCAGGCCTCTCCTTCTTCGATGGCGTCGGCGGCGCGGTGGAAATCGAGAATGGAGAAGGCGCCGAGCCTGGGTGCAAGCTGGATCTCGGGAGGGTCACCCGCCATCCGGGCACGGGTGATCCGCTCCTGCATGATGTTGATGCTGCCGCTCATCACGCTCCACATGCCGGGAGTGGGCGCCTGCTCGCCACGGTTGAACCACTGGGTCAGCGGATTGAGTGAACGCCCTTCGTCCGGCTCGTCGGCCCACGGCTGATGGGTGTCGGCGTTGAGGTTGACCGCGATCACCACCTCGGCGCCCATGGCGCGGGCCAGCGAGATGGGGACCGGATTGACCACGGCGCCATCTACCAGCCAGCGCCCATCCAGTTGGGTGGGGGTGAGCAGGCCTGGCATACCGCATGAGGCGCGCACCGCCTGACGCAGGGCACCGCGTTTGAGCCAGATCTCGCGGCCTGTGTCGAGCTCGGAGGCAATGCAGGCAAACGGGATGGGGAGATCTTCGAGCTGCGACTGGGCCAATTGGCTGGCGGCGATGCCAAACACCTTGTCACCGCGAAACAGGCCGCCGGAGAAGGCAGGATCGAGTAGCCCGACCACCTGCAAGCGGGTAAAACCGCGTACCCACTCCTCGAGCTTGTCGAGTTCGCCGGCCGCATAGGCGGCGCCGACAAAGCTGCCGATGGAGCAGCCGGCCACCAGATCCGGCGTGATCCCCATCCGCTCCAATCCCCTGATGATTCCGATGTGGGCCCAACCACGTGCCGCGCCGCTACCCAGGGCCAGGCCGAGGCGAGGTTTTCTTGACACCATGGTCTCTCCTGCGAGTGAAAGCGCCAGCTTAACGTGCCCGCCGGGCGGCGTCATCCGCTGATGGCCGCCACGCTGCGGTTACGTCCCTGCGCCTTGGCCTGGTAGAGCGCGCTATCGGCCTGGCTGATGGCATGATCCAGCTCGTTGGGATGGGCCATGGGGCAATAGCCGAGGCTGACGGTGACCACCAGATCGGCGTGCAACTCCCGCCAGGGGTAGTTGGCAATCATCAGGCGCAGACGCTCGCAGATGATGTGCAGCTCGGCGGGATCCGCCGCTCTGCCTGCCGCATGGCGCGTCCCGGCCAGCAGCACCAGAAACTCCTCTCCTCCCCAGCGGATCAGGCGATCGTGGGGGCGCAGGGTCTGCATGCACAGCTCCACCAACTTCTTGAGTACTTCATCGCCGATGAGATGGCCGCAGCGATCGTTCACCTGCTTGAAGTGATCGCAATCGAACATGATCACCGCCGTGGGGGGGAGCTGGCGGCTCAACTCCCGTTGCAGTGAATAGCGGTTGAGTGCGCCGGTCAGCTGATCATGGTGGGAGATGTACTCCAGCCGATGGTTCAGGGAGCGGGCCCGCAGGCTCGAGATGGCAGCCCAGGCAAAAAAGAGCAGGGTAAGCAGCATGGTCTGGGATTGCTGCAACAGCGCCTTGGTCAGCGCCCAGGGGCCGATGCGATAGATCAGCGTGAGCGAGTTGTGAGGGAGGGGGTGGGTCAGTTGCAGCGCCCCCCGCTGCCATACATAGGTCATCGCCTCTGATGGCAGATAGGGCGAGGGCGATGGATTGACGATGGCGAGGGGAACGTTGTCCTGATTGAGCAGGGCCAGCTCCCCGGTCAGGTTGGGTTGTTGCAGCAGTTCCGTCAGGCGCGGGAGCAGCAGGTCGATGCTGAGCATGCCAAGGAGTTTCCCCTCTTTCATCACGGGGGCGGAGAGGGTCACCATCCGGCCCAGGCCGCCGAAGTCGTCGTAAGGGCGCGACAAGAGAATGGCTTCATTGGCGTTGGGGTGAGTGGTCACTGCCTGCCAGTAATCCTGCTGATAGATGGCCGGGTCGAAGCGCACATGCTCCGATGCCCGGCGCGGGTAGAGGTACATGAAGTTATCGCTGCTGGTGTAGTAGACCCACCCCACGTTGTTGGCCAGGTAGTCGCTGGCGGTGGCCAGCAGCGGAGAGAGGCTCAAGGCAAGATGAAACTGGGAGGCCCGCTCACTACCCGGTTTGGGCAAGGGGCCGTGGCCGGTCAGGGTGCCTGCGAGCAATGGAGGTAGCCCGTTGGGCAGGTGCGGGATGCGCAGCTGCTCTTCGTCGACACACTCCATCTGATCGAAGAGCTGTTTGGTCAATCCGGACTCAGGATTGCTGCGCAGTCGCTCCTCTGCCTGGCCGCGCATGGCCTCGAGAAAGGCGGTCACCTGTTGCAACTGGGTGGAGAGGCGCTCGGCGCTGGCATCGGCCACCTGATATTGGTGTGCTTTGAACTGCCGCAGATTGTGATGAAGCGTGATAATAAGGAACAGCGCCAGCACGATCACTAAAAGCCCCATTAAGGTGGATGATCGGTGCCAGCTTGGCGAGGGGGGCATGAACTCTCTCCCGTGAATAAAAACCGCATCTATATCATGGATTTTACGATGAATGAGGTGAATTTCGTCTGAATCTCCTTTTCTATTCAGGTTGTTACGTTTTGTTACATCATTACATAGTCGCGGCATAGTTTCTCTCTACAATAGCGACATCTCGCATCAGACCCGCTCCACGAGGCCCCTCTTTCATCATGAGACTGCGAATCTGGTTACCCCTGCTGGCGCTGCTCGCCACCGGATCTGTGCTCGTATGGCACCTTTATTCTCGTCCCACCGAGTCGGCCGGCCAGCCGGGCCGGCAGGTGCCGGTGCGCTCCACCCTGGTCGAAGCGACCCGTGCCGAGCCGCGGCTGCGCCTCTCCGGTACCCTGGAGGCCAACCATTCGGTGGTGATCTCCCCCGAGGTGACCGGGCGGATCTTAGCTATCCCGGTACAGGCCGGTCAGCAGGTGGCCGCTGGCGCCGTGCTGGTGCGGCTGGATGCGCAAAAGCAGCAGGCCGAGCGGGCCGAGCTGGCCGCCAGCCTGCGCGATGAGGAGCGCAAGCTGCGCGACATGCGCCGGCTGGTGAGCCGTGGGGCGGTGACCCAGTCCGAGCTGGAGGGGCAGGAGGCCAGCGTGGCCATGGCGCGGGCGCGTCTCGACGGGGCCGATTACGAGCTGTCGCTGCGCACCCTCACGGCGCCGTTTTCCGGCACGGTGAGCCTCATCGATCTCAGTCGCGGCGCCTTGGTCAGCAGCGGCGCCACCTTGCTGCATCTGGATGATCTTCAGACCCTGCGCCTCGATCTGGCGGTGCCCGAGCGCTATCTGGCCATGTTGCAGCGCGGCATGGCGGTCGACGCCAGCAGCAGCGCCTGGCCCGACGAGCAGTTCAAGGGGGAGGTGAGCGCCGTCGACTCACGCGTCTCCGAGGGCTCGCAAAACATCCGGGTGCGCATCCAGATAAGCAATCCCGACGCCCGCCTCAAGCCGGGCATGCTGCTCGAGGTGGCGCTGGCGCTGCCGGCTCGCGAGGTGACCCGCATCCCCTCTCAGGCGGTCGAATACGCCGGGGCCGAGCGCTTCGTCTATCGCCTCGAGGCCGACGGCAAGGTGCGCCGCATCCTGGTACAGCTCGGTGAGCTGCACGGTGAGACGGTCTGGATCCTGACCGGCCTCAGTGCCGGTGAGCGGGTCATTGTCGAGGGGCTGGTCAACCTGCGTGACGGCGTCAGCGTGCGCGATCTGGCGCAGGAGAAAAGCTGATGTGGCTCTCTGACGTATCGGTGCGCCGCCCCCTGGTGGCGCTGGTGATCAGTGCCCTGCTCACCGTCTTTGGTCTGGTGGCGTTTTCCAAGCTCACGGTGCGCGAGATGCCGGACGTGCAGACGCCGTCGGTCTCCATCACCACCACCTACGAGGGGGCCTCGCCCGCCGTGATGGAGAGCCAGGTGACCAAGCCCATCGAGGATCAGCTCTCGGGGATCAGCGGCATCAAAAACATCAACTCCATGACCCGCAAGGGGCGCTCGATGGTGACGGTCGAGTTTCGCCTCGGCTGGGATATGGTCGAGGGGGTGTCGGACGTGCGCGACGCCCTCTCGCGGGCCCGCGCTAGGCTGCCGGACGGGGTGGACGAGCCGCTCATCACCAAGGACAACGGCAATGGCGACGTCGCGATTTGGCTCAACTTCAGCAGCGATCGCATGGACAGAACTGCCCTGACCGATTACGCCAACCGGGTACTGATTGACCCCTTGAGCCTGGTCGACGGGGTGAGCGAGGTGATGCTGTCGGGCAACCTGGAGCGGGTGATGTATGTGCGCCTCAAGGCGGCCGAGATGGCGGCGCGCGGCCTCACCGTCGATGACGTCAAAGCGGCCCTGGCGCGCGAGAACGTCGAGTTGCCGGGCGGCGAGGTGCGTAACAACAGCATGACGGTGTCGGTGCAAATTGAGCGCCTCTACCACACCCCTGAAGATTTCCGGGCCTTGCAGATCACCCTCGGTAAGGATGGTCGCCCCATCTATCTGGGCGACATCGCCGACGTGAACGAGGGGGCTAAGAACGAAGACAGCGCCTACCAGCGCAACGGCAAGGAGAGCCTGGGGCTTGGCATCATCGCCCAGTCCACCGCCAACCCGCTGGCGGTGGCGCAGGGGATCGAGCAAAAACTCGCTCAGATGCAGCGCTTTTTGCCCGAGGGGGCCAAGCTCGAGGTCGATTACGACTCCACCGTCTTTATTGAGCAGGCGATCCTCGAGGTGTACGAGACGCTCGCCATCTGCGCCGTGCTGGTGGTGGCGGTGCTCTATCTGTTTCTCGGCCAGGGGCGCACCACCCTCATCCCCGCCATCACGGTGCCGGTGTCGCTCATCTCGGCCTTCATCGGTGCCTGGTACCTCGGCTTTTCCATCAACCTCATCACCCTGCTGGCGCTGATCCTGGCCATCGGCCTGGTGGTCGATGACGCCATCGTGGTGGTCGAGAACATCCACCACCACCTGATGCAGGGAAAACCGCCGCTGCTGGCGGCTTGGCACGGCACCCGCGAGGTGGGCTTTGCGGTGATCGCCACCACCGCCGTGCTCATCATGGTGTTTGTGCCTATCGCCTTTATGGATGGCATGGTGGGCCGGCTGTTCACCGAGTTTGCCATCCTGCTCTCGCTGGCGGTGCTCTGCTCGTCGCTGATCGCGCTCACCCTGACCCCGGCCATGGGCTCTTGGCTGATGCGCGCCAAGGACAGGCCCAACCGCCTCACCGGCCTGCTTGACCGCGCCCTGGTTCGTCTGGAGGAGGGCTATCGCCACCTGCTCGGTGCGAGCCTGCGGCGCCGGCGCTGGGCACCGCTGCTGCTGGTGTTGTGCTTAGCCGGCATGGCGCTGCTCTATGCTCGCTTGCCGACCAGCCTGACCCCGACTGAGGATCGCGGCGTGGTCTATGTCTTCGTCAAGGGGGCCGAGGGCACCAGCATAGAGCGGATGAAGCGCAACATGCAGCAGGTGGAGCAGGCGGTGATGCCGCTGCTGGGGCAGGGGGTGGTGCAGTCGGTGAGCTTCAGCACCCCAGCGTTTGGGCGCGGCGGCGATCAGACCGGTCTTGCCATCATCCAGCTGACCGACTGGGCCGAGCGGGAGCAGACCTCGACCGAATTTACCCGCACCCTCACCGCCCGCCTTGGCGACATTCCCGACGTGATGGTGCGCGCCTTCCAGCCGGGCTTTCGGCGCGGCTCTAACGCGGCGGTGCAGTTTGCCCTGCTCGGCGGCGACTATCAGGAGCTGTTCGCCCAGGCCCAGGCGCTGCAACAGGCGGCGGTGGCGAGCGGCCTGATGACGGCGCCCGATCTCGACTATGCCGAAAAGACCCCCGAGCTGCGGGTGTCGATCGATCGGGTGCGCGCCGGCCAGCTCGGCATCCCGGTCTCTCAGGTGGCCAGCAGCTTGCAGACCCTGCTCGGCGGCAGCTCGCGCACCACCTATGTGGATCGGGGCGAGGAGTACGACGTCTACCTGCGCGGCGATCAGCGCGACTTCAATGGCAGCAGCGATCTCAGCCGCATCTACCTCAAGGCGGCCAGCGGCGACATGGTGAGCCTGTCGACCCTGGTGACCCTGGAGCAGGTGGCGAGCCCGCAACGCCTCAATCACTACCAGCGCCAGAAGGCGGTCACCCTGACCGCCGACGTGGCCGCCGACCACACCCTCGGCGAGGCGCTCGACTTTCTCGATCGCTGGGCCGCCGAGCACCTGCCGGCCGGCATGACGGTCGATTACAACGGCGAGTCGAAGGAGTATCGCGACAACCAGGGGGAGATGGGCATGGTGTTCGGCTTGGCCCTGCTGGTGGTCTATCTGGTGCTGGTGGCCCAGTTCGAGAGCTTCATCGCCCCCGGCGTGGTGATGGTGACGGTGCCGCTTGGCATCTTCGGCGGCCTGCTCGGGCTCTGGCTCACCGGCCAGGAGATGAGCATCTATGGCCAGATCGGCATGATCATGCTCATCGGCATCGTGGCCAAAAACGGCATCCTCATCGTCGAGTTCATCAACCAGCTGCGCGAGCGCGGGGTGCCGTTTGAAGAGGCCATCGTGCGCGCCTCGGTGCGCCGCCTGCGGCCGATCCTGATGACCTCGCTCACCGCCATCATGGGGGCGGTGCCCCTGATGCTCTCCCTGGGCGCCGGCTACGAGAGCCGCATGGCGGTGGGCACTGTGGTGTTCTTCGGCCTGACCATCTCGACCCTGGTCACCCTGCTGCTGGTGCCGGCCATCTACGCCCTGGTGGCGCGCCATGCCGGGGTGGCCGGCGAGCGGGCCAAGGCGGTGGAGGCAGCGCTTGTTGCCGAGCGCGAGACGCCCTGACCAAAAGGGGGCCGAAAGGCCCCCGCTGGCGGGCGCGGGCGCAGTTCCCCTGCACTCTCTGGGGCTAAAAAGCCATCGCTCCTGCCGCCCCCAGCCGCTATAATGCGCGACCCGAAATGTCCCAGGTGGTCAACATGCAACCGGTTACCAACATCTTCTCCTATCCCCGCTACTGGGCCGAGTGCTACGGCACGGCGCCCTTCCTGCCCATGTCCCGCAAGGAGATGGACGCACTTGGCTGGGACAGCTGCGATGTGATCCTGGTGACCGGGGATGCCTACGTGGATCACCCGAGTTTTGGCATGGCGGTGATCGGCCGTATGCTCGAATCCCAGGGGTTTCGGGTCGGTATCATCGCCCAGCCCGACTGGTCATCGAAAGAGGACTTCATGCGCCTGGGCAAGCCCAACCTCTTCTACGGGGTGACGGCGGGCAACATGGACTCGATGATCAACCGCTACACCTCGGATAAGAAGCTGCGCCACGACGATGCCTACACCCCGGGCAACGTGGGCGGCAAGCGCCCCGATCGCGCCACCCTGGTCTATACCCAGCGCTGCAAGGAGGCCTACAAAGAGGTGCCTGTGGTGATAGGTGGCATCGAGGCCTCCTTGCGCCGCATCGCCCATTACGACTACTGGTCCGAGACCATCCGCCGCTCCATCTTGTTTGATGCCAAGGCCGACATCCTCATCTATGGCAACGCCGAGCGGCCGCTCATCGAGGTGGCCCACCGCATCGCCGCAGGCGAGAGCATCGAGGCCATGCAGGATATTCGCGGCACCGCCGTCATCCGCCGCGAGCCCCTGCCGGGCTGGCGCGGGGTGGACTCGAGCAAGCTCGACCAGATTGGCCGTATCGACCCCATCATGAACCCCTACATGGAGGGGGCGCCGTGCAGCGACGACGAGAGCAGCGCGCCAGCGGCCCAGGAGGCCCAGCCCGTGCTGGTGCAGCCGGCCAAGCCCAAGCCGTGGGAGAAGACCTACGTGAAGCTGCCGGCGTTCGAGCGGGTGAAAGAGGACAAGGTGCTCTATGCCCATGCGTCGCGCATCCTGCACCACGAGACCAACCCCGGCTGCGCCCGCGCCCTCTCTCAGGCCCACGGCGATCGCATCATCTGGGTCAACCCGCCCGCCTTCCCGCTCGAGACCGACGAGATGGACGGGGTGTTCGGCCTGCCCTATCAGCGGGTGCCGCACCCGGCCTATGGCAACGAGAAGATCCCGGCCTACGACATGATCAAGACCTCGGTCAACATCATGCGCGGCTGCTTTGGCGGCTGCTCCTTCTGCTCCATCACCGAGCACGAGGGGCGCATCATCCAGAGCCGCTCGCAGGAGTCGATCCTCAAAGAGATCGAAGAGATCCGCGACAAGGTGCCGGGCTTTACCGGGGTTATCTCGGATCTGGGCGGCCCCACCGCCAACATGTACCAGCTGCGCTGTAAGAATCCCAAGGCCGAGCAGACCTGCCGGCGCGCCTCCTGCGTCTGGCCGACCATCTGCCCGCACATGGACACCGACCACACCCCGACCATCAATCTCTATCGCAAGGCGCGCGACTTGAAGGGCATCAAGAAGATCCTGATCGCCTCCGGGGTGCGCTATGACCTGGCGGTGGAAGATCCGCGCTACGTCAAGGAGCTGGCCAAGTACCACGTGGGCGGCTACCTCAAGATCGCCCCGGAGCACACCGAAGAGGGGCCGCTCTCTAAGATGATGAAGCCGGGGATGGGCAGCTACTACAGCTTCAAGGAGCTGTTCGACAAGTACTCCAAAGAGGCGGGCAAGCAGCAGTACCTGATCCCCTACTTCATCTCCGCCCACCCGGGCACCACGGATGAAGACATGGTGAACATGGCGCTCTGGATTAAAGCAAACCGCTTCAAGCTCGATCAGGTGCAGAACTTCTACCCGTCGCCGCTCGCCAACGCCACCACCATGTATTACACCGAGAAAAACCCGCTCAACAAGGTGAGCCGCCAGGGCGGGGACGTGTTCGTGGTGAAAGGGGAGCGTCGCCGTCGCCTGCACAAGGCGCTGCTGCGCTACCACGATCCGGCCGGTTGGCCGATGATCCGCGAAGCCCTGCTGGAGATGGGCAAGGGCTACCTCATCGGCAATGGCCCCGAGTGTCTGGTGCCTCCGGAAGGCCGTGGCGAAGCCAAAGCCGAACGCAGCCGCAGCAAGGGCCTGAAACCGGCCCTGACCCGCCATAGCGACATCGCCCATCAACGCGGTAACGGCGCGGGCAACAAGAGTGCCGGCGGCCAGAGCAAGGGGCACGGTAACGCCCAGACCGGCAAGGGCCCGGCGGCGGGCAAAGCCGGTAAAGGTAACGGTAAGCCGGTGGGCAGCGAGCTGAAATTAGGGAAGGGCAACGGCAAACCGGCCGCCCAAGGGGCAGCTCAGGGCAAGCCCGCAGGGAAGGGGAAACCGGCCCACAAGGGCAAGGCATCCACCCGCGCCGGCACCGGCAAACCCACCGCCCAAGGCGGCAAGCCGGCGGCCAAAGGTGGAGCCAAGCGGCCAGTAAGGTGAGTTTGCTGATTAGAAAGCGATAGCAATAAAAAGGCGCCCGGATGGTCGCCTTTTTATTTCTTGGTACAATTCCTTCTATTTATTAAATTTAATGACAAGTATCCGTACCAGACATATAGAGACCATTACATCAACAATTAGAATAATGGCATGCATATATAATGAGGCTTCTTCTATCCCCAGTCGGACTATTGATGGATAGGAAACACAAAAAATGAAAAGCCAAAAAATGAGAGAAATCATAGATGAACGTTTTTCATTAATCGCGTTTTTAACATCAGGCCATATGAAGAGTCCATATATAGATGAAAGTGCCAGCAGTACGGTAATGAGGCATAAATAGTATATGATTTGAGGTAGCCAATAAGCTACAAACACTGACGCACCAATCTCATGCTGGGATACAAAAAACAACCTATAAATACACTCAAAAAGAACATTAATAATAAGCAGCAGCGCACCGTGACAAATTTTTGCTGGCTTGTAATACCTTGCCCTATACTTAGCTCTTGATTTTTTAATAAAGAATATAAATAACAATGTAACAATGCCGAGGGTAAGATACATTTCAATTTCGTAGGTACTATTGTAATATGATATCATACATGTCCATTATGAATGGTTAATCACCCTATCTCACCTAGTGAGTGAGTTTAATCTGTGAGTTTTCGCTATCTCTGTAAATCTAGCGATTAGATTCACCTCGGGTTCATAGTCTAAAGCCCTGTTGGCGTCATCTAAAATCAGCACTTTTATTATCTCGCATGTTGGATTTCGTAAGCGCATCGCCAACCTACATGGTTAATTAGGACTGTAGGTTGTGGCTGAACGAGGTGAAGCCCAACGTGTACCAATAAATGCGTTTATCGTTGCCACGTCGCACCGTGATATTGACGCGCCTCCTTGCCGATTTGTCACGTCAGATCCCTAGCCACGGCCCAATCGCTCCTTATCCATACTCGTCGGGTATAAAGATGGGGGGAGGAGTAAGGCCAATCGACCGGCGCAGCGCAATAGCCGTGTTTGACCGGGTTGGAATGGATGTAATTAACGTGGGCCTGTCAATTCCTCTCAGCTCGGATCAGATGCTCCCAATAGCGGCGCTGCCAGATGCCGCGTTCCCGCTTTTTGCGCCAGCTCTCTCTTATCCGCGCTGTCTTGGACAGGGCGCGGGAGAAACTGGCTTTTATCAAGGCGCCAACGGATGGCGCGGCTTAACATGGCGCAGAGCGATATGGCGGATCAGGAGATCTTGCTGGCGGTTGGCAGATTGACGGTGAAGAACCAACAAGCTCCGCTGGCTTGGGCGCGGCGATAGCGCATCGATCTCTTTGTCCTTGGGCGAACCGCTGGGTATCCCGTTCTCGCCCATGTTGGGGCCACGCTGGGGGGGCCACATCCTTTGGTGCCACCGGGAAGTCCCACGCTACCGCCCGTGGATCTAGCTTCCAACGCGCTCCATTAAACGGCATGGGGGGAACCCATCGCGGCCCAATGGAGTTCGGGGTAGGATGGTAAACAAATGAGCCCTGCTGGGCGAGTGGCGTCAATGAGCAAGTCATCAAAAAAGTACCGTTTTTTGAGCCGGATCACCAATACCGCGCCATGGCCGGCGGCCATTTTTCATCGAAAGGGGCGTGGCGGTGATGGCTCATGGGGGGCCACTTGGGCGGCGGCTTTCCCGGCTCGGGTCGGCGAGACCCCGCGCGGCGACAGGGGGCGGCGCGTCGGGGAGCAGGGCGGGGAGTTTATGCCCCGGCTCACAGAACCGGGCAGTTAAACGTCATATGATTGATTTTATTATTAGTCTTGTGCTTTCGGCCGCAGGCCTTTCACCCTCAATAAGAGAACGACTATGGCAACTGGACAATATCTGCTCTGGAAAGATGCAGAGGGCAATGAATTTCGTCCCGTCTCCCTGACCGGAACCGATCTTCTGAACAACCGCTATCTCAACAAGGGCACCGCCTTCACCGAGCAGGAGCGGGCCGACTTCGAGCTGGAAGGCCTGCTGCCGCCCCAGGAGCAGACCTTCGAGGCCCAGCTCGAGCGGGTCTACGAGGGGTTCAAAAGCGCCTGTAGCGACATCGAGAAGTACCAGAACCTGCGCGCCTTGCAAGACAGAAACGAGACCCTCTTCTACGCCCTGTTGTCGCGCCATGTGGAGGAGATGACCCCCTATATCTACACCCCGACCGTGGGCAAGGCGTGCCAGGAGTTCAGCCACCGCTTCCAAAAGCCGCGCGGCCTCTACATCACCCCCGACAATGTCGATGACATGGGCAGTCAGGCACGCCACTTCGATGCCAAGTCCATTCGCATCATCGTCGTCACCGACAGCCAGGGGATCCTCGGCATCGGCGACCAGGGGGTGGGCGGCATGGGTATTCCCATCGGTAAGCTGGCCCTCTACACCCTGGCGGCCGGCATTCACCCCGCCTGCTGCCTGCCGATTGCCCTCGATGTGGGCACCGACAACCAGAAGCTGCTCGATGATCCCATGTACTTGGGCCGCACCCACAAGCGGATGCGCGGCAAGGAGTATGAGCTGTTCATCGAGAAGTTCGTGCAGGGGGTCAAGCGCCACTTCCCCAACGCCGTGTTGCAGTGGGAAGACTTCAGTAAATCCAACGCCTTCAACAACCTGGCCCGTTACCAGCAGGAGCTGCCGTCGTTTAACGATGACATCCAGGGCACCGGCGCCGTGGTGCTGGCCGGCATCATCGGTGCGGTCAGGGCCAAGGGCGAGACCCTGAGTCAGCAAAATTATCTGGTCTATGGCGCCGGTGCCGGTGGGGTGGGGGTGGCCGATCAGATCTGCGCCGGCCTTATCTATGAAGGGCTCGAGCCGCAGGCGGCGCGCGATCGCATCTATATCCTCGACACCCAGGGGCTGGTGTGCGACTGCCGCGAGGGGCTCGACGAGTACAAGCGCCGGTACGCCAAGCCGTGCGCCCTGCTCGAGCAGTGGCAGACCGAGGTGCCGGGTAAGGCCAACCTCACCGAGGTGTTGCGTCACGTGCCGATCACCGTGCTGCTCGGCACCAGCGGCGCCGGCGGCGCCTTCCAGGAGCAGCACATTCAGTTGATGCTCGAGCACAGCGATCGCCCCATGGTGTTCCCGCTCTCCAACCCCACCGCCAACTGCGAGGCGCTGCCCGAGGATATCTATCGCTGGAGCCAGGGGCGGGCCATCGTCGCCACCGGCAGCCCGTTCCCGCCGGTGGAGTATGAAGGGCGCCGCATTCGCATCGGCCAAGGTAACAACGTCTTCATCTTCCCCGGTGTGGGGCTGGCGGCCATCGTCGGTCAGGTGCGCGAAATCACCCCTGACATGTTCACCACGGCGGCCTTTGCGCTGGCCGAGTGTGTCGGCATCAAGGACATGGAGCAGGGCTCGGTCTACCCGCCCATTGGCGATCTGCGCCGCATCTCGGTGCAGGTGGCGACCGCCGTGCTCAAGGAGATAGTGCGCCGCAACCCGACCCATCCGCTGATCGGCCAGGATCTCGAGCAGCACCTGCTGAGCCACATGTGGGAGCCGGTCTATCTGCCCTATCGCAGGGTTTAGGTTCACATCATGAAAAAGGCTGCCCACGGGCAGCCTTTTTGTTAGGTTCCGAGCGGAATCCGCGGGTGGTTTCGTCAGCATGACGGCACTCAGACACGATGGAAAGCGATTGCCAGCCCGAATTTAAGTGCGTAAAATCGCGTTCTCGATGCTTGCAGCAGCGAATACCCTCCAAAATAGCGGTTTCATGCCCCCTCACAAGCAGGATAAGGTCAACTCTTCACCAGGTATGGGGCGAGTTGGTCAGGAAAGAATCCTGAGTCGGTAGAAAAGGTAAATTTCCAGACCTATCGACGAAAACGCTAAGGATAACCATGTTTTCCTCCATCAAACAGAGCGTCGCCGGGCTCCAGATCCTGTTCGTGGCCTTCGGCGCCATGGTGCTGGTACCCCTGCTGACCGGGCTCAACCCCTCCATGGCTCTGCTCGGCGCCGGTGTCGGCACCCTGCTGTTCCAGCTCTGCACCCGTCGCCAGGTACCGATCTTCCTCGGCTCCAGCTTCGCCTTCATCGCGCCCATCATCTATGCCACCCAGACCTGGGGCCTGCCGTCGACCATGTTCGGTCTGTTTGCCGCCGGTTTCATGTACTTCATCCTGGCCGGCATCATCCGGGTGCGTGGCATGGGGCTGGTCAACCGCTTGCTGCCGCCGGTGGTCATCGGCCCTGTCATCATGGTGATCGGCCTCTCGGTGGCCCAGGTGGCCTGCAACATGGCCATGGGCCGCGCCGGGGGGCAGCAGGTGATTCCGCTCTCCACCGCCCTGACTCTGGCCGGCATCTCGCTCACCGTGACCCTGATCGCCGCCGTCTTCTGCCGCGGCTGGATCAAGCTCATCCCGATCTTGAGCGGTGTGGTGGTCGGCTATGTGGTGGCCGTATTCATGGGTGAGGTGAGCTTTGACGGCATGGTCAATGCCCCTTGGCTCGCCATGCCCCACTTCGTGACCCCCGAGATCAACTGGGCTGCCGCTCTGTTCATGTTGCCGGTGGCGATCGCCCCTTGCATCGAGCACATCGGCGGCGTGATGGCCATCGGTGGCGTGACCGGCAAGGACTACACCAAGGAGCCGGGCCTGCACCGCACCCTGGCCGGTGACGGCTTCGGCGTCTGCTTTGCCGGCCTCATCGGTGGCCCCCCTGTCACTACCTATGCGGAAGTGACCGGTGCCGTGATGATCACCCGCAACTTCAACCCGGTCACCATGACCTGGGCGGCGGTGTTCGCCATCATCCTGGCCTTCTTCGGCAAGTTCAACGCCCTGCTCACCTCGATCCCGATGCCGGTGATGGGCGGCATCATGCTGCTGCTGTTCGGCTCCATCGCCGCCATCGGCCTCAAGACCCTGATCGAGGCCAAGGTGGATCTCGGCCTGGCCCGCAACATCGCTATCGTCGCCATCACCCTGACCGTCGGCATCGGTGCGCTGGAGCTGAAAATCGGTGACTTCGCCCTGGCCGGCGTGGGCTTTGCTTCCATCGTGGCCATCGTGCTCAACCTGATCCTGCCGCAGCACTCGGAAGAGGGCGAGATCGCCTCCGCCCGCGACTGAAAGCCCTGAATGCAAAAAGCCACCCTAGGGTGGCTTTTTTTATGCGTCTTATCTTAATCCCGCTTGCAGACCAGCGGGCTGATGAGCTCGGCCAGTTTGTAGAAGGTCTGCACCCGGGTGGTGCTCGGGCGCCACACTAGGCCTATCTCGCGGGAGGCCTGCTCCCCCGGCGGCTGCACCGCCACCAGATCGGTGTTGCTGAGGATGCCGGCGTCGATGGCCATCTGCGGCAGGAAGGTGGTGCCAAGGCCGGCCCCCACCATCTCCACCAGGGTGTGCAGGCTGGTGGCGGCAAACGGGTTGATCTTGTCCTTCTCACGCAGTTGGCAGGCGCTCACCGCATGATCGGTGAGGCAGTGCTCCCGCTCGAGCAGGAAGATGCTCTGATCGGGCAGCTCCTTGTACTCAAACGGGGTGTGCAGGGTGGCCGCCATCTCTTTGCGCATCACCATCTTGAACGGATCGCTGCCGACCTTCTTGCAGTGAAAGCCGCCGACGTCGATGGGCAGCGCCAGGATCAGCAGATCCAGCTCCCCCTGCTCGAGCTGCTTGAGCAGGTTGGCGGTGGTGTCTTCGCGCAGCAGCAGCTCCAGCTCGGGGTAGCTCTGGCTGCACGCCTTGACCAGCCGGCTCAGCAGGAAGGGGGCGATGGTTGGGATGCAGCCGAGACGGATGATGCCCTGCATCACGCCGCCCTGGTTCTGGCCCAGCTCCATCATGTCGCGGGCATCGGAGAGCAGGTTGCGCGCCCGCTCGACCATCTCGATGCCGATGGGGGTCATGATGAAGCTCTTGTGATCGCGCTCGACCAGTTGCAGGTTGAGCATCTCCTCGAGATTCTGGATCCCGGTGCTCAAGGTCGACTGGCTGACGTGGCACGCCTTGGCGGCGCGGTTGAAATTCTTGTGTTCGTCCAGAGCGACGAGATAGTGCAGTTGCTTCAGGCTGGGCCAACGTTGCATAGAGAAACCGATAGAGTCCATGGCGAATGTCTTGCGGCTTACTCTATCACCGGGATTGGGGGATTGTCCCGACCGGTGGGGGGGAGGGGGGAACAAATGCAGCGAGGGCGCCTAGTGGCGCCCTCGTATCACGACGTTACTCGTCGTCAAAGACACCGAAGTGCTCTTTGGCGAAGGCGATGCGTTGGGGCACCGTCATCTTGGTGTTGCCGAGCTTTTCGACCGCCTTGAGGTTGGGCACCAGGCCGCGACCGTTGGCGATCTGGATCGCCAGCCCCGGCCGGGCGTTGAGCTCGAGCAGCATGGGGCCACGCTGCTTGTCGAGCACCATGTCGGTGCCGATGTAGCCGAGCCCCGACATCTCGTAGCAGGAGGCTGCCAGCGTCAGCAGGGTATCCCAGTGGGGTACCTTGAGCTCGAACAGGTCGAGTCCGGTATCCGGGTGGTGGCGGATCGGCTGGTTGAACTGCACTGCGCGCAGCGCCCGACCCGTGCGCAGGCACAGGCCGACGCCGACCGCCCCCTGGTGCAGGTTGGCCTTGCCATCCGAGGCGGCGGTCGACAGCCGCATCATGGCCATCACAGGGAAGCCCTTGAAGATGATGACCCGGGTGTCGGGCACCCCCTCGAAGGAGTAGCCATCGAACACGTCATCGAAGTTGATGAGGTTCTCAACCAGCACCTTGTCGGGCTTGCCGCCGAGCGAATAGAGGCCGGCCAGGATGTTGGAGACGTGGCGCTCCAGATCCTGAGCGGTGGCGGCGCTGCCGTTGGGCTTGTAGTAGAGCCCGTCCTCGTGGCGCAGGATCACCAAGATCCCCTTGCCGCCCGAGCCGCGCGCCGGCTTGATACAAAAGCCCGGCCACGCCTCGACCATCTGGGCAATCTGGCTCACCGCGTGCTGCTCGGTGATGGTGCCGATGAGATCCGGCACCGTCACCCCCGCATCGAGGGAGATCCGCTTGGTCTTGAGCTTGTCATCCACCAAGGGGTAGAGACTGCGCGGGTTGTAGCGGCTGATGTAGGAGTGGTTGCGCTTGTTCATGCCGAGAATGCCGCATTCTGACAGCTTCCACGGCCAGGTGTACTTTTCCCAGGGCCACATGTTAGCGCTTGTCCTTGTCGGCGTTCATCTCGTCCACCAGCGGCTTGAAGCGTTTGAGTTCGCTCAGCTTGTAGCCGGTGTAGTTACCCAGCAGCAGCACGGTCGCCATCAGCACCAGTTGCAGGCCGAGGAAGTTGAAGGTCAGGTGACGGATCAGCTCGTTATCCATGGCCAGATAGGCGATGACCGCCACCAGCAGCGAGCCGCCCCCCTGCTTGACCACTTCCTTCGGACCCTCTTCTTCCCACAGGATCGACATCCGCTCAATGGTCCAAGAGAGGATGATCATCGGGAAGAAGGTGATCTTCATGCCGTTGGTCAGGCCGAGCTTGAAGGCCAGCGCCGAGAAGATACCGATCATCGAGATCACCATGATGATGACCGCCGATATTCGCGCCACCAGCAGCAAGTTGAGCCGCGATAGGTAGGAGCGGATGATAAGACCGGTGCCGACGATGAGCAGGAAGCCCACCAGACCGGTGATCAGCTGGGTCTGGATGAAGGCCACCGCGATCAGCACCGGCATGAAGGTGCCGGAGGTCTTGATCCCCACGATGACGCGCAGGAACACCACCATCAGCACGCCGATGGGGATCAGCAGCAGCCCCTTGAACAGGGTCTGCTCTTCAAGGGGCAGGCTGTGGATGGAGAAGTTGAGCCACTCGGAGGATTCGTACTTCTTGGCCAGCGCGACCCCAACCGGTTGCTCCTGCTCGATCATCGAGAAGGTGACGCGGGAGTTGTGACCGCCGGTCACGTCCAGCAGCGAGCCCGAGTTGTACTCCCACAGCAGCAGGTTGGCCGGTTGGCCCTGCTCACCGCTCTTGGGATTAAACAGCTGGTACTCCTTGCCCCTGAACACTTGCAGGTAGTCGACCAGCTCCTGGCGGCGGCGGCCATCCTCGAGTTGCAGCGCATGCACCACACGGGCGGGCACATCGGCGTTATTGAGCAGCTGGGCAATCAGGTTGGCGCGGCGCTTGTGGTTTTTCAGCAGCTCGGCGTTCTGGTTCTGATTGTCCATCTCCTTGATGATTTCGCGGGTCAGGGTATAAGGGTCAGCCGAGCGCTCTTGGGCGCGCTCGAGAATCTGGGCCATGGCGGTGGCATACGGCTCGCTCTCGATCTCTTTCTCAATCGCCGGCGGCTGCGGCAACAAGGCGGGCTTGGCGTAGGCGTCCGCCATCATGTCGACGCGATAGTAGAGCTCCTGGCGGCCGGCGGCGGTCCGGATGGACCACTCGGCGCGGGCATCGCCCCCCTTCTCGACAAACGAAAGACCGTAGCCGGGGCTGGCGGCATTCTCGTTCATCAGGGTGAAGCCCTCCTGGGTACCGGGAATGGCCAACGAGGCGATGACCGGCTCGCCGGTGGCGTCAAACTCCAGTTTGGCTTCGATAGACCAGATCTGGCGCTTCTCACCCGGAGTGAGCGGGACGTCCAGAGCGACGTGGTGATAGATAGTCATGCCAAGGCCGACCAGATAGAGCAGGGCGACCAGCAGGTAGAAGGGCTTGCGCGAAACCATGGATTACTTCACATCCTTGAGCTGCGGTTTGGGTTGGATGTATTCGCGGGCCACGTCGACCACGGCGATGTCTTTGAGGAACTCACGACCGAGCAGCACGGGGAAGGCCATGTCGCTGCGATCTTTCAGGGTAAACTCGGCCTTCTCGGTCATGTCGCCGAGGCGCACGGCCAGGCGCACCACGGGACGACGATCGAGATCGTCGGCAGAAGCCTGGCGCACGCGCACGTGGCGCACCAGCGGGGCCTCGATCTGGATGCGATCCTCGGCATCCTGATGGCTCAGGAAGAAGCGCACCCAGTTTTTGCCGTTGCGCTCGAAGATGGTGATGTCCTGGGCGCTGATGGAGGAGGTGGTGGCGCCGGTGTCGACCCGGGCCTGGAAGGCGTCGTTGGCGGCATCAACCCAAATCCATTCGGCTTCGCCCACCAGCAGCTTGCCATCCAGAGTATGTCCCTGCGCCGGGGCAGGGCACTTGGCCGGTGTGACCACGACCGGTTTGGGCGAGGCGTCCGGCAGCTTTGCAAGTTTGTCATCCACCTTGTTCACACTCTCTTTCATCTGCTTGAGATCGTTGGTCAGCCGCGCAATCAGATCAGACTGTTGCTGGATCAGCTGCTTTTGTTGCAGCGCCAGCGAGGAGTGCACCCGCTGCTCGCTCAGGGAGAGTTCACTCTTGATCTCGGCCAGGGTGGCCGGGGGCGGCGTGGCTGGTTTGTTCATGGCGACGCACCCGCCCAGGGTGAACATCGAGAGCAGGGTCATACCTTTCAGTGTGCTGTTCATGTGCTTCATTTAGATGGGCTTCCTGGAATGGGGTCAGTGTAACTATCCTTGCTGACGACGGCTAGTCCTTGGCCTTGCGGGCAATCAGTACGGCGCGCTTGGGCGCCGGGTATCCTTCCACCGTGAGCGACGGATCGGCAGGATCCAGATAGTCGCTCAGGGATTCATTAATCATCCAGCTGGTCCGACGCTGTTCGTCGGTGCTGGTCACATTCTCGTCGACAATCCTGACATCTTCGAAACCACAACGCTCCACCCAGCGCTTGAGGGCGCGACTGGAGGGGATGAACCAGACATTGCGCATCTTGCCGTAACGATCTTCGGGCATCAGCACCTGGTTCTCGTCGCCGTCTATGACCAGGGTCTCGAGCACCAGCTCGCCGCCATCCACCAGTTGGTTGCGCAACTGCTCGATGTGCTCGATGGGGGACTTGCGGTGATAGAGCACCCCCATGGAGAAGACGGTGTCAAAGGCGCGTAAGGCGGGCAGCTCCTGAATGCCGAGGGGCAGCAGGTGGGCGCGCGGGTCGTGACCAAGGAAGTGGCGAATCGCCTCGAACTGGCACAAAAACAGCGGGCTCGGGTCGATGCCAACCGCCATTTTGGCGCCTTCTCCCACCATGCGCCACAGGTGATAGCCGCTGCCGCAGCCCACGTCCAGCACATAGCGGCCGGCCAGCGGCGACAGGTGCGGTAGCACGCGATCCCACTTCCAGTCAGAGCGCCACTCGGTATCGATATGAATGCCGTGCACATGGAAAGGGCCCTTACGCCAGGGCATCAGGTGGCGCAGCAGGCTCTCGACCTTCTTGCGCTCCCCTTCGCTCAGGCTCTGCTCACTGCCAACGGAGACCGCGTGCTGCAAATCCAGAGGGGTAGCCGCTGCCTGCGGCAGCTTGGCCAGGGCGCGCTCCCAGCGCGGCAGGTCCCCGTGCTGGTTGTCATGGCGCCAGGCGTGCAGTTGGGCTGGCAGGGTATGCAGCCAGTGGCTGAGCCGGGTCTTGGCGATCAGTTGATAGAAGTTGGCAAAGTCGATCATGCGTGCTTGATGGCCACCAGTGAGCCGAAGTTGAAACATTGGAACCAGAGATCCACATGGGCAAAACCGGCCTCATGGAGGCGGGCCTTGTGGACCGGGATGGAGTCGGTGCGCATCACGTTTTCGAGGGCGTTGCGCTTTTGGCTGATCTCAAGCTCGCTGTAGCCATTGGCGCGTTTGAAGTCGAGATGCAGGTCGATGAGCAGCTCGTTGACCGGCTCATCTTCGAAGCGAAACTTCTCGCTCAGCACCAGGATGCCCCCCGGCACCAGCCCTTCATGAATGCGGCGCAGCAGGGCCAGCCGGGCGGCCGGCTCGAGAAATTGCAAGGTGAAATTGAGCACCACCACAGAGGCATTCTCGATGGGGGTCTCGCAGATGTCTCCTTGCCGCAGCTCGACCGGCAACCCCTTGAAGGAGGCCAGGTGCTTGCGGGCCCGCTCTATCATGGGGGCTGAGAGATCCACGGCGGTGATGGCACAGCCCTCGGCGGTGACATGGCGGCGCATGGACTGGGTCGCGGCGCCGATGGAGCAGCCGAGATCGTAGAGCCGGGTATGGGGGCGGGCGTAGCGAGCGGCCATCATGCCGATGGCGGAGATGATGTTGCTGTAGCCCGGAATGGAGCGCTGGATCATGTCCGGGAACACTTCCGCGACCTGTTCGTCGAAGCAGAAGTCCCCCAGTCGGTCGATCGGGGCGGCAAAAATCTGATCTTTGGAGTGCATGTCGTGCAACCTGATTGCCGCTGTCGGGCAACCGATATTCGGGTAATGTGCGCGGTCCTGCCCATCGCCGGTGGGAACCGGATTCACAATGGGCAACGGGGCGCTAGTGTAGAGGATCGTCCCCCGTTTGTCTTGGGAGGTGACCCGGCTCACAGTAAAAAAAGTGCTGGCGCGTCCGGTTGCGTCAAAAGTTGAGAATCCCTTGTTGGGCGCAATCGGTTTCTCCCACAAAAGGGGGCAGGGGCTGGTCGAGTGCCGTGGCCACCTGGCGGGCCAGTTCGGGGGCGTGGGCATTGTCGGCGGTGTGAATGAAGAGGTAGAGCGTCTTGCCCTCATCAAGCCAGCTTCGCCAGCGTGGCAGCCAGGGTTGCAGGAAGCGGTGGTTCTGCTCTGGCTGGGGCAGGCCGATAAAGCGCACCACCGGCGCCTCGGCGGTCGCCAGCACATGGACCGGCAGCTGCGGCTTCTTGCCCTGGGCCTCGATCATGGCTGCACTCTTTGCCGCGAGAGTGGCCGGCACCGAGAACAGCGGCCGGCTGTCGAGCATGATGCGGTTGATGCCACGCTCGATCAGCAGGCGGTTGAGGGCTCGCTCGGCTTCCCCCTTGGCGAAAAAATCGGGGTGGCGCACCTCGACGGCATAGGCAAAGTCTGCTGGCAGCTGCCGGAGGAACGCCTCGAGACGGGGCAGGCCGGCCGGGCCGAAGCTGGCTGGCAGTTGCAGCTTGAGCAAACCGAGGCGCTCGTGCAACGGGGCGAGCAGTTGGATGAAGGCGCTCACCTCCCGCTCCATGCCGAGCAGCTCGCTCTGGTGGCTGATGGTCTTGGGGAATTTAAAGGTGAAGCGAAAGGCGTCGGTGGTGGCGTCACGCCAGCGCTGCACGGTATCGGGGCTCGGATTGGCATAGAAGGTGGTGTTGCCTTCGATGGCGTTGAACACCTTGGCGTAGTCAGCCAGATGGTCGCTCGGTCGGGTGGCGCGGCCGAGCAGATGACCGGGCCAGGCGCTGTGGCTCCATTGAGGCAGGCCAATATAAAGAGGCATGGACAGAATTCCCGCTGGGAGGTGCATCGGGCCATTTTACCCGGAGTGGGCTTTTCCTCTATAATGTGCCCCCTTTTGTGACCAAATTCTTGTGACCCATGCCTATCTACCCATATCGTTGCGATGACAGTGGTCGGGAATTTGCGAAACTGCAAAAGCTATCTGACGTCCCGCTGACCAGCCGCCCCTCTTGCCATCAGAGCGCCCTGGTCAACATTGTCTCTGCGGCCGGTTGTTGGCCCAAGGGCGCGGGGCGGTACGAGACCAATTTCAAACCGGGCAGGAAAAAGAATCTGGCCAGCTGCGATGCAGACGGTGCTTGCCAGTCGTGCCCGGCGACTCTGGGTTAACCGTCTCTCATCATTTTCGAAGGAAGAAGTCCATGCGCACACATTATTGCGGACAGGTCAACGAGGCCCATGAAGGGCAGACCATTACTCTTTGTGGCTGGGTGCACCGTCGCCGCGATCTGGGTGGCCTCATCTTCATCGATATGCGCGACCGCGAGGGTATCGTCCAGGTGTTCTTCGATCCGGACAAGCCGGAGGCATTTGCCCAGGCGTCCGAGCTGCGCGGCGAGTTCTGCATCCAGGTGGAGGGCGTGGTGCGTCTGCGTCCGGAGTCCCAGCGCAACGGCGAGATGGCGACCGGTGCCATCGAGGTGTTTGGCCACACCCTGACCATCATCAACCGCGCCGAGCCGCTGCCCATCGACTTCAATCAGGTCAACAGCGAAGAGGCCCGCCTCAAGTATCGCTACTTGGACTTGCGTCGCCCCGAGATGGCCAAGTATCTGAAGACCCGTGCCAAGGCCAGCGCCTTCGTGCGTCGCTTCATGGACGAGCACGGTTTCCTCGACATCGAGACCCCCATGCTGACCAAGGCCACGCCGGAAGGGGCGCGCGACTACCTGGTGCCGAGCCGGGTGCACAAGGGCAAGTTCTACGCCCTGCCGCAGTCTCCGCAGCTGTTCAAGCAGTTGCTGATGATGTCTGGCTTCGATCGTTACTACCAGATCGTCAAGTGCTTCCGTGACGAAGACCTGCGTGCCGACCGCCAGCCGGAATTCACCCAGATCGATGTGGAGACCTCCTTCATGACCGCGCCTCAGGTGCGTGAAATCATGGAAGAGATGATCCGCAAGCTGTGGCTGCACGTGCTGAACGTGGATCTCGGCGACTTCCCGATCATGACCTTTGACGAGGCGATGCGCCGCTTTGGCTCCGACAAGCCGGATCTGCGCCTGCCGATGGAGCTGGTCGATGTGGCAGATCTGCTGACCGCGGTCGAGTTTGCCGTGTTCGCCGGCCCGGCTAATGATGCGAAGGGCCGCGTGGCGGCGCTGAAGGTACCGGGCGGCGCCGAGCTGTCTCGCAAGCAGATCGACGAGTACACCAAGTTTGTCGGCATCTATGGTGCCAAGGGCTTGGCTTGGATGAAGGTCAACGAAGCTGCCAACGGCATCGAAGGGGTACAGTCCCCGGTGGCCAAGTTCCTCACCGACGCCATCGTGCGCGAGATCCTGGCCCGCACCGGCGCCGCGGATGGCGACATCATCTTCTTTGGCGCCGACAGCAAGAAGGTTGTGTGCGATGCCATGGGCGCCCTGCGCCTCAAGGTGGGCCGCGATCTGGGTCTGCTCGAGCAGAGCTGGAAGCCGCTGTGGGTCATCGACTTCCCCATGTTCGAGGAAGATGGCGAAGGCGGTCTGGCTGCGATGCACCACCCCTTCACCGCGCCGAGCAACCTGAGCCCGAGCGAGCTCAAGGCCAACCCGTTGGCGGCTTATGCCAACGCGTATGATATGGTCATCAACGGCTACGAAGTGGGCGGCGGCTCGGTGCGGATCCACAGCGGTGAGATGCAGGCCACCGTGTTTGACATTCTGGGCATCACCCCGGAAGAGCAGCGTCTGAAGTTTGGCTTCCTGCTCGATGCGCTCAAGTATGGTACTCCGCCTCACGCGGGGCTGGCGTTTGGCCTCGACCGTCTCAGCATGCTGCTGACCGGCACCGAGAACATCCGCGACGTCATTGCCTTCCCGAAAACCACGGCGGCGGCCTGTCTGATGACCGACGCCCCGAGTTTTGCCAATCCGGCCCAACTGGGTGAGTTGGCGATTGCCAGCACGGTTCCGGCAGACGAGTAAGGCACGAGGCCGCACTGAGTGCGGCCCGTTCAGTTTTACTGAATAGTTAAATCATTGAAATTCAAAGAGTATAACGGAGAGTTTTTATGGCAGGTCACAGTAAATGGGCCAACATCAAACACCGTAAGGCGGCTCAGGACGCCAAGCGCGGCAAAATTTTCACCAAGCTGATCCGTGAAATCACCACTTCGGCGCGTATCGGTGACGTCGACCCTGCCAACAACCCGCGCCTGCGTGCCGCGGTGGCAGCCGCCCTGTCCAACAACATGACCCGCGACACCATCAACCGCGCCATTGCTCGTGGCGCCGGCGATGGCGACGGTGATCAGCTCGAAACCATCATCTACGAAGGCTACGGCCCGGCCGGTACCGCCGTCATGGTCGAGTGCTTGACCGACAACCGCAACCGTACCGTATCCGAAGTGCGCCACGCTTTTAGCAAGAGCGGCGGCAACCTGGGTACCGATGGGTCTGTCTCTTACCTGTTTAGCAAGAAGGGTGTGCTGACCTATGTCGGTGCCGATGAGGATGCCCTGATGGAAGCGGCGCTGGAAGCCGGTGCCGACGACGTGCTGAGTGAAGGGGATGACACCATCGAGGTGTACACCACCCCGAACGACTTCGGTGTGGTACTCGATGCCCTGGAAGCGGCCGGCTTTAAGGCTGAGAACGCCGAAGTGACCATGATCCCCTCCACCGAAGCCGAGCTGGATGCCGACAGCGCGCCCAAGCTGATGCGCCTCATCGACATGCTCGAAGATCTGGACGATGTGCAGGAGGTGTACCACAACGGCTCCATCTCCGACGAGATCGCCGCCACCCTGTAAGGGCCACGCGACGCAAAAAAGGCAGCCATCTGGCTGCCTTTTTTATTGTCGGCGGACGGTTTCGGTTCTGAAGAGGATAACCCCTTCATCTGCTGATGTTTTTTTGCCCATGGCCGGCAAGGGCATGGTATGGGTGGTTGAGGGGGATTATTCAGATTTGTCCAATGAGTTATCCCCAGCTTTTGGGGATAACTCAGAAGGCGAAATAATAACTAAAGCGGCGAGTCAGGTTGAAGAACTGGCGCTGGGCGTCATCCAGATCATCGGGAGAGAGTGCGCGCAGTATGCTGCGCTCGTCCTCCTTGAGATCCACCATGCTGACCCCCTCCGGTTTCTGCCCCTTGATAAAGGGGAGGATCTTCGGCTTGAGGGTGTTGCTCGGCTCGGTGGAGAGCACCAGTGCCAGGCTCTCATCGGAGAGCTGCACCAGGCTACCGGGAGGGTAGATCCCCAGCAGCTTGATGAGCAGCTTGACGTGATGGGGATCGAAGCGCCCTGCCGAGAGCTTGTAGAGCTGGGCCACCACCAGATTGGGCGGGGCCGGCAGGCCGCTGGCTCTGGGGTGCAGCAGCTCGTCGTAGTGGTCGGTCAGCCCGATGATGCGTGCCAGCGGTGAAATCTCGTCCCCTTTGAGCCCCTTGGGGTAACCGCTGCCATCGAGCCGCTCATGATGCTGTAGTGCCACCAGCCGGATCTTGGGCTCAAAGGCATCAAGTTGGTTGAGCATGTCGAAACCGTATTGGGGGTGCATGCGCAGGAAGTTAATCTCGGCCTTGCTGAGTTCACCTCGCTTTTGAGTGATTTGCGTGGGGATGCGCAGCTCGCCGATGTCATGGATCAGCCCCGCCAGCCCAACCGCTTCGATGTCCATCGGAGCCATTCCTAGCTCACGCCCCATCAACATGGCCAGGTAGGCGACGTTGAGGCTGTGGTGCAGCAGGGGATCGCCCTGATGGATACGGATAAGGTGCAACCCAAGCGGCCCCTCATGGTTGGCAATTTGAGCCGCGGTGCTGCGCACTATCTGGGCGGTGTTGGCGAGCCCCTCATCCGGCTTGAGGTTGAGCGCTCCCAGCGCATTGCGCAGATCGGAAACCGACTGGCTGAAGGCTTTCTCGGCCACCCGCATCGAGCGGCGAAATGCCTTCTCATCGAACAGGGGCAGGGGAGAGGTAAACGGGTTGTCGTCGTGCTGGGGTGAGTGGGTGGGTTCGCGCTCAGTTTCAATGAGCGCAGCCAAGGGAAGGTCGCTCTTGTCGACATCCACCATGACCAGCAGGGTGGTGTCTAAATGGCGGATGATGTTGAGCTGCTCTTCGTCCTTGATCTTGAAGGCGTTGAACAGAAAGGGGTGGTTATGCCAGCCCCCCGGCAGGTGAACGTAGTGCCCAACCCTGAGTTGCTCTATCGATGCCTGGATGAGCGCCATGCGCCCCCCTTTCTGTTGTGCCGTGTTAGATAAAACCTAGCAAGGTTAATGAGATGGCACAAAAGAAAAGCCCGCGCAGTGCGCGGGCTTTCATCTATTCAGGCGAGGTTATCAGGCCTTGCTCTTCTTCTTACCTTCCGCTTTCTCGGCCTTCGGCGCTTCTGCGGCTACGGTACCTTCGGTGAAAGGGCGGCCGTAGTAGGTATCCAGCAGGATGGCCTTGAGCTCGCTGATCAGCGGGTAGCGCGGGTTGGCGCCAGTGCACTGGTCATCGAAGGCTTCTACGGCGAGCTGGTCAACGGCAGCCAGGAAGTCAGCTTCGTTCACACCGGCTTCGCGGATGGAGGCCGGGATGCCCAGAGTGGCTTTCAGCTCGTCCAGCCATACCAGCAGCTTCTCGATCTTAGCGGCGGTACGGTCACCAGCGGCGGTCAGACCCAGGTGGTCGGCCACTTCGGCGTAACGACGGCGAGCCTGCGGACGGTCGTACTGGGAGAACGCCGTCTGCTTGGTCGGGTTGTCGTTCGCGTTGTAGCGGATGACGTTACTGATCAGCAGGGCGTTGGCCAGACCGTGCGGGATGTGGAACTCAGCACCTAGCTTGTGAGCCATGGAGTGGCAGACACCCAGGAAGGCGTTGGCGAACGCGATACCGGCGATGGTGGCCGCGTTGTGCACCTTCTCGCGGGCAACCGGGTCGTTGGCGCCGTTCAGGTAGCTGGAGGGCAGGTACTCCTTCAGCAGCTTCAGGGCTTGCAGGGCTTGACCGTCGGAGTATTCGTTAGCCAGTACAGAGACGTACGCTTCCATCGCGTGGGTCACGGCGTCGATACCACCGAAGGCGCACAGGGACTTCGGCATACCCATGACCAGGTTGGCGTCAACGATGGCCATGTTCGGGGTCAGCTCGTAGTCAGCCAGCGGGTACTTCACGCCGGTAGCATCGTCGGTCACAACGGCGAACGGAGTGACTTCGGAGCCGGTACCGGAAGTGGTGGTGATGCAGACCAGTTCGGCCTTCACGCCCATCTTCGGGAACTTGTAGATACGCTTACGGATGTCCATGAAGCGCATGGCCAGATCTTCGAAGGCGGTATCCGGATGCTCGTACATCACCCACATGATCTTGGCGGCATCCATCGGCGAACCACCGCCCAGGGCGACGATCACATCCGGCTTGAAGGAGTTCGCCATCTCGGCGCCCTTACGGACGACGGTCAGGGTCGGGTCGGCTTCCACTTCGTAGAAGACTTCCACTTCCATCGAAAGGCCCTTGAGCAGACGAACTACTTCATCGGCATAGCCGTTGTTGAACAGGAAGCGGTCGGTCACGACCATGGCGCGCTTCTTACCTTCCAGGTCGCCCAGGGCGATCGGCAGGGAACCACGACGGAAGTAGATGGATTTCGGAAGTTTGTGCCACAGCATATTTTCTGCCCGTTTTGCGACTGTCTTCTTGTTGATCAGGTGCTTGGGACCCACGTTTTCGGAGATGGAGTTACCACCCCAGGAACCGCAACCCAGCGTCAAGGACGGTGCAATGGCGAAGTTATACAGGTCACCGATACCACCCTGAGTGGTCGGGGTGTTGATGAGGATACGGGCGGTCTTCATCTTGTCGCCGAAGTACTTGATGCGGTCGGCGTTGCGATCTTGGTCGGTGTACAGACCGGAGGTGTGGCCGATACCACCCAGGTTGACCATCTTGCAGGCCATCTCGACGGCTTCTTCGAAGTCCTTGGCACGGAACAGACCCAGGGTCGGAGAGAGCTTCTCGTGCGCAAACTCTTCGGCTTCACACACTTCCAGACCTTCACCGATGAGGATCTTGGTGGTGGGGGGCACGGTCACGCCGGACATCTCGGCGATCTTGGTCGCCGGCTGGCCGACAATATTGGCGTTCATGGCGCCGTTGATCAGGATGACCTTACGAACCTTGTCCGCTTCTTCCTTGCTCAGCACATAACCGTTGTGAGTGGCGAAACGCTCTTTCACTTGGTCATAGACGGCGTCAACCACGATGGCGGCTTGCTCGGAGGCACAGACCACACCGTTGTCAAAGGTCTTGGACATCAGGATGGAGGCCACGGCACGCTTCACATCGGCGGTTTCGTCGATGACAACAGGTACGTTACCGGCACCTACACCGATGGCCGGCTTACCGGAGGAGTAAGCAGCCTTCACCATGCCCGGGCCACCGGTGGCCAGGATCAGGTTGATGTCTTCGTGCTTCATCAGGGCGTTGGAGAGCTCAACAGAGGGTTGATCAATCCAGCCGATGATGTCTTTCGGGGCACCGGCGGCAACGGCTGCATCCAGCACCAGCTTGGCAGCGGCGTTGGTGGAGTTCTTGGCGCGGGGGTGCGGGGAGAAGATGATGGCGTTACGAGTCTTCAGAGAGATCAAAGACTTGAAGATGGCGGTGGAGGTCGGGTTGGTGGTCGGAACGATACCGCAGATGATACCTACCGGCTCGGCGATGGTGATGGTGCCGAACTCGTCATCCTCGCTGAGGATGCCGCAGGTCTTCTCGTCCTTGTACTTGTTGTAGATGTACTCGGAGGCGAAGTGGTTCTTGATCACCTTGTCTTCGATGATACCCATACCGGACTCTTCAACGGCCATTTGGGCCAGCGGGATACGGGCGTTGTTGGCGGCCAGGGCGGCGGCACGGAAGATCTGGTCAACTTGCTCTTGAGAGAAGGTAGCGAACTCGCGTTGAGCTGCCTTCACACGGGCGACCAGTGCATCCAGTTCTGCCAGATTGGTTACTGCCATAGATGTCATCTCCTGATGATTTTTTGAAAACTGTTTAATAAGACGTTGCTACGACGCTGCATCCGAGGTTCGGCAAGTATAGATGCCGTGTCAACCCAAATTCTCCCCCGCAGGGGTATTGCATAGCTTATTAAACCGCTTTCGACATCGATTGTAGGGGGGGGCGGGGGAGAAGAATTTGATCCTGGTCAAGTGTAACAAAAGTACAAAAGAAATTTCTTTTCAGCAACCGAGCCACCTGGGATAGGGTTTTGGTGGATGCAAAAAAAATTAATTTAAAACAATGAATTATAGGGTTGTAACATAAGCATGTCCGGGCTGAACCCAGCTTGAATCGATCCAGTGATCCGGGGGCTAATGCAGGAGAACTGGTCATTTAATAACGTTCTCTCGTGTCACCCATGATGGAGAGGCCTGGATGGCCAGCGTTCGTGATACTCAACTGGATGCGGTCACCAAGATTGTAAATACACGGTTGCATTTGCTTACGAGGTGAGCGATTTGATCGGAGTGAGGGGCTCAGTGGATGGTTAATGAATTGTATGTCATTAGCCAGGCTTATCTGACGGGTGGCTGAATACACAGTTTATCTCATTGGTGCCGCCTGCCTGCTTGATGTAGATTGACGCGCGATTTATGGATCATTACCGACTGACTGTGAACGGGACGCTATGGCAGCAATCGATTTTTCTCTCTATTTGAAATTTTTCATCGGCCTCATCGCCATCATCAATCCGCTGGGGTTGCTGCCGGTCTTCGTCAGTCTGACGAACCATCAGACGCCGGTGGAGCGGATGAAGACCAATACGACGGCCAACCTGGCGGTGATGGTGATCCTGCTGGTCTCCATGTTTCTTGGCCAGCATATCCTGGATGCTTTCGGGATCTCGCTCGCCTCGTTTCGCATTGCCGGTGGCTCGCTCATCACCCTGATCGCTT
The DNA here is from genome assembly GCF_000820125.1 of Aeromonas simiae. Classification (GTDB taxonomy): domain Bacteria; phylum Pseudomonadota; class Gammaproteobacteria; order Enterobacterales; family Aeromonadaceae; genus Aeromonas; species Aeromonas simiae. The sequence continues at coordinate 14,498 of NZ_CDBY01000038.1, read as the reverse complement.
GGTCGATGTTGCAAGGTAAGCTCGGCGAGGTGCGTCACAACAAGCAGGAAAAGGGCGAGCTGGCGGCCCGTGAATCGATCGCCGTGGTGCCGTTGGCGCTGCCACTGATGGCGGGACCGGGGGCTATCTCCTCGGTGATCGTCTATGCCAGCCAGAGTCACTGGCAGCAGTTCATCGGCATGTCCATCGTGGTGGTGATCTTCTCGTTCTGCTCCTGGCTCATCTTTCGTGCCGCCCCCCTGCTGTTCAAGCTGATGGGCAATACCGGTATCAACGTGGTGACCCGTATCATGGGCCTTATCATGATGGCGCTCGGTATCGAGATCATGGTGGCCGGTATTAAAGCGATGTTCCCCGTGTTGCAGTGACCACACGTGAGTGTGAAAAGCCGGCATTGAGCCGGCTTTTTTATTGGTTTCCTTTCGCAGACGGATTTTCTAGAATTGGTCGGTTTGTTCAGAAAACAAACTCCTTTGCCTGAGAAAATCCCGTCTTTTGTGTTTTTCGCTGAATATCTTGCCAGGGATCCAGCGTTGAACTCAGTGCCGCGTATTGCATTAGCCCATAGTGCAGTGAATTATGCGAGGGCGGGGCGCTCTGCTCGCAAATGGATACAAGCATGGAATGTTCTTGTTGGAGTATGGAAATGACTCACCATAAAACGATGATAAATACCCTGTTGGTTGCAGCCCTGTTCGGTGGTTCGGTTCAGGCCGCCGATGTTCCTGCCGGCACCACGCTGGCGCCGGAGCAAGTGCTGGTCAAAGGCAACGGCTCCGAGCCTGCCACATTAGATCCACAGAAGGTGGAGGGCGTGCCTGAATCTAATATCCTGCGCGATCTGTTCGAGGGGTTGGTCAACTCGGGCCCCAAGGGAGAGGTGTTGCCTGGGGTGGCCGAGTCCTGGGAGACCAAGGATAACAAGCACTACGTCTTCCACCTGCGCAAGGACGCCAAGTGGTCCAACGGTGAGCCGGTCACCGCTCACGACTTTGTCTATGCGTTCCAGCGCGCCGTCGATCCCAAGACCGCGTCTCCCTACTCCTGGTATCTGGAGATGCCCACCATCGTCAATGCCACCGCCATCATCGCGGGCAAGCAGCCGGTGGATACCCTCGGGGTGAAGGCGAGCGACGATCACACCTTTGAGGTGCAGCTGGAGAAGGCGATCCCCTATTTTGTCAGCATGCTCTCTCACACCACCACCTATCCGGTGCCGAAGAAGGCGATCGAGCAGTTCGGTGACAAGTGGACCCAGCCCGGTAACATGGTTTCCAACGGCGCCTATGTGTTGAAGACGTGGGTGGTCAACGAGCGGATCGCCCTCGAGCGCAACAAGCAGTACTGGAACGATGGCAAGACCGTCATCAACCAGGTGACCTACCTGCCGATCCAGTCCACCAACGCCGAGCTGAGCCGCTATCTGGCCGGTGAGGTGGACCTGACCTACACCACGCCGATCGAGCGTTTCAAGCAGCTCAAGAAGGATTACCCGAGCGAGCTGCAGGTGACCGGTCTGGTCTCCACCTACTACTACAACTACAACTTCAAGCACAAGCCGTTCGATGACGTGCGGGTGCGCACCGCGCTCTCCTATGCCATCGATCGCGACGTCATCGCCGACAAGGTGATGGGGCAGGGGCAGACGCCCGCCTATGGCCTGACCCCCGACTATGTGGATGGGTTCAAGCCGGTGGCCCAGCCCTGGTCCAAGCTGACTCAGGCCGAGCGCGACGCCAAGGCGAAAGCGCTGCTGACCGAGGCCGGTTTCGGCCCGGGCAAGCCGCTTAAGTTCGAGCTGCTCTACAACACCGATGACAACCACAAGAAGGTGGCGGTGGCGGTGGCCTCCATGTGGAAGAAGCTCGGCGTGCAGGTGAGCCTGGTGAACCAGGAGTGGAAGACCTACCTCGAGACCAAGAAGCAGGGGCAGTTTGACGTGGCCCGTGCCGGCTGGAACGCCGACTATAACGAGGCCTCCTCCATGCTGGATCTGATGCAGACCACCCACGGCAACAACGACGGCAAGTACTCCAACGCCGACTACGACAAGCTGATGAACGAGTCGCGCAACCAGGTGGATGCCGAGGCGCGCAACCAGCTCTATGTTCAGGCCGAGGCGATCCTCGCCAAGGACATGCCGATCATCCCCATCTACCAGTACGTCACCCCGCGCATGGTCAAGCCCTATGTGGGCGGTTATCCGGCCAACCCGCTGGATAACCTCTACAGCAAGGACATGTACATCATCGCCCATTGATGTCACGCGTCGCATAACAAACCGGGGGCCAGCGAGCCCCCATTACAACGCGACCCTCTGGAAGCAAATCAGGACTGGTATTGTCTATGTTGAAATTTATTCTGCGGCGCCTGTTGGAAGCCATTCCAACCCTATTGGTGCTGATCACCGTTTCGTTTTTCATGATGCGCTTTGCCCCCGGCAACCCTTTTAGCAGCGAGCGCTCCCTGCCCCCCGAGGTGATGGCCAACATCGAGGCCAAGTACGGTCTCGACAAGCCGATCGGGATGCAGTACCTCACCTACCTGGGCAACCTGGTGCAGGGGGATCTCGGCCCCTCGTTCAAGTACAAGGACTTCTCCGTCAACGATCTGGTGAGCCAGGCGTTGCCGGTGTCGGCCAAGATTGGCTCGACGGCGTTTGTGCTGGCCGTGCTGCTCGGGGTGACCTTCGGCACCATAGCGGCGCTCAAGCAGAACACCCTCATCGACTATCTGCTGATGTCGTCGGCCATGGCCGGGGTGGTGATCCCCGGCTTCGTGCTGGCGCCCCTGCTGGTGCTCTTTTTCAGTATTCACCTCGGCTGGCTGCCGGCCGGTGGCTGGCAGGGCGGCGGCATCCAGTTCATGGTGCTGCCGGTGCTTGGCATGATGATGTATTACATCTCAGCCATCTCCCGCATCATGCGCGGCAGCATGATCGAGACCATGAACGCCAACTTCATCCGCACCGCCCGCGCCAAGGGGTTGCCGCTGCGCCACATCATCTTAAGGCACGCCCTGCGTCCGGCCATGCTGCCGGTGGTCTCCTATCTTGGCCCGGCGTTTGTCGGCATCATCACGGGCTCTGTGGTGATCGAGACCATCTTCGGCCTACCGGGGATCGGCCAGCTGTTTGTCAACGGGGCGCTCAACCGTGACTACTCCATGGTGCTCGGCCTGACCATCCTGGTCGGGGCCCTGACCATCACCTTCAACGCCGTGGTCGATATCCTCTATGCCTTCATCGACCCGAAGATCCGTTACTGAGGGGGCGCAACATGGTAGTCAACACACAAAAGCGGGCGGAGGTGACGGCCTTCGCACAGCAGCTGGAGGTGGAGGGGCGCTCACTGTGGCAGGATGCCCGGCGCCGCTTCTTGCGTAACAAGGCAGCCCTGACCAGCCTCATTATCCTGACCCTCATCACCCTAGCGGTGATAGTGGGGCCGCACCTGTCCCAGTACACCTTCGATGATCCGGACTGGGGCGCCATGCAAAGCGGCCCCGACCGGGAGAGTGGCCACTGGTTCGGCACCGACAGCCTGGGGCGCGATCTGTTCGTGCGCACCCTGCTTGGCGGGCGCATCTCGCTGATGGTCGGCATACTGGGAGCCCTGGTGGCGGTGCTTATCGGCACCCTCTACGGCGCCGCCTCGGGCTTCATCGGCGGACGGGTCGACAGCCTGATGATGCGCGTGCTGGAGATCCTCAACGCCTTCCCCTTCATGTTCTTCGTCATCATGCTGGTGACCTTCTTCGGCCGTAATCTGGCGCTCATCTTCCTCGCCATCGGGGCGGTGAGCTGGCTCGACATGGCGCGAATTGTCCGCGGCCAGACCTTGAGCCTCAAGAGCAAGGAGTTCATCGAGGCGGCCCATGTCTGCGGCGTCTCCAAGTGGAAGATCATCACCCGCCATATCGTGCCGAACGTGCTCGGCATCGTGGCGGTCTACGCCACCTTGCTGGTGCCGGGCATGATCATGTTCGAGTCCTTCCTGAGCTTTCTCGGCCTCGGGGTGCAGGAGCCGATGACCAGCTGGGGAGCCCTGCTCGATGAGGGCTCCAAGGCGATGGAGGTGGCCCCGTGGCAGCTGCTGTTCCCCGCCGGCTTCATGGTGGTGACCCTGTTTTGCTTCAACTTCCTCGGGGACGGTCTGCGCGACGCCCTCGACCCGAAGGATCGTTAAGGAGAGACGATGAAACTGCTTGATGTGAACGATCTGCGGGTGGAGTTCAAGACCCCGGACGGCAACGTGGTGGCCGTGAACGACCTTAACTTCTCGCTGGCGGCGGGGGAGACCCTCGGCATCGTCGGTGAATCCGGCTCCGGCAAGTCACAGACCGCCTTTGCCATCATGGGGCTGCTGGCCAAGAACGGCGTCATCACCGGCTCGGCCAAGTTTCAGGGCGAAGAGATCCTCAACCTGCCCGAATCCAAGCTCAACCGTATCCGCGCCGAGAAGATTGCCATGATCTTCCAGGACCCCATGACCTCGCTCAACCCCTACATGAAGGTTAAGGATCAGCTGATGGAGGTGCTGATGCTGCACAAGGGGATGACCAAGGCGGCGGCGTTCGAGGAGTCGGTACGCATGCTCGACGCGGTCAAGATCCCCGAGGCGCGCCGGCGCATGGGCATGTATCCGCACGAGTTTTCCGGCGGTATGCGCCAGCGGGTGATGATCGCCATGGCCCTCCTGTGCCGACCGCAGCTGCTCATCGCCGATGAGCCGACCACGGCACTCGATGTGACGGTGCAGGCCCAGATCATGGCGCTGATGGGGGAGCTCAAGCACGAGTTCAACACCGCCATCATCATGATCACCCACGATCTCGGGGTGGTGGCCGGCCTCTGCGACAAGGTGCTGGTGATGTATGCCGGCCGAACCATGGAGTACGGCCGAGTGGATGACATCTTCTATCGCCCGAGCCACCCCTACACCGAGGGGCTGCTCAAGGCCATTCCCCGCCTCGACAGCCAGGGCGCTGAGCTGCCGACCATACCGGGCAACCCGCCCAACCTGCTGCGCCTGCCCGCCGGCTGCCCCTTCCAGGAGCGCTGCCACCGGGTGAGCGACATCTGTCGCAGCGAGTCCCCACGGCTGACGCCGTTTGGCGATGGGCGCCAGCGCGCCTGCCACTGGGTGTCTGAGGTCATCGGCAAGGAGGCGGTATGACGGTCGAGAAGAAGTTGCTGCTTGAGGTGAGCGATCTCAAGGTGCATTTCGCCATCAAGCAGGAGAAGGGGTGGCCGTGGGCCAAGCCCGGCACCCTCAAGGCGGTGGATGGGGTGAGCCTGCGCCTCTATGAGGGGGAGACCCTCGGTGTGGTGGGCGAATCCGGTTGCGGCAAGTCCACCTTCGCCCGCGCCATCATCGGTCTGGTGCCGGCCACCGACGGCAAGGTGGTGTGGCTGGGGCAGGATCTGACCCAGCTCGAGCAGAAGGCGCTGCGCGAGAAGCGTAAAGAGATCCAGATGATCTTCCAGGACCCGCTGGCCTCGCTCAACCCGCGCATGACCATAGGCGACATCATCGCCGAGCCCCTCATCACCTTCTATCCCAAGCTCTCCAGGGAGGAGGTGAAGGAGAAGGTGCGCGCCATGATGAGCAAGGTGGGGCTGCTGCCGAACTTGGTGAACCGCTATCCCCACGAGTTTTCCGGCGGCCAGTGCCAGCGCATCGGCATCGCCCGGGCGCTGATCCTCGAGCCCAAGATGATCATCTGCGACGAGCCGGTGTCGGCGCTTGATGTTTCAATCCAGGCCCAGGTGGTGAACCTGCTCAAGTCCTTGCAAAGGGAGATGGGGCTGTCGCTCATCTTCATCGCCCACGATCTGTCGGTGGTCAAACACATCTCGGATCGGGTGCTGGTGATGTACCTGGGCAACGCGGTGGAGCTGGGGGAGGGCAAGGAGATCTACGCCAACCCGCTGCACCCTTACACCAAGGCGCTGATGTCGGCGGTGCCGGTGCCTGATCCGGCGCGGGAGCGCAGCAAGGTCATCCAGATCCTGGAGGGGGATCTCCCCTCGCCGATGAACCCGCCCTCGGGCTGCGTGTTTCGCACCCGTTGCCCCGAGGCGGGGCCAGAGTGCGCTAAGACCCGCCCCATGCTGGAGGGGGACTTTACGCACGCGGTCTCCTGCCTCAAGGTCGATCCGCTTTGAATCTGTGTTGTCACCAAGGGAGGCCTGGCCTCCCTTTTTCATTTCTGCTGCATTTCGCGCTTGGCGGCCACCCAGCTCCCTGCTATTGTGCGCCACACAAGGGGAGTAACTTCTCGCCGGTTTGTCGTCATTACGGTGCATCCATGTCCTACAGTGCACCCGGCAGCCGGGCAGTTGATTAACCGTCAGCTGTAAGTGAGACCTTGCCGAGAGGCAAGGTGACTCTGCTCCAAACGCAAACCCACGCCTCTCGGTCGTGGGTTTTGTCGTTTTTGGAGAAGTGAAAAATGGGTGAATGGTGGATGTGGGCCGGGTTTTTCAGCATAGTGCTGGCCCTGTTATGGATTGACTTGCGCTTTGTCGGTGGTGGCAAGGCGCACAAGGTATCGCTCAAAGAGGCGGGCATCTGGTCGCTGGTCTGGGTGAGCGTGGCGCTCTTGTTCAACCTGGCCATCTGGCTCTGGCTCGATCACAGTGCCGGGCGTGAGCTGGCCAATCAGAAGGGGTTGGAGTTTCTCACCGGCTACCTCATCGAGAAGGCGCTGGCGGTCGATAACGTCTTCGTCTGGTTGATGCTGTTTGGCTACTTCGCCATTCCGGCCGAGTTACAGCGCCGGGTGCTGCTCTACGGTGTGCTGGGCGCCATCGTGATGCGCGCCGGCATGGTGTTCGCCGGCAGCTGGCTCATCGAGCAGTTCCACTGGATCCTCTATTTCTTCGGCGCCTTCCTGCTGCTGACCGGCGCCAAGATGCTGTGGGCGGCCGACAAGGAGCCGGATCTTGAGAACAACGCCCTGCTCGGCTGGATGCGCCGCCGCTTCAAGGTGACCGAGACCCTGGAGGGGGAGCGCTTCTTCGTCTGGCGCGACGGGGTGCGCTATGCCACGCCGCTGCTGCTCATTCTGGTGCTGGTGGAGGTGAGCGATCTCATCTTCGCGGTGGACAGCATACCGGCCATCTTCGCGGTGACCACCGATCCCTTCATCGTGCTCACCTCCAACATCTTCGCCATCATGGGGCTGCGTGCCATGTACTTCCTGCTGGCCGGGGTGGCGGAGCGCTTTGCCCTGCTCAAATACGGGCTGGCGCTGATCCTGATGTTTATCGGGGTCAAGATGCTGCTGTTGGATCTGTTCAAGATCCCGACCGGGATTGCGCTTGGCGTGGTGGCTCTCATCCTGGTGGCCTCCATGGGGCTGAGCCTGTGGCTGACCCGTGGCGGTAAGCCGGCCAAGGCCAGCGAATAAACGAGAAGGGCTCCCGCGGGAGCCCTTGTTGTATCAGCGCGTGATGATACGCGGATTGGTGTAGCCCCAGATGGTGTACATGTCGGCCAGCAGGGCGCCGTTGTACTCCTCCAGATCCGCCTGCTTCACCTCGGCGTTACCCTGGCGGCCAAACAGCACCACTTCGTCCCCCGGCTTGACCCCCTTGATGTCGGTCACGTCCACCATGATGGTGTTCATCGAGGTCTTGCCGACCACAGGCGCCTTCTGCCCCCCCACCAGCACATAAGCCTTGTTGCTGAGCGCTCGGCGGTAGCCGTCGGAGTAGCCGAGCGGTAGGTTGGCGAGCAGGGAGTCGCGCTTGAGGGTGTAGGTGCGGTCATAGCCCACCGTGTTTCCTTGCGGATAGTGGTTGACCGAGGCGACCCGGGTCTTGAAGGTCATCACCTTCTGGTACTCGGTGTAGGAGGGGATGGTGTCGCCATAGAGGATGCCGCCCGGCCGCACCATGTCCAGATGCGCCTGCGGCACCTCCAGGGTGGTGAAGGAGTTGGCGCAGTGCAGGGTCAGCTTGCTGCGATCGAGCTTGCCGGCGGCGATGAGCCACTGGGTGTCGAGCTGGAACTGGGCAAAGCCTTGTTTGACGTCCTCTTTCTCCTCGACCGGGAAGTGGGTCATGATACCGACCACTTGCAGCCCTTTGAGTTTGAGCAGGTCGAGGGCGTCCTGCTTGGCATTATCCTGGCGCAAATCCAGGCCATTGCGGCTCATGCCGGCGGAGTTGAGGCCCAGATGATAGGCAATGGTGGTATGGTGGCGCTGCGCAATTTCCGCCATCAGCCGGGCGCTCTCCAGGCTGCCGACCAGCTCCTCCATCTTGTAGGGCAGGGCCGCTTCCACCTCTTGCGGGCTGGCGGCGCGAACCCGCATCAGACGCCCCTCGAACCCCTTCTCACGGGCGACGCGGGCCTCTTCATTGCTGGCGATGCCGATGCAGGGGATGCCGGCTTTGACCACGGAGGGGATCAGCAGATCGATGCCATGGCCGTAGGCGTCGGCCTTCATGATGGCGCAGATCTGCGGGCCTTTTTCGCCGAGGCGCTCCTTGAGGGTCTGGATGTTGCGCTCGAAGGTGGTCACATTCACTTCGAGCCAGGCGTTGGCGGCAGCGAACTCCTGGCCGTTGCGATGATCGTTGGCCTGCGGCAGGTAGGGGGCGGCATAAGCCTGGCCTGACAGCAGGCCGATGATGAGGGTGGCGAGTAACGTCTTCTTGCTCATGATATTCCCTGTCATGGTGTCGTTGAGTCTGTGGCCAGCGCCGGACATAATGCTGAGTCGCAAGCGAGGCCTCGGTCAGTCTAACTGCTTAAAACAAAACAGGAAAACGATTAACATGCATGTTGAATGGATGGCGGGATAATGATGAAAATGTCACTGCTTCCTCCTCCCTTGGTGGCCCTGCTGTGCGCCTGGTTGATGCAGTGGGGGCTCCCTCTCGAAGGGGGGGAGTGGGGGAGGGGGAGCTGGCTGCTCGCGGCGCTGCTGTGGGGGCTGGCTGCCCTCTTGGGGGTCGGTGCCCTGCTGGGATTTCGTCACGCCGGGACCACGGTGAACCCGCGCCGCCCCGATCGCTCCAGCGCACTGGTCATCAGTGGTGTCTATCGCTACAGCCGCAATCCTATGTATCTGGGGGTCTTGTTGCTTCTGCTGCTGTGGGCGCTATGGCTGGGCGGTGGCTGGTGGGGGGCGATGCTGTTCTGGCTCTGGATGGATAGATTGCAGATCCCGCGTGAGGAGCAGGCGCTCGGGCGGCGTTTCGGGGCTGATTATGAGCGCTATTGCCAGCAGGTGCGGCGCTGGTGCTAGAAGGGCAGCAGAAACAGCAGCTCGGCTAGATTGGGTTGCCACTGCCATTCACGCAGCCGCACCCGCCCGCCGATGACCGGCACCCCCTCCTCTTGTAATCGCCCTACCTGCTCTGTATGGCCTCTGGAGCCAGCGGGCAGCGAGATCTTGCCGTTAGCGCCGAGCACCCTGTGCCAGGGCAGGCTCTTGCTGGTAGTCTTTAGCACCCGGCCGACCAGTCGGGCACGGCCCGGCAGGCCGGCAAGATCGGCCACCTGACCATAGGTGACCACCCGGCCAGGCGGGACGAGGGCAAGCAGGGTTTCGATGCGTTCCTGAGAAGTCATGGGGCCTCACTGTGTGAGGCCCCATTGTGCGTGTGGCAAGGTGGGCTCGCAAGGGTCAGCCGAAGGTGCGGCTGAGCTCCTTGAGCTGATTGGCCTTGACCAGCAGGCTCTCACTGCTGGCGCTGACGCCGTCGATCTTGATGCTGTTGTCGTGGGAGAGGGCCGAGATCTGGTTCACGTTGCGGCTGATCTCCTCGATCACCGCCTGCTGCTCGTGAGTGGCCGACGAGATCTGGGTGGAGAACTCGGTGATCTTGTCGATCTCTTCGAGCACCTGATGCAGGTTCTCCGAGCCGGCCCGGGTGGTCTCCAGGCAGGAGCGGGTCTGATCCAGATTGTGATGCATCATCTCCTTCCACTGGCCGAGGGTGTGCTGGATGTGGCCGATACTCCCCTGGATCTGCTCGGTGGCCTTGTGGGTGCGGGTCGATAGGCTGCGCACCTCGTCGGCCACCACGGCAAAACCACGCCCCTGTTCGCCGGCGCGAGCGGCCTCAATCGCGGCGTTGAGGGCCAGCAGGTTGGTCTGATCGGCAATCCCTTGGATTTCACTCATGATGTTGCCAATGCGTTCAGACTCGTTGGCCAGCTCGACCGCTGACTGGAATGCCTGCTGGGCCTGTTTGGCCAAGTTATCCATCTCGCTGCCAGCCTCGGTCAGTTGGGAGTCGGTTTGCAGGCAGTGGTGGCGCGCCTCGCTGATCTGCTGGCTGGTCTCTTCGATATTGCGGGTGATCTCGGTGGCAGCCGATGCCATCTGGGTCACGGCCGTGGCGACTTGCTGGATCTGCATGTCCTGAGTGGCGATATCCCGGCTGGCCATGGTCGATGAGTGGCTCAGATCGTTGGCCAATGTCTTGAGGGAAAGGGTGGCATCATCGACCCGACCAAGCACGGTGCGGATCCGAGCCTGCCACAGCTTGATGTGGAAGTCGGCAATGCTGTGCGGGGCATCCCCCGAATAGATGAGCCGGCTGACGCTGTCATACTCGCCCTGCAATTGACCCAGAAAACGCGAGGTCTGAAAGAGTTGGCGGTAGGTGAGGGCCGCTACCGCCAGCAGCGGCAACATCACCCATAGCGCGCCCAGTGGCCCGGCCTGCCAGAGCAGCACAGCGAGGGCTAGCAGCAGCAGACCAGTGATGGCCCACGGCCGCAGCAGCGGCAACAGCCGCCGGCTCTTGGTGGAGTGGCGTTCATGCTTGCGCAGATCGGCATAGAGGCGGCTGGCAATCTCCTTGGTACGACTGTCGGTGCGGCAGCGCACCGACTGGTAGCCACACATCTTGCCCTGTTCATAGATGGGGGTGACGTAGGCATCGACCCAGTAATAGCGGCCATCCTTGCAGCGGTTTTTCACCAGCCCCGCCAAGCCTGACCGGCCTTGAGGTGTTGCCAGAGATCGGCAAAGGCGGCCTTGGGCATGTCGGGATGGCGCACCATGTTATGAGGGCGACCGATGAGCTCTTCCCGACTGTAGCCGGCAACCCGGCAGAAGTGATCGTTGGCGTAGGTGATGATACCGCGCATATCTGTGGTGGAGACCAGTTGCTCGTCGTCAGCAAAATCGATCTCCTGATCGAGCAGTGCAGAGGTATTCTGAACCATGAGGCGCTCCCTGATTGTTATCCCGTCCGTGATATTGTTGTGGTGCGCACACGCGACAACCGACCCATGCGGCACATACACCAGTGTAGATGCACTCCTACTGATAGATAAAACAATCTTATTAACCGAAGGTGTGGCCAAGACCGGCCAGCTGCGCGGCCTTCTGTTGCAACTCGTGGCTGGTATTGCTGACCTGTAGGAGCCTTTCGCTGTTGTCCTCGGCGTGGCGGGCCACCTGTTGCAGTGACTGGCAGATCTGCTCGATAACCACTTCCTGTTCATTCATGGTGCCGGCTATCTCTGCGGCATTGCGCTGCAAGTGGTTCATGGCGCCCAAGATCTGCTGCACCTCGGCACTGCCTCGCTCGGTCAGCTCGCTACAGTGGCGGGTCTGCTGCAGGTTCTGCTGCATCATGCCCTGCCATTGCTGGAGCGTCTGCTGGATGCCGGCGATGCGTTGCTGGATCTGGCCGGTGGCCTCCTGGGTGCGGCTCGACAGGTTGCGCACCTCGCCGGCGACGACGGCAAAACCGCGTCCGTGCTCGCCGGCCCTGGCCGACTCGATGGCGGCGTTGAGGGCCAGCAGGTTGGTCTGATCGGCGATCCCGCGGATCTCCACCATGATGTCATCGATGCGGCGGGACTCTTCGCTCAGGGCCTTGGCGGTGGCAAAGGCCTGCTGCGCCTGCTCACCGAGGCTGTTGACCGCATCCCGGGTCTGCTCAAGGTGGTGATCGGCCTGTTCGCTGCGACCGCGCACCTCATCAATCTGCTGTACACAGCCACGGATATGCTCGCTGGCTGAGCCGGTCGCCTCGCCAAAGCGCTGCATGGCATCGGCAATCTGGTGGGTCTGCTCATCTTGACGTTGCATGGCGTGATTGGCATCGGCGCTGGCCTGATCCAGCTGATTGGCCATCTGGTGCAGTCCCAGCGTCGTGTCATCGACCCGGCCAAGAATGGTATTGATCCGTGCCTGTAGCAGTTGCTGGTGGAATTCGGCGATGGCGTGGGGGGCCGTGCCGGCATAGACCACGCGTGAGAGGCTGTCGTAGCGACGGGTCAGTCGCTGCAGGAAGCGTGGGGTGGTGATGAGCTCGGGGTAACAGAGCCCACCGAGCAGCAGCAAGGGGAGCAGCAGCGCCGGCAGTATGGCAAGCCCATGGATGGCGATGCCAGAGAGCAACGCGATCAGTATGGCGGGCAGCACCAGTGGGCGGCGCAGCCGGGCCAGTGAGGGAGGGGCTTTGCCCCGCTCGGCGGCCCGCAGCTGACGATAGATGGCCGCCGCCCGCGCCTTGAGGGCATCGTCCGGCTTGCAGCGCACCGACTGGTAACCACAGATCTTGCCTTGCTCATAAATGGGGGTGACGTAGGCATCGACCCAGTAGTAACGGCCATCTTTGCAGCGGTTTTTCACCACCCCGCGCCACGCCTGTCCCGCCTTGAGGTGCAGCCAGAGATCGGCGAAGGCGGCCTTGGGCATGTCCGGGTGGCGCACCAGATTGTGGGGGCGGCCCACCAGCTCGTCGCGGTGATAACCGGCGATATGGCAGGACGCCTCATTGGCATAAGTGATGGTTCCCACGAGATCGGTCGTCGAGACCAGCTGTTGGCTGGCAGGAAATATCACTTCTTCATCAATGGGAGACTCGTTAGAAGTTGTCATGGCTACGCTGTAAATTAATACGAACGAGGTAGATTGTGTCAGTAACTAAAAATATTAACCTCGACTGTAATCACAATGTTGTCATTTGGTTTTTTGTGTATAAAAAAGGCGACCGTCTGGTCGCCGAACTGTAATGACAGCATTCACTGCTTGATTCACTGCCTGGGAGGGCGATATCGAACCCCCAGCTTGCCGAGGATCTGCAACTGGCCCGGCAACCGGGCGCAAAACCCTTCCCATGACTTGTGTTCGGGGTGGCTCCAGGCCACCTCTGCCGTCGCCAGCAGCCGCGGAAAGAGCATGTAGTCGAGCCGCTCGCGGGAGGTGATCTGCTCGCCCCAGAGCGGGCTCAGCACGCCGAGAATCTGCTCTTTGGCCGGGAAATCGGCGGGCGCAGGTTCGCAGCGATAGACCTGGGCGAGATCCAGCGTGCCGGCCCAGTAGAGACCGGGTTCATCGGGGTCGCGGCTCCAGGCCAGATCGAGGTAGAGGTGCTGGGCCGGCGCCATCACCACGGGATGCCCCGCTGCCGCCGCTTCAAGCCCGGCCTCCAGTCGGGTCCATGCGCACACGACGGCCTCCTGGCTCACCTTGTCCCCATGCCGGATCTCCTCCCAGCCGATCATCTGCTTTCCCTTGCCGGCCAGGTAGCGCTGGCAGTGGCGCAGCAGATGGCCTTGCAGCTCTTTGGCGTCCCGATAGCCGTGCTGGCGCATCAGCGCCTGGCAGGCGGGGCTCTCCTGCCACACGCCTTGCGGCACCTCGTCGCCACCTAAGTGGATGAGCGGGCCGGGAAACAGCGCACACACCTCGTCCAGCACGCGCTCCAAAAAGGTGTAGGTGCCGGGCAGGGCGGGGTTGAGTACGTTGTCCTCGAAGAACTGCACCGAGCGGTAGCGGGAGGTATCAGCTGGCTCGACCAGCAGCTCGGGCAGGGCCTGGATCGCCGCATGGCAGTGGCCGGGGATGTCGATCTCCGGGATCACCGTGATGCCGAGCGCCGCCGCGTGGGCCACGATATCGCGCACCTCGCTCTGGCTGTAGTTGCCGCCATAGGGGGCGGCGCCGCCGCTCAGTTGCGGCGTGACAGGCAGGCCATGCCCGCGCCACGCCCCGGTCTCGGTGAGGGCGGGGAAGGCCTTGATCTCAAGGCGCCACCCCTCGTCATCGGTCAGGTGCCAGTGGAAGTGGTTGAACTTGTAAAGCGCCATCTGCTCCAGCAGGCGTTTGATGGTGGTGACCGGGTGGAAGTGGCGGGCGCAGTCGAGAAAGACGCCACGAAAGCCAAAGCGCGGGGCATCTTCCACTGCGATACAGGGCAGCGACTCGCCGTGTTGCAGCACCCACTGGGCCAGGCTCATCAGGCCATGACGCCAGCCAGGACGGCCGCCGGCTTCGATGCGAATTCCGCTCGGGGCGATGGTGAGGCGGTACGCCCCCTGCGGCAGGGGGGCCAGCTCCAGGCGCAGCAGGGCATCGTGATCTTGCTGCAAGGAGAGGCCGGTCAACCGGTTGAAGTGGGCCAGCAGATCCTCGATCAGCGCGGGGGCACAGACATGGGCCTGCTCCGGCAGGCGAAACTCGCCGTCCAACCGGTGTAACCGCGCCGGTTGTGGCACCAGCCCCGCCTC
>NZ_CDBY01000037.1 GCF_000820125.1 Aeromonas simiae | reverse complement strand
CGCTTCAATGGCTATGTGGAGCGGGAGCTGCGGGTTGACAGCACCTGCCTCATCCACTTCGACCGCAACACCTACAGTGTCGACAGCCGTTACGCCCATCGTCATGTCACAGCCCGGGTCTTCGCTGACCGGCTCCAGGTGTATGCCCAGAGCGAGCTTATTGCCGAGCATCCCCGCCAGTTTGGCCGGGACAAGACCCAGTTCGACCCCTGGCATTACCTCGGCCTGCTCGAGCACAAACCCGGCGCGCTGCGCCACGGTGCTCCCTTCAAGGAGTGGGTGTTACCGCCGGCTTTGAGCCGCTTACAGCAGCAACTGCTGAGCCGCAAGGGCGGTGACCGGGACATGGTCAAGCTACTGTTGGCTGCCCGGCAGGACGGACTCGACCTGTTGGAGCGAGCCTGCCAGCAGGTACTGCTGCTGGGCGGCAGCTCGGCCGAGCTGGTACTCAACCACCTGCAGCGGCTGCGCCGCCCCGTCGAGGTGCCACAGCTCCATGCTCAGGTGGTGCCGCTTGCACAGCCGCCGCAGGCCAACTGCCAACGCTATGACAGCCTGTTACCGGGAGGTCAGCATGTCAGCCGATGAAATTTACCAGCGCCTGCAGGGGTTGAAACTGTTTGGTATGGCGGCGCTGTGCGACGAGCTGCTGGCGCATCGGGAGCGTCCCTTACCACCGCCGGAGCAGTGGCTCAAACGGATGATCGAAGCCGAAGA
>NZ_CDBY01000036.1:54696-142975 GCF_000820125.1 Aeromonas simiae | reverse complement strand
TTTTCGATGCTGATTGACATACTATGCCACGAAAAAGTGCCTTCTTGCAGAAGAGTCCCCCAGCTCCCTATGATGCCAACCACATATCGAAAAGGAGAACACCGTGACCACCCTGCTACAGATCCACTTCGATTTCCCTGCTGACATGATGGGGCCCTCGTTAGCCAGCGCGGCCCTCCCTCTGGCTGAATCCATCACCCACGAGCCCGGATTTATTTCCAAGATTTGGACTGAAAATCCACAAACCGGTGAAGCGGGAGGCATCTACCTGTTTGACAACGAAGAGCACGCCCGCGCTTATGTCACCATGCACGAGCAGCGAGTGCTAGCGATGGGGGCCCGTAACGTTCAGTACAAGCTCTTCGACGTCAATGAAGAGCTCAGCCGGGTCACCTTTGGCCTGCACGACAAATGACTCCAGGCTATCCATCCCGCCATCACAGAAAAAGGCCGACAGATACTGTCGGCCTTTTTCTTGATGTGATTCACGCCCCGATGAAGATGAAATTCAGTACTCACCCTCAGCTAAAAACTCATCCACGATTTCAGCCAGCTGTGGCCATAACTCTTCTGGAATCCAGGCATCGGGATCGTCTTCATCCCCCTCAAACTGCTCCCAGAAATAGCGCCGCAGGGCCGATGCAAACTCTTCATGTACCTCAGCCAACTCGGAGAGCGGCCCCATCCAGATGATACGGCGCAGGCCTGACGCCAGATCATTGAGCGCATCCACCAGTCCTCGGTCGTCAAAACTCTGCTCGATCAACAGCGCAAAACGAGCCTTGGCCGCCTCAGTCTGCTCCTCATCCAGCTCCCCGGTATCGGCCAGCAGATCGACGAAATCCTCCCGCAGGAATTCCAGCAGATCATCCCGGTCTTCAAACCATTGCAGTTGAGCGCCTTTGGTACCTAACACCGAGGCGTCGAAGGAGTCATCAAGATGGCACAGGGCCCAAGGATCGTCAGTCATCGTTAGTTCCGTTCCATACACACAATGCGCCGATTATAGGCAACTCAAGGCTGAGAGCTACAAGTTGTGGGCGTCGCTGGCAGAACGGCCAACAATGCCTCTTCCACCATCATCACACAACCACTGGTGGTTGAACCACTACTAGGCAAGGTCAGTGATTGAGAAGAGGGGGTCACTCTGTAACCACTCTTGGACAGAGTCAGCGTGAAACTCGAGCTGGGCACTCCACTGCAGGTGTAATTCGGTTTGGCCGGCTTGCCCATATCGAGGAGCGAGCAGGTGACATTCATATTGTTGACGCCCACGGTCAAACCAACAGAGGTCGCATCACAGGAGACGGCGCTGTGATTGGGATTATTGGCATTGCCCGTCGTCTTCAACTGCAAGCACTCGACGACACCGTGCAGATTGGCAACGGCAGATGCTAGGATGCTGACCCGCATGGTCGAACTGACCTGCGCATCGATATCCTGCTGCAACACAGGAGCCCCCACTATGCCGGAGTTCCCCTGATAACTGCGGGCCGTGATGGTGATCGGTGTGTCAGTCTGTGGTGTGCCGGAGAAGGTGGTGTTCTTGGCACTGAGTAATCCCCGACTATAAGTGCCGTAATAGTTGTTGGTCGGGTCGACGACCGTCGCTATGGGCTGGCTGGTCACCGTCGCCTTGTTACTGTCACCACTGCTCCACTCACTGAGCAGGGTCATGTTGACATCCTGGAAGGGGATCTTGGCGATATTCGGCTCGCTCGCTCCCCCTTGAAAGACCTCATTACTCAAATAGCCGGGAGACATAATATCAACATAGATGCCCCGACTGATGAGTTGCAGGGTTCCGATAGGGGTGGAGAGATCGGTACTACTGCCGCCTCGATTGCCGGCCAACCAGGTGTTAAAGCTCTGTATCGAAGGGGATGAACTGACAGCCGACCAGTTGCTGTCACTTTTGCTGGCAAAGGCGCTCTGTTGCCATTTTGCATGCTCCGTGATGACGTAGGCGATATAGGCTTGGTAATTGGCAAGATTGGTTGCATCGTTAAGAAACGCTGCGGAAAAGGTTGTTAATGAGACCAATCGCCAATCCGGGGCGGGTCGGTAAACACCATCGATTCTGATAAAACGGCACGCATCGATATAGTCTCCACTGCTAACCGATTGCAGCGATGCCCCACTCATCCGGTATTTGCCGCGACTGATATTCAAGGGAGCGTAATAACCAAAGAAGCCCTTGTCAGCCACATCATAATGTTCACGGCAACAGGAGGGACAGAGAGTCTCTTGCTGATTGCTGTTACCCTGCAATACCCCAACCCCTTTGTCGACCAACTCCCCCGTTTTCCAGTACTGAACCCTGTCATTAGCTGAATAGTAAGGAGTGTCAGGAAGATAAGCTTTTTCAAAGTTCCCGGTCGTGGAGCAAGAACAGTAGACCGTGGCCGTGTCTTGTAGCGACTGTTTATTACTGGCCGTGCCCTGGGTTTGATAAGTGATCGAGTCAAACTGGATCAGTCGACTGGAGCCCGTGTTGCCCTTGATATGAGGTAGCGGCTTGCTGGTCTCTTTCTTGCTGCCATTACCCAGATCGACCGAAACCACGTCGGGGACCACACCTGGTGTGTAAGAGACTTTTGGCTTGGGACGGGTGGTATCCAGACCATTGTTCAGTTGAGAGGCCGAGAGCGTATCGACGGGGGTTATCGCTCCTGATAGCTGGAGACTTTTGCTCTGCCCTTGGTTATCACTCCAACTGACCGTCACCGTCACAACTTTGCGTGCTGGATAGGAAAAGAGATAACCCGCAGGTTGGCTGGTGACCCAACCACTCCCCCCCCAAAACTGATTACTGACCGCCCAGCTCAGGCTGTAGGTATCCCCTGAGACCGTCTGATTGCCACTGCCCGCCGATATCCCCTGATAGGCACGCAGTGGTGATACCGCTGTTACGATGCCATTGAAATTACGCAATTCATCCAGCTTGGACTCAGCCAAGCGCATAGCCACTTCGTAGCGTTTTCCATCTTGAGAGACGCCCAGTAGTCCTCGGGAGAATGCCACCAATCCCGCCACACCGACCCCCAGCAGCACCAGTGTGAGCAAGATCTCCAGCAGACCGTATCCCTTGTGAGACTTCCACTGTTTCATGATGACCTCTACCAGTCTCGCCAACTGCCAGGAACAATATTGATCCGCTTAAAGGCAGCCCCGCTTCCGAGATTCTGCAACACCGACGCATCATAGACAGCATTGAATGTCCCGCTGGTAATTTCGAGCGGGAAGTTAGCCACCAAAGCGCCATTCACGGTCGCCGTCCCGTTTGCCTTGGCATCCGGAACAATCGTGGCGGGGTCAGATGAATAATCAAAGATAAGGCCATTGAAGATACTGCCCCCGTTCATTGTCAGCTCTCCGTCTCTGACAATCAGTATGACCGGACTCGCCACACTGCCGATCTCTCCTGGCATGGCGCAATCCCCATCAACGATGATCAAGCCGCTCGATGCCGTAGTGAGGCCATTGCAGTCATTTACCTGTTGTACGGCCAAGGCTTCCAGATTCAACCACCCCTCTTCCGTATCAGGTTGATTGAACAGGTACCAGACCAGGTCGGTCGGGAAATCCGGGTCGTTGTCCTTGATATCGGAGTTCTTGTGACTGTTATCGCTGAGGTTAGAACTACACCCAGCGCTGTAATCACCTTGATGGCAGGTTTGCCAAGAGCCGTGCCCACCAACATCATCATTCGTCCAGACGGAGAGAGGCACTCCGAGCCCCCCACCGTTGGGATTTGCTACAGCAGTAAAATTACCGCCAATGACCATGCCCCCAGCCACGGTCAACGGCGCTGCGGGTGTTCCTGCCAACACATTCACACTCACGGTTTTGACCTCCACTACGGCTTGCGCCGTCGTATCAGCCAGAGTGGCCTGAGCTCTCACTCGTACCGGGGTCACTACGGCCGAGCCCACATTGATTGCCATATCATTGAGTGCGGTCAGGGTGTAACTACCGGTTGCCGACGAGACTGTGGTTCCACTACCACTGGTTCGCCAACTGGCGTCGTAGGCCAGCCGCCCAATACCATCAGCGATCCCCAGTTCAGCCAGAGCCAGAGCCTGACGGTACAGCACCTCATTCAGAGTGATCCGCCTGTCGATCACCATCAATTTACCGACCAGCAACGAGACGCCGATCAGAATGGTGATCAGCAACAAAGTGACGGTAAAGGTGGTGAAACCAAGCGAGCGCCGCATCGTGTCAGTACCCATCATTGCGCAGCTTGATATCGCGCTGCAGCGAAAGAGATATGGCCGGTGTCGCCTTGTAATTACCTGTCATGGAAAGGCGGATCGTCCTCGCGCCAGCCGAAAGGCTACTACTCAGAAGCTCAAAAGTGAGGCTGGATATATCGATGGTATTGTCGGTGCTAAGCAGACTACCTCCTGAGCAAGAGGCTGAATTTCCGGTATCGAGCCTGACTCCCTTACTGGCACTGCTGTAGCTGTAGACCCGAGTCTCATCGCTATCCAACGCCGAATTGCCATTATCGTCATAACGAATCCGCAAGCAGAGATAGCGCTTTGAGCCCGCTGCCGTCTCACTCATCAGGTCGGTCACAGAGTCAAAATAAAAGGAGGAACGAGCACTCGATGTCGCCCCAAGAAAGGCGGTTGCGCCCGCATCATAGCCGGAGCGCTGCAGATCTCTGGCCATCATGTCCACGATCGATTGCATCTCCTGATTGAGCCGGCTGACCTGCATCGAGGTCTGATCGGCGCGCAGAATGGAGGCAAACAGTGCCGACACTGCGGCAACCAGCAGCAGTCCGGCGACCATGGCCACCATCAGCTCCACCAGACTAAAACCAGCGTGGCGGCTCAGCATGCGGGTACCCCTCCGACCTTACTTCCAGTAGGCGCGCAGCTTCGCACTCGTCCCAGATTGTTGGTCACTACCTGCATGCTGTACGCATTGGCGGTCAACTGTATATTACCGGCCGGCAAGGAGCCTCTTCTGGGTGAAAATGCAACCGGTCTGACCTTACTGGCTGACTCGCTATAACTTGCCGTCAACGCGATTCCGGGGAACTCGGTTGCATCCCCACCTTTACGCCCCTCCAGAGTCGAACAAGTGGTGTTGCAACTGGTGCACGTCGCCGTGCCATCGATAGCGATGCGATAGCACCAGTTACTCTGGCCGCTGTTAAAGATGATGAGGGAGAGCCCCTGATTGCGCTTAATCGACTCGGACTTGAGCAGCATCATGTCGGTATAAATGGCTTGGGTGGCCGCTTTGACGAGTTGCTCCTGACGCAAAGAACTGTAGCTGGGCAAGGCGACGGTAACGAGAATGGCGACCATCGCAATGGACACCATCAGCTCCAATAACGTAAACCCCCGTCCCTGCTCACAACGCGCCCTTTTCATCTGCTGCGCCCCCATCAACCGCCCTTCCGTGGGCGTGGCCTACTATCCTCACAGTATCGACTCTTTTCAGGAATAGTGCCGATGTCAAAACGCTCAATGAATGGCATAACACTCATCGAACTGCTGGTTGCGGTAGCCATCGTGGCGATCATCGCAGCCGTTGCTTACCCCTCCTTCACTAAGGGGTTGCAGCAGTCCCGCCGCGCTGACGCCATCAAGGGGCTCTTTTCCATGCAGCTAAAGCAGGAGGAGTATCGTCTCAGCAATGCCAGCTACAGCAGCAACCCGGCACAAGTCGGTAATCCGAGCAGTGATTACTACGACTTCTCCATCTCAGGGGCCAGTGCCACGACCTACACCCTCAGGGCAGTTGCCAAAGGTGCGCAAATAGGTGACACAGGTTGTGCCACCATGACCATCAATAAGGCTGATATCAAGACACCCGCTGATTGCTGGAAATAGAAAGAATCAGGGGACGAAAAGAGTGATGCCGGCATCTGCCGGCATCATTGATTAAAGGATCCGCAGCTCGGCGGGCACCTCAAACACCACGTTCTCTTCACGGCCGGGATGCTCGGCCACCATCTGGCCGCCCAGCTCGCGCAACCTGGAGATGACCGACTGAACCAGCACCTCGGGGGCCGAGGCTCCTGCGGTGACACCCACCCGTTCAACCCCTTCCAGCCAGCTCGGCTCTATCATGGCGGCATCGTCGATCAGATAGGCACGGGCGCCCACCTTTTCGGCCAGCTCGCGCAAGCGGTTGGAGTTGGAGGAATTACGCGAACCCACCACCAGCATGGCCTGTACCAAGCCCGCCATCTCGCGCACCGCGTCCTGACGGTTCTGGGTGGCGTAGCAGATGTCATCCTTGCGCGGCCCCTGGATCTTGGGGAAGTGGCGACGCAGGGCATCGATAACGTCGGAGGTCTCATCCACGCTCAGGGTGGTCTGGGTGACAAAGCAGAGATCGTCCGGGTTCTTCACGATAAGACGCGCCACGTCATCCGGGGTCTCCACCAGATACATGCCACCGTTCGGATTCTCGTACTGCCCCATGGTACCGATCACCTCAGGATGACCGGCGTGGCCGATGAGCACGGCCTCTGACCCCTTGCGACTGGCGCGATGAACTTCCATATGCACCTTGGTCACCAGTGGGCAGGTCGCGTCAAATACCTTGAGCTCCCGTGACTTGGCCTTCTCGCGTACCGCCTTGGAGACGCCGTGGGCAGAGAAAATGACAATGTTGTCATCCGGCACCTCGTCGATCTCCTCGACGAAGATGGCCCCCGCCTCCTTGAGCTTGTTCACCACATAGCGGTTATGCACCACTTCATGGCGCACATAGATGGGCGCCCCAAACTTCTCCAGCGCGCTCTCGACAATGCTGATAGCACGGTCGACACCGGCGCAGAACCCGCGTGGGTTGGCAAGCAGGATCTCCATCAGACCTCCTCCAGCTCCTCATCCACCGCCAGGATCTCGACCTCGAAGGTCACGGTATGCCCGGCCAGCGGATGGTTGAAATCGACGGTCACCGACATCCCCTCCACGGCTCTGACGATCCCCGGGATCTCGCCGCCATTGGGCAGGCTGAACCCGATGATGGCGCCGACCTCGGGTTCGGCGTCGGCGCCGAACTTGGCACGATCGAGGTGGTGGATATTGTCGGGGTTGGGCAGGCCAAAGGCCTGCTCCGGCGCCAGGGTGAAGCTCTTGGCCTCACCGGCGCTAAGGCCCAGCAGGCACGCCTCAAAGCTCGGGGTCAGGCTACCATCCCCCATCACCAGCCGGGCCGGCTTGCCGCCAAGCTGGGTGCTGTCCGCCACCGAGCCATCCTCCAGCTTGATGGTGAAGTGGAAGATCACCTGGCTGTCTGCCGCGATGACGCTGCTCATGCAGGCTCCTTGGCTTGTTTGTCACCGCACAGGCCATCTAGCACTATCATGGCAGCACCGATGAAGATGAAGCTGTCGGCCAGATTGAAGGCCGGCCAGTGGGAACGGCCCCAGTAGAGGTCGAGAAAGTCGACCACGTGACCCAGTACCAGCCGGTCGAACACATTACCGAGCGCCCCACCAATGATGAAGGCGTAGGCAATACCACTCCAGCGCTGGGTGACCGATTGCTTGCGCAGCCAATGGATCAGCAGGCCGCAGATGGCAAAGGCCAGCACGGCGAAGAACCAGCGCTGCCATCCACCCTGATCAGCCAGGAAGCTGAATGCAGCGCCCTTGTTGTAGACATGCACCAGATTGAAGAAGGGGGTGATCTCCACCCCCGGATAGCCGTATGGCAGCAGCTTGACCACGGCGAGCTTGCTCGCCTGGTCAAGGATGAAGGCCAGCACGGCCAGCCACAGCCAACGCAAACCACTCTTGTGTTGCATCATGTCACCCATCAGGCAAAGGAGCGCACTTCACCGGCGCCATCGACGTTGGTCACACAGCGGCCACAGATCTCTTCGTGGCCCGCGATGGTGCCCACGTCTTCCACATGGTGCCAGCAGCGATCGCACTTGGCCGCAGCAGATTGCACCACGCTCACCCACAGATCGTCGCGCTCGGTTGCAACCGCGCCCTCACCAGCGGCCTCGGCAGTCACCACGGTGGCCTTGGAGGTCAGCAGCACGAAGCGCAGCTCATCGCCCAGGGCTCGCAGCTGCTCGGCCAGCGCCGGCTTGGCATAGAGGGTTACCTCTGCCTGCAAAGAGCCGCCGATGCGCTTCTCGCCGCGGGCCGCTTCCAGCGCCTTGTTCACTTCGCCACGCACACTCAGGATCTCGGCCCAGAAGGCATCGCCCATCTGCTCATCCGCAGCCAGGCCAAACAGCCCCTGGTACCACTCCTCGGTGAACACGAACTTGGCGCGCTCACCCGGCAGCAGGGCCCAAATCTCATCGGCAGTGAAGCTCATGATGGGCGCCATCCAGCGCACCATGGCCTCGGCGATATGGTAGAGGGCGCTCTGGCAGGAGCGACGAGCCAGACTATCCGCCTTGGCGGTGTACTGGCGATCCTTGATGATGTCGAGATAGAAAGAGCCCATCTCAACCGAGCAGAACTGCATCAACTTCTGGGTCACACCGTGGAAGTTGTAGGCATCGAATGCCTCGACAATCTCCGCCTGCACCGCCTTGGCACGACCGACGGCCCAACGGTCCACCAGCACCATGTCGCTGGGAGCGACCATGTCGGTGGCCGGATTGAAGCCGTTGAGATTGGCCAGCAGGAAGCGGGCAGTATTGCGGATCCGGCGATAGGCGTCGGCAGAGCGCTTGAGGATCTCGTCGGAGACCGTCATCTCGCCGGTGTAGTCAGTGCTGGCGACCCACAGACGCAGGATGTCGGCACCCAGCTTGTTCATCACGTCCTGCGGGCTCACTACGTTGCCGATCGACTTGGACATCTTGCGGCCCTGGCCATCCACGGTGAAGCCGTGGGTCAGCACCTGGTTGTAGGGGGCCTTGTTCTTCATGGCCACGCCGATCATGAGCGAGGACATGAACCAACCACGGTGCTGGTCAGAGCCTTCTAGATACATGTCGGCCGGCTTGCCGTTGAATTCCGGGCGCGCGTCCACCACAGAGGCGTGGGTCGAACCGGAGTCAAACCAGACGTCCAGGGTATCGGGCACCTTCTCATACTGATCGGCATCGCTGCCCAGCAGCTCGGCCTTGTCCAGATCCCACCAGGCCTGGATACCCTTCTGCTCGACGCGCTTGGCCACCTCTTCCATCAGACGGACCGAATCCGGATGGATGGCATGAGTATCCTTATCAACGAACAGTGCGATGGGCACACCCCAGGTACGCTGACGGGAGATACACCAGTCCGGGCGACCTTCTACCATGGCCTGGATGCGGTTCTTACCCCAGGCCGGCACCCAGCCGCTCTGGCCGTGTTCGGCGATGCCCTGTGTCTCGATGCGATCGATCTCTTCCAAGGCGCGCTTGCGCAGACCGTTCTGATCCATGCTGATGAACCACTGCGGGGTGGCACGGAAGATGATCGGGGTCTTGTGACGCCAGCAGTGCGGATAGGAGTGGTTGAACACCTCGTGATGCAGCAGTGCACCGCGCTCGATCAGCACGTCGATGACGGAGGCATTAGCCTTGAACACATGCTGACCGGCAAACAGCTCGGTATCCGGCAGATAGACGCCGTTGCTACCGACCGGGTTCGCCACTTCAAGCCCGTACTTCTGACCGACCACAAAGTCTTCCTGGCCGTGGCCCGGAGCGGTGTGCACGGCGCCGGTACCAGCATCCAGGGTGACGTGGTCACCCAGCACCACAGGCACGTCGAAGTGGTAGAAGGGGTGGTTAAAGCGCAGCAGCTCAAGGGCTGCCCCCTTGGCAAAGCCCAGGTTGTGATAGTGCTCGATGCCGGCGCGATCCATCACATCCTTGACCAACTCGGTGGCCAGGATCAGGCGCTCAGGATTGTCCCCTTCGACCTGCACCAGGGCATAGTCGAGCTCGGCATTCATGGCGATACCGCGGTTGGCCGGCAGGGTCCACGGCGTGGTGGTCCAGATCACCGCAGAGAGCGGTCCCTTGCCGGTATGACCTTCGGCGCAGTCAAACTTAGCGGCCACGGCAGCCTCGTCGACGGCCTTGAAACGCACGTCGATAGAGGGGGAGTTCTTGTCGTAATACTCGACCTCGGCCTCCGCCAGAGCGGAGCCGCAGTCGGTACACCAGTACACCGGCTTGGAGCCCTTGTGCAGGTGACCATTACCGACGATCTTGGCCAGGGAGCGGATGATATTGGCTTCAGTGCCAAAATTCATGGTCAGGTAGGGATGCTCCCAATCGCCCAGCACGCCAAGACGAATGAAATCGGCCTTCTGGGCCTCAATCTGGGTCTTGGCATACTTACGGCACTCTTCGCGGAACTCGGCCGGGGTCACCTTCTCGCCCGGCTTGCCGACCATGCCTTCGACTTTGAGTTCGATGGGCAGGCCGTGGCAGTCCCAACCCGGCACATAGGGAGAGTCGAAACCAGAGAGCCCCTTGGACTTGATGATGATGTCTTTGAGGATCTTGTTGACGGAGTGACCGATGTGGATGCTGCCGTTGGCATAGGGAGGGCCATCGTGCAGGATGAAGGACTTCTTGCCCTTCTTGACGCTGCGAATCGCGCCGTAGAGATCCTGATCATACCAACGCTGGAGCATCTGGGGTTCACGCTTGGCCAGATCGCCGCGCATCGGAAACTCGGTTTCCGGAAGATTCAGGGTGTGTTTATAGTCGCTCATCGATCCTGGTTTCCCTTCATATCTAAAGACTGCATTTCTAAAAGAGTGCCGGATGGTTCATCGGTTGCCGGCAGGCCGAACCAATGTCGGGCGGCCTGGGCGTCGCGTTCGATCTGGGCTCGCAGGGCGTCGAAGGAGGGAAATTTCTGCTCCTCGCGCAGTTTGTGGTGCAGCATAACCTGCACCTGTTGCCCGTAGAGATCACCGGAGAAATCAAAAAGATGTACCTCTAAACGGGCTTGTGTACCGTTCAGGGTGGGTCGTTGTCCCACATTGGCAACGCCGGGGAAGGTCTTGCCGGAACATAACACTTCCACCGCATAGACGCCACTGACCGGCGCCACGCGCCGCTTCAGGGCCAGATTGGCGGTAGGAAAGCCGATGGTGCGGCCGAGCTTGTCGCCATGGGCGACCCGCCCGCTGATGCTGTAGGGACGCCCCAGCATCATCTCCACCTCGGCCATCCGGCCGGCAGCCAGCGCCTCACGCACCAGCGTGCTGCTCACCCGCTGACGGGAGAGGCTGAAACTCTGGGTACTGATCACCTCGAAACCAAAGCGGCGACCGGCCTCTTCCAGCAGATGGAAGTCACCGCACCGCCCCTTGCCGAAGCGAAAATCATCCCCTACCACCAGATAGCGCACCCCCAGCTTGCCGACCAGCAACTCCTCGATGAAGCACTCGGCCGACTGGCTGGCAAAATCATGGTTGAAGCGTACGCAGAGCAGCCGCTCGATACCGATGGCCTGTAACGCCTCGGCCTTTTCGCGCAGCCGGCTGAGGCGTGGCGGCGCCTTGGCATCGGCAAACAGCTCCAGCGGCTGCGGCTCGAACAGCATGACGCAAGCGGGCAGGCCCAGGCTGGCAGCCTTCTCTTGCAGGCGTGCCAATACGGCGCGATGGCCAAGATGCACCCCGTCGAAGTTGCCAATGGTCAACACGCAGCCTCGGTGGCGAGGCCGCAGATTGTGGATGCCGCGAATAAGCTCCATCAGTGCCTTGTGTCTTGCTGCTGTCGAAATCGCCGGATTATATCTCAGGTGGGCTCTGCGATCAGCCCTCGCGTCCCGCTTTCAGGTGGTGCAGGCGAATACCGGTCAACAACAGGATGCCGCCATAGGTCCCCCCTCCCAAGATCAACAGCTTGGTCAGCTCCCAGCTGGCCTTGAGCATGTGCCACTCACCCCACTGGGCCAGACTCGGCGACAACTGCCACAGCAACAGGGACATGGCGACCGTCGCCAGCAACAGTCGCAGGAAGAAGCTCCACGTCTCGCGGGTAATACGATAAACCCCGTGCTGACTCAGGCCACGATAGAGCAGGAAGGCATTCACCGTCCCCGAGCAGGCCGTCGAGAGCGCCAGGCCGACATAGTCGAGGGGATAGATGAAGGCCAAGTTGAACACCATGTTAGCCACCATGGCGATGATGCCGATACGCACCGGGGTCTTGGTGTCCTGGCGGGCATAGTAGCCGGGGGCAAGCACCTTGATGAGCATGAGCGAGAGCAGGCCAGAGACCGATGCCAGCAGGCTGGCACTCGACATGCTGACCTCATGCATGCCGAACTCGCCACGCATGAAGAGCACCCGCAGGATCGGCTCACGCAACACACCAATCCCGGCCATGGCCGGCAGACCGAGCAGCACCACCATGCGCACCCCCCAATCCATGGTGCGGGAAAAGTCGGCCGAGTCGGCGTCGACGTGTTTCTTGGCCAGGGCCGGCAGGATGACGGTACTGATGGCTACCCCAAACAGGCCGAGCGGGAACTCCAGCAACCGATCCGAGTAATAGAGGTGGCTGATGGCGCCAGTAGCAAGAAACGACGCCAGCATGGTATTGAGCAGCAGGTTGATCTGACTCACCGACACCCCGAACAGGGCCGGGATCATCAGCGTGCGGATCTTCACCACTCCAGGGTGATGCCAGCCCCACTTCGGCCGCACCAGCATGTTGAGCTGGCGCAGGAAGGGGAACTGGAACAAGAACTGCACCAGACCCCCGAAGAAGACGCCCAGCGCCAATGCCAGCTCAGGATCATCGAGCCAGGGCGCGACCCACCAGGCGGCGGCAATCATGGTGATGTTGAGAAAGATGGGGGTAAACGAGGAGACCCCGAAGCGGCCGAAGGTGTTGAGTACTGCCCCTGCCATGGCGGTGAAGGTGATGAACCAGAGGTAGGGGAAGGTGATCTTGAGCATCAGGCTCGCCATCTCGAACTTCTCGGCAGAGGGGCCGCCGTGCAGCCAGTCCCAGAACCAGCCCCAGCCGAACAGTGCGGTCAGCACCCCGGAGAAGAGCACGCCGAGCAGGGTCACTATGGTAACGATCCCCCCCAGCGTCCCCGACACCACGGCCAGCAGCTCGCGCACCTTCTCCTCGTCCCCTTCCTTCTTATACTCCGTCATCACCGGTACGAAGGCCTGGTTGAAGGCCCCCTCGGCAAACAGGCGGCGCAAAAAGTTGGGAATACGGTTGGCGAAGAAGAACACGTCGGCGGCGGCACCCGCCCCCAACAGGTTGGCGATGACGATGTCACGCACCAAACCCATGATGCGGGAGAGCAGTGTCATAAAGGACACAATCATCCCGGATTTAATCAATTTCTTGCTCAAGGAGGGCCTCGGGAACTGTCGGAATGCAACGAATGCTGATAGAATCGGCCGACAGTTTACCCGCACACCCGCTGACACACCATCGGGGGTCGGTGCTTATTTGCACAAATTGTTTGACAAAATGTGGTTGCAAAGGCATATTCCTCGGCCTTTGCAATACACTCGCTAAGACAGTTTTAGGAGTTTAACTTGGCTAACATCAAATCTGCTAAGAAGCGCGCGATTCAGGCAGAGAAACGTCGTCAGCACAATGCCAGCCGTCGTTCCATGACCCGTACCTACGTCAAGAAAGTCGTAGCTGCCATTGCCGCTGGTGACAAGGCTGCTGCCGTTGCCGCTTTCGAGAAGGCTCAGCCGATCCTCGATCGCATGGCAACCAAGGGTCTGATCCACAAGAACAAGGCTGCTCGTCACAAGAGCCGTCTGGCTGCTCAGATCAAGGCTCTCGCCTAATCGACACAGCTGTTCGCACGAACGAAAAAACCGGCAGAATTGCCGGTTTTTTATTTTTTAGGCTGACAGTAAAGCGAATGCAGCAAGCTGATCACCTCCCTGACCTCATGACTGTTGAGGGAGTAGTAGACCGTCTGCGCCTCTTTACGGGTCGCCACCAGCCCATCACGACGCAGCACCGCCAGATGCTGTGAAAGCGCCGACTGGCTGAGCCCCAGCATGCCATTGAGTTCACTGACTGAGAGCTCTTTATCCAACAGATGGCATAGGATGAACAGACGCCGTTCGTTGGCCAGCGCCTTGAGCAGGGCAACCGCGCGGGATGCATTGGCCTCCATCTGTGCAAGTTCCATCACTTACCTCCTCTCTGAAAGGCCCGTATCATACTGGCTACCCGCCATTTTTAAAACGAGAGTGCTGCGGGAGGCGACTGATCCAGATGCTCATCGCCAGCAAACAACGCCGTAAAATCACTCTCACAGATACGCTTGACCGCCGGATGCTGGATCATGCGCTCAGCGAAGATGACGTAGTACTCCTCCTTGAGATCCTGGGTCTCCCCTAGCAGCACCACCTCCTCACTCTCCAGCAACTCGTCGCGATAGATGGAGGGGGCCATGAAGATCCCCTGGTTGAAGAAGCCAAATGCCTTCATCAGAGCGGCATCATCAAACTCCCCCAGGATGCTGGGCGTCACTCCTTGCTCCTCGAACCACTGGGTCAGCTGGCGCCCCATGGCGGTACGCCGGCCAGGGATCAACAACTTGCGCTCCTCAAGGCAGGCCGGGAAGGGCTTCTCTGGCAACGGAGCCTTGCAAAAAAAACTGACCCCACAGCCACCGAGACGCTTGGAGAGCAGACCCGCATGCTGGGAGGAGTCCACCGGGCAGTCGGAGAGGATCATATCCAGCTTGTGCTCGCTCAACTGCTCCAGCAGCAACTCGTGAGTCGACTCGAAGCAGCGCAGGTGAATGGAGCCATCATTAGGAATGACCGAGAGCAAGACCCGGCTCGCCAATCGCTTGGAGAGCGCATCGGCAATCCCCACATCGAACAGGATCTGGCTCTCTTTGCGGTAGTTGACGATATCCAGCATCTCGTAGGAGAGGCTGAACATGCGATCGGCATAGCGATAGACCAGCTGGCCCAACTCGGTCGCCTCGAGAGAGCGTCCCTTGCGTTTGAACAGCTTGCCGCCGAGGCGCTGCTCGAGCAGCTTGATCTGCCCCGTCACCGTCTGTGGGGTGAGAAACAGCGCCTCGGCGGCTTGGGTAACAGATCCCTTCTTCTGGGTCATCCAGAAGTAATAAAGGTGATTGTAATTAAGGTGCGACATAGAACCATTACAGGAGGGGCGGCGCCGTCAGTATGTCACAGAGGGTTGCCTGTTCGCCAACAACAAGCCCGCCGATGGCGGGCTTGTCTCATTCAGCGTGTCGTATGGGAAGGTAGCGCCCAACGCAGTGCCAGATACCCGAACACAGCCGCCAACGTCGAGCCACTCAAGATCCCGAGCCGTGAGTAGTTGCCATAGTCCAGGCCACCATGCTCAAAGGCGAGCGATGCAATAAACATCGACATGGTGAAGCCAATGCCGCACAGGATGCTGACGGCGAAGATGTGGCGCAAGGTGATCCCATCCGGCATCTTGGCGACCCCAATCTTGACCGCCAGCCAGCTGATGGTGAACACCCCCAGCGGCTTACCGATGAAGAGCCCCAGCATGATACCGAGCGGCACCGGCTTGAGCATGTCGGCCAGGCCAATGCCGGCTAGCGACACACCGGCGTTGGCAAAAGCAAACAGCGGCAAGATAAGGTAAGCAGACCAGGGGTGCAAGGCATGCTCCAGATGCTTGAGTGGCGACTCGTGGCGCACCCCCTTGATCGGCACCATGAAGCCGACGATGACTCCGGCCAACGTGGCATGCACGCCCGACTTGAGCACAGCCACCCACAGCACCACCCCGACCAGAATGTAGGCCGAGATGCGGTCGACCCCGCGCCGGTTCATCCACCACAGCACAGCGATGGCTGTCAGTGAGACCACCAGGGCCTCCAGCGAAAGCTGACTGGTGTAGAACAGCGCGATGATGACGATGACCCCCAGGTCATCCATGATGGCCAGCGCCAGCAAAAACACCTTGAGGCTGAGCGGCACCCGCTTGCCAAGCAGCGCCATCACGCCAAGGGCAAAGGCAATATCGGTGGCGGCCGGAATCGCCCAGCCAGCCCTGGCAACCTCGTCGGAGTAGTTGAACAGGGTGTAGACCAGCGCAGGCGCCAGCATGCCACCCAGGGCAGCGATGGCAGGGAAGGTGGCCTGCTCACGGGTGGAGAGCGCGCCCTCCAGCATCTCCCGCTTGACCTCAAGGCCGACCAGCAGAAAGAAGATCGCCATGAAGCCATCGTTGATCCAGAGCAGCAGCGGCTTGTTGATATCGAGCGCGGCGATACGGATCTGTACCGGTACGTCGAGAAAAGCCTGGTAGCTACCCGCCAATGACGAGTTCGCCAGCAGCATCGCCAAGGCTGCCGACAGGATCAGAATGATCCCCGATGCCGACTCCAGACGCAGGAATTTTTTGACCATTTCACTCATTGAACAAAACCTCGTCTTGTCAGATGGATTCAGTCTAGTGAGTGAGAGGCGTCTTGAAAAATCGATTCTAGTTAACTAACACCTCGATAAAACCGAATAAAAAACGGAATTACCATATAAAAAAAGCGCCTTTAGGCGCTTTTTTTATCTCCGCAGCCATCAGATGGCCACCGGTGCCTTGATACCGGGATAGGGGTCATAACCCACGATCTCAAAGTCCTCAAAGCGATAGTCGAACAGGGTATCCGGCTTGCGCTTGATCACCAGCTGGGGCAATGGGCGCGGCTCGCGGCTCAGTTGCAGTGCCGTCTGCTCCATATGGTTGGAGTAAAGGTGCACATCACCACCGGTCCAGACGAAGTCACCCACCTCCAGATCACACTGCTGCGCCACCATGTGGGTCAGCAGGGCATAGCTGGCAATGTTGAACGGCAGGCCGAGGAAGACATCGCAACTGCGCTGATAGAGCTGACAAGAGAGCTTGCCGTCGGCCACATAGAACTGAAAGAAGGCATGGCAAGGCGCCAGCGCCATCTTGTCGAGCTCACCCACGTTCCAAGCCGAGACGATGATGCGCCGTGAATCGGGATTGCTGCGAATATCGTCAAGCGCCTTCTGGATCTGATCCACCACGCCGCCATCGTCGGTCGGCCAAGAGCGCCACTGAGCCCCATAGACAGGGCCGAGATCGCCATTCTCATCGGCCCACTCATCCCAGATACTGACCCCGTTCTCCTTCAGGTAGGCCGTATTGGTATCGCCGTTGAGGAACCACAGCAGCTCATGAATGATGGAGCGCAGGTGACACTTCTTGGTGGTGACCAAGGGAAACCCCTCGGCCAGGTTGAAGCGCATCTGGTGGCCGAAGATGGAGCGGGTACCGGTGCCGGTACGATCTGACTTGTCGCTGCCTTCGGCCAGGATCTTACGCATCAGGTCGAGATAACTCTTCATTTCACTCCCTCGGGCTTAACACCAAACAGGCGCGGCAGCGTGTAGGCCGCCCAAACCATCAGAATACCGGCCAGGATCATCGGGGTGGAGAGGATCTGCCCCATGCTGATCTCGTTGAAGTAGAGGCCAAGCTGGCTGTCAGGCTCGCGCACAAACTCCACCAGAAAGCGGAACAGGCCGTAGAACAGCAGGAACAGGCCGGAGATGGCCCCGCGCGGCGGATGCTTGCGCCAGAACAGGTTCAGGATGACGAATAGCGCCACCCCTTCCAGGGCGAACTGATAGAGCTGAGAGGGGTGACGTGGCATGTTGCCCGCCTCCGGGAAGATCATCGCCCAAGGGACGTCGGTGACGCGGCCCCACAACTCGCCATTGAGGAAGTTACCGATACGCCCCACCCCGAGACCAAACGGGATGAGCGGCGCCACAAAATCCGCCACGGTGAAGAAGTGGCGCCGAGTCTTGTGGGCAAACCAGATCATGGCGGTGATGACACCGATGAGGCCACCGTGGAACGACATGCCGCCCGTCCAGATCTTGAACAGATAGAGAGGGTCGGCTAGGAACAGATCGAAATTGTAGAAAAGCACATAGCCGACACGGCCACCGAGGATCACCCCAAGAAAGCCGTAAAACAGCAGATCAGAGACCTCATCACGGGTCCATCCGCTGCCCGGCTCATCGGCACGCCGACCAGCCAGCCACATGGCGAAGGCGAAACCGAACAGGTACATGAGACCGTACCAGCGCACCTGAAGCGGCCCCATCGCGAAGGCCACAGGATCGAACTGTGGGAATACCCAATAACCGTCTTGCACTTGCATAGGAGAGTCTGTCGCATGAGTTTAAAGTGCCCGCATTGTGCAATCATTCACATCGACGGGCAACCTTGAGAGCCGATCAAGGCGCGATGGAGTCTCGATTAATGACTCTTATGACCGGCACGTAAGAAGCCTCCCATCCCACGCTCCTCGAGATAGCGGGCAAACAAGCCACGCAGGGTATGGGGTGAGTCAACCCTCAACCCTTCTGCCAGCAGCGGGGTCAGTTCGTCGAGGCGGGCATGACGCAGCACGTACTTGATACGCGGTATGTTGAAGGTGTTCATGCTGAAGCGGCGATAGCCCATGGCCAGCAGCACCAGCACCCCTACCGGATCACCGGCCAGCTCGCCGCAGACCGAGACCGGCTTGCCATAGCGGCGCGCCGAGTCGACCAGCAATTGCAGCGCCCGGATCACCGCGGGATGGAAGGCGTCGTAAATACTCGCCACCCTGGCATTGTTACGATCCACCGCCAGCAGGTACTGGATGAGATCGTTCGAGCCGACCGACCAGAAATCGATGAGCGGCGTCATCTCGGGCAGGATGTAGAGGGCCGAGGGCACCTCAATCATCACGCCGAGTGAGGGGTAATGCAGGGTATGGCCACGCGAGGCCACCTCTTCCGATACCTCGCGCCACGCCTGATCGAGCAGGCGGCGGGCCGACTCTATCTCACCGATGCAGCTGATCATCGGCAACATGATGGAGAGGTTGTCGAGCCCCTCACTGGCGCGCAGCATCGCCTTGAGCTGCACCAGAAACAGCTCGGGGTGATCCAGGGTCAGGCGGATACCGCGCCAGCCGAGGAAGGGGTTCTCCTCGACAATCGGGAAATAGGGTAACTGCTTGTCACCGCCCACATCCAGCGTGCGCATACAGACGGGGCGACCCCGATAGGTCTCGAGAATGGCCCGATAACGCTCGGTCTGCTCCCATTCGGAGGGGAAACTGTCGTGCAGCATGAAAGGGATCTCGGTGCGATACAGCCCCACACCGTCGGCCAGATCGTTGAGAGCGATCTCGGTATCGGCACTGAGACCGGCATTGAGCAGCAAGGAGACCTTGACCCCGTCCAGCGTCTCGGAGGGCTGTCCGTCGGTGCTGTGCACCAGGGCATCGAGCGCCTGCTCCTCGTGCAGCAGCTGGCGATATTCGATGAGCAGTGGCTCGCTCGGTTCCACAAACAGGTCGCCGCTGTAGCCATCGACGACCAGCAGGTGCTGATGGATCTCGGCCAGCGGGAAGTCCACCCCCATGATGGCCGGCACCCCCATGGCGCGCGCCAAAATGGCCGCGTGGGAGTTGGTGGAGCCGGTCAGGGAGACAACCCCAGCCAGACAGTGGCGCGGCACTTCGGCCAGCACGGTCGCCGTCACCTCTTCGGCCACCAGAATCACCGGCTCGCTGACATGGATGTGGTCGGGTTCACTCTGTGCCAGACGCCCTATGATGCGCTGAGCGATATCCTTGATGTCGCTGGCGCGTTCACGAAAATAAGCATCTTTCATGGCGGAGAAACGCCCCATGAGCGCTTCACTGATCAGTTTGACTGCGCTGATGGCGGTCCACCCTTCCTGGGTGATGCGGTGGCTGATGGGGCGGATGTAGCTGGGGTCATCCAGCAGGTGAAGATAGATGTCGAACAAGGTAGCGGAATCTTGCCCTGCGCTATCACGAAAGCGCAGGGCAAGCGCCTCCACATCACGGCGGACCGCTCCGACGGCCTCCTCGAAGTGGGTCAGCTGGGCGGCCCTATCGTCGCTCTTACGCGGCGTGATGGCCGACAGCTCCTTGCGTGGACGCCATACCCACGCCTTGGCAATCGCCACCCCGGATGAACCGGCTACGCCGCGCAGCGGCTTGCTCCAGTCGGCCTTGCGCAATAGTCCCTTGGCCTGAGCATGCGCGATTCGTGCCGCCAGCTGGGCCGCCAGGGTCACCAGAAAGGACTCCTCCCCCTCATCAAACAGGCGGCAATCTTTCTGCTGCACCACCAACACCCCGACCACTTGGCGCTGATGCATGATGGGCGCGCCGAGAAAGGAGCGAAACGGCTCCTCGGCAACGTCGGGAAGAAACTTAAAGGCGGGGTGGGAGGGGGCATCCGCCAGGTTGATCAGCTCTTCGCGCTGGCCGATCAGCCCGACGATCCCCTCCTCGAAGGGGAGAAAAGCCTTACCGACGGCCGCAGCAGCCAGACCATCGGTGGCCGCCAGACGGTAACAACGCTGCTCCGGCTCGGCCACGTAGACCGAGCAGCAGTCGACCACCATGGCCGAACGCGTCAGCCGCACCAGGGCATGCAGTGCCTGCTCGAGAGAGGACGCCTCGGTCATGCTCTCGACGATGTGGCGCAGCTGTGTCAGCAATCTGCTTCTCCTCAACGCGGGCGATGCCGTCGCCCCTCCTTTTTCCCCTGCCTGGGTACGGCCGGCTGTGACATCGGCATGGCCACAGGGGCGAACTCTTTCATCACCCGGCGATAGACTTCGCGCTTGAACGAAACCACCTGACGTACCGGATACCAGAAACTGACCCAGCGCCAGTCATCAAACTCCGGGTGGCCATGGCAGCCAAACTCAATGTGGGACTCCTTGCCCTGCCCAAGCAGCAGCAGGAACCACTTCTGTTTCTGGCCTATGCAGACCGGTGAACTGTCCCAGCGAACCAGGCGTTTGGGCAGGCGGTACTTGAGCCAGTTTCGACTGGTCGCCAGGATGGTGACATCCTCGGGCTTGAGACCGATCTCTTCGTAAAGCTCGCGATACATGGCTTGCTCGGGCGTCTCTCCATCATCCACGCCCCCCTGCGGAAATTGCCAGGAGTGCTGGCCGTAGCGCTTCGCCCACAACACCTGCCCATCACGGTTACAGATCACGATGCCGACATTGGGACGAAACCCGTCACCATCAATCACGTGATCACCTTAAGGCTAAATCTAATTGGGATGATTGTTCCATATTCATCTGATGGCGGCAAACCACCTCGGAACAGGGTTCATCATGAATAACTTTACTTTTCAAGCTGACTTATAAACATTTTTCGTGGCAGATCAGATAGAGTTTCCCACCTGTTCTGTGGAAAAAGCTTGGGATATCTTGGTATAGCTACCATTTTCCTGCACGGGATCATCCCGCTGCCACTCGATTCACCGTCTTTTGCTAAGATAATAATCCATGTAAAAACATTAAGATACAGCATAAAAAAGGATCCTTTACCGAGTTCAGGATCCAGACAAGATCCGACAGGATCGTTGTGAACAAGTTTGACTGCTCAAAGAATAAACAAAGCGATTTTATCCACAGATCATGCCCATAATATCGACCGGAATGGCTGTAAAAATGGTCTGGCCCTCACACTATTTTCTTTGATAAATGCTTTTACCGCCCTTCCCATCCACTTATCCCATTTTTTTGTGGATAAGTGTGTGCACCAACCTTGCCCAACCATGGGACAAGCGGAGCACAATTAAAACGTAGCGGGAACCTGACGATAAAAATCAAATAAGGCATTGATAGTAAACAATATTTAACTTAGACATGGTTTTGGAACCCATTCCCAGCCAGCCTGGCATTTATGTTCAAAAAACCACCAAAAGGACGCCGTGCGACAATTCCGGTAAACTGCCCACATGAAAGCACCTTCTCCCCCCCACAATAAACAGCTCCTGCTGGAACGCGCCGATGCCCTGGCCGGCCTCACCCTAGGTGAATTGGCGGCCATGGCGGGTCAGCCGGTTCCCCGCGATCTACGCCGCCACAAGGGGTGGATCGGTCAACTGCTCGAGTGGCACCTAGGCGCCAGCGCCGGCAGTAAACCGGAGCAGGACTTTCCCGACCTCGGCATCGAACTCAAGACGATCCCCATCGATCCTTTCGGTAAGCCGCTCGAGACGACCTTTGTCTGCGTGGCACCACTCGTGGGGGTATCCGGGTTGGCCTGGGAGCACTCCAATATCCGCAACAAGCTATCCAGGGTGCTGTGGATCCCGGTCGAAGGCTCCCGCACGATCCCGCTGGCCGAACGCCGCGTCGGTATGCCGCTGCTGTGGAGTCCCTCCCGTGAAGAGGAGGCGCTGTTACGTCAGGATTGGGAAGAGCTGATGGACATGATAGTGCTGGGCGAGGTGGAGCAAATCACGGCGCGCCACGGTCAGGTGTTGCAACTGCGACCCAAGGCGGCCAATGGGCAGGCACTGACCCGTGCCATCGGCCACGATGGTGAGCCGACACTGACCCGCCCGCGCGGCTTCTATCTGAAAATTGCGTTCACCCATGCCCTGCTGCGCAACTATTACGCAGGTATGGGATAACTCGCAAACTAACACCTTTATCACTAAATGGTGTAAAACTGTTCTCCGCCAATGGATTCGCATCATGAACAGAGGAGCCCCCATGTCGCTGATAAAGCAATTCCTGAAGTCACGTCCCGAGGTAAAAGTGACCTTCGTGGTCACCCGTGAAGCCGCCGGAGATGCCCATCAGGTCTTCCTGCTCGGAGAGTTCAATCAATGGCAACCGCATGCCATGCGCCGACTCAAAAGCGGTGAGTTCAAGACCACCCTCAATCTGCCCACGGATGAACAGGCGCAGTATCAGTTCTGCTACCAGTTGATTGATGAGGCCGGTACCGAGCGCTACGACAATGACTGGGAAGCGGATGCCTACGTGCCCTGCCCCTACGGTCGGGATAACTCGGTCGTTCAGGTACAGCCCTGATCCTGCGGCAACAAAAAAGGCTCGCCAATGGCGAGCCTTTCTTTGCTTCCTGTCGGAATTAGTTGAGCTTCTCTTTGATACGAGCAGCCTTACCGGACAGGTTACGCAGGTAGTACAGCTTGGCGCGGCGAACGTCACCACGACGCTTCACTTCCACGCTGTGGATCAGCGGGGAGTGGGTCTGGAATACACGCTCAACACCTTCGCCGTTGGAGATCTTGCGAACGGTGAAAGCGGAGTGCAGACCGCGGTTACGCTTGGCAATGACAACGCCTTCGAAAGCCTGCAGACGCTCTTTACCACCTTCTTTTACGCGAACTTGAACACGTACGGTGTCGCCCTGGGCAAAAGCCGGGATGTCGGTACGCAGTTGCTCTTGTTCAAGCTGTTGAATAATCTTGCTCATTGTCTTTTCCTACCTAGGGTTAACTGATAACTCTACTTAACGATGTCATGCTGTTCGCGGACATACTCGGCAAGAAGTGATTCTTGCTCGTCAGTCAGAGCTAGGTTGTTAATTAGTTCCGGCCTTCTCTGCCAGGTCCGTCCCAGAGACTGTTTCAGGCGCCAGCGCTTAATCAGCGCATGGTTACCACTCAACAACTCTGACGGCACCGTCAGTCCATCCAACACCTCGGGTCTGGTGTAGTGGGGATGATCCAGCAGGCCATCCGTGAAGGAGTCCTGCTCGGCACTTGCCTGATCCCCCAAGACACCTGGAACCAGCCGCGAAACCGCGTCGATCAGGGTCATGGCAGGCAGTTCGCCGCCACTGAGCACGTAATCACCGATGGACCACTCTTCGTCGACCTCGGTCTGGATTACCCGCTCGTCGATACCTTCGTATCGACCGGCCACCAGAATCAGCTTCTGGTTAACCGCCAGCTCGGTCACGCCAGCCTGTGTCAGCTTGCGCCCCTGCGGTGAGAGATAGATGACTTTCGCCCCGTCACCTGCCGCCTGCTTGGCCGCGTGAATCGCATCACGCAGCGGCTGAACCATCATCAACATACCGGGCCCACCACCGTAAGGACGATCATCGACCGTGCGGTGTTTGTCGTGGGTAAAGTCCCGAGGGTTCCAGCACTCAATCTGCAACAGGCCATTCTTGACGGCCCGACCCGTTACCCCGTGTTCGGTGATGGCTCGGAACATTTCCGGGAAGAGGCTTATGACCCCAATCCACATCTGAAACCTCCGCCCCCGAATATCAGGGAACTAGAAACCAGGATCCCAATCTACTTCGATTGTTTTGGCAGCCAGATCCACGTTGAGGATCACCTGCCCTTCCAGAAACGGCAGCAGCCGCTCCTTTTTGCCAAAGGCATCTTTTACATTCGCCATGACAACCAGCACATCGTTAGAGCCGGTCTCCATCAACTCGGTCACCTTGCCAAGGTCATACCCCTTGGTGGTCACTACGGTGCAACCGATGAGGTCACGCCAGTAGAACTCCCCTTCGGGTAGATCCGGCAGCAGTTCCGGTTTGACGCCAATCTCGAGATTGGTCAGGGCGAGGGCATCTTCGCGCAGATCGATACCATCGAGCTTGCAAATCAGACCCTTGTTGTGGCGTTTCCAAGCAGAAACCTGGATTTCACGCCACTCCCCATGTTGCTGAATCAGCCAGGGGGTGTAATCGAAAATCGCTTCGGCAACATCGGTGAAGGAGTTCACTTTGAGCCAGCCCTTGATACCGTAAACGGTACCCAGCGTGCCCATGACTACAGGTTTTTCCACCTCGGACTCCTTACCAATCAGACTGATTAAGCAGCCTTGCGGGCGTCTTTGATCAGCTTGGCAACGCGATCAGACAGGGTGGCGCCAGTGGCAACCCAGTGGTCGATGCGAGCCATGTCCAGGTTCAGCTTTTCAGCTTGGCCGGCGGCGATCGGGTTGAAGAAGCCAACACGCTCGATGAAGCGGCCGTCACGGGCGTTACGGCTATCGGCAACTACTACCTGGTAAAACGGACGCTTTTTCGCGCCGCCACGTTGTAAACGAATGGTTACCATATCGTCCTCATAAACATCAAATGAACAAGGCCCGCAAACACGCGGACCCTAGCTTAAAATAAGCCGCATAATTCTACTTGGATTCGGGACAAATGCAACCGAACCTGCCACTTTTTGCCCAACCCGAACAACAAGGGGCTCGCCATGGCGAGCCCCTTCCATCTGGAGGATCGGGTGTCAGAATCCGCGACCACCACCAAAGCCTGGCGGCATCATGCCCCGCATCTGTCCCATCATCTTGCGCATGCCCCCCTTGCCGGACATCTTCTTCATCATGCGCTGCATCTCGGTGAACTGCTTGAGCAGGCGGTTGACCTCCTGCACCTCGACACCGGCACCGGCGGCGATACGGCGCTTGCGCGACCCCTTGATGATGTCAGGGTGGGCACGCTCCTTGCGGGTCATGGAGCTGATGATGGCCTCCATGCGCACGGTCAGCTTGTCATCCATCTGATCCTTGACGTTATCCGGCAGCCCCGACATGCCTGGCAGCTTGTCGAGCAGCCCCATCATGCCGCCCATGTTGCGCATCTGGGCCAGCTGCTCGCGAAAGTCCTCGAGATC
Source organism: Aeromonas simiae (assembly GCF_000820125.1). Lineage (GTDB taxonomy): Bacteria > Pseudomonadota > Gammaproteobacteria > Enterobacterales > Aeromonadaceae > Aeromonas > Aeromonas simiae. The sequence continues at coordinate 117,569 of NZ_CDBY01000036.1, read as the reverse complement.
GAACCCCTTCCCTTTCTTGACCTTTTCGGCCAGCTTGGCGGCCTTCTCCTTGTCGACGTTACGCTCCACCTCTTCGATGAGGGAGAGCACGTCCCCCATGCCGAGGATACGGGAGGCCAGCCTGTCCGGATGGAACGGCTCGAGGGCATCGGTCTTCTCACCGACCCCGATAAATTTGACCGGTTTGCCTGTGATGTGGCGAACCGAAAGGGCAGCACCGCCACGGGCATCACCGTCGGCCTTGGTGAGGATGACACCGGTCAGCGGCAGCGCTTCACTGAAGGCCTTGGCGGTATTGGCTGCATCTTGACCGGTCATGGCATCGACCACGAACAGGGTCTCGATCGGCTTGATGGAGGCGTGGAGATCCTTGATCTCCTCCATCATCTCGCCATCCACGTGCAAGCGGCCTGCGGTATCGACGATCACCACGTCATAGAACTTTCTACGGGCATGATCGACGGCGGCATTGGCGATATCGACGGGCTTCTGGGTCGCCTCACTCGGGAAAAAATCGACCTCGATGTCGCTGGCCAGGGTTTCCAGCTGCTTGATGGCGGCCGGGCGGTAAACGTCGGCACTGACCACCAGCACTTTTTTCTTATTGCGCTCTTTCAGGAACTTGGCCAGTTTAGCCACCGAGGTGGTCTTACCGGCCCCCTGCAAGCCCGCCATCAGGATGACTGCCGGTGGCTGCGCCGCCAAATTGAGCGCTTCGTTGGCCTCCCCCATCACACCGACCAGCTCACCGTGGACGATCTTGATGAAGGCCTGCCCCGGGCTCAGCGACTTGGCCACTTCCTGGCCCACCGCCCGCTCCTTGACGCGCGCCACGAAATCACGCACTACCGGCAGGGCAACGTCGGCCTCCAGCAAGGCCATGCGCACTTCGCGCAGGGTCTCTTTGATGTTCTCTTCGGTGAGGCGGCCACGGCCACTGATGTTGCGCAGGGTGCGCGAGAGTCGATCTGTCAAATTCTCAAACATGACGCGTTCCGAATGTTCTGGCGTTGCAAATTGGCGGCATTATAACCCAGCATCGTCCTCGGCACGATGGTGAGCTGGCCCCATGTCAACAGAGATGGGGGCAGGATCCGAGCTGTACAACTGGCGACCATACCTCAGCAGAGGGTATACTGCCCATCTTGAGCCCATTAGCGTTTACCTGGCAACGACTTACCCCATGATCGCCTCCTCCCTACTGGCATTGGCCTTTTATCTGCTGGCCAGCATCGCCACCCTGCATCTGCTGCTCAATCCCGGCAGACGAGGGCACGGGCAGCTGTTTGCGTGCGGTGCACTTGCCCTGCTCAGCCACGCCATCTTGCTGACTCAGGAGGTCATGACCCAATCAGGGCAGAACCTGAGCATGCTCAACGTGGCGTCGCTCATCAGCCTCATCATCAGTGCCTTCATGACGGGTATAGTCCGTCGTGTCAACGGCTGGATACTGCTGCCGGTCGTCTACGGCTTCTCGGCCCTGCTGATCGTGGCCGATACCCTGATCCCGAGCCGCTACATCACTCATCTGGAGAACCACCCCCAACTGCTGTTGCACATCGGTCTGGCGCTGTTGGCCTACTCGGTGCTCTCCATCGCCAGCCTGTTTGCCTTGCAGCTGGCCTACCTCGACTATCGGCTCAAATCGCGCAAGCTGACCCAGTTACCCTCCATGCCACCGCTGATGTCGGTCGAACAGCGCCTGTTCCAGCTGATGACGGTCGGCCTGTTCCTGCTCACCCTCTCCATCGCCTCCGGCCTCTTCTTCCTCCACGACATGTTTGCTCAAGGCAAGGCGCACAAGGCGATCCTCTCGATTGTCGCCTGGTGTACCTATGTGCTCGTGTTATGGGGGCATCATGTGCATGGTTGGCGTGGCCGCCGCGTCGCCTGGCTGAGCCTGCTGGGAGGGTTCATCCTCACGCTGGCTTACTTTGGAAGCCGTTTCGTCAAGGAAGTCATCCTGAGCTGAGCCGGCCTGCGCCGGCTCACCTGTTCCACCATGGGAGACACTCTTGGATAGCATATCGACAAGCACCCTTCTCATTACGCTGGTGCTGCTGATCCTCTTTTCCGCTTTTTTCTCCAGCTCCGAAACCGGCATGATGTCGCTCAACCGCTACCGGTTGCGCCATCTGGCCCAGAGCAAGCACAGCGCCGCCCGCCGGGTGGAGAAGCTGCTTGAACGCCCGGACAAGCTGCTCGGCCTCATTCTCATCGGCAACAACCTGGTCAATATCCTGGCCTCGGCCATCGCCACCGTGGTCTGCATCCGCTTGTTCGGCGATCTCGGGGTGGCAGTGGCCACGTTTGGCCTGACCATCGTCGTGCTGATCTTCGGGGAGGTCACTCCCAAGACGTTGGCGGCCATGTATCCGGAGAAGGTGGCCTACCCGGCCTCCATCGTGCTGAAGTTCCTGATGGTGCCGCTCTATCCCTTTGTGCAACTGATGAACGGCATCACCGGCCTGTTGCTCAAACTGCTGCATCTCAAACCCGGTGGCGATCACAACCTCAGCAGTGATGAGCTGCGCACCATCGTCAACGAGGCGGGCAATCTCATCCCCCAGCATCACCAGGATATGTTGCTCAGCATTCTGGATCTCGACAAGGTGCAGGTTGAGGACATCATGGTGCCGCGCAGCGACATCTATGCCATCGACATCAACGATGACTGGAAGGTCATCGTGCGCAAACTGATCCACAGCCCGCACACCAAGGTGCTGCTCTATCGGGACAACATCGACGACGTGGTGGGCTTTCTGCACGCCCGCGATGCCCTGCGCCTGTTGGCCAAGGAGCAGTTCAACAAGTCGAGCCTGCTGCGCGCGGTCAAAGAGATCTACTTCATTCCGGAAGGAACGCCACTCAATGTGCAGATGGCCAAGTTCCAGCGCAACAAGGAGCGCATCGGGCTCATCGTCGACGAGTACGGCGATATTCAGGGGCTGGTAACGCTGGATGACATTCTGGAAGAGATCGTCGGCGACTTCACCACCTCGATGGCGCCGGCACCGAGCGACGAGATCCATCCCCAGCCAGATGGCACCTTCCTGGTCGAGGGGGGCGTCAGCATCCGTGAGCTGAACAAGGAGATGGAGTGGCATCTGCCGACCGATGGGCCACGCACCCTCAACGGCCTGATCCTGGAGTACCTGGAAGACTTGCCCCAGCCCAACATCAGCATGCGACTGGCTGGCTACCCCATCGAGATCGTTGAGGTAGAGCAGAACATGGTGAAGCTGGCCCGCATCATGCCAGCCTGGTACCAACCCACTAGCGACGAGGCATAACGCCGCGCTCAGGGGGGCCGCTCGTTATTCGAGCGGCTCCTCTTCCACCATCAGGGTGGGAATGAGCTCCCCGAACACCTGTTGCAGCTCGGCCTTGTTGGCCAGCAGCGCTTCCAGCGAGTAACCATCCATCACGCCCAGGAAGGCGTTCATCGCCTCCTTCAGCGCATTTTTCAGCAGACAGACCGAGACGATGTGGCAGGCCGGTGAGCCGCAGTCGATGCCGTCCAGGTTCCCCTCCAGCTCGCGGATCACCGCCCCAATGTTCACCTCGGCCGGTTTGACCGCCAGCCAGATCCCCCCGTTCTTACCCCGTTGGGAACCCAGATAGCCCAGCTTCACCAGCTGGTTGATCACCTTGACCATGTGGTTGCGGGAAACGCCGTAAAGGGCCGAGACCTTGGCCACACTGGACAACTCTCCCTCCGGCAGGGTGGCCAGATAGAGCAGAGCCCTCAATCCAAAATCGGTATAGCTGGTCAGTCTCATATATGTGTCCGCACGCATGGCACCATGCGTATTGATCCAAATCAAATAAACATCTAGGATGCCACTTCATTAAATGGCATTTTACATGTTCAATTAAACGGAGATCATGATGCTGGATCCACAGATCATTGCAACCATCAAGAGCACCATCCCTCTGCTGGAGTCTGCCGGGCCAGCGCTGACCCAGCACTTCTACCAGCGCATGTTCCACCACAACCCCGAGCTGAAGGATGTGTTCAACCTGGCGCACCAGCACAGCGGTGGCCAGCCGGTGGCCCTGTTCAACGCCGTGGCGGCCTATGCCCGCAACATCGACAACCTGGGCGCCCTCACCGGCGCGGTCGAGCGCATCGCGCACAAGCATACCGGTTTCATGATCCAGCCGGAACAATATCACATAGTGGGTAGCCATCTCTTAGCCACGCTCAAAGAAGTGGGCGGTGACGCGGTGAGCGACGAGATCCTGTATGCCTGGGAACAGGCCTATGGCCTGCTGGCCTCGGTCTTCATCGGCCGCGAGGAGCAGCTCTATACCGAGCGCGCCGAAGCCAAAGGGGGCTGGCGTGGCACCCGAGCCTTCATCGTGCGCGAGAAGCGGGCCGAGTCCGAACTCATCACCAGCTTTGTTCTGGAGCCCAAGGATGGCCAGCCGGTCATCGACTTCATGCCGGGCCAGTACCTGAGCTTGCAGCTGACCCATCCCTGCCTCGCCAACACCGAGATCCGCCAGTACTCCCTCTCCGATGCCCCCAACGGCCACAGCTACCGCATCAGCGTCAAGCGTGAAACCAATGGCCAGGTTTCCAACCTGCTGCACGACCAGATCCAGCCGGGCGACGAGCTGGCCGTGATGCCGCCGGCCGGGGATTTCACCCTAACCGCCGATGCACAGACCCCTGTGGTGCTGCTCTCGGCCGGGGTCGGCCTCACCCCCATGTTGGCGATGCTCAATCAACTGCTGGCCGGTGAACACCAGGCTGAGATCCGTTGGTTGCACGCCTGCGAGCACGGCGGCGTGCATGCCTTCGCAGAGGAGGTGGCCAGCCAGAGCGCCACCCACCCACGACTCGCGGCGCGCACCTGGTATCGCACCCCGCGCGCCGAGGATGCCGGCCGTTTCGACTTTCACGGCACCCTGGATCTCGAGCAGGTCAACGCCTTGTTGCCGGCCGGCGCCCACTACTACTTCTGCGGCCCCACCGGTTTCATGCGAGCCATCAAGAGCCAGCTCGTGGCGCGCGGTGTACCGGGTGAGCGTATCCACTACGAATGCTTCGGCCCCCATCAGGAGCTGTAAAAGAGCAGGGGGAGTGCCACGGCACTCCCCCTTTCCTATCAACGTATCGCTTCTGCCTTCTGCACCACGTTGGCCGGCATCCGCCCCTCCAACCTGGCCAGCAGGGTACTGGCCTGGCGATGCAGCGCCTGATCGCCGATCACCGCATTGTGCAGCCAACGATAGGCATCCTCATAATCAAGCGGGCTGCCATGACCTGCCAGCAAAAACTCGACCCACTCCAGCTGGGCCTTGAGAAACCCGGCCCCCGCCGCCTCACGCAGCAGCACCTCGGCGCGCTGCAAATCTTTCTGCACCAGAGTGCCTTTCCAGTAGTAGCGCCCCAGTTGCTCGAGGGCGGGAGCCAGCCCCTGATCGGCGGCATCCCACATGTACTGCACACCGAGTTCGGCATTGCGTTGGGTACAAACGCCCCATGCCAGCATGTCGCCCCACAGGAACTGATAGGCGGGCAGTTTCATCACCTCGGCGCGCGCCTCGATATCCTGAGTCAGCTGACACTTGTCCGCCTTCACCCTGGCCAGGTGCTTGCCCTGCTCAATCCAGTCGAGCAGATCATCCTGCCGGTAGATCTGCACCACCTGGAGCGACGGGTCGACCGCCGGCTGCGGGGGCCGCGCCACCGGTATCTCTTCGGCGGCCTGTGCCAGCGAGAGCATGCCCCACAGGGATATCCAGAGCTTTCTCTTCATACAACCCTCCTGCTATCCCCGTTTATCGGCCGCCCGGCGTCAGGCTTGAAGCCGGAACAATGCAAAAGGGGAGCCGAAGCTCCCCTTTTTCGCATGACCGTGACTTACTTGACGAAGTCGATACCGAGCTGGATATCAGCCTTGAGGGTATCCAGCATGCTCGCCATGGCCTGCTGTTCGAAGGCGCTCAGCTTGCCGTAATCCAGCACAGCCTCGATGCCGTTCTTGCCAAGATGTACCGGCTGGGCGAAGAAGGTGGCGTGCTCGCCGTTGCCTTCCACATAAGCGCACTCGATCACATTGGCCTCGCCTTGCAGACCCTTGATCAGCGACAGGCCGAAGCGGCAGGCCGCCTGACCCATAGAGAGGGTCGCAGAGCCGCCACCGGCCTTGGCTTCCACCACTTCGGTACCAGCGTTCTGGATGCGCTTGGTCATGGCGGCGACCTCTTCCTCGGTGAAGGAGGCCCCTTCCACCTGGGAGAGCAGCGGCAGTATGGTGGTGCCACTGTGGCCACCGATGACATTGACGCGAACGTTATCGACGTTCAGCCCCTTGGCCTCGGCAACAAAGGTCTCGGCACGGATCACATCCAGCGTGGTGATACCGAACAGGCGATGCTTGTCATAGACACCGGCTTTCTTGAGCACTTCGGCCGCGATGGCCACCGTGGTGTTAACCGGGTTGGTGATGATGCCGATCAGGGCCTTCGGGCAGGTGGCTGCGCACTTTTCGATGAGGTTGCGCACGATACCGGCGTTGATGTTAAACAGGTCGGAGCGATCCATGCCGGGCTTGCGGGCCACACCGGCGGAGATCAGCACCACATCGGCGCCTACCAGGGCCGGAGTGGGATCTTCACCGCTGAACCCCTTCACCTTGACGTCGGTCGGGATGTGGCTGAGATCCACGGCAACCCCCGGGGTGACAGGCGCGATATCGTACAGGCTCAGTTCGGCGCCAGCCGGCAGACGGTTCTTCAGTAGCAGAGCAAGGGCCTGGCCGATACCACCAGCGGCACCCAGAACGGCAACTTTCATGATCAACTCCCTGTTTAAGCGTAGGTTGGAAGGCATTATGTTCTTGTGCGCCTCACCTTACTGGATCACCCCAGAAAAAACAATCTGATAACAGGGACAACTTCGGGTTCTGTGAGCCGCCGTACATGCGCGCCATTTTATCGGTCTCAATTACCCAAAAGTGGATATGAAACACGTTTTTTTTTCGTTTTTATGCTCGTTTGAGCGTTTACGACTGGAAACGGAGCGCCCGTTTTTCGCACCAGCGGAACAGCAGTGTTAACAAACCGTTCATACCCAGATAGAGGGCACCCGCAACCCCGAACACCGCCAGGGTGTCATAGGTCTGGGCATTGAGGCGCTGGGCCAGCCCCATGATATCCATGATGGTGATGGTGCTGGCGAGCGAGCTCCCCTTGATCACCAGGATCACCTCGTTGGAGTAGGCCGGCACCAGTCGCCGCGCCGCATGGCGCACCTTCATCCAGAGGGTTTGCCCGGCACTCATCCCGAGTGCGCGGCACGCCTCGACCTCACCGGCCGAAATGGCGTCGAGCGCCCCCTTGAACAGGCGGGTCGAGTAGGCGGCGGTGTTAAACGCCAGGGCCAGCATGGCGCAGAACCAAGGCTGCTTGAGCCACTCCCAGAGCCAGCTCTCCTTGATCCAGACAAACTGCCCGGGACCGTAATAGATGAGGAAGATCTGCACCAGCAGCGGAGTGCCGGTGAAGAGCAGGATCCACAGCTGTACCACCTGAGTTAACAGCACGACCCGGCGCTCCAGCGCCCAGGTCATCAGCAGGGCCAGGGTCAGGCCAACCAGCAGGCTGGCCGCGCTCAGGCCGAGGGTGGTGGTCATGCCCTCAAGCAGGGTGATGAGATAACCGAGCATGACTAGCCTCCGTAGCGGCGGGTATAGCGGGTGGCCCGCCCCAGCAGCCACTCGCTGCACAGGGAGATGACCAGATAGATGAGGGCCGCCGTGGCGTACCAAGTAAAGGGCTCGTAGGTGCTGGCCGACGCGAGCTGGGCCTGACGCATCAGATCATTGACCCCGATGAGGGAGATCAGCGCCGTATCCTTGAGCAGCACCAGCCACTGGTTGCCAAGACCCGGCAGGGCATGGCGCCATGCCTGGGGCAAGACGATACGCAGGAAAGTACGGGTTCGTCCCAAGCCGAGTGCCCATGCCGCCTGACGCTGCCCCATCGGCACCGCATTGAGGGCACCGCGCAGGGTCTGGCTGGCGTAGCTGGCAAACAGCAGCGAGAGCGCCAGCACGCCGCAGGCGAACGGGCTGAACTCCACATAATCACCGGTGATGAGAAACAGCAGCTGGGTCGAGCCGAAATAGATGAAGAGCACCACCAGGATCTCGGGCAGACCGCGGATCAGCGAGGTGAACAGCGCCACCGGCCAGACCAGCAGGCGCTTACCCGATAGCTCGGCGGCGCTCAGCAGTATGGCCAGCAGCAGGCCACCGATTAAAGAGGCCAGCCCCAGACCCAGGGTCATGAGGGTGGCCTGTAACAACAGTTGCAGCATGGATTAGTGGCTGAAGTACTTGTCGTAGATCTTCTGGTAGGTGCCGTTGGCCTTGACCGCCTTCAGACCCGCGTTGAGCTGGCCGAGCAGCTCGCCGTTACCCTTGGCTACCGCCATACCAAAACCGGTACCGAAGTACTTGGTGTCGGTCACCTTGTCGCCCAGCATGGCGTACTCGGGCTGCTTCTTGAGCCACTCGGCGGCCACGGCGGTGTCGGCAAAGACGGCATCGATACGGCCGTTAAGCATGTCGAGGAAGGCGTTCTGGTAGCTGGCGTAAGGCACGCTCAGCACCCCCTTGCTGGTCCAGTTGTCCTGCACATAGGTCTGGTGGGAGGTGCCGTTTTGCACACCCACAGTCCTCTGGGTCAGGGCCTCCGGGCTCTTGAAGGCGCCCTTCTTGCTCACGAACACGGCGGAGTTCTCGTAATAGATATCGGAGAAGTCGACCTGGGCAGCGCGCTCCGGCGTGATGTCCATGGCGGCGATGGCCACGTCATAACGACGGAACTTGAGGCTCGGGATCAGGCTGTCGAAGGCCTGGTTGTGGAAGGAGCACTCCAGCTTGGCCTCGGCGCAGATGGCGCGGGCCAGCTCGATGTCGAAACCTTGGAACTCGTTCTTGTCGTCGATGTACTCGAACGGCGGGTAGGTGGCTTCGGTCGCGAACTTCACTTCCTTGGCAACGGCCTGACCTGCCAGCATTCCCACGGCAGCCAACAGCAGTACGGCTTTTTTCATGACAACTTTCCTTATCAATGCTTCAAGAACTGCGCAAAGCGCTCGGTTTGCGGGGCGTCAAAAATCTCGCGTCCGCCCATTTCCACAATCTGCCCCCGCTCCAGATAGATGACCTGACTGGCGATGCGGCGGGCAAAGTCCACCTCATGGGTCACCACCACCTGGGTGATGCCGGTGCCGGCGAGGGTCCGGATGATCTCGGCCACCTCCTTGGTGATCTCAGGATCCAGGGCCGCCGTCGGCTCATCAAACAACAGGATCTGCGGATCCATCATCAGGGCACGGGCGATCGCCACCCGCTGCTGCTGGCCACCGGAGAGGCGGGCCGGCCACACGTCCTGCTTGTCAGCGAGGCGCAACTGGGTCAGCAGGTAGCGTCCCTTGTCGATAGCGTCAGCACGACTCATGCCAAGTACCTTGGTCGGCGCCTCGATAAGGTTCTCCATCACGGTCAGGTGCGGCCACAGATGGTATTGCTGGAACACCATGCCCACCTTGCGGCGCAGTGCCTGACTCTGGCGGGCAAACTCTGCCGCCGGCAGGGTGTTCGGGAAAGAAAATGCACTGTCGCCGATGCGCAAGGTTCCCTGATCCGGCACGTCGAGCAGATTCAGCAAACGCAGCAAAGAGCTCTTTCCGGCACCGCTCGGCCCCAGCAATACCAGGGTTTCTCCGGGCTCGGAGCGAAACGTGACCTGCTGCAATATGGTGTGTTCCTGCCACGACTTGGCGACACCGGTAAGCTCAATACCCATAGATTATCAGTGAATAAGTTTTCAGAATTAGCTTCCGATTTTAGTCCCCAGATAGGTTGATGCAAGCCATATTTGCATCAATATGCAAAACAAACCCCTATTTCTTGCGCCAGAGCCTCTCTGAATGCAGAATAAGCGGGCAAATCGGTCCGCCCGGATCCGGCCATGGCGGCCTCACTTCCTCATCTACGAGACCAAAATGAAACACAACGACAAGCAAGAAAAGCTGGCGAAGGCCTTCAAAGCTCTGCTCAAGGAAGAACGGTTTGGCTCCCAGGCGGAAATTGTTGCCGCCTTGCAGGAAATGGGTTTCGAAAACATCAACCAGTCCAAGGTATCGCGGATGCTGAGCCGCTTCGGTGCGGTGCGTACCCGCAACGCCAAGATGGAGATGGTCTACTGCCTGCCGGTGGAGCTGGGGGTGCCGACCACCTCCAGCCCACTCAAGAACCTGGTGCTGGACATCGACCACAACGGCGCCTTGGTGGTGATCCACACCAGCCCCGGCGCCGCGCAGCTGATCGCCCGCCTGCTCGACTCCCTCGGCAAGGCGGAGGGGATCCTCGGCACCATTGCCGGTGATGACACCATCTTCATCACCCCGACCAGCGACACCGACGTCGAAGAGCTCTACATGTCGGCGCTCGAGCTGTTCGAGCAGACCGCCTGAGGTGTGTTCCCCATGAAAAAACCCGGCCAAGGCCGGGTTTTTTTGTGTCCGAGTCAGCTCAGCGGCCGGCGCGGCGCAGAAAATCGATGCTCGGCGCGAAGAAGGCGGCACCGGTCACGGCACGGGTGAAACGCAGCAGGTGATCGAAGTGACTGCCCTCGCCCTTGTACATGCTGGCCAGCATGGTATTGAAGTGCATCGGGGTACGGCAGCAAGAGATGAAATAGAGCCCCTGCTCACGCATGGTGCCCCACGGCATGCTCTGGCGCAGGATCTCCATCGACTCCCCCTTGGGGGTCTTGAGGTTGACCCGCTTGATGTGGGCGGTCAGCGGTTTGTCCTCGGATTCGTACTCGATGTTGTCGACCTTGGTGCGACCGATAATGTCTTCCTGCTCTTTCAGGGCCAGTCGCTGCCAGTCGGTCAGGTTGTGCACCCAGCGCTGCACGTGCAGATAGGAGCCACCGGCGAACTCGCCCTCGGCCACCAGCGCCACTTCCGGGCGATGATCGCCCTGCGGATTCTCGGTGCCATCGACAAAGCCGGTCAGATCGCGCAGGTCGAGGTTACGAAAACCGCGCTGCTCCTCGGCGATCTCCACCAACCCATCGAGCAGGGCCAGCAGGCGGTGACCGGCATGGTGCAGCACGTCGATGCGATCAGCCCGCAGTTGGACGAAGAGATCAAACGGCGTGCTCGGCGCCTCCTGGCCATTGGCCGACTGGGCCATGAAACCGCGCAGCTGGGGTGGGCGCGCTGCCGGGTAGAGGGAATCCCAGGCCTCGGCGCCGATAGCCACCAGACCGCTGAAATGCGCATCGGAAAAATCGGCCTGAACGGACTCCCACAGGGTCGGCACCTTGGCCAGACGGGCCACCAGCTCGGTCGCATCGCCGGTGCGGTTGAGCATCAGATAGAGCGCGTGCAGGTTGGGCTCGGCGCAGATGCCTTGTTGTGCTTGCATATCTTCTCCCTCGTCATATGGGTCTGGCCATTATAGGCCGGCGCACCGCCCATTCCTTGCCCCAGAGCAAGGGATTCACGGCGCGGGGTCAAACAGTACCAGTGGATGGGGGGCGACGTCCACGCGCACCCGGGAGGCATGCAGCGGCTCACTGCAACTCGCCTCGAGCAGTTGCTCACCACAGGCGATCGTGACCTTGCAATGGTGGCCGAGAAACTGCTGCTCCCGCACCTCGCAGCCCGCCTCGTCCGGGATCAATCGCAGCTGATGCGGTCGCAGCATCAATACGGCCCGCTGACCGGATGCCAGACCGTGCGGCTCACTGCCCTGCACGGGGCCAACCGGCGTCATGACGCGCCACTCATCCACCCCCTCGGCCGGCAGGTAGTTGGTGGCCCCCAAAAAGTCGGCCACGAAGCGGTTGCCGGGTCGGCGGTAGAGCCGCTCCGGCTCACCCACCTGCTCGATGTGACCGGCACGAAACAGCGCCAGCCGATCGGCAAAGGCGAACGCCTCCTCCTTGCTGTGGCTGACAAACACGGCGCCGATGCCGCGGCTCTTGAGCAGGGTGCGGATCTCGGCGATGAGCTTCATGCGCACCTGGGTGTCGATGTTGGAGAAGGGCTCGTCGAGCAGCATCAGCCGTGGCCGGCACACCAGAGCGCGGGCGATGGCCACCCGCTGCTGCTGACCGCCGGAGAGCTGGTGCGGGTAGCGGTCGGCCAGCCCCTGCAAGTTGACCAGCGCCAGCACCTGCTCGACCTCGGCGGCCTGCTCCCGCGCGGGCAGGTGCGCGATGCCAAAAGCGATGTTGCCCGCCACCGTCAGGTGGGGGAAGAGCGCGTAATCCTGAAAGATCATGCCGATCTGGCGATCCTCGGGAGCCACCACACTCCCCTCCCCCTCCAGTAGGCGCTCACCGAGGCGAATAGCGCCCGCGGCCAACGGCAACAGACCGACGATGGCCTTGAGCAGGGTGGTCTTGCCGCAACCGCTCGCCCCGAGCAGGCAGACGATCTCGTTCTTCGCGACATGAAGGGAGAGATCTTCGAGCACGTTGCTGCCGTTATAGCGGCAGCTGACCCGTTCGACGCAAAGCACAGACATCGGCAACTCCTTACAAATCAGTGGCGATCGAGCGAGCGATTGACCCAGATGAGGGGCAACAGGCCGACCAGCACGATGACGATAGCGCCGAGCGCGCCGCGCTCGAGCATCTCGTCTGACACGAATTGATAGACATGGGTGGCCAGGGTCTCGAAGTTAAAGGGGCGCAGCAGCAGGGCCGCCGGCAGCTCCTTCATCGACTCGATGAACACCAGCAGGGCACCGGCCAGCAGGCCACGGCGCACCAGCGGCAGGTGTACCCGGCGCAGCATGCCGGCGCTGTTCTCACCCAGGGTGCGCGCCGCCATATCGAGGCTCGGCCCCACCTTGGCCATGCTGCTCTCCACCGAGCCGATGGCGATGGCGCAAAAACGCACTAGGTAGCCGAACACGATGGCGGCCAGGGTGCCGGTGAAGAGCAGCCCAGGGCCGCTTAGCCCCCACCACTCGGCAAGATCGTTGAGGGCAAAATCGAGGGCGGTGAGCGGCACCAGCACACCGATGGCGAGCACGGTACCCGGCAGGGCATAGCCAAGCGCGGCGAGGCGCAGCGGGATCAGGCTCGGCACGCCCCCTTCGAGGCGACGGTAAAACACCAGCAGCACCGCCACCAGGGTGGCGAGCAGGGCCACCAGGGAGGAGACCAGCAGGCTGTTGCCGGAGAAGCGCACAAACTCCGGCGTCCACGAGGGGCCGGCGTAGTCGATGGCATAACCGAGCAGGATGGCAAACGGCAGGGCAAAACCGGCCAGCACCAGTGACCAGCACCAGAGGCCAGCCAGCCAGCGGCGCAGCGGCGAGAGCGGGTAGCGCAGCGCGGCCTCCTGCCCCGTTCCTTTCTGGAACACCTGACGGCGGCGCCGGCTGAAGCGCTCCAGGGCGATCAGCGCCACCACCCCCACCAGCATGAAGCAGGAGAGGGCGGCGGCGGCCGACAGGCTGCCATAACCGAGCCAGGTGTCATACACCGCCGTGGTCAGGGTGTTGACGGCAAAAAAGTGCACGGTGGCAAAGTCGGCCAGCGTCTCCATCGCCACCAGCGAGGCGGCGACCATGATGGCCGGGCGCGCCAGCGGCAGGCTCAGGCGAGTAAAGCTCTGCCAGGGGGAGCAACCGAGCAGGCGGCTCGACTGGATCAGGCTCACCGACTGCTCCAAAAACGCGGCGCGGGCCAACAGGTAGATATAGGGAAAGAGCACCAGCGCCAACATCCAAGCGGCGCCGCCGAGGGAGCGGATCTCAGGCAGCCGCAGATCCGGCCCGAACCAGCCGCGCAGGGCCTGCTGCAACGGGCCGGAGAAGTCGAGCAGGTCGGTATAGACGTAGGCGACGATATAGGAGGGCATCGCCATGGGCAGGATCAATGCCCACTCCAGGGCACGCCGCCCCGGCACCTGGCACATGGCCACCAGCCAGGCGGTCGGCACCCCGAGCAGCAACGAGAGAGCCACCACCAGCACCACCAACAGCAAGGTGTTGGCCACATAGGTTCCGAGTACGGTGTCGACCAGATGCGAGATCACCGCCCCGTCGGCAGACGGCGCGGAAAAGAAGAGCGCCACAATGGGCAAGGCCAGCAGCAGACCCGTGAGCCAGCTGCCGGCCATCCAACCGGAATACTTCATCGGTTTCCTGACTCGGGTGAGAAAAACCCCCACACCTTACAGATCGAACTTCACTTCATCCAGCAGCGTCAGGGCATCCTTGCGCAGTCTGGCGTAATCGCTCACCGGCAGGCTGTCGGCCTTGAAATCCCCCCAGGATTTAACCAGCGGCGAGCGCTCAACCCCCGGCTTGACCGGATACTCGGTGTTGAGATCGGCGTACAGATGCTGGGCCTCATCACCGGAGAGGAACTCCATCAGCTTGACCGCGACCTCCTTGTTCTTGGCGAACTTGGTCATGGCCATGCCGCTCACGTTGACGTGGGCACCACGGTTCTGCTGGTTCGGGAAGTTGATGTAGACGGCATCCGCCCAAGCCTTCTGGGCCGGATCGGCCAGCATCTTGCCAAGGTAGTAGCTGTTGCCAAGCGACAGATCACACACCCCGTCCTTGATCGCCTTGACCTGATCCCGGTCGTTGCCCTGCGGCTTGCGCGCCAGGTTGGCCTTGAGCCCTTCCAGCCACTGCTTGGCATCCGCCTTGCCGTGGTGGGCAATCATCGAGGCCACCAGGGCCACGTTGTAATCATTCTTGCCGCTGCGCACACAGATTTTGCCCTTGTACTCGGGCTTGGCGAGATCCTCGTAGCTGATGGCGTCGAGCTTGCCCAGACGATCCTTACTCGAATAGATGGCCCGCACCCGGGTAGTGAGCGCAAACCAGCGATCGTCGGGGTCGCGCAGGGCCGCCGGAATGTTCTGCTCCAGAACCGGGCTCTGTACCGGTTGTACCAGATCCTTGTCCACCAGCTCGGTCAGGCGGCTGATGTCGGTGGTCAGCATCAGATCGGCCGGGGTCAACTTGCCCTCACGTTGCAGGCGCTCGGTCAGCCCATCCTTGGCGAACACCAGGTTCACCTTGATACCGCTCTCCCGTTCAAACTGCGTGATGATCGGCTTGATCAGCTCATCCTGACGGTTGGAGTAGACGTTCACTTCCTGTGCGGCAAAGGCAGAAGGCGCGGCCATGGTGCAAAGGGTCAATGCCAGCAGTCTCTTTTTCATCTCAGCAGGTTCCTGGTGTGAGTTGCAAGTAGCAATAATTCGCGTTTGTATTTTGCACACTCACCGACCAGACACAAGCAAAAGCGCAGAGCGGTCTCACAAAATTGCAGCACAGATAAAAAAACCGGACGGCAAGCCATCCGGTCGGTATCGTATCCGCGCCTGCTGCGTCAAAGCGCTTCGCCATCGGCCTCGCCAGTTCGGATCCGCACCGCGTGCTCCAGGTCATAGACGAAGATCTTGCCATCGCCGATCTTACCGGTGTAGGCCGCCTTGCAGATGGCCTCGATCACCGGCTCCACGTTGTCGTCAGAGGTGGCGATCTCCAGCTTCACCTTGGGCAGGAAGTCGACCTGATACTCGGCTCCGCGGTACAATTCGGTGTGGCCCTTCTGGCGACCGAAGCCTTTGACCTCGGATACAGTCAACCCTTCGACGCCAAGTTGTGCGACGGCCTCGCGCACGTCGTCCAGTTTGAAGGGCTTGATGATGGCGGTGATGAGTTTCATCTGGTTTCTCCCAATCCTTAGGTGGTCCGGATAACCAATAAACAATTCCTGTGCCAACTTATTGATGCGCGGAGGATCTTGTCTGCCGAGCCCCTCATGGCCGGTCGCTAGCGCCAATCTGGCACCCCGTGCGCCAAAGCGACGCACCATCTTGGATCACCGCACGATAACGCACCAAAACGGAGCAAGCCATGTCCCGCCTGACCCTGCCCTGGCAGGAGCTCACCTTTCAGACCATGCGCGCCCAAGGCGCCGGTGGCCAGCACGTCAACAAGACCGAGACCGCCGTCTGGCTGCGCTTCGATTACCGCAGCTCCCCCACCCTCTCCGATCATCTCAAAGAGGGGCTGGATCGGCTGCGCGACAGCCGGGTGCATGACGGCTTCATCTTGATCCGCGCCGAAACCCATCGCAGTCAGGAGATGAACCGCCAGGAGGCGATCGACCGGCTGCACGCCCTGCTCGCCAAGGCGGCCGAACGCCCCAAGGTGCGCCATGCCACCCGCCCGACCCGCGCCTCCCAACGACGCCGGGTCGATGCCAAGAAACGCAAGGGAGCCATCAAGGCCACCCGTCGCAACCCCGCAGGAGACTAATCTCAGTGCCCTTTCCCGTCCTGCTGGCCTTGAGTCAGCTCGCCGCCCTCCCCTTACTGACGTTCATCGGCATGTTGCCGCTGGCGGTGGCCGGCCTCTACGCCGTCATGAGCCTGCTCACCTTCTGCGTCTATGCCTGGGACAAGCGGGCTGCCCGCCTCAAGAGGAGCCGGGTGCCGGAGCGCACCCTGCACAGCTGGAGCTGGCTCGGCGGCTGGCCGGGCGCCCTGCTGGCCCGCCACTACCTGCGCCACAAGTCGAGCAAGAAGGAGTACAAGCTGCCGCTGTGGCTGAGCGTTGCCGGTAATCTGCTCTTCTTCTCAGCCCTGCTCTGGCTCTGTAACCCCTAAAAGAGAAGCGCGTGACCATGGCCACGCGCTTTGCTCAGAACAGTCCTTTTTGCCGCACCCGTTGCAGCTTTTCTGCCGCCGGGGCAACGTCGTCGAGCAGCACCTCCTCGGTGCCGCCCCCGCTGCGGGTCGGCTCGGTAACCGTGCCGCGCCCGCTCAGTCGCAACTGCTGCAACTGCAACGCCTGCTGCTCGGCCAGGGTACGCAACTGGGCCAACTCCTGATGCAAGCGTTCGAACTCGGCGCCCTGCGCGGCCAGCAAGGCGGCGCCATCCCCTTGGCTCCCTTGAGCGGCCTGGGCCGGTGAGGATGAGGCCAGCATGGCGCGCAGCTCCGCCAACTCACCTCGCTGCGCCTCAAGCTGGGCCAGCAGCGCCCCACTCGCGGCGCCCTCTCCGGCGCTCCCCATGAGCGCCGCCAGCTGCTCCAACTGACGCGAAGAAAAGTCGGCCTCTCCTGCTGCTCCCCCCGGCGCCGCAACCGTGACACCAGGCATGGCCGTACCGGCGGGCAACAACCCGCATTCGCCAAGCTCGGCGAGCAGTTCAGGAAACGAACGTGACTCGCGCCCCAGTGACTCGGCGACATGCTGACACAGCCGCGGGCTGAGTAGATGCAGGCGCAAGCCGGCCAGATAGACGCTGCGATGGAAGGTGCGCATCGCCACGTTAATGGAGTCGCGTTCACTGTCACTCTGGCGCAGCTTTTGATACCACTCCTGCAAGGCCAGGATGGCACGGCGATCCGCCTCACTCTGCTCTGGATTGAGGTGGATAGAGGGATTGATCCGCTTGACCGGTCCCTTATGCATCTTCCCCTACCTCAAGCAGCACCGGCTCAGCGATCGCGCTGGCCGGCTGCTGGGCATGATAGAGACAGATCTCGCGCGAGAGGGCGCTCTGCGGATTCTCCACCATCACGACCCGCTCCCCCAAGGTGGCATAGGCCTCACGGATCGCCCCCTCGATCAGCGGCGCACCGCCGCCAACCAGATAGACCCGGTTCGGGTGCTTGGCGAACTTCTTCGCCTCGTAGGCGACCTGATCCCCCAGCTCACGGATCTTGGTCTCGATGCGTTGCAGGATCTCGGGGATGCGCGACTCGTCGTTGACCACGCTCTGCACGAAGCTCATGTCGTGACGGCGCTTGATCAGCTCGTTGGCCACCAAATAGCTGGAGTCACTGTCAGCCGCAGCCAGCGCCTTGCGCGCCGCATCGGTGACCATGGCGACGCCGATCTCGTTGTTACCGTAGATGGCCGAGACATCGTCGAACTCACCCACGATCACCCCCATGTCGAGGGTGGTGCCACCACAGTCGATCACCAGCGACTTGGTGAACTCGCTGCAATTGGCGCTCAGCAGGTGAGAGAGGGCCGCCGGCAGGCTCTCGGGCATGACTTCGACCTCCACGATCTGGAACAACTCGCCTTTGTTGAGTTCGATGTCGCGCATCAGATTGCGACGCTTGGCCTCAATCTTGGCTTCATTACGCTGGCAGTCGTCCGGGTTGTAGAACTCGGTGATGGGCAGCGTCACCACCAGGGAAACCGGGCGGGGCTCGAGACCGCTTTGCAGCAGGGCATGATGCACCGCCAGCAAGTTGAGATCGTCGTACTGATACTCGATATGGGTGGTGGAGAGCGCCTTGTCGGAGGTGGCGTCGTAGGTGTACTTGGTGGTGCCTATGGTGTAGTTGAACACCTTCTGCCCACGCAGCAGGGCCGCGCTCTTCCAATCTTTGCGAAACGAGTTGGGGGACACCACTGTCTTGAGGATCCCGTTCTCGATCCAGCTGGCCTTGACGTTGGTGGAGCCATCATCGATGGCAAATTTCATGATCTCTTGGGTCATTTGTGCATACTCGGCATGGCGGGTGCTGACCCGCAGATAACAGATATTTACTTTAGACAAGACAGAGCGACCAGTTTCCCCGTTTTCTTAAACAAAAAATAAAGCGCGGCAGAGCCGCGCTTTTATTACTCTCTCGGTGTTATTCCGCCCCTTGGCAAGGGAGGAATTCCACCCTGGCAGTGCCGAGTCAACTGCCAGGGCCCAAGCGAATTACTTGGCACTGCACTCCTGGATGATCATCGAACCAACCTCACCGGAGGCCTTGCTCGGATCGATCTTGAGCAGGAAGCTCCACAGACCGTTATCCAGGGTCACGCTGTTGTTACCCATGCCACCATCGCCATGCTGCAGCGGATAGAACTGCTCCGGCTCCAGGGCAATCAGCTTGCCGCCCGCGTCCTTGACGAAGAACTGCTTGGTCCAGCTGCCGTCGTCATTGGCAAACTTGAAGTCGAAGCTGCCATTGTAGTTGAACACGGCCTGGTAGATGGCCAGATCACCGTCCATCCCCTTGTAGCTCAGCTGGTACTCCGGCTTCGGATTCCAATCGCTCAAGCTGCCGCGCACAAAGAGCGGATAGCCAAGCGGATCACCCGCCACGGTGTCGAGCACCTTGCAGCTCTGCAGCGGCTCGGTGTAGCTGACGCTTAAGGTCGGCTTGTCCTTGTTCATCGCAGTGAACACGAACTTGTAGGTGCCCGCCTTGGTGATTTCAAACGGCACATCGTTGCCATTAGGACACAGGGTGAGCGCCGCCCCCAGTTGCAGGGTATCGCTATCGCTGCACTTACCGTAGTTAGCCAGACTCCAGTCGGCATCGGCAATCTTCAGGGTGGTGCTCGCCAGCTGCTCGTCGGTCACCTCAGTAGTGAACTCGTACATGAAGTTACCGGTGAAGCTCATCTGGTTGACGGCCCCCCACTCACCGAGCAGACCGCGGACAAACAGCTCAGTCTCACCAAACGGCGGTACCGTGCTCAGATCCACCTTCTTGCTGACCGGCAGGCCGCTGCCTTGTGCACCCACCTGCGGTTTGACAAACACGGCCGCAGACCAGGGGCCCAGGGTGAGCTTGCCGCCGCTGACGACGGCATCCTTGGCGATACTGTCGCTGTCGCGGTGAGCCGAACTCAACACCATGCCGCTGAGATCGATCGGATTGTCGTCACCATCGCGGAAGTCACCGATGCTCTGAGACGCGTTGGTAGCGTTGATCATCACCACCAGGCCATCGATAGTCTGATCCAGATCGGAGCCCGCCTTGACGCCGTCATCCACGCTCATCACGATGAGACCCGGAACCTGCTCAGGCCCAGTGTTGCGGAAGTCGACCCGCTTGATCACCTCGGCACCGCTGCCAAGACGCAGCAGGCGGGAGGATTGACGCAGCTCGGCCAGCTCCTGGTAGAAGCTCACCATGGTGGTCATGTCAGCCGGGGCCGGCTTGCTATGCTGGCCAAGCACCTTCTCGATCAACGGATAGTTGTCACCATCCTTGTCACTGCGCGGCAACCCCTTGTTGAAGTTGTTGTCTTGCAGCGTGTAGTCGACCTTGTTGTACCAGTCACCTGAGTCATAGCTGTCGCGTTCCATGGACTTGGAGCGCAGCAGTTCAACACCGGCGTGGGTGAAGGGGATGGCTTGACCCAGCATGGCGGTGGCCAGCGAAACGCCCTGCATCCGCACCAGATCAGCCCCTGCCGGCGCCTTGTAGACCAGGTTATCGAACAGGGTCTGGTTGTCGTGCTTGTCGACATAGTTCTGGATTTCGGTCGGGTCCTGAGCGTAACCGGCGGCCTGACCGTTGTAGTCGATGTCGCTACCCTTACGCGGCATGCCATCCTTGTCGGTCAGGATGAAATCCTTGAGGTTACCGGCCATGCCAAGGCGAACCAGGTCAGCCTGATGCAGTGCCGTGGCTTCATCCACCTTGTTGGTTTCGTTCGGGTCGACGAAGGCGCCGTTACCGAAGCCCTGAGTTTCACGGATGGCGTCGCCACCATCGAACGGGCTACCACCGCGCACCGCGTCACGCAGGCGATCGGAGAAGGAGCCGATGCCGGTGCCGGCCAAGTGCTTCTGGGTCGCCTGCTCGAAGCGGGCGTCATCTTGCACTTCACCGAAGTTCCAGCCTTCACCGTAGAAGTACATCTCGGGATTGACTTTCTTCACCGCGGCCAGCGCTTCAACCATCTGCGCCTTGGGGTGGTGACCCATCAGGTCGAAGCGGAAGGCATCGATCTTATAGTCACTAGCCCAGGTCACCAGGGAGTCGTCCATCAGCTTGGCGAACATGGCGTGTTCCGGCGCCGTGTTGGAGCAGCAGGTGGAGGTTTCGACCGAGCCGGTTTCCGGGTTCAGGCGCTGGTAGTACCAGGGCACAATCTTGTCGAGCACAGACTTGTTGCCAAGACCGGCCTCATTGGTGTGGTTGTAGACCACGTCCATCACCACGTTCATGCCGATGTTCTGCTTGATGGCCATGACCATCTCGCGGAACTCCTTGATCCGGGCCGTGCCCTCGGCATCGGTAGCATAGGAGCCTTCCGGCACCGTGTAGTGGTAGGGGTCATAACCCCAGTTGAAGGAGTCGAAGCCACGGATATAGCTATACAGCGACTGGGCTTGGTTGCTGCTGGGGTCCAGGCTCTCGAGTACCTGGCCGACCGTCTGGCCGCCGCCACAATAACCGGAGAAGCTGGAGCTCTTCACATCCGGGTTGACCTCGCACAGCTTGCTGAAGTCGTCGCTGAGGTTGGCCACCTTGGCCGGATCCTCGTTGACGGTGGCGATGTCGAACACCGGCAGCAGGTGCAGGTGGCTGACGCCGGACTTGGCCAGCGACTTCAGGTGCTGTACCGGCTTGCTCTCGCCTTCGGTCAGGCCGACGAACTTGCCGCGATGCTCAGCCGGGGTGGACTCATCGTTACCGGTGAGGTCACGCACGTGCGCCTCATAGATGACGATGTCGGCTGGATTGGCCTGGCTGTGCGGTGCCTTGAGGCTGTCCCAACCGGCGGGCTTGAGATCAGGATCGTTGAGATCCACCACCTGACTGAACTCGGAGTTCATCGCCAGGCTCAGTGAGTAGGGGTCAGTCACCTCATAGTGCTCAACCTTACGGCTGACCGGGTGGTAGACCTCCATGTCGTAGCGATAGTACTGACCGATCAGGTCGCTGCCGCCTTCATAGCACCAGCTACCGCTGGCGCTGTCGAAGGTCATGGCCACATCGCCGCTCTTCTGGTGGTTGGCGTCATAGAGTGCCAGCTTGACCGACTTGGCGGTCGGCGCCCAGACGCGGAACTGCACCTTGCTGCCATCGACCACGGCGCCGTACTGGAGCGCCTTGGCGGCATCCGAGTAGAGGGCGTCGAGGGCACCGGCGCTTTGCACCAGGGTGGCGGACTGCAGGACACCGTTGGCGTCGGTGGCGATAGCCACCAGCTCGCCCTTGAGCATGCCCTTGAGATCCTGGTCAGCCGGCAGACGGAAGGCGGCCTTGCCCTTGAGATGCGGGTACTTGGCCTGCTGGGCCTCGCTCAGCTCGGTGGCGTTGAGTTTGATGTAGGGGAAGTCAAACACCCCTTCGCTGTTGGCCTGGATGGTACCGGATTCGCTGTAGTAGAGGCGAACCAGCGGCTGGCCCTTGCCCCCTTCCCAGATCAGGGTGTTGTCGTCGATGAGGTGAGCGCTGGCGCCAGCCACCCCGAAGGAGGCGGTGAACGCCTCGGCGCGGCTGCCGTAGATGGTGCCCTTGCCCGCCA
Organism: Aeromonas simiae; assembly: GCF_000820125.1. Classification (GTDB taxonomy): domain Bacteria; phylum Pseudomonadota; class Gammaproteobacteria; order Enterobacterales; family Aeromonadaceae; genus Aeromonas; species Aeromonas simiae. The sequence continues at coordinate 95,253 of NZ_CDBY01000036.1, read as the reverse complement.
CGATGGCGATGGTGCGGTCAGGGTGCTCGACGAAGTCGAGCTTCATGTCCTGGCCGGTCAGGTTACCGAGGTCGCTGTTACGGGCGATGAAGTTGATGCAACCTTCCAGCTTGGCCAGCGGTACCACCCAGGTGGGGCCAAAGCTATCGGAGGTCGCCGGGGTTTTGGACTTGTCATCCCAACCGCTGTTGAGTCCGGTCGGATCGGTCGAGGAGCAGGCCTCGTTGTTCCACAGGTGCAGGCTCCAGTCGGCGTAGGCGGCGTCGACACCACGTGCGGCGAAGCTGGAGGTGTTTACATAGGAGATCACCGCTTCGTTGTCGCCGGCGGTCAGCGCTTCACTGGGGGGGGTGACTTGAGGAAGATGGGCTTGGGGATCATCAGTCTGGCCTCCGTTACTGCTGGAGGAGCTGCCATTACAGCCTGCCAATAAGGCAAGCAGTGACACTGTCGCCAGTGCCACCTTGGTTTTTTTCATATCCATGTCGTTGTAATTCCCGCTGTAGTTTGTCGTCGGATCTGTGTGTCCGCCCGCGCCTGAAACGACCGGCTCGGGATAGCGCCCATACTAGTCAGAGCCAGTGAGGACGAACGTGACTGAAACCTTTTTCAAGGGAACCTTGTAATTCTTTTGTAATAAAAACTCGAGTCAGGTCACAGACTTGCTGCAGGGAAGAGGGATGCTGCATGAAAGCAGTAGGAGGGGCGATGAACAAATATCAGGAGCAGGCCGAGCGCCTGGACCAGGAGTATGCGGCGCTACAGCGCCTGTTTAGCCATTTCTGCATTGAGGCGGGCAGCCTCTGCGGGCAATACGGCTGGCTGAGCTGGCCCGACTACGAGGACGAGCCCTCCCAGTCGCGGCAATTCAGCCTGCTCGGCGAGTCACGCTGGCTGGTGCTGCAATGCCGCCCCAGTACCAGCGGCGAGCTGCTCGGGCACCTGCAGATCCGCGATGAGCGCAGCCAGGTGCTGGCCGCGCTCACCCTGCATGCGGACGGGCGGTTGCAACTGGAGGCGGGCCATCTGCTCGACGACCCGCCAGCGCTGCTGCTCAGGCTGTTGCTGGCAGCACTGCACCATCTTCCCCCTGCGGGCTGATCTCGACCGTGATGTGCGCCAGCTCCTCATGTATCGAGAGCCGCCGCCGCATCTCGTCGGCGCTCAGCGGCTGCTCGGTACGCAGCGAAAGCATGCAGACATAACGGGCCTGTCCGACCCGCCAGACATGCAGATCGCGCAGGGTGGCCCCTTCTGGCGCCGCGGCCACGATCTCACGGATCTCCTCCACGACAGGCGCATCCATCTCGGCATCGAGCAGTACCCGCCCGGTCTGGCGCAGCAGCCCCACCGCCCAGATCCCGACCAGGGCCGCACCGACGAGCCCCATCACAGGATCGAGCCAGCTGGCGCCCCACCACAGGCCGCCACACAGGGCGATGATCGCCAGCACTGAGGTGGCGGCATCGGCCAGCACATGGATGTAGGCAGCCCTGAGGTTCAGATCCTCATGCTCATGCTCATGGTGATGATCATGACTGTGCGAATGATCGTGGCCGTGGTGATGATCATCCTTGAGCAGCCAGGCGCAGGCCAGATTGACGAGCAAGCCGAGCAGCGCCACCGCGATCGCCTGCTGGTACTGGATCGCACTCGGATTGAGCAGCCGCTCGGTGGACTCCACCAGCATCAGCAGCGCCACCCCCACCAGCATCAGTGCACTGGTAAAACCGCCTAACACCTCGATCTTCCAAGTTCCGAAGCTGAACCTGTGGTCACGGGCGAAGTGACGAGCCGCCCGATAGGCGAGGATCGCCAACCCGAGCGCCAGAGCATGGGAGCTCATGTGCCAGCCGTCGGCCAGCAGCGCCATCGAGTTAAACCACCAACCACCACCGATCTCGGCCACCATCATGACCAGGGTGAGCAACACGGCCCAGCGGGTCTTACGCTCGGCCAGGGGGTTCCCCTCATTGACCAAGGGGGCATAACAAGGGAAGGGGTGGGCATGCATGTTGGCGACTCCAGTCTCATGAAATATACTCCCCCCCAGTATACTCTCACGCCACTGGAGCGCCTAGATGTCCCACACCATCCACGACAAGAAGAAGCTGCTGGCCCGGGTACGCCGGATCCGTGGTCAGGCCGGCGCCCTCGAGCAGGCCCTCGAGCAAGGGGGGGAGTGCGGCGCCATCTTGCAACAGATCGCAGCCATCCGCGGCGCCGTCAACGGTCTGATGATGGAGGTGCTGGAAGGGCACATGCGCGAGCACCTGATGGATGAAGCGGCCAGCCAGGAGCAACGCCAGCAGGATCTCGAGCAGCTCAGCCGGGTGCTGCGCTCTTACTTAAAATAAGGGGCAAAAAAAACGCCCGGCATTGCCGGGCGTTGGGTCAATCGAAGTCTGCGTAAGGGGTCAGCGGCTGTGGCGGCATGTCGAGATCGCCCTGCCACGGCTTGAAGGTGTAGCGCAGGTAGAGCAGGAAGTGGCTCGGCGCATAGTCATCCGCCTGCTGGATGTCGACCCGCCCGCCGACTCGCCAGTGGTCGGTCAACCGATGCTCCACCAGGGCGTTGAGGGTATAACCAAAGCCGGTACTGCTGCTCCCCTCCTCCAGCGCATCCCGATCCGGCAGTGACGTCGGGATCAGCCCTTGCAGCGGATAACGCCGCTCGTCATCGGTCTTGGAAGCCGACCAGGAGACCGAGCCCCCCAGCTCCCACGACCAGTCCGGGGTTCGCTGCCGGTAGTTGACCGGCACCGCCAGCGAGAAGTAACGCTGCGGGCTGTAGTAGCCCCCCTGCCCTAGGGTGTAGGCACTCAGGTCGTGCTGGAAACGCCACAGCATGCTGCTCAGACCGACGCTGACCCGGCGATGCTCCTCGTTGACCACCTTGTAGTAGGTGCCCCCCATCAGGCGGGTACGCCAGTTATCCTCCACATTCTCACCGGTCAGCAGATGCTGTTGCAGGCTGCCCCAGTAACCGACCGCGCCGCCCAGATCGTGGCTGACATCGACGCGCACGCCGTTGGCCCTGACCCCGCCCCAACGGATGCCGGTACCGGGATCGACGGTGCCGGCATAGGAGAGCAGCGAGCTGCTGATCGGCCGGCGCGAGGCCGTAAAGGTAAAACCAAAATCGTGCCAGTCGCTCTTGACGCTGGCACCACCGACCCAGTCCACCACCTCGAAGCCAAGCGGAGTGGTACCGAGATCGAAGGCGACGCGTTCGTTGGCCCAACCCGCCGCCAGCGTGACCCCGTCGCTCTTTTGTTGCTCATCGCCGTAACAATCGCGCTGATAGCAGGTGCCGAACTTCTCGCGATAAGGGGAGTCCGCAAACGAGCCGGCATCCAGGTGCACCCACTCCAGACGGCCGAAGGCCCGCCCCGCCGCCAGCGGCGTATCGAGTTGCAACATCTGGGTCAGGGCGCGCAGATCCGAGATCCCGCCCGTGCCCTTGTCGCCCCAATAATCGCTGTCGAGCGACACCGTGGTCTGACTCTGGCGATAGTGCTTGTCGAGATCGCTGCGCAGCCCGGCGGCGAGCCACCCCTCCCCTTCTCTGGCACGGCCAATCCGGGTCAGTGAGGCATCGTCGATATCCTCGCGCGGCGCCAGCCCTGCGGCGGTCAGCGCCTTGCGATCGAAGGCCAGCGCCCCCTCGTTGTCCCCTTGCGCGAAACGCTGACGAGCCGCATCGCGCCAGAACAGGGCCGACGCCTCGGAGGCCGGTTGGCGCGCCACCTCGGTCGAGAGGGCATCAAAGATGGCGTTCGCCGTCTGCTCATCCCCCAGCTCATGGTAGAGATTGGCAACCTGCCGATAGAAGTTGGCCTGACCACCCGGCAGCGACGAGACCGGCCAAGCCGGCAGATAGCTGCGGGCGCCAGCACGATCGCCCTTGGCCAGCAGTAGCCTGGCCATGCTGAGGCGGGTTTGCGGATCATCCGGATCCTTCTCCAGCAGGGTGCGGTAATGCTGCTCGGCCACTTGCCATTCACCCCGCTCCTGGGCCCACTCCGCCAGCATCCGCAGCGCCCGCTCATCAGGCAGCAGCTCGGCCAGCAACTGCTCGGCCGCCGCCTCGTCACCGGCCGCACGCAGGCGGCGCGCCTCATCGAACCTGGCGCCACGGGCCAGCCTGGCGTCGAGTTCATGCATCTTCTCGCTCCAGCCGCTGGCCGGCTCAGCGGCCAGCAGAGTACGAGCCTCGCTGTCCTTGTCCTGCCCGGACAGATAGAGCGCGGTGGCGTAACGCAGTGTGGTGTCGCGTGGAGTGGCGGCGAGGCGATCGCGCAGTAGTTTTTCACCCTGCTCGGGATGGCCGGTCGCCGCCAGCAGATTGGCGGTGCGATAGGCCAGCCAGACATCCTGCGGCTGCATGGCCAGCGCCTGCCGGCGCTTGGCCAGGGCGGCGTCCAAATTCCCCTGCTGCTCCAGCAGGTCGGCCTCCTGTTGCAGCAGTTCGGCCTTCAAGTCGTGACCGAGTGAAGCCAGGTTGCGACTACGGGTCTGCTCGATGAAGGCCAGCGCCTTGGCCGGGTCCTCTTCCCGGTAGAGATCAAACAGTCGGCGCAAGGCGCGCTCGTTACCGGGCTCAAGAGAGAGCACCTTGCGATAGGTGCGTTCAGCCTCCGCCTTGTTGCCACGGGCGAGCTGGAGATCGCCCAGCCCGAGCCACCCCTCCGGCTCGCGCCCATCGAGGCGCAGTGCCTGCTGATACAGGCTCTGTGCACGGTCAAGATCCCCCTTCTCTTGGGCCTTGTCCGCCTGCTCGAGCAGCAGCCAATAACGGTTGGTATCGAGCAACCCCTGCCACTTGCCCGGGTCTTTCACGTCACTCTGACGCAGCACCTTCTCGAACTGGGCGATCGCCAGTGCCCGCTGGTTGTTGCGGGAATAGGCCTCCCCCAGGACGCCCATCAACTCGGTATCGCTCGGATTCTGGGCCAGGGCTCGTTGCAGCTCGGCCACCGAGGCCGTCCCGCTCTCGCGTCGCTCCAGCGCCTGCTGGCGTGAGCGAAAGGCCGGAGATGCCCACTTGCTCTCATAATCGGCCAGCAAGGTCTGCGCCTCGCTCACATTGTCACCGCTGCCAAAGGTCACTATGTACTGCTCGAGCGCCTTAATGCTCTGCGCTCCGACCGGCATCTCCTTGATGGCCGCCAGCCAGATGTCTGCGGCCTCTCCCCGGCTGCTCGGGCTCTGCGCCATCTTGCCCAGAATGGCAAACGCCTCCTGGTTGCGGCCATCGTTCAACAGCTGGCGAGCCAGGCCGGCACGGACGCCGGATTGACCGGGGTACTGCTGCTCCAGCGCCTGCAATGCCGCCACCCCTTTGGCATGCTGGGCGGGGATCCTGGCTTGCAGCAGGGCATACTCAACGGCCACCTCCAGGTTCGGCGCCAAGCCATCGACCAGCAGTGACTGATAGAGCGCCTGCGCCTCTTCCAGCCGGCCCGCATTGGCCAACAGGCGCGCCTGCTGCAATTGCTGCCGCTTGGCGGGTTCACTTAAGGCGAGGTTGGCCATGCCCTGCCGGTACAGTGGCGAGTCGGGTGCGACTTGACCGAGCTGTGCCAACAGCCGCTTGGCCTCCTCCACCTTGCCCTGGCGCAGCGCCTGTCTGGCCTGAGCGGCCAGCAGCTCGGGATGGGCCTCATCGATGAGGGAGAGAGAGTAGAGCGAGTTGCTGACCAGATCTTCGCGACCGGTCGCCTCGCCAATGCGGATCTGCTCCAGCAGCCAGCTGACCGGCTCCACCGCGCCATGAGCGGGAAGACCGGTCAGCAACACCCCCAGCAGTAAGCTGGCGGTCAGTGTACGTCTTGGCATGTTGCGCTCCAGTTCGGCACCAGGGTACCGTCGGCGGCGAAACGATAGCGTCCTTGATCCCAGCCAGACCCGAACAGCGTCAGCACACTGCCAAAGTAGGCATCGGCATCCATGCCTTGCTGGCGCACCTGCTCACGCAGCGTCTCCAGCCCAGGTTGTCCCTGCATCAAGGGGAGCAGCGCCGCGGCAAAACCATGGCCACCCCAGCTGCTGACCTGGCCCGTCTGGGCGTCGACCTTCTCGGGCACCTTGCCCTCTGCCAGCAGGGTGCGCATGGGCGCGTAGTGTTGCAGCAGGGCCTCCTTGGCCGGGTCCTCATCGCTCAGCATGCCGATCCACAGATAAACCCGGATGGCGTCATAGCCGCCGAGCGGCCCCTTGCCTTCGCTCACCTGCCAGCCGGCAGTGCCACTCCAGTCGATCCAGTCGGGGGCAAATCCCTTGGGCGCGCTCTCGCCGAGGAAACGCGGCAGCAGAGCCCGCATCTCCTTCCAGGGGCCGAGCATCGGCTCGAAACGGGCCAGCAACTGAGGCGGCAGATAGCTGGGATTCAGCGTCCAGCGCCCCTCTCCTGCAAAACCGTGGGCCCCCGGCAAGGCGATGGGGCCGAGACCAGGCAATCTGGCCACCTCTTCACGGGCGACCCGGCGCAGCAGCATGGTGCCGACCGCTTCATAACTGTGGTTGTCCCACAGGCGGCCAGCCTCAAGCAGGGTGTAGGCGATCCACAAGTCAGAATCGGAGGCACTGTTCTCATCGAGCACGCCCCAACTGCCATCCGGGTGCTCTCCCCACAGCCAGGCCGGCAGAAAACCGGTCAGATCGCCGCGCGAGAGCTGCAGTTCAGTCCACTGCAACAGGCGCTCGAAGGTCTCCTTGTCGTTATTGACCAAGGCAAAGAAGAGGCCGTAACTCTGCCCCTCCGAGGTGGTGATGCGCTTGCCACCCGCCGGGTCAATGACCCGGCCATCCTCGCTGATGTAGTCCTGCTTGAAACGCTGCCACTCGGGCCAGTCGCAATCCGCCATGGCCGGCAGCATGGAGAGGGCCCACAACAGCAGGCCACCACAGAGGGTTTTCATCATGTTCATTCTTACTCTTCCTTCAGGCGACGGCGACTGATGCCCGCCAGCAGAACCCGCAGACCCCACCCCAGCAACAACATGCTGATCAGGGCCACCATGGCCAGATAGACGGGGTGATTGGCAAAGCGGTGCCACAGCTTCTCCCACCAAGGCAGGTTACCGACCTCATAGCGCTTGCCCACATCCAGGCTGGTCACGCCTGCTTCGCGGACGATCGCGACCGAGCCCGCCACCTGATCGCGCAGGGTCGGGGTCTGCATCGCGTCGTTGAGCAGCTTGACGCCGCTGTCGCTGTCGGCGAGCAGGGCGACGACGCTACGCTGCTCGTGGCTTGGCGACTGCACCCCCAAAATGGCGGCGATGGCGGTATTGCCGCGCATCCCCACCCGGGCCTCGGCTTTGCGATCGCCCAAGGAGCGCTGGAACTCATTGCCAAGCGGCTGCATGGGCTGATTGACCCAGCTGCGGGTCAGCTCGAGCAGGGCATCGGGCTCGGCATCACCACGAAATTCGGTGGGCAGCGTACCGATCAGCAAGGTGTCGAGATCCGCATCGCGTACCTTGGCCCAATCATCGGCCAGTTGCAGCGCCAGTGTCGGATAACCGGTCTCGGCACCGATGGCTCCGACCGTATCGAGCAGGGTGGTAATCTGCGCTGGCAGCGGCTTGGCAGGCATGACGACCTGGGTTTCAGAGAGATCGGCCAGTCGGCTGAACGGGAAACCGGCACCGGCAAAGGCGCGCAGATTCGGCATCTCGAGGAAGTGGCGATAACCGGTGACATCGATGGTCGAGTTGTCATCGATGCGCACCTGCTGACCAGTGGGCATGGTCATGCTGCAACTCCCACCGGAACTTCCCCCCAAAAACTGCTGGGCATATGCAAACGAAAAACCAAGGCGGTTGGGTTGCCCCGTCTTGAGGCCCGGCATGCGCAGCACCCGCTCATCACCATCCCCAAACAGCCACAGCGGCAGGCTGATCAGCTGCTCGCCCTGAATGTCATCGGGCGGCAACGAGTAGGACTTCATGAACTGATCGTTGATGGAGACGTCCAGTCGCGAGCCATCGCGGGTCGTCGGTGAGGTGTAGTGATACTTCAGATCCAGCCGCAGCCCCTGGGAGCCGATGATGTAGAGATCCGGCGGCAGACGCAGGGTCAGGCTGAGCGGCCACAGGTTACGGCCCGCCGCTTGCAGCTGGTTCGGGTAGTCAATCAGTTCGCCGAAGCGTACCGGCCGGTCGAGGCGCACCCAGTTTGGCGCGTCATAGGGCTGGCGCGGCGCCAGCGGCTTGAACTCTTCGACCAAGACACTCTGGCCACGCAGCAGCACATTGCCTTGGGCCAGGGCGCGGGTCGCCGTCAGCAGATCTTCGTCATCACGCCCCAGCACCAGCAGCAACTTGACGTAAGGGTTGTCGGGGGTACTGATCATGTCGATGGTCGGCCCCTTCACCTTGGGGTAGTCCCCCAGGAAGGCAGGACGCGACTCATTGGTGGCGAAGACCACGCTGTTGCGCTCGGGCACCTGGTTGAAGGCCACCGGGAAGTGCTGCCCACGCCATTGGGCCTGTACCCCGAACCAGGAGGCCAACACCGCCGCGGCCTTTTGTTCGGTCAAGGAGGGCTGACCGGCAAACACCATGGGCAGCTCCAGCTTGCCGTGATCCTGGGTATCGAGGAACGGCATGGGGAAGAACGAGAGCTCGTTGCGCACCGGTAGCGTCTGTAGTTGCAACGTCAGCTTGGTGTCACGATTCACGTTGAGCCACAGGGTCTCACTGGCTGGGTTTTCACACGCCGCCGGGTAGTGGCCGATGAAGTTGAATCTGAGACGGTTGAAATCCTTGGCGTAACGCGGGTCCAGCTCGAAGTCGGCATGACTGCGCTGCCCCATCTGCTCTTGCCGGAAGGCAGTGACCCCCATCAGCTCGTCATTGAAATAGACCTTAAGCTGGGAGATGAGCGGTTGCAGCGAGGGGGACGGGGTGTAGTCCACCGCCAGAGCGGCGTTCGTCACCACTTCGTCACGACGAACGGTGAAATCAGCCAGACCTTCCGGGGACATCCCTCGCAATGAGAGGGTGCCCGGTGCGGCTGCCAGCTGTTCCAGAGTCAGCGTTTGAGTGCGGATCGGTGCAGGAAACGGGGGCAGTGGCCCTGTCTCCGAGACAGTCGGTTGCGACTCTGCCGCCACCGCACACTGTGTCATCAGCAGGCTAGGGATTAGATAGCGTTGTAGTTTCATCATCCTTTCACTATCTGTGAGGTCGGAGCCTGATACCGGAAATCCGGTGAGACGCGACGTGGAACAAACGAGAGCAGCCAGCGACCCAGCTTCTCAAAAACAATACAGATACGCCCTACCGGGGAGGCTCTGAGCAGGCGCCAGTAGGCGCTCCACCCCAGCAAGGTGATGTCGACAAGACTGTGCAGCGGGCGATCCTTGCTCAGACGTTTCTGCCACAGTGACCAGGTATCGGCCCGGGCAAAGGTGCACTGAATGAAGGCGATGTGCTGATCCTTGTCCATGGGGTCAAGTTCCAGCCCCAGCTTGCAATCAAAGGCGCGCTGCACCTTGGCGGGGAAGGCGGCCTCGCGCTGACCATGGCGCAGCAGCAGCCAGACCCGCTCCTTGCCCTGCAACGGCAGCTTGGCCGCCAGCTCGACACCGACCCCGCCGTTGGAGTAGTCCTTCAGGGTGCAGGGATAGATATGCCCGCTGGCGAGCTTGATAGCCGCCGGCATCGTCATCTCGACGCGGGGGTTGGTGCGCACCTGGCGTGACTCAAACGCCACCGCCAGTGCCCCGCCCAGTATGGTCAGGTTGTAGAGGGTCCACAGCATACTGAGCAGCACGGTCGGCACCTCGTCAGCCAGACCGTAGAAGATGCGCCAGATCCCAAATCCCAGGCCGGCCACATTGAGCAACACCAGCACCAGATAGGGGCGAGAGACGCCGAGATCCAGATAGACCTCCTCAGTCAGCCCCCCCTTGGCCGTCACGTTAAACGTCCCCTTGTGGGGAGCAAACAGGGCCACCGTGGTCGGCCGGGCTATGTACCAGGCCAGCACCGTCTCATAGACCTCGCCCCAGAAGGAGTGGCGCACCTTCCCCTGGATTCTGGAGTTGGTGATAGAGCTGTGGAAGATATGCGGCAACATGTAGAGCGCGATGAGCACCGCAGGGGCATAGATGATGTAGGCATGCAGGATCAGGAAGGCGAGCGGCGCCGTCAGGAAGATGAGACGCGGGATCCCCGACAGGAAGTGCAGCATGGCATTGAAGTAGCACAGACGCTGGCCCAGGCTCATGCCCTTGCCAAACAGCGGATTGTCGAGGCGCAGGATCTGCACCATGCCGCGCGCCCAGCGAATGCGCTGGCCAATGTGGGCAGAGAGGCTCTCGGTTGCCAGCCCGGCCGCCTGGGGAATACGAATGTAAGCCGAGGTATAGCCGAGCCGGTGCAGCCGTAGCGAGGTATGGGCATCTTCGGTCACCGTCTCAACGGCGATACCGCCAATCTGGTTGAGGGCCGACCGCTTGATGACGGCGCAAGAGCCACAGAAGAAGGTGGCATCCCACATATCGTTGCCATCTTGCACCAGACCATAGAAGAGGGCCCCTTCGTTGGGCATCTTGCGAAAACGCTGCAAGTTGCGCTCAAACGGGTCGGCGGAGAAGAAGTGGTGCGGCGTCTGAACCACCCCGAGCTTCGGATCCTTGTAGAACCAGCCGACCGTCATCTGCAGGAAGGAGCGGGTTGGCAAGTGGTCACAGTCGAAGATGGCCACCAGATCGCCGGTGGCCTGACGCAAGGCGTTATTAATGTTGCCCGCCTTGGCATGCTCGTGGGTGGTGCGGGCGACATAACGGATCCCCGCATCCTCGGCAAACTGACGAAACTCCTCGCGCCCCCCGTCGTCGAGCAGCCAGATAGAGAGCTTCTCCTTGGGCCAGTCCAGCGCCAGCGCCGCATAGACGGTGCCTTTCACGATGGAGAGATCCTCGTTGTAGGTGGGGATCATGAGATCCACACACGGCCAGGTCGAAGGATCATCCGGCAGCCGGGCAGGAGGGCGGTGCAATGGCCACGCGGTCTGCCAATAGCCGAGCACCAACACCACCCAGGCATAGGTCTCGGCAAACAGCAACAACATGCCACAAAACAGGCTCATGGGATCGAGCCAGTCCAGGGTGGCGGTGTAGCGCCACCAGATATAACGGCAGGAGACGGTGAGCGAGAGCACCATCATCATCAGCATGGGATAACGACCTGGTACCGCACGCAGCACCCAGGCCATGGCGGCCAACAGCAGCACAAAGATCAACTGGGATTCGAGATCGAAGGGCTGGGTGATGCAAAGCAGAGAGAGCAAGCCCGCCGCCACACAAAGCGCCACGCTCTGCCAGCGAGCGGCGCGAGGCGCCTCGCGTTCGGTACGGATCCCCACCACTTCGGGTTTTCGCAATAGCTCGGAAAGAGCGGTGGTTGCGCGCAACCAGAGGCGGCGCCAGGAGGCGGGCCACTGGAAAGGACGCGGCTCGGGGCGGCAGATCAGCAGCCAGATGACCTGAAGCACCACCCGGAGTGGATCACCGAAACGGGGGCGATCCAGGTGGGGAAAGAGATCGCGGCCATGAGCCATGATCAGTTGCCAGTTGGAGCGCTCCAGCGGCAGCAGAGCCCAAGCCAGCAACCAGCCCATGCTCAGCCCCATGGCCCCCAGGCGGGACGCCCCTCGCCAGCGCAGCCAGCGATAGCGCAGCCGCAACCAGTGTCCGGCGTGAGGCGTCAACCAACGAGGCGCCATCATATCGACTCCAGGCACCAGTGAGCCAAGGCAACCAGCTCACTGGCGATCAGGCTCTCGGGCTGGTATTGACCCACCGGCTGCTTGGCAGCCAGGGACTCAGCCATGGCCTCATCCCGATGCAGGCGGATACTGAGCAAGGGCACGCCACCGTCCAACCACAGCTCGAGCAGATCCTGTTGCAGGGCGCGGCGACTGGTGAACTGGGTCACCAGCACCTGCTCATTTGGCACAAACTCATGTTGATAGAGACGCACGTGGCAGTTGGCATCGGCGTTGACCACGGTTAAGTAGCGATCGAGGTGGGGGATCCGCTGGGAGCGGGGGAGATCCAGCAGCAGCAAATCATAACCATCCAGCTGCTCCAGCCACGGGTATGCCCCTTCCTCTCCGCCGTGCAGCAGCAGATCCAGGCCATCCTGGCAGTGATGTAAAGCCTGACGCCACTCCTGCTCCGGATGCCGTAACACGCTCCAACCGCCGGGCGTGTCGTAAGGGAGGCCGAAGTGCAGCCCGAGCTGCCCCTCCCGGTTGAGCTCTACCACCAGCACCCGCGCCCCTTGCTGCCATGCGGCATAGGCCAAGCCCGCGACAATAGAGGTGGTGCCCACACCACCGCGCAACCCTTGCAAGCCAACTCTCATCATGATCTCACCACCTTGACCGGTAACTCGGCCAGCAGCGGGAAGTGCTGGCACAGAGCAACCAGGTGCTCCTGACGGGCGATGTCATGGTAGGGCAGTGCCACCCCAAAGGTTCTTTGCAGCATGTCGATATCGGTTGCCGCGAAGTCTTCGACCGTGACCCCAAAGGGGAGATCGGTGGTTTCCGGTTGTTGTTTCACGCTCATGGCCTCGCAATTACTGGGGATAGGGAACCCAGTCCCCCTTGCCCAACCGAATGTGATACTTGTCCTGGTATTCGATCACGACGGCGCCGCTGTTTTCAGAGACCACCGGCGTCTGCGGCAACCCTTGCAACAGCTGGCCCCAGTCGATGGTGTCGCTGCCAAACAGATCGCCCTTCACCAGTCTGGAGACCAGCTCGGAGATGGCCAGATAGCTGCTCGGCGCCTCGATGACCCGGGTCTGCTCATGTTTAGCCTTGGTGCCCAGCAATGCCACCCCTACCGGGACCTGAGTGATAGTCGGGCTGGGAATATCACGCAGCCCCGACATCTGCATCCGATCGCCAGACAGCGCCGCACCGTGCTCAGGCACCACGATCACCGCCACCTTCCTGCCCGAAGACTCCAGCTCCGTCATGAAGTGATCCAGTTGATCGAGCAAGGTCTTCAGACGTGGCTTGAAGGGAGCAATCTGCTTATTGGCGACAAAGCGATTACCGTCATGCAGGGCGATCAGGTTGAAGAAAGTGACATTGCGGGCCGCCTCACTTTGCTCCCGTAACTTGGCCCAGCGCGCAAACACCGCGTCACCGCGGAAGATGGGCTCACCGTCGAATGAGGCAATATCATGGGGCAACCCTTGCCGATCCATGGGGGATACATCCAATCCGGCGTACTCGTTCAGATCTTTGAGGTAGTTGCCAAACGTTCCCGAGTGATCCATGGCGACCTGCTTCTCGAACCCCAGCGAAGCTAGGTTTTCCATCAGCAGGCATTGACGGGCCGCCGCCGTATAGAGCCCTTCATGGCTGGGCTGACCGCAGCTGGCACGCAGCAAACGAATGGAGGCAGGGCCGCTGTATGAGGTTGCCGAGTTAAAGTGGGTGAAACGCAGGTCGAAATGCCGCCACACCGGATGCTCGGTCAATCCACTCGCCTCCACATCGCTCCAGGCCAGTGAGCAGATATTGATGATGAGCACATCAAAAGGTGTGGCCTGCGCTGGCAGCTCGGTGGGGAATGTGACCCTGCGCCCCATCTCCTCGTTGTAGAAATCGTTGAGGTAGGCGGTCAGATTCTCGTTGGTGGGCGGGGCACTCTGATCCAGCTGCAACGCAAGATCTTCCTCGGCAGCGGCGGGTTCCTGGCGCGGCGCCTGCGCACTCGAAGAGGGCGCCGTCACCGCGGCAAACAGCCCTTGGAACGGATTACCCATGATGGGCACCAACCACAGCCAGAGCAGGGATAGCACGATCCAAGGCGTGAAACGGAGCCACTGAGCCAGGAAAAGGTAGAGGCAGGCCATCACGAAGGCGGCCCCCAGCATCTCCCAGTTGATGAAGCGAGACAGCAGGTCGAGCCAGTAATCGAGCGTAAAGGAGAACACCTGACTGCCTTGGCTCATGATGCTGTCGATACCCGGCAACCAGGTGTCGTGATAAAGCAGCACTAACCCTGCGGGCAGGGCCAGCCAATGGCGAACCTTGCGCAATCCAGGCCAGCGCAATGGCAACAGCAGGATGCAAGCAAACACTAGGTTGGGTAGTGGATGAAAGTTAAGATACCCGGCCCAGAGTAAGGCCAGTTTGAAGAGAAAGTAGAGATTCCCCCCCCCCAGGCCATACCACTCCTGCCAAGGAGAAAGAGAAGACGTTCGAATCATTGGCGACTGGCTCACCTTATTATTGCCGGATAGCAAGACGCGTCCGGACACACTGCTGATTGTCGAGGAATCTAATTATAGTTTCATTATGCAACTGAATGCGGTCGTGGTTAATCGAGACTCGTTCCCTACCACCCTCATCCTGAACGACATAGAGCATACACCCATTTAACGCTCCAACAGCATATAGTCCAATGAGCCCCGTTTATCCTACCGTCGACACGTATATATTTTCCAACAATGCTCATATGACCCCATCCGGCAAAGATTGTCATTGCTTATTCATCATCTGACAGAAAATGTCGTCAAGCGCCACGAGAGACCGAATTTCATCTCACTTGAGCAGGGTCATGGATTCAGACATCATGGGATGCCCGCCAAGGCACTGGAAACAAGACTTCAAGGACCCCCCATGTTTGAACACGTTGACGCCTATCCCGGCGATCCCATCCTGACCCTCGTTGAAACCTTCCACAAAGATTTACGTGAACAGAAGGTGAATCTCGGGATCGGCCTCTACTACGATGAACAGGGCCGCATTCCGCTGCTGCCTTCGGTACAACAAGCCGAAACCCAACGAGCCACCACTCTCACTCCGCGCCCTTATCTGCCGATGGAAGGCGCAGCCAACTACCGCACCGCCGTGCAGCACCTGCTGTTTGGCGCCCGTCATGAGGCCGTCAATGCCGGCCGCATCGCCACCATCCAGACCATAGGCGGCTCTGGCGCCCTGAAGATCGGGGCCGATTTTCTCAAACGTTACTTCCCCGGCTCCGAGGTATGGGTGAGCGATCCCACCTGGGATAACCACAAGGCCATGTTCGAGGGGGCCGGCATCAAGGTGCACGACTATCCCTATTACGATGCGGTCACGGGCGGAGTGCGCTTTGCCGACATGCTCGCCTGCCTGCAAAACATGCCGGCTCGCAGCATAGTGCTGCTGCACCCCTGCTGCCACAACCCAACCGGGGTGGATCTCTCGCGTGAACAATGGGATCGGGTGATTGCAGTGGTGGTCGAGCAGGGTCTCATCCCCTTCATGGACATTGCCTATCAGGGGTTTGGCGACGGCCTGGATGACGATGCCTATGCCATCCGAGCCATGACCGATGCCGGAGTCAGCTTCTTCGTGAGTAACTCCTTCTCCAAGAATCTCTCTTTTTACGGTGAACGCTGTGGTGGTCTCTCCGTGGTCTGCCAAACCAGCGACGAAGCTGACCGGGTATTGGGCCAGCTGAAGGCGACCGTGCGCCGCAACTACTCCAGCCCCCCCACCCACGGCGGCCAAATCACCGCCGCCGTCATGACCCAGCCCGAACTGCATGCCATGTGGGTCAATGAAGTGACCGAGATGCGCACCCGCATCAAGGCGATGCGCGAGAAACTCTACAGCGTGCTGAGCGCCAAGGTGCCTGGCCGTGATTTCAGCTACTTCATCCAGCAGCGTGGCATGTTCAGCTACACCGGCCTCACCCCGGAACAAGTGGATCGCCTGCGCGAGGAGCATGCCGTCTATCTGGTGCGCTCCGGTCGCATGTGCGTGGCTGGCCTCAATAGCCGCAACGTAGAATATGTGGCCGACGCCATCGCCGCCGTGCTGGCATCCTGATAACAGCGAGCCCCGCATGACGGGGCTCTCTTTTGATTGCCAAGCACAGACTCGCTCTTAGGAACAAGTACCCAGCGTTAGAGCGACCGCTCACACCACGCCGGCCGGATTGCGGCAACAGATCCCCACCCGGTGGCAGTAAAGCAGGGCATGCCGATAGCGGGGGTTCGGGTGAAGTGAGCGCTGGCGACATCGCGCCGCCGTTATCCGAAGAGACCACCGCCAATCCGAGTCTCGGATCGGCGGCGAGTGAAGAGCCTGAAATCAGGGGTAAATGACGATGGGGGTTCCTGGCTGGACCGCCTCCCACACCTCATCCATGTCGTGATTGAGCATGGCGATACAACCATTGGTCCAGTTTGAGCGCTGCACCGCCGGGCTGCCCCAGCTGTTGCGCTGACCATGGATCATGATCATGCCGCCTGGGTTGACCCCCTTGGCCTTGGCACTGGCCAGATCGGCCAGCCCCGGATAGCTGATGTGGATGGCTTTGTGATAACCGGAGTTGGTCTTCTTGTAATCCAGCAGGTAGCGGCCTTCCGGCGTCCGCTGATCTCCTTCACGCTCCTTGTGCCCCTTGGGGGCCGGCCCGAGAGCGATCCAGTAACGCTTCACTTCCTTGCCATCCTTCATCAGAGTCAGGCTGTAGCGCGACTTATGCACCACCACCATATCCGCAGAAAGCGAGGCAAAACTCAATGCTGGCCACAACGCCAGCAGACACATCAATACGGCTTTCATTCCATCCCTCGGCAGCCTCTGTGGGCTCTTGCTCACTCTCATTCTGAATAGCGCCACCCATGTGGCGACCGACATCATATTGGATTGCCGCCAAGACACAATATGTTGCCGAATACAATTCTAACCACCCCGATGGCGGGGTGGTTTATTTACATTTTTAACAGCAACAGGAAGCGATAGGAAGAGCGATGAGAGAAGGGCTCAATCCCGCGCCAGACGTGGTTTAGGGAGGAGCTGACCGCCCCTCCCTCTTGGAGGGGTCACACCCTGAAACGGTGAACCATCTGTTGCAATTGCTGGTTGGCGCCGGTCAGGGTCGTCGTGCTCTCCCGGGTCGACTCGACGCTGTCCGCCAGATGGCTCAACATGTCGCGGATCGCCACCATGTTGCGGTTGATCTCCTCGGTGACCCGACTCTGCTCCTCCGCCGCCGTGGCAATCTGGCTGCTGAGGTCGTTGATGCGCACCACAGAGTCGGCCATGCTGTCGAGCCCTTCGTTCACCTCACCCGTAGTGCTGGCGGCCTCCTGGCAGCGCCGCTTGGTCTGCTCCATGGCGACGACCACCTGGGCCACCCCCTGGGTCAGTCGGCTCAACATGCCCCCCACTTCGGCCGTGCTGTTCTGGGTGCGTGCCGCCAAGGCCCGTACCTCGTCGGCCACCACGGCAAATCCCCGCCCCTGCTCACCGGCCCGCGCCGCCTCAATGGCCGCATTAAGCGCCAGCAAGTTGGTCTGTTCGGCGATACCGCCGATCACCCCGAGCACGCTGCTGATGTGGTTGGCCTCCTCTTGCATGGTCTGCACCTTGGCGGCGGCCGCATCCACCTCGTCGATCAGCGCCATGACGCTGGCCGAGGCACTGGCCACCACAGCGCGCGAGTGCTCTGCCTGGCTGCTGGCCTGGCGGGTGAAGTCCGCAGTCTCGGTAGCATGACCCGCCACACTGTCGGCGGTGGAGCTCAGTTCGTTGACCGCCGTCACCACCTGCTCGGTCTCCGCCGCATGGCGCGCCAGCGTGGCGTGGGAGTCGCAGGTCTGCCCTCCAAGGCGTTCCAGCTCACGCACAAACAGAGCGCTGGAGTCGGTGACCTCACGCATCAGCTGTTGCAGATAGGCGATGAAGTGGTTGATAGAGCTGGCTATCTGATCGATTTCATCGGCGCCGCTGACCCGGATCCGGGCGGTCAGATCGGCATCACCGGCCGACAGCGCCTCGATGTTGCGCTTGAGTTCCGCCAAGCGCTGGCCAAGCTGGCGAATGGCCCACAACATCAGCAGGAACAAGAGCCCCACCAGCGGCAGCTGGATCGAGGCGAGCAGCGTCAGCACCTCACTGCTGCTCTGGGTCAATACCCGGGTCGGCAGCGCGGTCGCCAGCAGCCATGGGGTACCCGGCACCGCCTGTAGCAGCAGGGTCTGCTCCTCACCCTGAGCGCTGAAGGTGCCGCGCACCACATCCCCTTGCACCTGGGAGAGCAGCGGGCGCAGGGCGCTGGCAAAGGGGTCTTTACCGTGCTCGGAGAGGTTGCTCAGCACCACATCCCCTTGCAGCGCACCGTTGCGGCTCAGGATCTTGCCATCGCCTTCCACGATCAGCACCTGACCACCGATCTCGCGCTCCTTCTTGGCCACCAGATCGTTGAAAAAACCCAGGGTCACGTCGATGGTCGACACCCCATAAAGAGCGCCCCCCCGATAGATCCCCATGGCGCAGTTGGTGCGCGGCTGGGCGCTGGCACCATCCTTATAGGCCGCCGCCCAGACGCACTGGCCACGCGGCGCCTGCTGCCCGGCCCTGTGCCAGGGCTGCTCGTAGTAGTTGGGGGCCTCGGCCGAGTTCCAGTAGGTGTTGACGATGAGCTGGTTGCCGGCGTCACGGTGATAGAAGGTGCTGAACTTGTCGCGCCCTTCGGCGCGCTGATTGGGCAGCGGCCAGATGCCGCCGCCGAACACCATGGCATTGCCGTATTGATCGATGAGGCTGGGCAGCAGGGTATCGATCTGCTCGCTGCCAAGCTCAGGCACCAACTGGGTGATCGCCCGCGCCTGACTCTGCACCGCATCCAGTTCGCGGGTGATGTCGGTGGCAATCTCGCTGACCAGCAAGGTCAGATTCTGCTCGGCCGCCTGTTGCAGACGCGGCTTGACCCACAGCTGGATGCCGAGCACGGTCAGCCCCGTCACCAGCACCATAAAAAGAACAAATACCGCCGTGTAGCGGCCACGAATCGTGGCAGTCAATACACTCATCTTGCCTCCCTGTACCGTCGGGTCTAGTCGCATTATCAACCTTGACCCTATCGGCACGAACAGGCACATGATGAGCGCATTCGCTCATAAAATGAGCCTGTTTGGCTCGTTTTGTCGGAATACGTGAACGCAGACACAAAAAAAGGGAGGTCATACGACCTCCCTTTTGACATGAGAACGGGATTACTTGTTGGCGTCAGCGAACTCTTTCATCACCTCGGCGTGCTTGGTCATGGTGTCAGAACGCACGTCCAGATTCTTGATGAACTCAGCCTTCTTGGCCGGATCTTCAATCTTGTCGTAACGCTGCTGCAGGTTGGCCTTCATCTGCTCGGGGGTCATGTTCTGCATCCGCATCATGCGGTCGTGGCGCTTGCCGTGATGCGGGCCCTTGCCATCCATCATGGGGCCACCCATAGGGCAGGGGGCGGCAGCGGATTGAGCGGTCGCCGGCGCAGTCGCGGCAGCTTCACTGGCCGCGTAGGCACCGAGCGGCAGGCCGAGGATCAGGGTGGTCGCCAGCAGGGTCTTGGTCAGCTTTTTCATGGTGCAACTCCTCTTCGTGATTCAGTGGTTCAAGGCGGCCATTCGCCTTGCTTGAGGTCATTACAGCCCTTTCTCTTGTCTCAATTATGCCAGTTGGGGCCTTTTTTGTAGCAGAGTATGTCGGAGCGCGGGTTTGCCACACTTTGCCACAAACCGCGCGCCTCTTTTCCGTATACTCGCAACCAGATGAACCACATGAGGTAGTCATGAAGCAGGAGTCCCCCCATATCCTGGTGGTCGACGACCACGGCGAGATCCGCGATCTGCTCAAGCGCTTTCTCGAGCAGCACGGTTTTCGCGTCAGCGTAGCCCGCGACGGGCGCGAGATGAAACGCCTGCTGGAAGAGCGGGAGATGGATTTGATCGTGCTCGATCTGATGATGCCGGGCGAGGATGGCCTCACCCTGTGCCGCGAACTGCGGGTCAAATCCAGCATTCCGGTCATCATGCTCACCGCCATGGGCGAGGAGACCGACCGCATCATCGGCCTCGAGATGGGGGCCGACGACTACCTGGCCAAGCCGTTCAACCCGCGCGAGCTGCTGGCCCGCATCAAGGCGGTGATGCGTCGCACCCATGCCGAGCCCGAGCGTCCCACCGATCTGCCGACCGAGCTGCGCTTCGACCGCTGGCGACTCGATCTCAACCGCCGTGAACTGGTCGACGAAGCGGGGGTGGCCCACAGCCTCTCCACCGCCGAATTCGATCTGCTCAAGGTCTTCATCGAGCGGCCACAGCGGGTGCTGAGCCGGGATCAGCTGCTCGATCTGGCGCGCGGCCGCGAGGCCCAGGCCTTCGATCGCGCCATCGATACCCTGGTCAGCCGCCTGCGCCGCAAGCTTGAGCGCGATCCCAAGAACCCGGAGCTGATCAAGACCATCTGGGGTGGCGGCTACCTGTTTGCCGCCGAGGTGCAGGATGCCTAAGCGCCTGTGGCCCGGTAGTCTGGCCGGCCAGATCATCCTGGTGACCCTCACCGGTCTGCTGCTGATCCAGCTGCTCTCGCTGCAAATCTACCGCTCCGACCGGGAGGAGGCGCTCGGCTTTGTCAGCAGTCGCAACGCTATGCAGCGCCTCTCTTCCGTGGTGAGTCTGCTGACCCAGTCGCCCCCCTACCTTTATGACGAGATCCTCAAGGCGAGCCGCAGCGAAACCCTGCTGCTGCGCCTGGCGGAGGAGCCGCTGCAACCGGAGACCCGCAGCCCCCAGTTCGAGCAACTGCTGCGCGCCCGCCTCAACCACCCGCAGCAGTTGCGCATCGAGATCAGCGCCGAGCTCAAGGAGGCTGCCCAACGCAGCAAGGCATGGCGTCACCATGCCCGCATGATGGGTGAACGGATGCGCCCACCGCAGCAAGACATGCGCCTGTACGGCTCCATCGAACTCGGTCACGGTCGCTGGCTCAACTTCAGCTCGCTGGTCGACAGCGAAGGGGCCGGCTGGTCACTGCGCACCACCCTCAACCTGCTGCTGGTCGCCACCCTGGTGATCGGGATCATGGTGTGGCTGCTGCGCCGCGCCACCCGCCCACTCAAGCAGCTGGCGGCCAATGCCGAGCGGCTCGGCCGTGGCGAGGATATCGAGCCGCTGGCCGAGAACGGCCCGGCCGAGGTGCGCGGCAGCATCATCGCCTTCAACCGGATGCAGACCCGGCTCAACCGCTTCGTGCAGGATCGCACCCGCATGCTGGCAGCCATCTCCCATGACCTGCGCACCCCCATCACCAGCCTGAGATTGCGCAGCGAATTCCTGGCCGAAGGGGAGGATAAAGAGCGCATCCAGCAGACCCTGCAACAGATGGAGCAGATGCTCGCGGCCACCCTGAGCTTTGCCCGGGAAGAGGGGCAGCAGGAGCCGACCCGCGAGCTGGATCTGGTGAGCCTCATCGAGAGCATCTGCGACGACTACAGCGACATGGGCGAGCAGGTGACCAGCCTGGCCGAGGGCAAGCAGGTCTACGCCTGCCGGCCGAACGCCATGCGCCGGGTGCTGCAAAACCTGATCGGCAACGCCATCAAGTACGCCGGTAGCGCCGACGTGAGCCTGGAGCGGCAAAAGGGGCAGCTGGTGATCTGCGTCAGCGATGAGGGGCCCGGTATCGACGAGCAGCAGATCGAAGAGGTATTCAAGCCGTTTGTACGGCTCGACGAGGCCCGCAACACCGAAAGTGGCAGCGTGGGGCTGGGGCTGGCCATCGCCCGCACCCTGATCCACCAGCATGGTGGCGAGCTGACCCTGCACAACCGCCCCGCCGGCGGGCTGGAGGCGCGGGTCACGCTGCCCCTCTAGCGGGCGACGCATGGCGCACACGGATGTGGGCGATCACTCCCCTGCGGCGGGCCACGGCCCGCTCAGTCGATGGGCCAGCCACTGCCTCGCCCTCCCCTCGTCACCGAAGTGAGCCATCGCTTCGAAGGGAATGTCGGCAAAGATGCGCTCGGCCATGTAGCGCTTGAAGGCCCCCTCGCACACCAGCGCCAGAAAGCGGCAGCCGTGGCGCTGGCACCAGTCAAACTGCCTGCGAAAATGCGCCATGACCTCAGGCCCTGCCGCCTCGAACTGACTGGCGATCTCGACAATCCCCCAGCGCTGCCCGAGCAGCGGCGCTACCACATCCAGAAATTGCGCTTCATAGGCCCTGGCTCCATCGAGGTTGAACGGGCCGCTCGGGCGGCAAATCACCATGGCTCCCTGCCTTTGCACCTGAAAATCGCCGTGCGGCTGCATCACCCTACTTCCTTTACATCCAACATTTCATCAACACATCCATGCAGTTAATACATGGCGGATGGCCGGTTGGAAAGGCTTTTCCCTCCCTCATGCAACGCTGGCGTTAACAAAACGTTGCCTGTAGGATGCGCGGCACAAACCTTCCACCAACCATAACCTTTGCTAAGGACACCCAGTGGCCACCTCAGATACCGCCTTCTATCAACGCGCCTGGCGCTGGCACTTTCTGGCCGGCCTCTTCCTCGCTCCCCTGCTGATCCTGCTCTCGGTGACCGGGATCATCTACCTGTTCAAGCCCCAGCTCGACGAGCTGATGTACCCGCACCTGCTCCAGGTCACCCCCATCACACACCCCCTCTCTGCCGATCGGCTCGCCGCCGTGGTACAGGCGGCCTATCCGGATGCCGTCCTGACCCAGTACCTGCCCCCCAGCGCGGCAGATCGCAGCGCCCAGTTTGTGCTGCGCAGTGGGGAGCGCGAGCTGAACCTCTTCATCAATCCGGCCGATGGCGCCCTGCTCGGCGCTCTGGATGCCCATGACAACCTGCAAGCCATCGCCCGCGCCCTGCACGCCGAGCTGATGCTGGGCAAAACCGGCGACGCCGTCATTGAACTGGCCGCCGGCTGGACCCTGCTGCTGCTCTGCTCGGGCCTCTACCTGTGGTGGCCACGACAGAAGGGGGGCATGCAGGGGATCCTGCTGCCGCGCCCGGATCGCCGCGGCCGCCTGTGGTGGCGCGATCTGCATGCGGTGCTCGGCCTCTGGGGAGCGGCCGGCCTGCTCTTCTTTGCCTTGAGCGGCATGACCTGGACCGGCATCTGGGGCCAGCGCTTCGCCGATTTGTGGAACCGCTTCCCGGCGGCCATGTGGAACGAGGTGCCCAGCTCGACCCTCAGTCGCAGCCTGAACCAGCCGCACCAGCAGACCGTCGCCTGGGGCGCCGAGACCCTGCCGCTGCCGCGCTCCCACGCCGCCCATCACGGTGACGCCATGGCCGAGCACGGCACGGTGGCGGGGCGCATCCCGCTGCAAAAGGTGGTCGACATCGCCCGCGATCGCGGCGTGGCGCCGGGTTACAGCATCAGCCTGCCCAAGGGGGAGAGCGGGGTCTTCACCATCGCCCTGTTCGCCGACGATCCGCGCAACGACGCCACCTTGCACCTCGATCAGTACAGCGGCCAGGTGCTGACCGATGTGCGCTGGCAGGACTATGGCGCGGTGGCCAAGACGGTCGAGACCTCGGTGATGCTGCACATGGGACGCATGTATGGCCTCCCCCATCAGTTGCTGATGCTGGCCCTGTGCCTCATGGTGATCGGCTCCTGCCTGTCGGGGTTGTGGATCTGGTGGCGCCGCCGTCCGGCCGGCCGTCTCGGTCTCCCTTCCCTGCCCGCCGTCCTGCCGAGCTGGCGCGGCGCAGCCCTGTTGCTGATTGGGCTGGGGCTGGCCTTCCCCCTGCTGGGCGCTTCCTTGCTGCTCGTCTGGGGGCTCGATGCCCTGTGGCTGGCCGGGCGCCGCCTGCGGCCGGCCAGGGCCTGAAACAAGACAAAAAAAAGAGGCCCCGCAGGGCCTCTTTGCTACGTGCGCGTCTTACTGGGCCAGCAGGAAGCGCCCGGTTAACGCCGGCACATCGATAGCCTGGCTACCACCGCCAAGCAGGATCTTCTCACCGGTCAGCATGTCGACCAGTGACGCCGCACTGCCCAGCTTGCCAGCCGGCAGGGTGTAGCTCAGCGGAGCGCTGGAGACGTTGAGCAGGTAGACGATCTGCTCGCCACCGGCCGACTTGATGTCGCCATAGAGGCTCCCCTCGGCCACCAGCTTGCTGCGCTCACCCCGATAGAGGGCCGGATGAGCGGCGCGCAGTTGCATCAATTGAGCCAGGTAGGCCTTGAGATCGCTCTGCTCGGCGCTCGGGGTGAAGTTGGCCGGCACCTTGCCATCGCTGCGCGACACATGGTCATCACACAACCCCTTGGCGGCGCAGTCACTGGTCACCTTGGCGGCAAAACCGGGCACCTCGTCACCCCACTCCTCACCGTAATAGAAGGTGATGGGGCCGGAGCGGGCAGCCAGGAAGCTAAAGGCGGCCTTGTGGCGCAGCCAGTAGCCGGCAGGGTCGAAGTTGCCGCGCTCGAGCAGGTCGCCGAAGCGCACCAGATCGTGGTTACCCAGCATCAGGTTGGGCATGGCGTGGGCCGGATAGTTCTCGACCTTGTTCCAAGCGGCGTCGAGCACGGCTGCCCCCTGGCCTCCCTTGCCCGACTCCTCGACCGCCAGCGCCTGCACCAGGCCATAGCGCAGCGGGAAGTCGAAGGCCGAGGCGAGCGCCGGGGCGCTGGCCGGGCCGTAGGTGGTCTGGGAGATGGTGTTGGCGTCATTCCACACCTCACCCACCATGTAGCCCAGGGTGCCCCACTGCTCTCCCTTGGCCTTGCGGGCGGCACTGGTCTCTTCCACCGTCTTGCGGATGGCGCGCCAGCTGGCCAGATCGACCTGATAGGCCTGATCGAGACGCCAGCCGTCGATGCCGTACTGCTCGATCCAGTAGCGGGCTACCTCCTGGAAGTAGGCCAGGCTCTGCGGCTTGCTGTAGTCCACCAGCTGGCCAGGGCTGTCGCTCTTGAGAGCCGGCAGGCGCCCCTCGGGCGAGGGTTCGCTGATCCCGACCTTGTTGACGTGACCAAAGACACCGTCGAGGAAGACGTACAGCCCCTTGGCGTGGGCCTCGTCGATGAGCGCCTTGAGCTCTTCGTTGGTACCGAAGTTGGGGTCAACCTTGAAGTAGTTGCAGGCGTAGTAACCGGTGGCGTCGAGGCGATCGTCGCCGCTCTGGCCGGCGCAGGAGTCAAACACCGGAGTCAGCCACAGGGCGTTGACCCCGAGCGAGGCGATGTGATCCAGACTCTGGCGGATACCGGCCAGATCCCCTTGGTGCTGGGAGGGGCCATAGCCGACCCCGTAGCCACGGCTGGCATCGCCGTCGACGAATGACTCGACCATCACCTGGTACATCCGCAGGTTACAGGCGGCCTGGTTCTCGCCATAGCAGGCCCGGGTCGCCTGCTGAACCGGCGGTTGGGGGTTGGTCGGCGTGGTGGGGGTACTGCTGCTACTACCGCCGCCACCGCCGCCGCAAGCCGTCAGCAGCAGAGTGAAGGCGCCGAGCGCGCCACGGCGTGTCCATCCATGTTTCATTGTTATCTTCCCGCTGTGGAGTGACTGTCTGACCTCCATATTAACGGGAGCGGCGCCCAGCGACCGTGACTGAAACCGTTACCCGCGCGGCTCAACAGGTGGAGAAGGGGGTGCCCTCGTCGCGGCGGATGCGGTGATACACCTCATGGGCAGCCAACCGAGGGCCTCCCGGCCAGCTCAAGGCGTGGTGATCGTCGATGGCCACCCGGGCAAACTCGCGTTCATCCCGCAGCGTGGCGCAGCAGGGCTGCGTCTTCCACTCGGACAGGTCCAGCACACCGGTCGTGCCGTCGGAGAGCACGACAAACAGGCGCCAGCCAGATAGGAATTCCACATCAATGAAAAAAGGCATTAACTTGGCTCTACCATAAACAGCAGAGCCATTATAAAACGCTACCGCCTAAGAAAAAGGCAAAAGAAAACGTTTTTGCAATTCTACCCCCACTTGGTCAAACCGGCCCCTTAGGAGCCGATGAAACAGGGTAGGGAACGGCTGAAACGGTGCTCAAACACCAGCGAGGTTTCCAGATGCACCACCTCCTCGCGGGAGGTGAAGTTGTCGAACACGAAATTGCGCAGGTGATCGGTATCAGGCACGCACAGGTGCACTAGGAAATCATCCTTGCCCCCCATGTGGAACAGGCTGATCACCTCGGGCAGACCTATGATGGCGTCGCGCAGCTCATCGATGATCTGACGGCTGTGGCGGGCCAGCCGCAGCGACACCATGGCTTGGATGTGACCACCGAGGGCCTGGTGATCCACCTCGCAGTGGGCCCCCAGCAACACCCCTTCCGCCTGCAACTTGCGCACCCGCTCGAGGCAGGTCGAGGGAGCCACGCCGACCAGGGCCGCCAGATCCTTGTTGGTCATGCCCGCGTCGCGAAACAGGTGGGACAATATGTCCAGGTCGAGTTGATCCAGGTTTTTCATTCCTTCTCCCAGAGTCTTGATGTTCCCCTCAGAGTGCCTTTTTGTCGGGGCAAACTCAATCAGTGGCGGGCTCCAGCAGCAGACACGCCTCCTCACCCATCATGACGGTGCCGCTCTCATGCAGCCCCAACCGCTCGAGCAGGGCGATGGAGTCGCGGTTGCCGGCGCTGACGATGCCGACCACCCGCTTGATGCCGAGCCGCTCCCGCCCATCGCGCAGGGCAGCCTGGGCCGCCTCCAGGGCGTAACCCTGACGGCGAAAGGCCGGCAGCAGGGCGTAGCCGATGTCCACATCGGGCAGATGATCGCGCTTGACCAGGCCGCAGATCCCCATGGCCGCCCCGTCACTGCGCCGCTCAATCAGATAGAGACCAAAACCGTGACGGGCATAGCTCAGGCGCGGCCCCTGCTCGATGTAGTCGCGCGCCGCGGCCAGATCGCGCACCCCGCGATCGCCGATGTGGCGGTGAAAATCGGGGTCGTTGAGCAGGGCCAGGATGAAGGGGGCATCCTCGGCCACCAGTTCGCGCAAGCGCAGCCGTTCGCTCTCGATATGCATGGGCGTCTCCATCGAAAAGAAGCAGGGTGCCGGAGAAGGGGACGGCAAGGCAAGCGACCTGCCGTGATATACTCGCCGCTCGCAACGAGGAGAGTCCATGAGCGAACAACTTTTTGACGAAGCCGGCCTGCGCGAAATCGTGGCCAACCAGCTGGCAGAGCGCAACCCTCCCCATGTCACCGCCACCCTGCTGCGCCTGACCATGAAGGGGCTGCCACGGGAAGAGGCCATCGACTACATCGTCTGCGCCCTCGGCGCCGAGCTGATGGCGATGGAGGCCGATCAGGGCCCCTTCAATCTCGAGCGCTACCAGGGCTTGCTCGACACCCTGCCCGAGATGCCCTGGGCAGAGGAAGCGTAACCCCCGCTCGCCACCCCGGTCGGCTGGTTGTCTCTCTGCCGGCCGCCCCACAGACCTCGGCCTGCGCCCCTCCCGGTCGATCCCATCCGGCCAGCGCCCCCTGAAACGGGGGCTGGTGCCACCCCTCTCACCGGCCTACGCTTACCCCGCAAGAACTATCTCTTTGGTGGTGCTTTTGCGTTAACCACAGAAATGTTGTGTGTTAAACTCGCCGCGCACTTCCATTACATCCAACAAAAACACAATAAAGCGGAATTAAATTCAGCACTGGAACCCCGTGTCATGGCCGCGCCCTGACTCCGGACATCCAGGCCGGACGCGTCCGCACAACCGCACATGTGAGGCCCCCATGATCGCTGGCTCCCTGTTCAAGAAGCCCTGGTTCTGGATCCTGCTGCTCGGTGCCCTGCTCGGCGTCGCCGCCCTCGGCGTCACCGTCACCGTACTGCACAAGACCAGCTCTACCGAATTTTGCGTCTCCTGCCACTCGATGCAGACCCCGCTCGCCGAATACCAGGGCAGCGTCCACTTCCAAAACCCCAAGGGGATCCGCGCCGAGTGCGCCGACTGCCACATCCCCAATGAACCGACCGCCTACCTGTGGACCAAGATCCGCGCCGTGAAGGACATCTATCACGAGGCGATCGGCACCCTGGATAGCCCGGAAAAATACGAATCCCACAAGCTGCGCATGGCGCAGAGCGTGTGGGATCAGCTCAAGGCCAACGACTCGGCCACCTGCCGCAGCTGCCACAGCTATGAGGCGATGGACGTGCTGGCCCAGCGTCCCAACGCCCGTGCCGAGCACCCGGTCGCCATCAAGGAAGGGCAGACCTGCATCGACTGCCACCGTGGCGTGGCCCACATCATGCCCGACATGAGTGAGCTGGCCGCCGCCGGCGCCAGCGAACTGGCCCAGGCCGCCGCCCAGACTTCGGCCTCGGTCACCACCCGCTACGCCATCGCCACCACCCCGCTTTATCTGGACGCCAAGGCGGAGGCCAACGAGGGCAACCTGATGCCCTCCACCCAGGTGGAGGTGCTGGCCAATGAACACGGCCGCGCCCAGGTGCGCATCGAGGGCTGGCAGCAGGACGGGGTGAGCGAGGTGTTCTACGCCGCCCCCGGCAAACGGATCTTGAGCGTGCTGCTCGGCGACAAGGCCAAGGCGCAGCTCACCACAGGTCAGAGCGAGACCGACAGCGCCACCAACCTCACCTGGCACCAGGTCAGCCTGACCGCCTGGGTCGACCAGAGCCAGCTCATCGGCGAGCAGGAGAAGCTGTGGCAGTACGCCGCCAACCTGATGTCCAACAACTGCACCGGCTGCCACGGCCTCACCGCCCTGGATCACTTCAACGCCAACCAGTGGATCGGCGTCATCAAGGGGATGGAGTCGCGCACCTCCCTCACCCCGGAACAGGCGCGCATGCTGACCCAGTATGTGCAAAAACACGCCAGCGACATGGCCGCCCACTGAGAACGGACCGAAGAGGAAGCACTCCATGACCACATGTAAATCGCAGCAACCGGACCTCTCCCGCCGCGCCCTGCTCAAGGGGCTCGGCGCCTGCGCCGCCCTGCCACTGCTCGGCGGTCTGTTCCCGAAAAGTGCCCTGGCCCAAGCCATCAGCACCGCGCTGGAGCAGTTCCCGACCCTGGTGCCGGCCCAGAAGGGCATTCTGACCGGCGCCCACTGGGGCGCCTTCGAGGCCATCGTCGAGGAGGGGCGCATGGTGCGCGTCCAGCCGGTCGCCGACGATCCGGCCCCCAACGATCTCATCGAGATGGCCCCCTATCAGGTGCACGCCAAGAACCGCATCAAGTACCCCATGGTGCGCAAGAGCTGGCTCGAGCACGGCCCTGGTGCCAAGCCGGAACTGCGCGGCGCCGATGAGTGGGTGCGGGTGAGCTGGGAACACGCCATCGAACTGGTGGCCGGCGAGATCCGGCGCATCCAGCGCGATTTCGGCCCGCAGGCCATCCATGCGGGCTCCTACGGCTGGAAGAGCGTGGGCATGTTCCACAACTGCCGCACCCTGCTGCACCGCCTGATGAACCTGGCGGGCGGCTTCACCGGCTATGCCGGCGACTACTCCACCGGCGCGGCCCAGGTGATCATGTCCCACGTGATGGGCTCCATCGAGGTGTACGAGCAGCAGACCGCCTGGCCCAACGTGGTCGAGCACGCCGAACTGGTGGTGCTGTGGGGGGTCAACGCCCAGGTCACCCTGAAAAACAGCTGGAACATGCCGGATCACGAGGGGCAGGCCGGCTTTGAGGCCCTCAAGAAGAAGGGCACCCGCATCATCAGCATCGATCCGGTGCACAACGAGACCGCCAAGCAGGTCGGCGCCGAGTGGATTGCCCCGCGCCCCTACACCGACGTCGCCATGATGCTGGGGGTGGCCCACACCCTGTACAGCGAGCAGAAGCACGATCAGGCCTTCCTCGATCGCTACACGGTCGGGTTCGAGCAGTTCCTTGCCTACCTGCTCGGCAAGGAGGATGGTCAACCCAAGAGCGCCGAGTGGGCGGCCGAGATCTGCGGCGTCGACGCCAAGATCATTCGCCAGCTCGCCCTCGACATGGCCGCCAAGCGCACCATGATCATGGCCGGCTGGGGCATGCAGCGGCAGCACCACGGCGAGCAGCCGAACTGGATGCTGGTCACCCTGGCCGCCATGCTGGGCCAGATCGGCCTGCCGGGCGGCGGCTTTGGCTTTAGCTACCACTACTCCTCCGGCGGCAGCCCGACCGCCAAGGGCGGCATCCTGGCCGGGATCTCGGCCGGTAACGCGCCGGCCAACAGCCCGGCACCGATCCCGGTGGCCCGTATCGCCGACTGCCTCGCCAACCCCGGCAAGACCATCGACTTCAACGGCCGCAAGGTGACCTATCCGGACATCAAGATGGTCTATGTGGCGGGCGGTAACC
This sequence comes from Aeromonas simiae, assembly GCF_000820125.1. Taxonomy (GTDB): domain Bacteria; phylum Pseudomonadota; class Gammaproteobacteria; order Enterobacterales; family Aeromonadaceae; genus Aeromonas; species Aeromonas simiae. The sequence continues at coordinate 65,134 of NZ_CDBY01000036.1, read as the reverse complement.
CCTTCCACCACCATCAGGACACCAATACCCTGCTCGAGGCCTGGCGCCGTCCGCAAACCGTGATCGTGCACGAGCCTTACTGGACCGCCACCGCCAAGCACGCCGACATCGTGCTGCCGGTGACCACCAGCTATGAACGCAACGATCTGGAGATGGGCGGCGACTACTCCCAGCGCTACGTCTTCCCGATGCACCAGTGCGTGCCGCCCCAGTTTGAGTCGCGCAACGACTTCGACATCTTCAGCGCGCTGGCCGCCAAGCTGGGCGTGCAGGAGCAGTACACCGAGGGCAAGGACGAGATGCTGTGGCTCAAGCAGATGTACGACGGCATGGCCGCCCAGGCGCGCGCCGCCCGGGTGCCGCTGCCGCCGTTCAACCTGTTCTGGGAGTCCAACAACTACGTGCGCTTCCCGGTGCCCGAGGCAAACCGCAACTGGGTGCGTCACGGCGATTTTCGCGACAATCCGCTGCTCAACCCGCTCGGTACCCCGTCCGGCAAGATAGAGATCTTCTCCAAGACGGTGGCCGGCATGGGTTACGCCGACTGCGCCGGCCATCCCAAGTGGTATGAGCCCAAGGAGTGGTACAAGGGTGAAGAGGCCAAACGCTACCCGCTTTCGCTCAACACCGCGCACCCGACCCAGCGGCTGCACTCCCAGCTCGACAACACCCCGCTGCGCGATAAGTTCGCGGTGGCCGATCGGGAGGCGATCCTGATCCACCCCGAGGACGCCAAGGCGCGCGGCATTCAAAACGGCGATCTGGTGCGCGCCTTCAACGATCGCGGCCAGATCCTGGTCGGGGCCCTGGTGTCGGACGAGATCCGCCAAGGGGCGGTGCGGATCTGCGAGGGGGCCTGGTTCGATCCGGCCGAGCCGGGCAAGCCGGGCAGCCTGTGCAAGAACGGCAACGTCAACTGCCTCACCTTCGACGTGGGCTCATCGAGCCTGGCCCAGGGCAACTGCGGCCACATGGCCCAGCTGGAGGTGGAGAAGTTCAGCGGCCCCGCCCCGCGCAACACCGCCCACGCGGTGCCGGCCGGCGCCTAAGTCGGCTCGAGACCCAAAACGGCGCCTGACGGCGCCGTTTTTTTGTCGGTTTTCAGGCATAAAAAAGCCAGCGCGAGGGCTGGCTTGATGCTGCAAGCGGGTTACTTCATGGGACCGGCGGCGTTTTTCAACTCATCCTTGTGGCGCTTGGCCTCACGTTTCTCTTTCAACGTCATCTGCGGTTTCTTCTTGGCATCTTTGCCGTGGGACTTACTCATGATGTGAGCTCCATTTCAGACCGAGACTCTATCGCGTGCCACCGACATTCAGAGGCACGCACCTCTTGCCGTTGTGGTGGCGCTATCGTCACCACCCGAAATCCAGCCTACACGTCCGTGCAGGCAAAGGCCAGCCGCGAAAAGGGGTCTAATGACCCCCTCACGTCAGAAGTTGTAGGTCACTCCCAGGTTGTAGCGGCGCCCGTCCAGCACCGTCTGATAGCTGGCGTAATCCACCGTCTTGTCGAACAGGTTGTAGACCCCGGCGGTCACGTCCAGATGACGGTTGGCGCGATAGCGCAACCCCAGATCAACGAAGGTGTAGGAGGGGGTGCCGTCGGCCATGGTGACCCGGTTCAGATACTCCGAGGTCTTGCCGCGGAAGTTGGCCCGCGCCCACACATCCAGATCATCGGCAGCCGCCCAGTCGACCTTGGTGTTGAACATGTGGCGCGGCATCTGGTTGAGCGGCTGGCCGCTGAACACCCCGCTCTTTTGCTCCGAGTCGGTCCAGGTGTAGCTGGAGGCCAGCGACCAGGCGTCATTGATGGCCCACTCCAAGGTGCCCTCCACCCCGCGCATGTTGGCCTTGTCGACGTTGACCCGGTCGCTCACGAAGTCATAGCTGTGGCCGTTGATGGTGCAGGCCGGGTCTTGTGCGCTGCTGCACCGGCGCACCTCGGTGATCTTGTCCTTGAAGTCGGTGTTGAACAGGGTCAGGCCGGTCGAGAGTCCGGCCCGGTTGTTCCACAGCAGGGCGATCTCCTCGCTCACGCTCCGCTCGGGCTTGAGGTCGGGGTTGCCGACGATCACCCCGTCCGAGCTGCCGCCGCCGGTGGCCTGACCCCAGTTGGCCGCCGCCATGCGCAGTTCGGGTGAGCGGTAGCCGCTGGAGACGCCCCCCTTGAGGGTCCACTCATCGTCCAGATGCCATACCCCGTAAAGGCGCGGTGACCAGTGGCTGCCGTAGTTCTCGTCATCGTCGAGACGCAGGCCACCGGTCAGGGCGAAGCGATCGGTGATGGCCCACTCATCCTCGGCAAACAGGGCCCAGCTGCGGCGATCGAGCTGGTTGACATGACCTGCCCCGGCCAGCTGGTTGCCAAGATCCTCCAGCTCTTCGTAGCGGTACTGGCCACCCAGGCTCAGGATGTGGGCCCCCAGATTGAACTGGGTCTGGGTGTTGAACAGGGTGTTGTCGAGCTGCATCGCACGGCCCGGGTTCTTGCTCTGCTCGCGCTGCACATAGCTGGTCGAGGAGGCGCCATCGAACTGGCCGTTGTGGGTCAGGGCGTAGACGGTGTGCTCATAGCGGTTGAGGCTGGCGCTGTTGGGCTGACCACGGCTGTTGAGCAGATCGCGCGACTGGCCGGGAGTGCCGTTGCGATCTTGCAGGGTGCGGCTGATATCGAGGTCGAAGCGGTGCTGCTCGCTGGGGGTCAGGGTCAGCGCCACCCCGCCGTTGCGGGTGCGCTGCTCGTTGAAGCCGTTGACGATCTGATCCTCATCACGGCGCAGCATCTGGCCGGTCAGGCGCAGGCCGAGCAGGCCGTCGATGAGCGCGCCACCGGCATAGCCGCTGCCCTGGAACTGATCGCCCGAGTCACGGTTCTCCTGCATGGTGGCATCACTGTGCAGGGTGCCCTGCCAAGGCCCCTTGCTGGTCTTGCGGGTGATGATGTTGATGACCCCCCCCATGGCATCGGAGCCATAGAGCGAGGACATGGGGCCACGCACCACCTCGATGCGCTCGATCGCCTGCAAGGGCGGCATCCACCCCTGCTCGATGCCGGGGCCATCGCTGTTGGGGCGGGTGCCACGGGTATCGACGCGGCGGCCGTCGATCAGCATCAGGGTGTACTTGGCCCCCATGCCGCGGATGCTGATGTCGCGGCTGCTGCCGCCCCCGGTCACCACCACCCCCGGCACATCCTTGAGGGCATCGGTGACGTCGGTGTAGGCCCGCTTCTCCAGATCCTCCCGGGTGACCACAGAGATGGAGGCGGCGGAGTCCTCGATCTTCTGCTGGAAACCCGAGGCGGTCACCACCATGACTTCATCACTCGGCGCGGCCAGGGCCCCCCCGGTAGTCAGGGTGGCAACGATGAACGTGGATAGCGGGGAATAACGAAATACAGTCATGATCTCTGCTCTTATCTGGATAACGTGGGTGCGACGGCACGTGGTGCTAGAAGGCCTGAACGTGTCCCTATTTTATCGACAGACAAGATTATGTAAATGATAATTACTATCAGTCGCACTCATTGGCAGTGATGCGAAATAACCCGTGCGGGCAGAGGAGGTCAGGAGTGGTGGCGCTCATCGGCCTCGCGGCGCAGCAGTTGCGGCATGTGCAGAAGATGGGCATAGAAGGGGAGCAGACCCGTCCGGCGGCGGATGATTTCGGCCCATGCGATGCCGGGGAGCACGCCCAGCAGGCCGCACCACAGGGGCAGCCACGGCCACCAGATATCCAGCAGGGCCAGCAGGCAGAGCACCAGCAACGCCAGCAGCAAGGCGGGGCTGAGCACGGTACAGAGCCAAAGCGTCGCCAGCAGCGACCAGGACATCAGATTCATCGCACACTCCTTGTGGTCAGGTGAACCCACTGTAACAGGCTCCCGGCATCCGCTCCGAGGCCCATCATGGGGGGCGGTGTCAAACAACTCTCTATCAAGCCGTCACGCCGGTCAAGCACCGGCAACAGACTTGCAACATGTCCCCTTCTGTGGTCTGCTGCCACCCCGGACAACAGGGGCAGTGACAGGGCATCATGAGCCAAGGCTATACAACCCGAACCCAGATGGTAGTGGACAACCTGCGCGCCCGGATCCTCAGCGGCGAGCTGCCGGCCGGGGCTCCGCTACGCCAGGATGCGCTGGCGCGCGAACTCATGGTGAGCCGCATCCCGGTGCGTGAGGCGCTGATGCAGCTCGAAGCACAAGGGCTGGTGAAGTTCGCCGCCCATCGCGGCGCCGTGGTCACCGCACTGGACGCCGCCGCCATCGACGAGCTGTTTTATTTGCGAGCCCTACTGGAAGCCGATACCCTGTTTCACGCCGTCGACCTGATGACAGAAGCGACCTTCGCCGAGGCGGAGTCGATTCTGGCCGAGTTTGACCAGGCGCTGGAGAGCGGAACCCAGGTAGAGCGCTGGGCCGAACTGAACCACCGCTTCCACGCCACCCTCTATCGTGCCGCCGGACGTCCCCAGGCCCTTGAGCTGATCGCCCAGATAAACCTGGGCTGCGATCGCTATGTCCGCTTCGAGCTGTTGTTTGCCAGCGACGGAGTGGACAAGGCCGAGCGGGAGCACGCCCAGCTGCTGACGCTGTGCCGCGAGCGGCGCAAGCATGAGGCCGTGGTGCTGTTGCAACGGCATATCGCCGATGCGGCCGCCTCGGTCAAGCGCATCCTACAGGCCGGTGCATGACCGTCTATTCGCTCGCAATCCACAATGGCAACTGACAATGAACAGCTTTGAGATCATCGCAGACCGGGTCAACCTGGTCAGGGAATCCCTGAGAGAACTGGAACTGGATGCCTTCATCGTCCCCCATGATGACGAACATCTGGGTGAGTACATTCCGGCCGAGGCCGAGCGTCTCGCCTGGATGACCGGCTTTACCGGCTCGGCCGGGCTGGCCGTGCTGCTCATCGAACGGGCCGCCCTGTTCATCGACGGCCGTTATACCGTGCAGGCCCGCCTGCAGGCTCCCGGCGAGATCTTCGAATACCACCACCTGATCGAGACCCCGCACCTGGTGTGGCTGGCCGACCAGCTCGAGCGCGGCGCCAAGGTCGGCTTCGATCCGCGTCTGCACAGCCTCAACTGGTTCCGCGAAGCCGACGCCCTGCTGCGCGAACGCGGCATCGAGCTGGTTCCGGTGACCGACAACCCGATCGATCGCCACTGGAGTGATCGTCCGGCGCCGAGCAAGGCACCGGTGATCCTCTATGGTGAGGAGCTGGCGGGGATGTCGAGCACCGCCAAGCGCGAGCAGATCGCCGCCGATCTGCGCCGCCGTGGCCTCGACGCCGCCCTGCTGACCCAGGCCGAGTCAATCAACTGGCTGCTCAACCTGCGTGGCCGCGACGTGGAGCGGCTGCCGGTGGTGCTTGGCTTCGCCGTGCTCTACGCCAACAGCACCCTCGACTTCTTCGTCGACAGCGACAAGCTCGAGTGCTTCCCCTTCACCCAGCACGTGGGCAACGACGTCTCGCTGCACCCCATCGACAATCTGGGCGAGGTGCTGACCCGCCTCGGCGAGGATGGCCTGAAGGTACAGGCCGATCCGGCCACCGCCAACGCCTGGTGCCAGCTCACCCTGGAGCAGGCCGGCGCCACTCTGGTGGCAGGACAAGACCCGACCCTGCGCCTCAAGGCGTGCAAGAACGAGGTGGAGCTGGCCGGCATGCGCGCCGCCCACCAGCGCGATGCGGTGGCCATGGTGCGCTTCCTGGCCTGGCTGGATCGGCTGGTCGAAAGCGGTGAGACCGCCGGTGTCGACGAGGGCACCCTGGCCGATCGGCTCGAATCTTTCCGCAAGGCGAGCGATCTCTACGTCGAGCCGAGCTTTGACACCATCTCGGCGCTGGGGCCCAATGCCGCCATGTGCCACTACCGCCACAGCAACGGGGTGCCGCGCCCCTTCGGCCAGGATGGTATCTATCTGGTCGACTCCGGCGGCCAGTACCTCGACGGCACCACCGACATCACCCGCACCGTCTGTGTCGGCGAGGTGGACGAAGAGCAGAAGGCGATGTTCACCCGCGTGATGCAGGGCCACATCGCCCTCGATCAGGCCCGCTTCCCGCGCGGCACCGCCGGCATCCAGCTCGACGTGCTGGCCCGCATGCCGCTATGGCGCGCCGGTTTCAACTACGACCACGGCACCGGCCATGGCGTGGGCCACTTCCTCAGCGTGCACGAAGGGCCGCAGCGCATCGCCCCCAAGGGGAGCATGGAGTCGCTGCAACCGGGCATGGTGCTCTCCAACGAGCCCGGCTACTACCGCGAGAACGCCTTCGGCATCCGCTGTGAAAACCTGGTGGTGGTGAGCGAGAGCGATGAGCAGGGGGAAGTGCCCATGCTGCGCTTCGAGCGGCTGACCTATGTGCCGTTCGATACCCGCCTCATCGACCGCGCCCTGCTGAGCCCGGATGAGTTCCGCTGGCTCAACGAATACCACGCCGAGGTGCGCCGCCGTCTGGCCCCCCAGCTCGACGGTGCGGATCTCGCCTGGCTCGAGCAGGCCACGGCGCTGCTGTAATCCGAGACGGGGCCGCTGGGCCCCGTTTCGTTTTCTGCGCCTCCGGCTTGCCCTGGCTGGCTCGCATCGGCATACTCCCCCACCCCGGCCAATGTGCGGCCATCCCATTCGTCGGCGCGGCCTCGCCGTGCTATTCCAGAAGGAGACGCCATGACCCCATCCCCCCTTATCCGCCTCGCCCGCCATACCGACCTCGATGCCATCTGGCAGATCGAGTCGAGCGTCTTCGGCGATCCCATCTATCCCGCCTTTTTCTTTCGTCAGGCCCTGGAGCTGTGGCCCGAGTTGCTGCTGGTGATAGAGCAGGACGAGCGTCTGCTCGGTTATGTGCTGGGCGGCCTTGGCCAGGATAGGGAACTCGGTTGGGTGCTCTCATTGGCGGTGCTGCCCGAGGCACGCGGTCAGGGTCTGGCGCAGCGCCTGCTGGAAGAGCTGGAGTGGCAACTGCGCAAGCAGGGGATGCAACGCGCCCGCCTCACCGTCGCCCCCAGCAACCCGGCCAATCGCCTCTACCAGCGGCTGGGCTACCAGTTGGTGGCGGTCGAGGCCGAATACTTCGGGCCGGGCGAGCCGCGCAATGTGCTGGAAAAAGCCCTGCATTTCACCCTCGAACAGGGCCAGCCGGCCATCCGCGCCTAAACAAGGGGTGACAGATTGGGTGTTTCACTCGAACAAGGGCGGAGCTACAGTTAGGTCGCGCTCATGTTCGACGGATTCACTGACGGAGGCATCCATGCTGAACAAAAAAGTTACCCTCCTGGCCTTGCTGGTCGCCACCCTGAGCGGGTGTGCCAACAGCGACATCTACTCCGGTGACGTCTACACCTCGGATCGTGCCAAGCAGGTCCAGACCGTCACCTACGGCACCATCCAGGCGGTGCGCCCGGTCAAGATCCAGGCCGATGACAGCGGCCTCATCGGCACTGTCGGTGGTGGTGTGGTCGGCGGCCTGCTCGGCAGCACAATCGGCGGTGGCACTGGCCGCAGCCTGGCCGCCGCCGGTGGCGCCATTGCCGGTGCGGTCGCGGGCAAGGCGATCAACGACAAGGTTAACCAGGTTGACGGCGTCGAGCTGGAGATCCGCAAGGACACCGGCGAGGTCATCGCCGTGGTGCAAAAGGCCAACCCGAGCTTCCAGCCGGGCGCCAAGGTGCGCATGAGTCAGGGCAACGGCAAGGTGAACGTCGCCGTGGTGAACTGACCCACAACGAGGCTCCGCAAGGAGCCTCGTTGCTTTATGGCGTCGGCATAGTTGTTCCGGTTGACGCCATGAGGCCGGAGTCGGGATACTCCCTGTAACAAGGAGGTGTCCATGCTGGAACAGAGCTGGCTCAGTGTCGGTGACGAGGCGGAACAGGGACGGCTGTTCATCCATCTGCGTCACACCTGTCAAGGAAGCGAAGACGAGCTGAGAGCGCTGCTGGCCGCGTCTCCCTGGCCGCGCTGGCAACCCCGGCGCGAAGGGGTTCAGCAGTGCCTGGCACGGCTGCAATTTCTGTGTGAACACCACGAACCTCCAGGGCAGCTCGATCGCTTCTGGATCGCCTCCCGCCTCGATGCCGAACTGAAGATCCGCATCGACAAAGACAAGATGACCGCCTATGCCCAGATCCGCTGCGACTGGGGTGGCGAGCCCATCACCCAGGCCCGGCTGCACGGCGCCATGCAGGCTGCCGGTGTCGCCACGGGTCTCTCTCCCCAACTTGAGCAGCAGGCGCTGCTCGCCGCCCGCCAGGCCCCACCTGGCCACGAGCTGCTGCTGCCCATCGCCGAAGGGCGGCCCCCCCGCCATGGCAGCGACGGCTTTTTGGAGCCGCTGGTCGAAACCCTGGCCGAACGGGTACTGCGCCCCCGTGAACTGGACGATGGCCGGGTCGACCTGCGCGATCTCGGCACCCTGGCCACGGTACAGGCAGACACACCGCTGCTGCGCCGCCATCCGGCCACCGCTGGCGAGCCCGGCGTCGATGTCCATGGCCACGTGCTCCCCGCTAAACCGGGCAAGGAGGTGACCATGACGGTGGGCGAGGGCACAGTGCTGGCCGAAGACCCCGATCTGCTGCTGGCCCAGCGCGCCGGTATGCCACGCCACCAGCCTGGCGGCATGGCGGTCGATGACCTGCTCACTTTGCAAAATGTCGATGCCAAGCACGGCCATGTGGAGTTCAACGGCAGCCTGGTGATCAGCGGCGACGTGCAGCCCGGCATGCGGGTGCAGGCCGGTGGCGACATCGTCATCGGTGGCTTCGTCGAGGCCGCCAGCGTACGGGCGGGGGGCAATCTCACCATCAAGCACGGCGCCATCGGCCACCACAACCGCCAGGGGGAGCCCTTCAACTGCCGCCTGACGGCCGGCGGCAACCTGACTCTGGCCTTCGCCCAGTACGCCAGCCTGGAGGCCGAGCTGGATATCCATATCCACAACCAGATCTCCCATTGCTACTGCCGGGCCGGCTACCACCTGCTGGTCGGCGATCCGGCGCTGCACAAGGGCACCCTGCTCGGCGGCCTCAGCATTGCGGGCGAGAGCATACAGGCGGCCATCATCGGCGCCCAGGCCGCCAATCAGACCGCGTTGCAGGTGCTCGGCGGTGTCTTCGCGCTGCGCAGTCAGGAGCAGGAGCTGCTCAGCGAGAAAGAGGCCACCCACCTCTGGTTCGACAAGGTGCACGAGGTGCTGCTCAAGCTGCTGCAACTGCCGCGCGAGCGCCGCGATCCGGCCCTGTTGCAGCGCCTCAAGTTGCAGCGGGAGCAACACATGGCCACCCTGGCGCGGATCGAAAGCGAGGTGGAGCGCTGCCGCGAGGAGCAACAGATGGCGCTGACCCGCATGAAGGTCGTGGCGGCCCAGCACCTCTATGCCGGGGTGGAGGTCGAGCTCGGCCCCCTCTCCTGCCGCGTCGACAGCGAGCATGGTCCGGTGCAGATCCGGGTTCAGGAGGGGAAGGCCGTTGTGCTGCCATGGAGCGCGCCGCGCACCGCACGCTGAGGTCGCATCACCCTGCACTTTTGAGTAGACTCTGGCCTCTTCTCAGCCCCTTGCAGGTAGCCGTATGTACAAACTGATCGCTCTCGACATGGATGGGACTCTGCTCGGTCACGACAAGCAGATCTCGGCTCGCAACAAGGCCGCCATCGCTGCCGCCCGCCAGCAGGGGGTAACCGTGGTGCTCGCCTCAGGACGCCCGCTCGAGGGTATGACCCGCTACCTGGACGAGCTTGCGATGACCGGCGCCGATGACTACGTCATCTGCTACAACGGCACCCTGGTGCAGCGCGCCGCCGATCGCAGCGTGATCCGCAGCCAGGCGCTGCGTGGCCTTGATGCCTCCCGCGTCGCGCAGTTGGCCCGCCAGCTCGGCGTCAACGTGCACGCCTTCTCGCGCACTCTTGGCCTCATCACCCCGGCGCTCAATCACTACACCGAGCACGAGTCCCGCCTCAACGATCTGCCCATCACCCTGCTCGACTTCGCCGAGCTTGACCCGGAAGACGAGATCCTCAAGGTGATGCTGATCGACCCACCCGAGCTGCTCACCCCGGCCATCGCCCAACTGCCGACCTCGCTCTATGAGGATTACACCGTGGTACAGAGCGCCCCCTTCTTTCTCGAGATCATGAACCGCCACAGCCACAAGGGCGCCGGCGTCTCGGCACTGGCCGAGCACCTCGGTATCGAGCGCCGGCAGGTGATCTGCATGGGGGATGCCGGCAACGACAGCCACATGATCGAGTACGCCGGCCTTGGCATCGCCATGGGCAATGCCACCGACGAGCTCAAGGCGCTGGCCGGCCACATCACCGCCAGCAATGACGAGGACGGGGTCGCCGTCGCCATCGAGCGTTTCGTGCTTGGCGCCTGATCGGTAAAAACGATTCCCGTCACGCCGCCGAACAT
>NZ_CDBY01000036.1:0-54517 GCF_000820125.1 Aeromonas simiae | reverse complement strand
GCCTCCACCTAGGCTGCGGCGGGCTATCTTTTCCGCCGCCCGCCCCTAGAATGTCTGCTCATCGAGGCACAGAACAAGAAGGCTCATCATGATTGATCGATCGCTCCCCCTGACCGACCTGCACCGCCACCTGGATGGCAACATCCGCGCCCAGACCATCCTGGAACTGGGTCGCCAGCACAACATCGCCCTGCCGGCCACGGATCTCGAGGCGCTGCGCCCCCACGTGCAGATCGTCGAAAACGAGCCGAGCCTGGTCGCCTTCTTGAAGAAACTGGACTGGGGGGTGGCGGTGCTGGCCGACTATGACGCCTGCCGCCGGGTGGCCTACGAGAATGCCGAGGATCTGCTGCGTGCCGGCATCGACTATGCCGAGCTACGCTTCAGCCCCGCCTACATGGCCATGGCCCACCGCCTCGACCCGCAAGGGGTGGTGGAGGCGGTCATCGACGGCGTACAGGCCGGCTGCCGCGACTTCGGGGTGCAGGCCAACCTCATCGGCATCATGAGCCGCACCTTCGGCACCGAGCAGTGCCGCCGCGAGCTGGAGGCCTGCCTGGCCCACGCCAGCCAGCTGGTCGCCATCGATCTGGCCGGCGATGAGCTGGGCTTCCCGGGTGAGCTGTTCACCGACCACTTTCGCCGGGTGCGCGACGCCGGTCTGCGCGTCACGGTCCACGCCGGCGAGGCCGCCGGCCCCGAGAGCATGTGGCAGGCGATCCGCGATCTCGGCGCCGAGCGTATCGGCCACGGGGTCAAGGCCATCGAGGACCCGCGCCTGATGGATTTCCTCGCCGAGCGCCGCATCGGCATCGAGTCCTGCCTCACCTCCAACGTGCAGACCAGCACGGTCGAGAGCTTCGAGCGCCACCCGATCCGCCCCTTCCTCGCCCACGGCATCCTGGCCTGCCTCAACACCGACGATCCGGCGGTCGAGGGGATCGAGCTGCCCCACGAATATAACGTCGCCGCCCCGGCCGTCGGCCTCGGCGCCGCCGAGATCCGCCAGGCCCAGCACAATGGCCTGACCCTGGCCTTCCTCGATGAGGCCGAGAAGCGGGCACTGGCCGAGCGCTGCGCCGCCCGTCGCTGACCCTTCCCAGGCCCGCCTCATGCGGGCCTGCTTATTCCCCTCCCAGCCCGGCTCACACCGCGTCGATCCCCTGCTATTCGCGGAGTTGTATTGCTAATGAAAATAACTATCATTGCGAACCTCACCGGAGCGTGAGAATCAACAGATGCAGTTCAGGCAATAACAACAAGAGTCGACAACCCCATGCACCACCCCCATTGCAGCCCCTCTCTGGTGTGTCTGGCGCTGCTGGCCACCTGTGGCCCGGCGCTCGCCAGCGACGAGACCCTCGTCATCAACGGCAAACGCACCCAACACCCCGAAGTGGCCACCGCCACCCGCACCGCCACCCCGGCCAAGCTGGTGCCGCAGACCATCGACAGCGTCGCGGCCAGCGAGCTGACCGCCTTCGGCCAGAGTACCCTCAGCGAGTCGCTGGTCGGCATCCCCGGCGTCGATGCCAGCGGCGACACCCGCTTTGACGGCGTCACCATCCGCGGCTTTAGCGCCGGCAGCGATCTGTTCCTCGACGGCTTTCGTGACGACATGCAGTACACCCGCGATCTCGGCAACATAGAGCGGGTCGAGGTGCTCAAGGGGCCGGCCGCCGTGCTCTATGGCCGTGGCAGCAGCGGCGGCATCGTCAACCGCATCAGCAAGAAACCGCAGAAGGGGCAGGCGTCGAGCGTGAGCGTGCGCGCCGGCAGCCACGACAGCCAGCGGCTGGCGGCAGACCTCAACGCCGAGGCTAGCGAGCAGGTGCAACTGCGCCTGAACGTGGCCCAGGAGGATGCCGACAGCTTCCGCCATGGCGTGCACGGCAAGCGCACCCTGCTGGCGCCGGCGCTGAACTGGGATCTGAGCGAGCGAGCCAGCTGGCTGCTGCAATACGAGCGCAACGAGTACAAACGCACTCCGGATCGCGGCATTCCCGGCGTCGATGGCCGCCCGGCCGAGGTGTCGCGCAAGGCGGTCTACAGCGATACCGGCCGCGACTACATCAACGATCTGGCCCAGTCGGCCCGCTCCCACCTGAGCTGGGACGTCAGCGATGCCTGGCAGCTGCGCCACCAGCTGAGCCTCATCGATCTCGACAGCCAGTTCGACAACACCTATGTCACCGCCGTCAAGGGCGATCAGGTGACCCGAGCCCGCTGGCAGCAGGATCTGCACGCCCGCAACCTCGCCTCCAACCTGGAGGCCGAAGGCCAGCTGCAAAGCGGCCCGCTGGCGCATCGGCTGCTCATCGGGGTCGAGCAGGGGTGGCAGGAGCGCACCCCCACGCTGTGGCAGAACGCCACCCCGATCCCGCCCGGCAACCTGTATGACTCGGCCAACCTGCCGACCCACGACGGCGCCATGAAGCTCGCCAGCGATGCCCGCCACCGGGTGCGCAGCCAGGCGGCCTACCTGCAAGATCAGCTGAGCCTGGGCGACTGGCACCTGCTGGCCGGCCTGCGCTACGACCACTTCACCGTCACCAGCGAGCGCATTGACAAAGGCACCCAGCAGAGCGTGAGCGACGACAGCCTGAGCCCGCGCCTCGGTCTGGTATGGAACCCCATCGAGGCACACGCGCTCTACGCTTCCTACAGCAAGAGCTTTGCCCCGGCCGGCGGCGGCCTCATCGGCATCACCCCAGGCGATCCCAGCAACCACCTCGATCCCGAGCACACCCGCCAGTACGAGACCGGGGTGAAGAGCGACTGGTTCGACGGCCGCCTGGCCACCACCCTCTCGCTCTATCGCCTCGAGATGTACAACAAGCGCAGCAAGGATCCCGACGATCCGACCCGGGTGATCCTGACCGGTCTGCAACGCACCGACGGCATCGAGCTAAGCGCCCGCGCCCAGCTCAGCGACGAGATCTACCTGCGCGGCGGCCTCGCCCTGCAAGACGCCGAACAGGTCAAGGCCGAGGCGCGCTATCAGGGCAAGCGCCCGAGCAACGTGTCGCGCCACAACGGCGAGCTGTTTGCAGGCTATCAGCAGGGCCAGCTCGGCTGGTTCGGCGAAAGCGGCGTCACCGCGGTTGGCAAGCGCTATGCCGACAACGACAACAGCACAGTGCTGCCCGGCTACGCCCGCGTTGACGGCCGCGCCGGTTACCGCTGGCCCCACTGGGAGGCCCAGCTCGCCATGGAGAACCTGCTCGACAAGGAGTACTTCGTCAGTGCCACCAGCGCCGCGCAGATCATGCCGGGCAGCCCGCGCCAGGTGAACCTGAGCGCCACCTACCGCTTCTGATGAGAAGGAGATCGGGCCGGCCACGCCGGCCAATATCGCCATGAGACGCCGCCTTCCCCTGCACAACAACAAATGGGTGCGCCGCCTGCACGCCTGGGCCGGTCTGCTGACCCTGACCCTGATGCTGCTCTATGGCCTGACCGGCCTGTGGCTGCAACATCGCGCCGTGCTGCCCCTGCCCGGCCCCCACACCGAACAGGGGAGCGAGACCCTGCCTCTGGCCGCCCCGCTGGCCGATGTGGATGCGCTGCGCACCCTGCTGCGCCAGCGCTACCCCCAAGCCGGCGAGGAGGGGCGCGTGCGGCTCACGCCGCCGCAGACCCTACCGACCCCGGAGGGGAGCCTGACCCTGCCGGCCCGCTGGGAGCTGCGCATGCTGGACTTGCGCCACAGCCTGATGGCGACTTATGTGGCCGGCACCCTGGAGGTGCGGGTAGAGACCCAGCAGGCCAACCTGGCCGCCAGCCTCAACCGGCTGCACCGGGGCATGGGCACCGGCCTCGGTTGGCAGCTCTTCGGCGATCTGGCCGCCCTCGCCCTGCTGCTGCTCGCCCTCACCAGCCTCTTCATGTGGACCAAGCTGCACGGCCCGGGCCGGGTCGGCGTCATCTTGCTGCTGGCCGGGGCGAGCGGCACACTCCTGTTTGCCCTGTGGGGGTAAAACCACCCGATGCAAAAGGAGCCCGCAGGCTCCTTTTTTTATGGCTAACCCGGCCCAAGAGGCGAGGTTGGCATGGGGACGGCGCGCCTTACTGGCAGGTGGCCACGTGCGGGCGGCTTAGCAGGCGATCGCACAGGGCCGCCAGCAGCAGGGTGCCCAGCGAGGGGGGCAACCAGGCCAGCCCCTGCTCGCTCAGAGGCAGCGCCAGGCTCCAGCCCGGCAGCACGTCGGCCAGCGCCGAGGCCTTGAGGCCGTCGATGAGGCCAAACAGCAGGCTCACCAACATCACCGGCGCCACCACCCGGCTGCCGTTGTTCCACCAGCGCAGGGTGAAACTCAGCCCCACCAGCACGATGCAGGGGGGATAGATGGCGGTCAGCACCGGCACCGAGAGCTGGATCAGGTGGCTCAGGCCAAGGTTGGAGACCAGCATGGAGAAGCCCCCCAGCAGCAGCACCAGGGTGCGGTAGGAGAGCGGCAGGTACTGGGCGAAGAACTCGGCGCAGGCGCAGGTCAGGCCGACCGCCGTCACCAGACAGGCGATGAAGATGAGCAGGGCCAGAAAGCCGCTGCCCATGCCGCCGAAGGTGTGCTGCACATAGGCGTGCAGGATCTCGGCGCCATTCTGGGCGTGGGGGGCCAGCTCGCCGCTCACCGAGCCGAGGCGAAACAGGCTGAGGTAGACCAGGGTCAAGCCCACCCCGGCGATGAGACCGGCCAGTATGGTGTAGCGGGTCAGCAACCCGGCGCTGCTCACCCCGCGCGAGCGGGCCGCGTTGACGATGACGATGCCAAACACCATGGCCCCCAGAGTGTCCATGGAGAGGTAGCCGTTGATGAAACCGTTGGAGAGGGACTGATGCTGGTAGCTCTCGATGGCGGGAATGGCCGAGCCGGCCGGCCACAGCAGCACCGCCACACCGAGTGCGGCCAGCGCCAGGATCTTGATCGGCGCCAGCACGTGACCCACCGTGTCGAGCAGCCGGCCTGGGTAGAGGGAGATGCCGATCACCAGGGCGAAGTAGACCAGGCTGTAGACCAGCAGGGCCGAGCCATCGTCACCAAACAGGGGCGCCAGCCCCACTTCGTAGGAGACGGTGGCGGTGCGCGGGGTGGCAAACAGCGGCCCGACGGCCAGATAACAGACGGTGGCGAGCAGCAGCCCGGCCTTGCGGCCGATGGGGGCGCTCAGCGCATCTACGCCGCCGCCCACCTTGGCCAGCGCCACCACGGTCAGCACCGGCAAGCCGACCGCCGTCAGCAGAAAGCCGAGCGCCGCGCTCCACACCTGTTCGCCCGCCTGTAGCCCCACCATGGGTGGGAAGATGATGTTGCCGGCCCCGACAAAGAGCGCGAAGGCCATGAAACCCAGCGCGACGATGTCTTTGGACGTTAAGCCTTGATTGTTCATGTTGCGTTGCCTGCCTGTGACCAGAGAAAACCACGGCAGAAGCCGGCCCGAATGGCGTATTCGGGCTGGGAATCTGCATGTGGCCTTATTTAATTTTTATATTCCGCGAGTGCGGTGGGGGCTAAGTAGAGCGTTTGTGCCGAAAAGAGGCAAGAGGCCCCCATCAATGCAGCCACTTCATCCAGAAATTAATTAAACACTGGTGTTTGATCTTAATGCCGCGCAATTTTGCAACAGATGATAACGATAAGGGAGCGCCATTCGGCCCACCCCCTCTGTCACGCTACGCCATGGCGTTAACACCGCCGCTTGGCTGATCCAGGGAGGCCGTGGTGCTGGCGATAGGTGGCGGCCGCCCCAACGGCGGCCCACCTCATCCACCAGGGCACGCCCAGATGGTATTTAAAGCCAAAGGTGCTGAAGGCCGGCGGCATCTTGCGAAAGCGCCATGCGGGCGCTATCGCTAGTTGCCCAGAGGGGATGAGGTTTTACTTCTGTCCCCTCGCTCACTAGACTGCGCTTCCCACTGACTGATCCGTGCGCCCCCATGACCTTTGAGCAACTCGACCTCTCCCCTGCCCTGCTGGCAGCCCTGCCCACCGCTCTTCAGCACCCGACCCAGGTGCAGCAGCTGGCCATCCCGGCCGTGCTGGCGGGGCGGGATCTGCTGGCGCTGGCCCGCACCGGCAGCGGCAAGACGCTGGCCTTCGGCCTGCCCTTGCTGGCGCGGCTCGATCCCGCCCAACCCACAGTGCAGGGGCTGGTGCTGGTGCCGACCCGCGAACTGGCGGCCCAGGTGAGCGCGGCGCTACAAGGGTGTGCCGACGCGCTGGGGGTGCAGCTGGTCACCCTGTGCGGCGGCGTGGCGCAAGAGCAGCAACAGATCGCGCTGGCGCAAGGGCCCCAGCTGCTGGTGGCAACGCCGGGGCGGCTGCGCGATCTGCTGAGCCAGCAGATAGTGACGCTGGAGGCGCTGCGCATGCTGGTGCTGGACGAGGCGGATCGCCTGCTGGAGATGGGCTTTTGGCCCGATATCCAGACCCTGCTTGGATTGATGCCAAAAGCGCGCCAGACCCTGCTCTTCTCGGCCACCCTGCCGGGCGAGCTGGAGAGCCTGGCCACCGGCCTGCTGAACGAGCCCGAGCGGGTCGACGCCGATCCGCGCAACAGCGTGGCCGACCACATCGAGGAGCACCTCTATCTGGTCAACAAGAGCAGCAAGGTACCGGCGCTGATCGCACTGTTAAAGGCGCACCCATGGCCACAGGTGCTGGTCTTTATCAGCGCCAGGGACGACGCCGACGGCGTGGCCCGCAAGCTCGCCAAGGCCGGCATCGCGGTGGCGGCCCTGCACGGGGAGAAGGATCAGGGGGCGCGCGAGCAAGCGCTCGGGGACTTCAAGGGGGGCAAGGTGCGGGTGCTGGTGGCCACCGATCTGATGGCGCGCGGCATCCACATCGAGGCGCTGCCGGTGGTGATCAACCTGGACTTGCCGGCCAACGCCCCTGTCTATGTGCACCGCCTCGGCCGCACCGCCCGCGCCGGGCGCAGCGGGCTGGCCCTCTCGCTCACCTGCCACGGCGAGGCCGAAACGCTGGCGGCGATCCGCGCCCTCACCGGCCGCGCTCTGCCGCTAGAGACCCTCGCCGACTTCCCGGTCACCGACCAACCCGCCAGCGGCGCCGGCAAACGCCCGCCCCGCGACAAGCAAGCCAACCGCCGCACCCAGGCCAAGCGCAGCATCAAACAGTTCAAAGGCAGGAGCTAACGCTTTCTGTGGGCAAGAAATCAGAAGCGAAACAGGGACACCCATCACCATAACGCCTCGCTAAACGGCTATCACAACGGTGGGTGTCCTGATTCTCCTTGTACGCTCTAAAGTAGCGTCAACGAGACACCGGTTTGAGGCCGGTGTCAGGTGATAACTAGATCTGTACAAAAATAATTAAGACAATGAAAAACTGTCATTTATAAAACCAAACAACTTATCAGACCATGCTTTATAGATTATCTTTTTAGGGTTGCCTGATAGTTCTTTTTTAAATTTTGTAGTGTAAACAATCGTGGCAAAGTATGTGATGGAACGCTCACATGGGGGGCTAACACTACAAATGGTATGAGTTGTCCCATCAGGATGGTACTTCAAGTCCCATTCGTGATTTATATTAACAATGAATTCAATTACTATTGAGCAATGCGGATTATCAAATGTAATTCCATTTTGCGATTCTTTTACTTTCGTTCCCTTTGGCAACTTAACCCACTTAGCTATATTACAGTCGCCTAACATCTCTTCGCTGAGATTTGCCCCTGAATACCGTATTATATCTAGATGTGATAGATATTCATGTTTGTCATCCACATCGTTGGAAACGAAATAGCCAACAGTCCCTCTGACGTTACCCTTAGGCTCTTCCTCCCAGTCATGAAAGTCATTCGCCAGAGAACCAATGAAACAAGATCTCATGTACTCAACTAATTTTTTATTGAGAGCCACTCGTGCATCAATATCGCTATATCCAACGACCTCTTCAGAAGGAGGGATATCAGATAAGCTAGAAATCATATTATGATTTTTTGCAACGAAGAATGGTATATGTTTTTCATTATCGTGTTTATAAAAACAAACAAGATTACCTTTATGATATACATGTGCCATTATATGCTTCACTTCGCTTTCACTACGGAGTGAAAAGTAAACATTCAAAAGGAATAGACACATTGCCGCAAATAACGCTGTATAAGAAAAACCATATCCTTGTGATTAATGTTTCTGGCTACGATGTAATATCCACACCAGATAACTACGAGTATCAATGTGGCCAACGTGAGCCAAAAACCTACATTTATATCTTTCATATCACCTCGTACATCCATGTCTACATGAGAATCGATTAAATTGAATGCGTTTTCTTCTTTTCGTAAGACTACAGTTATAACAGGGTGAATTCAGGAAGTGTTAGTTATAAATGCCATATATAAATACACAGGCCTTGCTCGATGCAAGCCCTGTGTATTTCAAGCTAAAAAATTTCTGAAAATTTCTGGGACACCCACCAATCTGAGCGCCGCGTAGCGGCCAATAGATCGACGTCCAGCCTTCTCTGACGCGGGTGGGCACGGTATTGGATCCCCCTCCAACCCGCCGAGGGGAGGGAGCAAGGTCAGGAGCGCCATCAGGGATGATGGCGCAGCCGCAGCGGGGCAGGGATGCCCCATCTGCGGCGCTCTGTCCGACCTGGCGACTGATCCGAGGGACACCGCGTAGCGGTCGGGTTGGCGGGGGTGGCCTTTCTTTTGGTGACTTTTCTTTGGCCACGCAAAGAAAAGTCACTCGCCCCGGCCCGTAGGGAGGGCGAAACCCGTCGAGGCCAATGGCCTCGCGTCCCATGCGGCGCAGCCGCATCAAACTCCCCAAAGCCAAGAAAGACTCCACAAACGGTGCAATGCGCTCCGTGTATTGCCCCCAACGATCCGACCGAGAAGGTCTTAACCACGCGAAGACAGATAGCAAAACGCCCCCGGATGGGGGCGCTTGGCACTGGCGCACAGGGCAAACCCCCGGCTTGCCACAGGCGGCGGAGTTTGGCTGAACTCCCTATCTCACTCGGCTGGCTTGTGCTTCTTCGACGCCTTCTTCTCGAGGTACTCGATGATCTTGTCGGCCACGTCCTTGCCCGAGGCCGCCTCAACCCCTTGCAGGCCGGGGGAGGAGTTCACCTCCAACACCAGCGGGCCACGGGCAGAGCGCAATATGTCGACCCCGGCCACGTCGAGCCCCATGATCTTGGCCGCCTGCACCGCGGTGGCCCGCTCCTCCGGGGTGATGGTGATCGCCTCTGCCGAGCCGCCCCGATGCAGGTTGGAGCGAAACTCCCCCTCTTGGGCCTGACGGCGCATGGCGGCCACCACCTTGCCCCCCACCACCACGCAGCGGATGTCGGCGCCGTTGGCCTCGCGGATGTACTCCTGCACCAGGATGTTGTTGTTGGTCTGGATGAAGGCTTCGATCACGCTCTCGGCGGCTTTTTGGGTCTCGCACAGCACCACGCCGATCCCTTGGGTGCCTTCGAGCAGCTTCACCACCAACGGGGCGCCGCCCACCATGGTGATGAGGTCGGGCACGTCGCGGGTGCTGTGGGCGTAGCCGGTGATGGGCAGCCCGAGGCCGTGGCGCGAGAGCAGTTGCATGGCGCGCAGCTTGTCGCGCGAGCGGGAGATACCGACCGAGCTGTTGAGGGGCAGGGTGCCCATCATCTCGAACTGGCGCAGCACGGCGGTGCCGTAGGCGGTGATGCTGGCGCCGATGCGCGGAATGATGGCGTCATAGCCGCCCAGCTCCATCCCCTCGTAGTGAATGGAGGGGCAGTGAGAGGCGATGTTCATGTAGCAGCGCAGGGTATCGAGCACCTCTACCCGGTGGCCACGGCGCTCTGCCGTCTCCACCAGGCGGCGGGTCGAGTAGTTGTTCGGTTCGCGGGAGAGGATGGCTATCTTCATGACGCTCAGGATCTCGGGAAAGGGCGAGAGAGTATAAGGTGCCGTCCCAGCGCGACAACGCCAATTGTTTATCCTGACCACAAGGCAAAATACGCAAAAGCGGGCCCGTAGGCCCGCTTGTCATCAGCATGTCATCAACCGAGGTTAGGCCCCAGCCAGCGCTCGGCCTCCTCCAGACTCATTCCCTTGCGTGCCGCGTAGTCCTCCAGCTGATCGCGCTGGATCTGGGCCACCGCAAAGTAGCGGCTGTCGGGGTGGGAGAAGTACCAGCCCGACACCGCCGCCCCCGGCCACATGGCGTAGGATTCGGTCAGCTTCATGCCGATCCGCTCCTCCACCCCCAGCAGCCGCCAGATGGCCCCCTTCTCGGTGTGCTCGGGGCAGGCCGGGTAGCCCGGCGCCGGGCGGGTGCCACGGTAGTTCTCGCGAATGAGCTCCTCGTTGGAGAGCTGCTCGTCCGGCGCATAACCCCAGTGCACTTTGCGCACCTGCTCGTGCAGGTACTCGGCGAAGGCCTCGGCCAGGCGATCGCACACCGCCTGAATGAGGATGGCATTGAAGTCGTCGTGCTCGGCCTTGAAGGCTCGGGCTATCTCCTCCTCGCCAATGCCGCCGGTCACCGCGAAGGCACCGACCCAGTCGGCGACGCCGCTCTCCTTGGGGGCCACATAGTCGGCGAGGCAGTAGTTGGGGAAGCCCTTCTTCTCGGTCTGCTGACGCAGGTGGTGCAGGGTCTCGATGACGCGTTCACGGGATTCGTCGGCGTAGACCTCGATGCTGTCGCCCACCGCGTTGGCCGGGAACAGGCCAAACACCCCGGCGCAGCGCACCGAGCCCTCCCGCTCAAGCCGATCCAGCATGGCGTTGGCATCGGCAAACAGGCGCGTCGCCTCCTCCCCCACCACCTCGTCTTCGAGGATGCGCGGGTACTTGCCGGCCAGCTCCCAGCTCAGGAAGAAGGGGGTCCAGTCAATGTAGCGGCGCAAGGTGGCGATCGGCATCGACTCGATCACCTGCACACCGCTCACCTGCGGGCGCGGCGGCTGGTAATGAGCCCAGTCCAGCTGGTGCTTGTTGGCACGGGCCACCGCCAGCGACACCGGCGGCGTGCGCGGCTGCTTGCGGGCGTGCTGCTCGCGCACCACCTCGTACTCCTTGTCGAGACGCTCGACGAAGGGGCCTTTGAGCTCGGGGCTCAGCAGGCTCTGGGCCACCCCCACGGCGCGCGAGGCGTTCGAGACATAGACCACGGGCTCAGAGTAGTTCTGCTCGATCTTGACCGCGGTGTGCGCCTTGGAGGTGGTGGCGCCGCCGATCAGCAGCGGCAGGGTGAAGCCCTGGCGCTGCATCTCTTTGGCCACGTGCACCATCTCGTCGAGCGACGGGGTAATGAGGCCCGACAGACCGATGATGTCGGCGTTCACCTCGCGGGCGGTCTTCAAGATGGTCTCGGCGGGCACCATGACCCCGAGATCGACGATCTCGAAGTTGTTGCAGGCGAGCACCACCCCGACGATGTTCTTGCCGATGTCGTGCACGTCCCCCTTCACGGTGGCCAGCACGATCTTGCCATTGCTGGTGCCGCCGGATTTCTCCGCCTCGATATAGGGTTGCAGGTAGGCCACCGCCCGCTTCATCACCCGCGCCGACTTCACCACCTGGGGCAGGAACATCTTGCCGGCACCGAACAAGTCACCGACCACGTTCATGCCGTCCATCAGCGGCCCCTCGATGACGTGCAGCGGCCGCTCGGCCTGGGCCCGCGCCTCTTCGGTGTCCTCTTCGATGAAATCGGTGATCCCTTTCACCAGGGCGTGTTCGAGCCGCTTGCCCACCGGCCAGCTGCGCCACTCCTGCTCGCGCGGGTCAGCCACCTCGGCCGCGCCGCCGCGATACTGCTCGGCAATCGCCAGCAGCGCCTCGGTGGCGCCGGGGTGGGTGTTGAGCACCACCGCCTCGACCTTCTCCTTGAGATCTTTTGGGATCTCCTCATAGATGGCGAGCTGGCCGGCGTTGACGATCCCCATGTCCATGCCGTTCTTGATGGCGTGGTAGAGGAACACGGCGTGGATCGCCTCGCGTACCGGCTCGTTGCCACGGAAGGAGAACGAGACGTTGGAGACGCCGCCCGAGATCATGGCGTGGGGCAGGCTCTCTTTGATGTCCTTCACCGCCTCGATGAAGTCCACCGCATAGTTGTTGTGCTCGTCGATGCCGGTGGCGACCGCGAAGATGTTGGGGTCGAAGATGATGTCTTCCGGCGGGAAGCCGACCTGCTCGACCAGGATGCGGTAGGCGCGCTGGCAGATCTCGGTCTTGCGCGCCCGGGTGTCGGCCTGTCCCTTCTCGTCGAAGGCCATGACGATGACGGCGGCGCCGTAGCGGCGGATCAGCTTCGCCTGCTCGATAAACTTGGCCTCCCCCTCCTTCATCGAGATGGAGTTGACGATCCCCTTGCCCTGCACGCACTTGAGGCCGGCTTCCAGCACCTCCCACTTGGAGGAGTCGATCATCACGGGCACCCGGGCGATGTCCGGCTCGGCGGCGATGAGATTCAAGAAGCGCACCATGGCCGCCTCGGCGTCGAGCATCCCCTCATCCATGTTGATGTCGATGATCTGGGCGCCGCTCTCGACCTGCTGCTTGGCCACCTCGAGCGCCTCGTCGTAGAGCTCCTCCTTGATGAGGCGCTTGAAGCGAGCCGAGCCGGTGACGTTGGTGCGCTCACCGACGTTCACAAACATCGAGTCGGCGTCGATGGTGAGCGGCTCCAGACCCGAGAGGCGGCAGGCGACCGGCAGATCGGGCAGGGGGCGCGGCGCGATGCCGGCCACCGCTTCGCTCATGGCGCGGATGTGCGCTGGGGTGGTGCCGCAGCAGCCGCCCACCAGGTTGAGAAAGCCGCTCGACGCCCACTCGCGGATGTGGGTCGCCATCTCAGCCGCGCCGAGATCGTACTCACCGAAGGCGTTCGGCAGGCCGGCATTGGGGTGGGCGCTCACATAGGATTCGCAGATGCGCGACAGCTCAGATACGTACTGGCGCAGCTCATCCGGCCCGAGGGCGCAGTTGAGGCCAAACGAGAGGGGGCGCACGTGGCGCATGGCGTTGTAGAAAGCCTCGGTGGTCTGGCCCGACAGGGTACGGCCGGAGGCATCGGTGATGGTGCCCGAGATCATCACCGGCAGGCGCACCCCGAGCGCCTCGAACACCTGGTCGACGGCGAAGGCCGCCGCCTTGGCGTTGAGGGTATCGAAGATGGTCTCGATTAGGATGAGATCAGCCCCCCCCTCGATCAGGGCGCGGGTCGACTCGTCATAGGCCACCACCAGCTCGTCGAAGGTGACGTTGCGCTTGCCCGGATCATTGACGTCCGGTGAGATGGAGCAGGTGCGGTTGGTGGGGCCCAAGACGCCGGCCACGAAGCGCGGCTTGTGCGGCTCTTTGGCCGTCCACTCGTCGGCCACGGCGCGGGCCAGACGGGCCGCCTCGCGGTTGATCTCGGCCGACAGGGACTCCATGCGGTAGTCGGCCATGGCGATGCGGGTGGCGTTGAAGGTGTTGGTCTCGAGGATGTCGGCGCCGGCGGCGCAGTAGGCGTCGTGGATCTCCCGGATCACATTCGGTCTGGTCAGCACCAGCAGATCGTTGTTACCCTTGAGATCGGAAGGCCAATCGGCGAAACGCTCGCCACGATAATCGGCTTCCGCCAGCTTATGCCCCTGGATCATGGTGCCCATGCCACCGTCGATGATCAGGATCCGCTCTTTGAGTTGGGCCTCCAGGCTCTGTTTGGCTCGCGACACGACTGCTCCTTTTCTTGTGACTTCCATGCGACCTGCGCTCCATCCTATCAATAAAACGCAGCAATAGAAATCCAGCCGTCTATCTGTCCAAAAATTTCATCAACAAGCGAAAATAGGTAGTGAGTCACCCGGTAGCGCGGGGTACCCTATTGGCGGCTCGTTGACGCGGGCCAAACGTGCTTGCTATCCCACCAAAGAGAAAGATAACAATGAGCGTCTATTACACTCTCTGCTTCTTGGCAGCGATGGCGATCTTCATTGCCTTTGCCAACCAGTACGTCATCAAGATCCAGACCACCATCGCCATCACGGCGGGATCCATGCTGATTTCCGCCCTGATCGTACTGTTCGGCAAACTGGGCTGGTTCAACCTTGAGCCACTGGCCATCAGCACCATGCAGAGCATCGACTTCCAGAACTTCCTGCTCAAGGGGATCCTGGGCTTTCTGCTGTTTGCTGGCGGTATCGGCATCAATCTGCCGGCCCTGCGCGAGCAGAAGTGGGAGATCACCATCATGGCGGTCTTCTCCACCCTGCTCTCGACCTTCATCATCGGCTACGGCTTCTGGTGGATTGCCGCCCTGCTCGGCTGGGAGATCCCGCTGGTCTACTGCATGCTGTTTGGAGCGCTGATCTCCCCCACCGACCCGATCGCCGTGCTGGCCATCGTCAAGAAGCTCAAGGCGCCGCCCCAGATCGCCATCCAGATCGAGGGGGAGTCCCTGTTCAACGACGGTGTCGGCCTGGTGATCTTCGCCACCGTGTTTGCCGTCGCGTTTGGCGGCGTCGAGCCCACCTTCGGCGGCGTGGCCAGCCTGTTCCTGCATGAGGCGCTCGGCGGCATCCTGTTCGGTGTGGTGCTGGGTCTGGTGGCCCACATCATGATCAGCGCCACCGACGACGGCTCGCTCGAGCTGCTGCTGACCCTGTGCATCCCGACCGCCGGCTTCGCCCTGGCCAACATGCTCGGCGTCTCCGGCGCCCTGGCCATGGTGGTCACCGGCATCATGATCGGCAACTGGACCCGCCACTCCGGCTTCTCCGAGCAGAGCAAACACCACCTGGATCACTTCTGGGAGTTGATGGATCAGTTCCTCAACGCCCTGTTGTTCCTGCTGATCGGTCTGGCGCTGGTGCTGCTCGATCTCGCCTGGCACGACTGGGTGCTGCTGGTGATCGCCGTGCCCCTGTGTCTGGCGGCCCGCTTCATCAGCGTCGCCCTGCCCTATGTGGCGTTTCGCCGGGTACGCAGCTACAACAAGTTCTCGGTGCGGATCCTGACCTGGGGCGGCCTGCGTGGCGGTCTGGCGATGGCCATGGCGCTGGCGCTCCCCTCCGGCCAGATGCTGCTGCCCGAGCACGGGGTCGATCTGCGCGAGGTCATTTTGGTGATGACCTACTCGGTGGTGATGTTCTCCATCGTGGTGCAGGGCATGACCATCACCCCCATGATCCACAGGGCCAAACGCGCCAACAGCGATTACTGAGCCCACCCCGGCAGGGGCGGATGATAAAAAAGGCGGCCACTGGCCGCCTTTTTTATGGTTCTCATCAGGGGCGCAGAATGCGCTCCCAGGCGAGCGAGGGATCACCCAGGGTGATGAAGTCGGGGTTCTCCAGCGACTCGCGGCGGTTGTAGCTAAGCGGCTGCAAACCGAGGTTGAGGATGCGCCCCCCCGCCTCCTCGACGATGCACTGGGCGGCGGCGGTGTCCCACTCTCCGGTGGGGCCGAGGCGCACATAGCAATCGGCCGCCCCCTCGGCCACCAGGCAGGACTTGAGCGAACTCGAGCCAAGCGGCAGCAGATCGTAGTGAAAATCGGGGTTGAGGCGGCGGGTGAGGCGCTCTATCTTCTGGCGCCGGCTGATGGCCACCACCAGGCTGGCGGGCGCCACCTCGTGGCGCATGGCAGCGATGGCGTACTGCTCGCCGCCACACTCCTTGAAGGCACCGTGGCCCTGCACCGCCCAGTAGAGCACGTCGGACTCGGGGGCATAGACGATGCCAAGCACCGGATGGTGGTGGCGCACCAGAGCGATCAGGGTGGCGAAATCCCCGCTGCCGGCGATGAACTCGCCGGTGCCGTCGAGCGGGTCCACCAGCCAGTACTCCGGCCACTCGACGCGCTGGGCCAGCGGAATGTCGGCCGCCTCCTCGGTCAGTACCGGCACGCCGGGGGTGAGGGCCGACAGCGCCTGCTTGAGGTAGGCATCGGCCGCCAGATCGGCACTGGTGACCGGGGTGTCGTCCTCCTTCTGGTGGCGCTCAAACTGGCCGCTGCGGTAGATCTCACTCAGGATTCGCCCGGCTTCACGGGCAATGCGCCGCGCCTCGGGGGCCACGGCCAGCAAGTCGATCATCACTCCTCCTCATCGAGCCACTTGCGGGCAAGCAGCAGGGCACTGATGCTGCGCGCCTCGCTGAAGTCGGGGCGGGCCAGCAGGCTATCCATCTCACTCAGGGGCCAGGGGATCACGTCGAGCGGCTCGGGCTCGTCCCCCTCGCGCTGCTCCGGGTAGAGATCCCGGGCCAGCAGAATATCCATGCGGCTGGCGAAGTAACCGGGGGCGAGCGACACCTGCTTGAGCGGGATCAGCTCGCGGGCGCCAAAGCCGGCCTCCTCCATCAGCTCGCGGTTGCCGGCCATGCCGGCATCCTCACCCGGATCGATCAGCCCCTTGGGAAAACCCAACTCATACGAGTGGGTGCCGGCGGCATATTCGCGCACCAGCAGCAGGGTGTCGCGGTCAATCAGAGGCACCACCATGACGGCGCCTCGGTTGCCGCCCCGCATCCGCTCATAGACTCGCTCCACCCCATTGGAAAACTTGAGGTGCAGGGACTCGACCTTGAACAGGCGGCTCTCGGCCACCAGCTCGGCCTTGAGGATCTCGGGTTTCTCTTTTGCGTGGTCCATGGCGATCACTGGGCTGAAATCTTGCCTCAAGAGTAAACGAGTCGCCCGCTCCCGGCTATCGGCAAAATGGCCTCGCTCCCGCCAATGGGGCATGTATCCCTGGCCGGATTGGTGCCACACTCGAAAGCCCATTCAGGTTCAAGGAGGAGCCATGCTCACACTCTATATCGGCAATCAGAACTACTCATCCTGGTCGCTGCGCCCCTGGCTGCTGCTCAAGCACTTCGCCATCCCCTTCTCCACCGTCAAGGTGTCGCTCACCGGGCAGGGGGTGAACGAGCGCCACAAGGCCTACTCGGCCAGCGGACTGGTGCCCTGCCTGCACGACGGCCCATTGCAGGTGTGGGACAGCCTGGCCATCGCCGAGTACCTGGCCGAGCGCTGCCCGCAAATGTGGCCGGAGCACCCGGATCTGCGTGCCCGCGCCCGCTGCATCAGCGCCGAGATGCACTCCGGCTTCAGCGCCCTGCGCAGCCAGTTGCCGATGAATATCCGCTTGCGGGTGCGGGGCGCTACGCCCGACGCGGCCCTTTCCCGCGATCTCGAGCGCCTGTTTACCCTCTGGCGCGAGGCGCGTGCCATGGCCGAGCACGGCCCCTACCTGTTCGGCCCCTTCTCCATCGCCGACGCCATGTACGCCCCCGTGGTGTGGCGACTCTCCAGCTACAACGTGGCGGTGCCCGAGGATCTGCAAGCCTATGTGCAGACCCTGCTGCGCCATCCGGCGATGCAGGAGTGGCGGCGTGAGGCGCTGGCCGAGCAGGAGCGCATCGGTGACGAGGCGGCGCTGCTGGCCCGCTTTGGCGGCGCGCGGGAGTGAGACGGAGCGCCCTGTTATACTGCCCGCCCATTCAAGGAGACCCCCATGCCCATCCGCTTGCCCTGGCACACCATAGACACAGTCCTGCTCGACATGGACGGCACCCTGATCGATCTCCATTTCGACAGCCACCTGTGGCAGACCCTGGTGCCCGAGCGCTACGCCGTGCGCCACGCCCTGCCGCTGGACGAGGCCAGGCGCCGCATCGAGCAGCACTACGGGGCAGTGGCCGGCACCTTGAACTGGTACTGCGTGGATTACTGGAGCGAGACGCTGGGGCTCGACATCCGCGCCATGAGCCGGGAGCTACGCGACAAGATCCGCTGGCGCGCCAACGTCATCCCCTTCCTAGCGGCGCTCAAGCGTGCCGGCAAGCGCCGCGTCCTGTTCACCAATGCCCACCCGGCCAGCCTCGAGGTTAAGGTGGCCGAACTCGGTCTCGATGCCCACCTCGACGCCATGGTCAGCAGCCACCAACTGGGCTGGGCCAAGGAGAGCCCGCAAAGCTGGCAGGCGCTGAGCCAGCGCGAACCGTTCGACCCAGCCCGCACCCTGTTTATCGACGACAGCGAGCGCATTCTGGCCACCTCGGCCGAGTTCGGCGTGGCCCACCAGCTCGGTATTACCCGCCCCGACAGCCAGCAGCCGCCCCTGCGCTTTGCGCGCTTCGCCGCGCTCAACGACTACGCCGACCTGCTGCCACTGGCCGGCTGAGTCCATTAAAAACGCCCTCCGAAGAGGGCGTTTTCTTATCCGTGGCGGATCACCAGGTGGTACTGCTTCTTGCCCCGGCGCAGCAGCAGGAAGCGGCCAAAGCGCCAGTCGCTGCCGGCCAGCTCGGCCTCCTGCACCGCGGCGCCGTTGATTGCGATGGCGCCGGCGGCCAGCAATTCACGGGCGATCCGCTTCGAGCCGGCCAGCCCGCTCGCCACCAGCAGCTCGACCCTATCCCCCTCCTGCTCCCACTGCGTCACCGGCAGGCCGCCGCGCGCCAGTTGCTGCAACTGGGCCTCATCCAGCGCGGCCACCTCGCCACTAAAGAGCAGCTCGCTCAAGGCTTGCGCCTGTAAGAGCGCGGCCTCCCCGTGCACCAGGGCGGTCATCTGCTCGGCCAGCACCCGCTGCGCATGCGGGCGCCCGGCGCGGGCGCGATCGGCCTCCTCCAGCGCGGCAATCTCGGCCAGGGGCAGGAAGGTGTAGTAACGCAGGAAGCGATAGACGTCGGCGTCCGCCGTGCCGAGCCAGAACTGATAGAAGGCGTAAGGGGAGGTCAGTTCGGGATCGAGCCACACCGCCCCCCCCTCGGTCTTGCCGAACTTGGTGCCGTCCGCCTTGGTGATGAGGGGCAGGGTCATGCCATGCACCCGTACCCCGTGCAGGCGGCGGGTGAGATCGATGCCGCTGGTGATGTTGCCCCACTGATCGTTGCCGCCGATCTGCACGCTACAGCCGAGGCGCTGGTTGAGCACGGCAAAGTCATAAGATTGCAGCAGGCTGTAGGAGAACTCGGTAAACGAGATCCCCTGATCGGGCCGTGCCAGGCGCTGGCGCACCGACTCGCGCGCCATCATGGTGTTGACCGAGAAGTGCTTGCCGATGTCGCGCAGGAAGGCCAGCGCCGACATGCCGCCCATCCAGTCGGCATTGTTGACCATCTGCGGCTCGGCCAGCCCGGCAGTGGCCGGCAGCAGGGCGCGGATCTGGGCCCCGAGCGCCGCAACCCAGCCCAGCACCGTCGCCTCGTCGTTGAGGGTGCGCTCGCTGGCCTTGAAGCTGGGATCGCCGATGAGGCCGGTGGCGCCCCCGACCAGGGCCACCGGGGTATGGCCCGCCAACTGGAAGCGGCGCAGCATCAAGAGTGGCACCAGATGGCCGATGTGCAGGCTGCCCGCCGTCGGATCGAAGCCGCAATAGACGGTGCGCGCTCCGCTGGCAAGGTGTTCGGCCAGGGCGTCGGCATCGGTCTGCTGGGCGATGAGCCCACGCGCCATCAGATCGGCAAGCAGTTGGGGGTCGGTCATGGTTCACTCCAAACATCGGCGGAAAAACCCCTATGCTCGCCGCTCACCACACTGTCGAATATGTCCCCTAGGGGACAGTTTGGCGATCCCCTGTTAGCATGGGCAGACTCTGACTGCACTGGCCGCTCCCATGCCCACCACTCCCGACCCCCTGACCCGCACCATAGAGACGCTGCACGGCCCCGGTTTTCCCGCCGCGCTGGTGGCCCTGCTGAGCAGCTGGGTACCGTTTGACTGCGCCATCGTGCTCGGCCATGGCCGCCGCCCTGTCTATCTCTACGACAACCTGCCGGATCGCCGCGAGCTGCTATTCGAGCGCTACCTGACCGGCGCCCATCAGAAGGACCCCTTCCTGCTCGCCCTGCGCCAGGGGCTCGGCGCCGGCGTCTGGACCCTGGCCGAGGTGTCGCGCCTGACCGGCCGCGAGCCCGACTACACCCACCACTTCTACCCCGCCACCGGCTGGCGCGAAGAGCTGGGGCTGCTGCTGCCGGTGCGCCCCGATTTCACCCTGCTCATCTCCCTTGGCCGCCTCGCCGGACGGCGTCCGGTCACCGGCGCCGAGCTGACCACGCTGCGCCGCCACTTCGCACTGGTGCACGCGCTCTGCCGCCAGCAGTGGGGGGCCACCCCGCCGCCCCTGCCCGCCGCCCCCGAGGGCGAGCCGGAGATGGAGCGAGTGCGTCAGGCCGTGACCCGTACCCTGGCGCGGCTCGGCGGCCCCCACCTGACCCGCCGCGAGCGGGAGGTGGCCACCTTGATCCTGCACGGCTGCGACACGGTGACGATCGCCGAGCGGCTCGGCATCGGCCCCGGCACGGTGAAAAACCACCGCAAGCACCTCTATGCCAAGCTGGGACTCGCCTCGCGCGCCGATCTCTTCACCCTGTTTCTCGGCCAGCTCATCACCACGCCCTGAGTCGGGTCTCGGCCCACGGCAACGGACGGCGCGGCGGGGCAATACGGCCATGCAGATCGCCGAGCAGGGCCAACCCGTCGCCCCACTCGCCGTGGCCGGACTGGACATTGATGTGGCCCACCTCGCCGGCATCGAACAGGGGTACCTGCCACAACCGGCTCCAGCGACTGGCCTGAGCAAACGACATCCAGGGATCGCTGCGGCTGGCTACCAGCAGGGCGGGGGCCGGCAACGGGCCGACCAGACGCGACTCGGCGATGCCGAAGCGATCCGGATCGGCCGGCGCCGCCAGAAACAGGGAGGCCACCTTGTCCGGTTGCAGCCGGCTGGCCGCCACCGCAGTCAGGGTGCCGAAGGAGTGGGCCACCAGATGCACCGGCTCTTGGCTTCGGGCCAACAGCTCGGCGAGCCGCTCGCTCCAGACGGTGAGGTTGGGCTGATCCCAAGGCAGGCCGCTCAGGCGCTGCCAGTGGGGAAAACGGCGGTGCCAGACGCTCTGCCAGTGCTCATCGCCACTGTTGTGCAGGCCGGGAACCAGAAGTACCTGATGCATGGTGTGCCTCCCTTGGCGCTTAGCGGCCCGGTTGGTAGAGCTGGTCGAACAGGCCGCCGCTGGCGAAGTGGCGCTTCTGGGCCTTGTCCCAGTCCCCTTCCAGCTCCTGCAACGTCAGCAGCTTGACGGCCGGGAAGCGCGCCTTCACCTCGGCCGCCACGGTGGGATCGGTCGGGCGGTAGTAGTGCTTGGCGGCGATGCGCTGCCCCTCGGGTGAATAGAGATACTCGAGATAGGCCTTGGCGACCGCCTCGGTGCCGTGCTTCTTGGCCACCTTGTCGACCACCGCCACCGGCGGCTCGGCCAGGATCGAGACCGAGGGCACCACCAGCTCGAACTTGTCGGCATTGCCGGCCTGGTTGAGCACCAGCAGCGCCTCGTTTTCCCAGGCCAGCAGCACGTCGCCGAGAGCGCGCTCGACAAAGCTGGTGGTGGCGCCGCGCGCCCCCGAGTCGAGCACCTTCACGTGCCGGTAGAGGTCGCTGATGAACTGCTTGGCCTTCTCCTCACCGCCCTGCTGGTAGGCATAACCCCAGGCCGCCAGGTAGTTCCAGCGCGCCCCTCCCGAGGTCTTCGGGTTGGGGGTGATGATGGAGACGTCACCGCGCACCAGATCGCCCCAGTCCTTGATCCCCTTGGGGTTTCCCTTGCGCACCAGGAAGACGATGGTCGAGGTGTAGGGGGAGGCATTGTGCGGCAGGGCCGACTGCCAGTTCTCGGGCAACAGGCCGGTCTTGGCGATGGCATTGATGTCATAGGCAAGCGCCAACGACACCACGTCGGCCTCCAGCCCGTCGGCCACGGCCCGCGCCTGCTTGCCGGAGCCACCGTGGGACTGCTTGACGCTGACGCTGTCGCCACTCTTGGCCTGCCAGTACTTGGCGAAGGCGCTGTTGTACTCCTGGAACAGCTCGCGGGTCGGATCGTAGGAGACATTGAGTAGCTCCACTTCGGCGGCACGCAGCGGGCTCCAGGCCAGAGTCGCGATGAGGGAGAGGGTGATGACGGACGCTTTCATGGTGACACTCCTTATCTGATGTGGTGTCAGCATGCCGTGAGTTTTTATACGTGAGAACGAATAAGTTGCGCTTTACTTATCTCAATAAAGCATATGAAGGGATCGGATGACGCCAATAAGAAGGGGCCGCCTATGCGACCCCTGTCTGCTTCTGGTTTAGATCACCCGGGAAAACTGCTGCTGGCGGGCCCGCCGCCTCAGGTAGGCATCGAAGCACATGCAGATATTGCGAATGAGCAGCTGGCCGGTCGGCGCCACCCGGATGCCGTGCTCGTTGAGGCTGACCAGACCATCGTCGACGAAGGTCTTGAGCAGGGCGAGATCCTCGGCAAAGTAGTCGGCAAACACCAGATCGTAAGCCTGCTCTATCTCGGCAAAGTCGAGGCGAAAGTTGCAGATCAGCCCCTTGATGACGTCGCGGCGGATCAGATCGTCGCGGCTCAGTGCACACCCCTTCCACTGGGCGTGGCCCTGTGCATCGACCTGGGCATAGTAGGCCTTGAGATCCTTCTGGTTCTGGGAGTAGGCATCCCCCAGCATGCTGATGGAGGAGACCCCCAGCCCCAGCAGATCGCACTCCCCCTGGGTGGTGTAACCCTGGAAGTTGCGGTGCAGCTTGCCTTCGCGCTGGGCCACCGCCAGCTCGTCATCGGGCTTGGCGAAGTGATCCATGCCGATGAACTGGTAGCCGTGGCCGGTCAGGAAGGCGATGGTCTCCTGCAACATGGCCAGCTTCTCGTGCGGCGCCGGCATCTGCTCCTCCTTGAGCTTGCGCTGGGCGGCGAAGCGACTCGGCAGGTGGGCATAGTTGAAGATGGAGAGGCGCGCCGGATCGGTCTTGAGCACCTCTTCGAGGGTGTGGCGAAAGCCCTCGCGGGTCTGTAGCGGCAGGCCGTAGATCAGATCTAGGTTGGTGGAGCGAAAGCCCAGCTCACGGGCGCGCTCGAGCATGGCGCGGATGAAGTCGTTGTCCTGCTCCCGGTTGACCGCTGTCTGCACCGCTTTGTTGAAGTCCTGCACCCCGAGGCTGATGCGGTTGAACCCCACCTCACGCAGCACGTCGAGCATGGAGAGCTCGATCTCGCGCGGATCGACTTCGATGCTGATCTCCCCGGCCTCGGCGAAATGGAAGTGCGCACGCAGCATGGCCATCAGACGGCGAGTCTGGGGCTCGTCGAGGTAGGTCGGCGTGCCGCCGCCCCAGTGCAGCTGGGTCACAGTGCGCCCGGCAAAGCGCGGAGCCAGGGTGCGGATCTCCCGCTCCAGATAGTCGAGGTAGTGATCGGCCTTGTGACGGTGGCGGGTGATCACCTTGTTGCAGCCGCAGTAGTAGCAGAGCTTGTGGCAGAAGGGGATGTGCACGTAGAGAGAGAGCGGGCGCGCCGGATACTGGCCGGCAGCCACCTCAAACTGGTCGAATCCGAAGGCCTCGTCGAACTCGAGGGCGGTCGGGTAGGAGGTATAGCGGGGGCCGCTGTAGTTGTACTTCTCGATCAGGGCCTGATCCCAGACAATCTTCTCTGCTTGCACTTCACGCTCCTCATTGCAAGCCGTCACACCGGCAGGGTGAAGGCGGCCAGTCGTGCCACATCCTCTTGGATCTGGTCGTTATGTTCTTCTTCGTGGCGAGCCCGCTCGAGATCCTGGCGCAGCAGCTCGTTCTTCTTGAGCAGCCGGCGGGCCTCATGGGTCGGCAGATCCTTGATCCGCTCATACAGGCCATACAGGCCGGGGAACTCCTCGGCATGGGGACGGGGCCGCGCATATTGCAGGGCATCGAGCAGGTTGGTGAGGCGAATCGCCCCCTCGGAAGGGTCGCACTGCCCCTCTTTGACCGCCTTGGCGATGAGGTGCACGCTCTCGAGAATACGCTCGTTGCGTGCCCGGATGGCGGTGGCGCGGGCACGGCGCTGGGCACGCAGTTTCAGCAACAGGCTGGCGGCATACACCGCCAGCACAAGCAAAATGGCCGCACCGGCCAGCACCCATCCGATCACGGCTTGGGCTCTGGCTTGTAGTCAGAATCGAGGAAGCGATCCCACAGCTCTTCGTCGCTGGCGGGCTCCGCCTCTTCGTCTTCTTCGTCCTCCTCGACCAGCCCCAGCTCTTCCATCAGTTGCTGGTGACGGGCCACTTTTTCCTCGACCCAGGCCAGGTCGGCCGGGCTGAGCTCCTCACCCTCGTCGAGGCGATCGAGCAGGCCGTTGAGGCGCTCGTCGTTCTCGATGGCGGCCAGCTCCTGCTCGGGGGTCAGCCCGCGCTTCTTCTCTTCCTTCACCGGCGCCGCCTTGGGGGCCTGCGGCTTGGCGGTCTCGACCACCAGCTCCACCGGCTTGCGGGAGCCGATGCGCGGATCTTTCTGATCCTTCTTGCCCCCCTTGCCACCGCTCTGGGTGCCAGAGTGGCGGGAACCCGCCTTCAGACCCTTACGCTTGGCGGCGCGCTTGCGCTCGCGCCCGGCCTGAGCGCTCTCCTGGGACTCTTTCTTGCCGCCGCTCTTGGGCTTGCGAACAGGTTGTTTGGCCGACATGACTTCTCACTCCAAAAACAAAAAGGTGGAACCCGCCTCAGGAGTCCATTATGGCTTCCGGAGGGAATAGGTGGGGGAACGCGGCGGGAGTGCGGGACCGTGCCCGGCACCGCCTCTGTCCATTCACGACAGGACGCTGACGCGCACCGCTCGGGCGTAATTGGCGGCTATTCTGACACAAATGCCGGAACGGGTTAATCGTCCATAGAAAAAAGGCAGCCTGAGCTGCCTATCCATATGCCGATGCAGGGTGCATCATGCGCCAGCCGGACAACCCGGGGCGCGCACAGAGTCATCCTGACCTTGTTATTCATTCCTGGAACATCTGCGTGTGCTTGCTTTCTTTTTATACTCCCGTCGCGTGGCTCCTGCCCACGATGTGGAGAAGGGCATCCTGCACCCACCTTCATCCCGAAGGGGCATCATCCCTGTTGGCGAGTCGCACGCTGGCGACTGGGTCAAGCAGTTTACATCAGGTGAAATGAAGCTCAACGCACCATTCGGTTTTATCGCCCCCACTCCACCCGACAGAGCGCCTTAACTCGAGGAATTCAGTGCCTATTTTTATCTCGAAATAAAAACGCCAAGTCGATTTCCTACGCGCCGCCAGTCCATTTCCTACACAGGGAAGGGGGAAACACCCATCACGGTTGCCCACCGTGGCGGGCATGGGCGGCATCACCGATCAGGATGGAGCCGTCGGGGGCAAACGCCTGCTCCTCGATGGCCCGGGTCGCCAGCTCCTCGATGTCAAAGCGCAGCGCATCGAAGGCGCGCAGCACCTCCGCCTCCCCCAGCAGGGCGGTGCCCGCCATCCGCTCGAGCTGGCTGCGCCCGATGTAGCACTGGATCAAGGCCCCCATCGCCTGGGCGGGAAACCCCACCCGCTGCTCGCCCGCCTGCCACTCCTGTAAATCTGGAAACAAGATCTCCTGATTCATGGCGTTGCCTCCTTAACCCAGATTGCGGCGCAGCTCGCGCAGCACCTGACGGGTGCCCGGCCGAATGCCGCGCCACAGGGTGAATGCCTCGGCCGCCTGCTCGACCAGCATGCCGAGCCCATCGATGACCCGCTCAGCCCCCAACTGCCGGGCCCAGCCGTTAAAGGCGGTATCACCGGCACCGTACATCATGTCATACACAGTGACCCGCTCATGGATGAGACCGGCGTCCAGCGGTGGCAGCTCACCGGCCAGACTGGCCGAGGTGGAGTTGATGATGAGATCGAACGGCCCCTCCAGCGCCGCATAAGCGGCGGCACTGACCGGCCCTAGTTCGGCAAACTCGCCCGCCAGCTGCTCGGCCTTGGCCGGGGTGCGGTTGGCAATCCACAACGCACTGGGACGCTCTGCCAGCAGCGGAGCCAGGGCACCGCGCGCGGCGCCTCCGGCCCCCAGCAGCAGGATACGCGCCCCCTGCAACTCCACCGACTGGTGCTTGAGATCGGCCACCAGCCCGGCACCGTCGGTATTGTCACCGAGCAGCACCCCGTCATCACCCAGCTTGAGGGTGTTCACCGCACCGGCACGACGCGCCCGCGGCGTCAGCTCAGCGGCCAGGGCAAAGGCCTGCTCCTTGAACGGCACGGTGACATTGCACCCCTTGCCACCACGGGCAAAGAAGAGCCGCATCGCATCGGTAAAACCATCGAGCGGTGGCTCACACAGGCCATACTCCATCTCCTGCTGGGTCTGACGGGCAAAGAGGGTATGGATGAAAGGAGACTTACTGTGGCGAACCGGGTTGCCAACGACGAGATAGCGATCCATCGAAACTGTCCTGTATACGGCTAATGGCTCGATTTAACGGCTTTTTGCGGGCCGCCACAAGCGAAACGGCCCCGAACCGGGGCCGCTTGCATCACCACTGCCGTGGCGTGAGGTAGTCGTATAGCACCGCTTCGGCACTGCCCGGCTCGGGGTGCCAGTCATACTCCCAGCGGGCCAGCGGCGGCATCGACATCAGGATCGACTCGGTCCGTCCGCCGGTTTGCAGGCCAAACAGGGTGCCGCGATCGAACACCAGATTGAACTCCACGTAGCGGCCGCGGCGATAGAGCTGGAACTGGCGCTCGCGCTCACCGTAGGGGGTGCTCTTGCGCCGCTCAATGATGGGCAGACAGGCTTCCAGATAGCCGTCGCCCACCGCCTGCATGAAGGCAAAGCACTGCTCGAACGGCCAGCCATTGAGATCGTCGAAGAACAGCCCGCCCACACCGCGGGTCTCGTTTCTGTGCTTGAGGAAGAAGTAGCGATCGCACCAGGCCTTGTACTCTTCATAGACCCCGTCACCGAACGGGGCACAGAGATCCTTCGCCACTCGATGCCAATGCCGGCAATCCTCCTCCACCGGATAGAAGGGGGTGAGATCGAACCCGCCGCCAAACCACCAGATGGGCGCCTCTCCCTCTTTTTCTGCGATGAAGAAACGCACGTTGGCATGGCTGGTCGGCACATGGGGATTGTGCGGGTGGATCACCAGCGAGACCCCCATCGCCTCGAAGCGGCGCCCCGCCAGCTCAGGACGGTGGGCCGTGGCCGAGGCCGGCATCGCATCGCCATAAACATGGGAGAAGTTGACCCCCCCCTGCTCGATCACCGCCCCGCTCTTTAGCACCCGGGTGCGGCCACCGCCCCCTCCCTCGCGCTGCCAGGCGTCCTCAATAAAGTGCGCCGCACCATCGGCCTGCTCCAGCGCGGCGCAGATGCGATCCTGCAAGCCAAGCAAGAAGGCCCTGACCTGGCTCACGTCCGGTCTTTCCATACGTCCTCCTCAGGATGCCCGCAGCACAGTGCCGGTGCGCGCATCGCGGATCTCGGAAGGTTTGGCGCGGCCACCCACTTCCCCCGGCAGCACATAATCGAGGCGTCCCGCCAGCGCCGCCACCACCTCGGCCGTGGTGCGCCCCGGCTCCTCGCCGGTCAGGTTGGCGCTGGTCGATACCAGCGGCTTGCCGAAGGCGCGGCACAGCGCCCGCACCTGGGGATGCGCGGTGACCCGCACCGCCAGGGTGTCAAACTGGCCGGTCAGCCACTTGGGCGTGGTGGCCCGTGCCGGCATGACCCAGGTGAACGGGCCAGGCCAGCTGGCCTCGACGGCGGCGCGTTGCTCGGCCGTCAGGGCAGCAATGTCGATATAGGGCAGCAGCTGTTCCAGGGTATCCGCGATCAGGATCAGTCCCTTCTCGACCGGGCGCTGCTTGATGGCCAGCAGTTTATGGACGGCGGCTTCAGAGTCCGGATCACACCCCACCCCGAACACCGCTTCGGTTGCATAGGCGATCACCCCCTCCTGCTTGAGGGCCGCGACCGCGCGTTCCAGTTCGTTCATGTTCACCTTGCTGTCAGTTAAAGGGGCAGGCTGCCCAATGCAACCTGCCCCGCTTGTTATTCATGACGCCTTGACTGGCATTGCTACTTGCTTCCCTGATCCACCTGCTTGCCACACCCCTTCTGCGGACAGACCCAGCGCAAGGCGCCACGCACCCGCTTCTCTACCATGATCTTCCAGCCAC
Organism: Aeromonas simiae; assembly: GCF_000820125.1. Taxonomy (GTDB): domain Bacteria; phylum Pseudomonadota; class Gammaproteobacteria; order Enterobacterales; family Aeromonadaceae; genus Aeromonas; species Aeromonas simiae. The sequence continues at coordinate 26,527 of NZ_CDBY01000036.1, read as the reverse complement.
AATCGGGGCAGGCCATGGCTATCGGCTTATCGTTGACCACGTATTTGCAGTGGGGATAACGGCTGCAGGAGTAAAACTGTTTGCCATAACGGGAGGTGCGGCTAAGCAGGTGCCCTTCATCACAGGCGGGGCAGGCGATCTGGGTCTCATCACTCTCTTGCAACGAGGCAATATGGTGACAAAGAGGAAACTGGGTGCAGCCGACGAAGAGGCCGTAACGCCCCTTCTTGATGGCAAGCGGCTGGCCACACTCGGGGCAGGAGGAACCTTCCAGCACCTTCTCAATATCGCGCCCGTTTGGCGCAAGTGAGCGGATGAAATCACAGCCGGGGTAGGCGCTGCAACCGAGGAAGGGGCCGTGCTTGCCCTGGCGGATCACCAGCTCGGCACCGCACTGGGGGCACGCTTCGCGCTCGAGGGCATGCTCGTGCGCAGAGAAGAGAGAGGGATCGATCTTGGACATGTATTACCGCGCTGCCGAAAGTCGGATGGGCCGGATTCTAGCAGCGCGGTCGGCTTATGTCAGTGCAGGACACCGTTCGACTCGTCGAACACCAGCTCTTCCATCTGCTGATAGGCGTGTTCGCTGCCGGGGACGTTGAACAGCACCATCATCACCACCCACTTGAGATCGTCGAGTTCGATCTCGGGGGTATCCAGCTCGAGCAGGCGCTCGATGACAATTTCGCGGGTCTCGGCGTTGAGCACCTGAGCCTGTTCGAGAAACAGCAGGAAACCGCGACATTCGGGGCTGAGACGATCCAGCTCCTGCGGGGCAAAGATACGCATCGAGCCCGGGGCGCTACAGGTGACATAGGTCTCCCGCTCGCTGTCATGCAGATTGGCCAGACGCTCAAGCCAGCCGAGCGCCTTGTAGATTTCGTCCTGATGGAAACCGGCGCGGGTCAGTTCGTCGGTCAGTTGATCCTGATCGATCATGACCTCAGCATCGCTGTGGATGTAGGTCTCGAAAAGGTACATCAATACGTCAAACATGATTCACCCTCCTCTTCTGACATATCCACCTGCAACCGATGTCACCAACCCGGCCAACTCCAACTCAACCAACTGTCCGATCACGGATTCAATTGAGAGGCCTGCCCGAGCGGCTACGACATCAACACTCGTGGTCTCATAATCTACGTTATCTAACAAGCTGATAGATAGCAATCCGGGCTGCTCTGCCTCTGGCCTCGACACCGGCATAGAAACAGGAGCGCCAGGCCATCCCAGCTCCCCCACTATATCGGCAATATCCAGCACAAGCTTTGCCCCTTGCTGAATGAGACGATTGCAGCCGATGGCCTGCGGGTTCTGCAACGCCCCTGGCACGGCAAACACGTCGCGCCCTTGTTCGAGGGCATGGCGCGCCGTGATGAGCGAGCCGCTCTGCTCCGCCGCCTCGATCACCAGGGTCCCCAACGCCAGACCACTGATGATGCGATTACGGCGGGGAAAGTGTTCGGCCAGCGGCCCCTGCTGCGGGAAAAACTCGGACACCAGCACCCCGCCCTGCACAACGATGCGCTCAGCCAAGGCAAGATGACGTTTCGGATAGAGGCTATCGAGGCCCGAGCCGAGCACGGCCAAGGTGATGCCACCGGCATCCAGGGCCGCCTCATGACATACCCCGTCAATGCCGAGCGCCAAGCCTGAGGTGATGGCCACCTGGGCCGCCACCAGCTCCTGTACCAGCCGCCTGGCATTCTCTTTTCCGGAAAAGGTGGGGTGGCGGCTTCCCACCACGGCCAGTTGCCGGGTGGAAAGCACCTCCACCCGGCCCCGGCACCAGAGCAGTAACGGGGCGGCAGGGATCGCTCGCAGCAGGGGAGGATAAAGCGGATGGTCAGGGGTCAACAAATGGTGATCGGGACGTTGCATCCAGTCATGCGCCAGCGCGCCCATCTTGGGTGGCCGGTGCAGCGCCGCTCGCTGCGCTTCATTCAATCCCCATGAGGCCAGTACTGCGTCCGCATGCTCAAACAGGCTTTCAATGCGGCCTTCCGCCCGCTCCAGCAAACGCCAAGCGCCCACGGGACCAATGCCCGGCAGATCGGCCAAGGCCAACCAGCGGAGTACTCCGGCATCAGAGGGCGCCAACCGAATAGCCTACCCGAACCATATCCTGGCTCTGTACGATCAGGCCGTAGCTGAGCCGGTGATAGACCTTGAACAGCATCACCTTGGCCACCGCCTCGGAGGGGAGTCGCTGATTGATGCCGGAATGAAAGGCCCGATCAAAGCTGGAGGCGGTATCCCGATAGTCGTGGTGGGCGGTGTCTCCGGTAACGTAGGCGACACCCGGTCGCCGGATATCAAGCACACTGCCGGCATCCAGACCATCCTGACCGCCCTTGTCGATGAGCACCACCTCCAGCTTGCCTGCCGCACTGGCCTGATTGGGGATCGCAATGACGCTACCGGCTTGGAAGAGCGCTCCGGCATGGGGCGTGAAGTGGGCCTGCGCCTGCACATCATCGGGTAATGGCAACAAGACATCGCCCTGGCGCACCTCCCGGCGATTAGCCAGCAACTTGGCCTGAGTCTGTCCGTTGTTCCACAGGGTCTCGGCCTGCACTATGCCGGTCAGCACGGCCTCCTGCCCTAACCACTCACCACTCTTGGCATCCTTGTAAGCCCGACCCGGGCGGTAAGTACCATACTGCCGGCCCGGCTCCAGCAGCCCCTGCACATAGATCGTATGTTGCTCCAGCACGGCGATCTGCTTGTCGTTGTTACCCAGAACAAAGGGAAGCCCCCTCACCTCACCGGCATGGGAAAAGACATAATCCCCCTGCAAGAAGGGGCCAATGGCATCGAGCGAAAGCGTAGGAATAGGGGAGAGCTTGTTTTCGCTGCGCACTCGGGGTGAGAGGGTGATCACCCGCTTGCTCCCGCTCGCCGCACTCATTAATCGAGGCTGGCCATCAACCCAGCTCAGCTGGAGCCGATCACCGGGATAGATAAGATGGGGGTTGGCAATCTGGGGATTTCCCTGCCACAAGGTTGGCCATTGCCAGGGTTTCTGTAGATAATGCCCGGCTATGTCCCAGAGCGTGTCACCGCTTCGCACCATGTAAGTCTCGGGGTACCCCTGCTTGAGGGCGAGCGTGTCGGCCCATATTCCCTGGCTTCCACCGAGTAGCAGGCAGATCAGGGCGGTTCGCGTCAGATTCATAACACTCCTTGTTACTGCTCTGGGAACGGTGACTGTTCTTTGCCGGTGTAAATGTCTAGAATTGCACCAGCTTTCAACCTTTATTTACCGATAGGGCTTACAAACCGATTTATGGCCATTTTAGATGTACTGCGCTTCCCCGACGAACGCCTGCGCACCGTTGCCGCCCCCGTCGAGGCCTTTACGCCTGAACTACAGCAGATTGTAGATGATATGTTCGAGACCATGTATGCCGAGGAGGGGATCGGTCTGGCCGCAACTCAGGTCGATATTCACCAGCGGATCATCGTCATCGACGTCTCCGAGGAGCGTGACGAGCGCCTGGTATTGATCAACCCGGAAGTCCTCGAGCAATCCGGCAGCACCGGCATCGAAGAGGGTTGCCTCTCCGTTCCCGGCAGCCGCGCCCTGGTTCCCCGCGCAGAGCAGATCAAGATCCGCGCCCAGGACGTCAAGGGTGACTTCTTCGAGCTGGAAACCGACGAACTGCTGGCCATCTGCATCCAGCATGAGATGGACCACCTGATCGGCAAACTGTTTGTCGACTACCTCTCTCCGCTGAAGCGCCAGCGCATTCGCCAGAAACTCGAAAAAATGGCGCGCGAAGATCGCAAGAGCGCCTGAGGAAGCCCCGTTTTGAACAAGCTGAAACTGATTTTTGCCGGTACCCCCGACTTCGCCGCCCGTCATCTGGCGGCGTTGTTGTCTTCCGGCCACGAGGTGGTGGCCGTCTATACCCAGCCCGATAAGCCGGCCGGGCGCGGCCAGAAGCTGACCGCCAGTCCGGTCAAGGAGCTGGCACTGGCGCACCATCTGCCGGTCTACCAGCCCGCGACCCTGCGCAGTGAAGAGGCGCAGGCCGAGCTGGCGGCGCTGGGCGCCGATCTGATGGTGGTGGTGGCCTACGGCCTGATCCTGCCCAAGGTGGTGCTCGATACCCCGCGCCTTGGCTGCATCAATGTGCACGGCTCCCTGCTGCCACGCTGGCGCGGCGCCGCCCCGATCCAGCGCTCCATCTGGGCGGGCGATGCCGAGACCGGCGTCACCATCATGCAGATGGACGTGGGCCTCGACACCGGCGCCATGCTGAGCAAGGCCGCCTGCCCGATCGCCGCCGACGAGACCTCAGCCAGCCTCTACGACAAGCTGGCCGAGCTGGGCCCGCAGGCGCTGGTCGAGACCCTCAGCCAGATTGCCGCCGGTGAGATCCAGCCCGAGCCGCAGGACGACGCCCTCGCCAACTACGCCGAGAAACTCTCCAAGGAGGAGGCGCGCATCGACTGGACCCTGGATGCGGCCGCCATCGAGCGCTGCACCCGCGCCTTCAACCCCTGGCCCATCAGCTGGTTCGACGTGGCCGGCCAGACCGTCAAGGTGTGGTCAGCCCAAGTGCTGGAGAGCGAACACGGCCAGGCACCGGGCACCCTGCTCAAGGCCGACCGGGAGGGGATCGACATCGCCACCGGCCGTGGCGTGCTGCGCCTGTTGACCCTGCAACCCCCGGGTAAGAAGCCGATGGCGGTGCAGGATCTGCTCAACTCCCGCCGCGACTGGTTCACCATCGGAACCACACTGTCCTGATTGCGGCGGGGCCAGGCCCCGCCGGTTTCGTTTCCGAGCGCTCAATCTAAGGTAACCCTATGAAAACACGTGCTCAGGCCGCTCTGGTCATGCAACAGGTCCTGGATCACGGCAACTCGCTTTCCGCCGTTCTGCCCGCCGCCCAGGAGAAGGTTGCCCCGCGCGATCGCGCCCTGCTGCAGGAGCTCTGCTACGGCACCCTGCGCTGGCTGCCCCGTCTCGACGCCGCCGTCGGCGAGATGATGGACAAGCCGCTCAAGAACAAGAGCCGCATCTTCCACTACCTGCTGCTGGTGGGGCTCTATCAGCTCATCTACACCCGCATTCCGCCCCACGCGGCCGTGGCCGAGACGGTCAACGCCACCAAGCTGCTCAAGGGGCAGGCCCTGCGTGGCCTGATCAACGGCGTGCTGCGCAACTTCCAGCGCAGCGCCGAGGTGATCCTGATGCGCATCGACCGCATCCCGAGCGTGCGCCTCGGCCACCCCGAGTGGCTGGCCAAGCGGTTGCGCCACGCCTACCCCGAGGAGTGGGAGGCGATCATGGATGCCAACAACCAGCGCCCACCCATGTGGATCCGCAATAACGCCAGCCGTCAGAGCCGCGAGGCCATGCTGGCGCGCATGGCCGAGGCCGGCATCGAAGCCAGTGCCGGCGCCCAAGGGGAAGACGGCATACTGCTCGAACGCCCCTGCGACGTGACCAAGCTTCCCGGCTTCGAGGCAGGTGACTGCTCGGTGCAAGATGGCGCCGCCCAGCAAGCGGCAGCGCTGCTCGATCCGCAGCCGGGCGAGTGGGTGCTCGACGCCTGCGCCGCCCCCGGCGGCAAGACCGCCCACCTGCTGGAGCGCCAGCCGGCGCTGGCCGGCGTGGTGGCGGTCGATGCCGATGCCGAGCGCCTCAAGCGCGTGCAGCAGAACCTCGATCGCATCGGCCTCAAGGCCCAGCTCATCCACGGGGACGCCAGTGCGCCGGAGCAGTGGTGGCAAGGCCCGGCCTTCGATCGCATCCTGCTCGACGCCCCCTGCTCGGCCACCGGCGTGATCCGCCGCCACCCGGACATCAAGTGGCTGCGCCGGGATCAGGATATCCGCGAGCTGGCCCAGTTACAGCGCCAGATCCTGGTCGCCCTCTGGTCGAAACTCAAAAGCGGCGGTACCCTGCTCTACGCCACCTGCTCGGTGCTGCCGGAGGAGAACCGCGATCAGATCCGCGCCTTCCTCGCCGCCACACCGGATGCCGAGCTGGTGCCGCTGCACGCCGGGGATACCCCGGAGCAGCCGGGTCGCCAGTATCTGCCGGGTGAGCAGAACATGGACGGTTTCTACTACGCCAAGCTGAGAAAGCAGTGAGCGCACGATGAAGATCATCATTCTGGGGGCAGGCCAGGTTGGCGGCACCCTGGCCGAGAATCTGGCCGGTGAGAACAACGACATCACCCTGGTCGATACCGACAGCGAGCGCCTGCGCGAGCTGCAAGACAAGTTCGACCTGCGGGTGGTCAATGGCCACGGCGCCCACCCCAGGGTGCTGCGCGAGGCGGGGGCGCAGGACGCCGACATGCTGGTGGCCGTCACCAACAGTGACGAGACCAACATGATCGCCTGTCAGGTGGCCTACTCCCTGTTCAACACCCCGAACAAGGTGGCGCGCATCCGCTCCCCGGCCTACCTGGCCGAGCGGGATCGCCTGTTCCTGCCCGAATCGGTGCCGGTCGATCACCTGATCGCCCCCGAACAGCTGGTGACCGACTACGTGCGCCGCCTGATCGAGTACCCGGGGGCGCTGCAAGTCGTGGACTTCGCCGGTGGCCGGGTGGGTCTGGTGGCGGTCAAGGCCTATTACGGCGGGCCGCTGGTGGGCAACGCCCTCTCCACCCTGCGCGAGCACATGCCCAACATCGAAACCCGGGTCGCCGCTATCTTCCGCCAAGGGCGCCCGATCCGCCCCCAGGGCACCACCATCATCGAGGCCGATGACGAGGTGTTCTTCGTGGCGGCCGCCGGCCACATCCGGGCCGTGATGTCGGAGCTGCAACGCCTCGAGAGCCCCTACCGGCGCATCATGATCGTCGGCGGCGGCAACATCGGTGCCGGGCTGGCCCGCCAGCTCGAGAAGCGCTACAGCGTCAAGCTCATCGAGCGCAGCCCCAAGCGGGCCGAGCAGCTCTCCGAACTGCTCGAGCACACCATCGTCTTCTGCGGTGATGCCGCCGATCAGGAGCTGCTGGCCGAGGAGCACATCGATCAGACCGACGTCTTCATCGCCGTCACCAACGAGGACGAGGCCAACATCATGTCGGCCCTGCTCGCCAAGAAGATGGGGGCCAAGAAGACCATGGTGCTGATCCAGCGCGGCGCCTACGTGGATCTGGTGCAGGGGGGCTCCATCGACATCGCCATCTCGCCCCAGCAGGCCACCATCTCGGCCCTGCTGACCCACGTGCGCCGGGCCGACATCGCCAACGTCTACAGCCTGCGCCGTGGCGCGGCCGAGGCGATCGAGGCGATCGCCCACGGCGACGAGAACACCTCCAAGGTCGTCGGCCGCACGGTCGGTGAGCTCAAGCTGCCGCCCGGCACCACCATCGGTGCCGTGGTGCGGGGAGAGGAGGTATTGATCGCCCACGATCGCACCGTGATCCAGCAGGATGACCATGTGGTGATGTTCCTGGTCGACAAGAAATACATCCCCGAAGTGGAGCGGCTGTTTCAGCCCAGCCCCTTCTTCCTGTAACGCGAACATGACCCGCATAACACAGGCCCGGCCCCATCCCCTCACAGGATTGGCCGGGCTTTTTGTTAATCAACGACCAGGCGCTCATCCATGATCAAGCTGCGTCCCATCCTCTTCACCCTGGGTCTGGTGCTCTCCAAGCTGGCCCTTTTCATGTGGTTGCCCACCCTGCTGGCACTGCTCACCGGCACCGAGGGCTTCGTCGAATTCCTCAAGTCGGTGCTGATCACCCATGCGGCCGCCTTCCTCTGCCTGCACTACGGTCGTCAGGCCCAATTCCGGCTCGGGGTGCGTGAAATGTTCCTGCTCACCACCTCGGTGTGGGCGGTGGTGTGCATCTTCGGCGCCCTGCCGTTTGTCTTCATCAACCACATCGACTTCACCGACGCCTACTTCGAGACCATGTCCGGCGTGACCACCACCGGCTCGACCGTGCTCTCCGGGCTCGACCGCATGGCCCACAGCATCCTCTTGTGGCGCTCCATCCTACAGTGGCTCGGCGGGGTCGGCTTTATCGTGATGGCGGTGGCGGTGCTGCCCTACCTCAACGTGGGCGGGATGAAGCTGTTCCAGACCGAGAGTTCGGACTGGTCGGATAAAAGCGCGCCGCGCGCCAAGACGGTGGCCAACAACATAGTGCTGGTCTATCTGGTACTCTCCATGCTCTGTTTTCTCGCCTATTGGGCCAGCGGCATGAACACCTTCGAGGCGGTCAACCACGCCATGACCACCCTCAGCACCGGGGGCTACTCCACCTCGGATCAGTCCATGTCCCACTTCTCCCATGCGGCGCACTGGATAGGCACCCTGTTCATGTTCCTCGGGGGGCTGCCCTTCCTGCTCTACGTGCAGAGCCTGGCACGACGCGACAATAGCCTCATCAACGACGCCCAGGTGCGCGGCTTCTTCTGGCTGGTGGTGTGGACCACCGTCATCATGACCCTCTACCTGTGGCAGCGCGAGGTGTTCGGCTTCTGGGATGCCCTGCGCATCAGCTGTTTCAACATCGTCTCGGTGCTCACCACCACCGGCTATGGCCTCGGTGACTTCGGCACCTGGGGCCCCCTTACCAGCCTGCTCTTTCTCGTGCTGCTGGCCATCGGCGCCTGCTCGGGTTCGACCGCGGGGGGCCTGAAGATCTTCCGCATCCAGCTCTCGTTTGCTCTGTTTCGCAAGCAGATGCTGCAACTGATGCACCCCTCCGGAGTCTTCCCGCAGAAGTACAACGGCCGGCCGGTCAACGAGGGGATCGTGCGCTCCATGGTGGCCTTCGTGCTGGCCTACTTCGCCGTCATCCTGGTCATCGCCGCCCTGCTGACCGCCGTCGGCCTCGATCCGCTCACCGCCATCTCGGGCTCCATCACCGCCGTGGCCAACGTGGGCCCTGGCATGGGGCCGGTCATAGGGCCAAGCACCAACTTCGCCACCCTGCCCGACTCGGCTAAGTGGCTGCTCTCGTTTGGCATGATGTTGGGCCGCCTCGAGATTCTGACCGTGGCGGTGCTCTTCTTCCCCTCCTTCTGGCGCCAGTAACCGCTTCCGGCATACAAAAAGGGCAGCCCTGCGGCTGCCCTTCTCACTCCGGCTCATTGGCGGCGAGACGCGGTGGCGGCTCGGCATCACCCTGCTCCAGCGCCTGCTCGCGCAGGGCCTCGGGCAGTGGCTTGGGCACCTCGACCCCCAGCTCGCGCAGTCGCTCGGCCTGCACCAGCAGGTTGCCGCGCCCGGTGGCGAGGCGCCCCATCGCCTTGTCGTAACTCTCGCTGGCCCGTTGCAGGCTGCCACCCAGGCTCTGCATCTCCTCGACAAACAGGCGCAGCTTCTCGTAAAGGCGCCCTGCCCGCTCGGCGATGAGGCGGGCATTCTGGTTTTGCCGATCCACCCGCCACAGGTTCTCGATGGTGCGCAGCGCCACCATCAGGTTGGTCGGGCTCACCAGCAGGATGTTGTGCTCGAGGCCATAGCGCACCAAGCTGGGCTCGGCCTCCAGCGCCACCAGGAAGGCCGGCTCCACCGCCACGAACATCAGCACGTAGTCGAGGGTGCGCACCCCAGGCAGCTGCTGGTAATCCTTGCGCCCCAGTTCGCGGATGTGGTTGCGCACCGACGCGACGTGCTCCTTGAGCGCCACCGCCTTTTCCAGTTCATCATCGCTGTTGTACCAGCGCTCATAGGCAGTCAGGGAGACCTTGGCATCGATGATGATCTCCTTGCCCTGGGGCAGGTGCACGATGACATCGGGCTGGTAGCGCTGCCCCTTCTCGCTGGTGATGCTGACCTGGGTCTCGTACTCGTGTCCCTCGCGCAATCCGCACTCACCGAGGATGCGGGCCAGCACCACCTCACCCCAGTTGCCCTGCTGCTTGCTGTCCCCCTTGAGGGCGCGGGTCAGGGCCGCCGCCTCTTCGGTCATGCGGGCATTGAGCTCGGCCAGACGCTCCAGCTCGAAGCGCAGGCTGTGGCGCTGCTCGGTCTCTTGGGCGTGGGTCTCCCCCACCTGGCGGCGAAAGCTCTCGATCTGCTCGCGCAGCGGGGTGAGCACCCGATCCAGGCTGTGCTGGTTGAGATCGCGAAACTGGGTCGAGTTCTGCTCGACGATGCGGTGCGAGAGGTTCTCGAACTGCTCGACCAGCCGCGCCTCGGCCTGCTGCTGCAGTTGCAGCTTCTCGGCCGCCGCCTGGCGCTCGGCACGCAGCATGGTCTCGAGTTCCTTGTGGCGGGCGGTGAGCTTGATGATGAGCTGCTGGCGCTCCTCCTGACGCTCTTGTAGGTGGGCGCGCTCGTCGTTGAGTTCATCTTGCCGCAGCAGCAGCGCCTCGATGCGCCCCTGCGCCTGAGCCAGCTCATCGGCCAACCGGCGAGTGTCACGGCGCCCGGCCAGCCAGCCGGCGATGGTGCACAGCAACAGGCCGGCGGCGAGCAGCGCCCAGAGCGGCGCCGTCACCGGCGACCTCGTCGTCTCAGCAGTTGTTCCAGATAGCGGTTGGCCAGCAACCAGATGATCGAATAGGCCAGATAGGCGCCGATGATCACCCATTTATGGCTATTCACCCCGCTGTCGATGGCCTCGAAAGAGACATCGGCCAACCGGCCGTAGGTGAAGATGATGAGGGGAAACATGTAGAGCAGCGAGGCTCGCCAGAGAAATAGCAGCATAGGAGTATCGGTCGCGATGATGAACCCGCCTAGCTTACACAAGGGGGGAGCGGCTGGCGACAGCGTTCCGAATGGTGCTGGAGTGGCAACCAAGGAGATCGTAAAATTAACCCCTAATAGGTAAAGAGAAGAGCTATGGTCAACTTCCTACATCAATGGCTGCGCCGTCTCCTGCCGCCCACGGTGACGCCAACCAGCTGTCAGGAGCCGCGCCCCCCTTGGGCCGTCGACGAGCTCCAGTTCCTCTCGCTATGCACCCGCTGTGGCGCCTGTGCCACTGCCTGCCCTCGGGTATTGCTGCGTCCGGCACAACACCCCAAATACCGGGATAGCCCGATCCTCGGTACCCCCACCCTCGATCTCACCTTCGGCAGCTGCAACTACTGCGGCCAGTGTGTGCGCACCTGTCCGACCGGGGCGCTGGATCTGGCCCTTGGCCGCCAGGTACAGACCCGGGTGCGGGTAGCCAAACAGTGCCAAGCCAGCCAGGGCTTCTACTGCCTGCTGTGCGAGGATGCCTGCCCGCGTTTTGCCATCAAGGTGACGGGGGGAGGAGTCCAGCTCAATCAGGAAGCGTGCAACGGCTGCGGCCTCTGCGGCGTCGCCTGCCTGCACGATGCCATCTCCTTCAGCCGGCGCCCCTGAAAACACGAAGGGGCCCACAGGCCCCTCGCATTTCATGTTCCGGCTTACTCCGCCGTGCTCATGATGAGCAGTTCGTCCGGCTCAAACCCGAGCAGGTTACACAGGCGACCCGGGTCACGCACCGCATCCGCCAAGGTATATTCACCCAGCACGTCGAGGAAGGCGTTCATCGCCTTGCGCAAGATCCCCTGAATGCGGCAGCCGCCAGACAGACGGCAGTCATCGGTCTTGCAGTAGGCCGGCGCCAGATTGTTTTCCATGTCCATCACCACGTCACGCAGGTTGATGGACACCGCCGCCCGTCCGAGGCGAATGCCACCGTGCTTGCCACGCACCGTCTCGATGTATCCCTTCAGACCGAGCTGGTGCACGATCTTGACCACATGGTTGCGCGAGATGCCAAAGGTATCGGCCACCTCAGTGATGGTTGACAGGCGATCGTCCGGCTGGATCGCGAGGAAGGTCAGGGTGCGCAGGGAATAATCGGTAAAACGGGTCAATTGCATGTCAGATGGCCTCAGTGATCCAAGGGGCGGGCTCCGGAAAGTAGTTACTAAGGCAAGAGTATGGGGTCTGGCGGCGGGTGTCGATGAAGATGGAAATAAATCGACACTTTCTTTGATTTTCCGCAACTATGCCGGTCTATGGGACAAATAGGACGAATTTAGCCACTTTTTCAGCGCTAATGGTGGAATTGAACTCTCCGATGCCACCGCGAATGCGCCCCAGTCGACACCGCATGCCAACGCCTGCTCCATCGCCATGCCAGAGGCCAGACCATGGATGAGACCTCCGGCAAATGCATCGCCCGCCCCTGTGGTATCGACCACCGAAACGGGCCTGGCTGGCACCCGGATCCGCTCCTCGCCGTGGATCGCCACCGCCCCCTGCGCCCCCTCGGTCAGCACCAGCCATTGCAGGCTCTCACCGGCCAGATCACTGGCATGTGCCCAGGGATCGTCATGGCTGGCCACATCACCGCGCGAGGCCACCAGCACGTGGCAGGGACGGCGCAGTTGCCCCCCCTTGGGGTACTGGGCCACCACGAAGGTGCGCTCCAGCATCTGTTGCAGATAGGGGATCACCGCCGTACCGGGATAGTTGACGTAGAGGCAGTCGATCCCCTCCTGCGGCAAGCCGGCCGGTAGATCGGGGCGGCGCGGCCGGCGCAGTATGGTGCGCTCACCGCTGGCATCGACCAGCACCAGCAGCTCACCGGTCTCCCCACCGAAGCGTTCCACATGACGGCAGTCGAGGCCAAACGCCGCCGCCTGCTCCAGCAGCCAGTCGCCGGTCTCATCAAGGCCGACCCGCGAGGCCAGCAGCACCTCATGGCCTGCCCACACCAGTCCCACCCCAGTGTTGGCCCCGCCGCCGCCGAGGCGTCGCCCCTGATCCACATATTGCAGACGGGCCCCCGCCACCAGCGGCTCAGAGAGGGAGAGCACGTGATCGCAATTGAGATTGGCAAGCAACAGCAGGCGGGACATGACGACCTCGCAAGAAAGGCGATAACGCGGTGTGGACGCCATCGCCCACACCACAAGGGATCAATAGACGGGCAGATCTACATCCTTAAGCAGTTCATCGATGCGCGCCTGGGTCGGCTGCTGCATCACGCTCTGGATCATCTCCTTGGTGAGGTGAGGTGAGAAAGAGCTGATGAAGTCATACATGTAATTTTGCAGCAGGATGCTCTTGCTAAAGCAGAGCTGGGCCGGGCAGGGCTTGAACAGGTGTTCGAGGTTGATCGAGACCAGATCCGAACCGTCGCGATCGTTGGCGACCAGCGAAGAGATGATGCCGATGCCGAACCCCAGCTCGACATAGCGCTTGATGACCCCGGCATCCATCACCGTCATGTAGTAGTTGGGGGTGAGGCCGGCAGCCTCGAAGGCATCATCCTGTGCCTGGCGCCCGGTCGCCCCGCTCTCGTAGCTGAGGATAGGGAATTGGCACAGTTGCTCCAGGGTCGGTTTTTTCACCTTAGCCAGCGGGTGATCCTGCGGGACGATCAGCGAAAGGGTCCACAGGTAGGCCGGCAGCACGATGAGATCTTTATCGAAACCGATGTCGTGGGCGACGATGGAGAAATCCGAATATCCCTTGCTGATCTGATCCTTGTTCGACGACATCACGGGATGCAGGTGGAACGAGATCTTGGGGTACTTCTTGGTGAAGTAGGTGACCGATTTCGGCAGCAGGTGGCGCGCTATGGTGTGGGTGGTGTGGATGTTGAGCGTGCCCACAGTGGGATCGAGGTACTCGCGGGAGATCGCCTTGATCTTGCTCTCGATGTTGAGCATGGCCTCGGCACACTTGATGATCTCCTCCCCCACCGGGGTGATGCGGTGCAGGTGCTTGCCGCGCCGCTCGAAGATGCGCACGCCCAGCTCGCTCTCGAGCAACCCAATCTGCTTGCTCACGCCGGGCTGGCTGGTGTAGAGGGCGTCGGAGGCCGCAGAAACATTGAGATTGTGATCCCTGATCGCGACCAGATATTTCAGCTGCTGTAGTTTCAAGACGCCTCCCTCACTGGCTGATTCGACTCGGGGGCTCTCCTATGAACGGGCCGCCCCACGGGGCAGCCAGTGTAGCATCGGGGCCATTCACTCGCCGCTTTATCCTTCATTTTGCTACAAAATCTAGCATTTACGGCGACGCGCTGACAAACCGCTCACGCCACCGCGGCCTGATTGGCGGGCAGCAACCCGAGAAACTGCAACAGCCAGCGCAGCACCAGAGCCGAGTCGACCCCTGACTCCAGCGTGGCCAGACAGGCCTGATAGCGGGCCTCGCCGAGGCTGGCGCGGCGCTTCTCGATGAGGGCGCGATCGTACTCCACCGAAAACTCGGGGTGCCCCTGGATCGCCACCACGTGTTCACCGCGCTGGAACATGAAGTTGGGGCAAAAATCGTTGCCGGCCAGGCGCAGCGCGCCCGGTGGCAGCGTCTCGACCTGATCCTGATGGCTGGCCAGAATGCGGATCTGCTCGCTCCCCGGCACCATCCACGGCTGGGATGCCAATACAGGATTGGTGGCGACCCCAAGCCCCCACCCCTTGGCCGACTTGTTCACGGCGCCGCCAAGCGCCTGGGCGATGGCCTGATGGCCGAAACAGACGCCGGCGAGCGGCACCTGCGCCGCATCGGCCCGCACGATCCATTCGCGCAGGGCCACCACCCAGGGCAGATCGCTGTAGGCATCGTGGCGCGAACCGGTGATAAGCCAAGCATCGCACTCGGCCAGATCCGCCGGCAGTGCCCCCTCGCAGGCAGCCCAGACGCGAAACGTCAGCGCCGGCTGTAGCGCCCTGAAACCGCTGATAAACATCTCCGAATAGACGCGGCCAAACCGTTCGGTAAAGTCCGCGTCGAGGTGGTCGCAATCGAGGATCCCCAATTTCATCCAGCACGCTCCTTGTGGCTTAGTGGCGATACGCTATGTCATGGTGGGCAAGGTGAACGCGATGACGGCCCCCTGCGGCCAGCCGTCGCCGTCTTCATCCGGGTGTAGCAACCTACCCTGTCCGGCCCGTGCCTGTGAAGTGGCCAGCGCAGAAATCATTGCCGGCCACCTCAAACGCTCCGTCAGTTCAGAGCTGGGCCTGCAAGGCCTCTTGCAACAGATTGAACAACTGATCGATCTGCTCGCGCTCGATGATGAGGGGCGGCGAGAGGGCGATGGTGTCGCCGGTGACCCGGATCAGCGCCCCCCGCTCGAAGCAGCGCACGAACACCTCGTAGGCGCGCCGCCCCGGCGCCCCGGCCATGGGCTCAAGCTCAACTCCCGCCACCAGACCGTAGTTGCGCACATCCTTCACATGCTTGCAGCCCTTGAGGGAATGGGCCGCCGCCTCCCAATAGCTCGCCATGTCGCGCGCCCGGGTCAGCAGCTGCTCCTGACGATAGATCTCCAGGGTCGCCAGCCCTGCTGCCGCCGCCACCGGGTGCCCCGAGTAGGTGTAACCGTGGAACAGCTCTATGCCCCCCTTGCCCGCCGCCATCATGTCGTCATAGAGCTGGCCCTGCACCAGTACCGCCCCCATGGGAATGGCCCCGTTGGTGAGCCCCTTGGCACAGGTGATCATGTCCGGCAGCACCTCGAACTCCTGGGCGGCGAACGGCGCACCGAGGCGGCCAAAGCCGGTGATCACCTCGTCGAAGATGAGCAGAATGCCGTGCCGGGTACAGATCTCGCGCAGCCGCTTGAGGTAGCCCTTGGGCGGCAGGATGACGCCGGTGCTGCCGGCGATGGGCTCGACGATGACGGCGGCGATGTTGCTGGCATCGTGCAAAAACACCAGCTGCTCCAGCTCGTCGGCCAGGGCCGGGCACGCCTCCGGCAGGCCACGGGTGAAGGCGTTGCGGGCAATATCGAGGGTGTGCGGCAGGTGGTCGACACCGGGCAGCAGGGAGCCAAACCACTTGCGGTTGCCCGGTATGCCGCCGACTGAGATGCCGCCGAAGCCGACGCCGTGGTAGCCGCGCTCGCGGCCGATGAGGCGGGTGCGGGTTCCCTCGCCGCGTGCCCGCTGCCAGGCCAAGGCGATCTTGAGGGCGGTATCGACCGACTCGGAACCCGAGTTGGTATAGAAGACATGCTTGAAGCCGGGCGGGGCTATCTCCACCAGCCGGTCGGCCAGCTCGAAGGGGAGCGGGTGCCCCATCTGGAACGTCGGAGCAAAGTCGAGGTGGCTTATCTGGGCTGCCACCGCCTCGGCGATCTCGCGCCGACCGTGGCCGGCGTTGCAGCACCAGAGACCGGCGGTGCCGTCGAGTATCGTGCGGCCATCCTCTGAGCGATAATGCATCCCCGCCGCTGAGGTCAGGATGCGCGGCGCCGCCTTGAACTGCTGGTTGGCGGTGAACGGCATCCAGAAGGCGGACAGATCGGCGGGGGTGGGGATCTCGTTGACAGGCTTCATGGGCACCTCATCCTAAGGTGTTTAGCTATCCATAGCTTTCGGCTATTAAATTAAACAGCTTGCTCCCGAAGAAGGGGACATCTCGTCCCCTTCCGATTGGTACCACCCTGCGAGTGGTATAAGATAATTAACACATTTCCAATAATAGTAAACACACAAGCAACCGACGGAGTCTCTATCGATGGATATCGGGAATCGCCTCAAGGCCGTGCGCACCAAGGCCGCCCTCTCCCAGCGGGAGCTGGCCAAACGCTCGGGGGTGACCAACGGCTTCATCTCGCAGATCGAGAAGAACCAGGTCAGCCCCTCGGTCTCCTCCCTGCGCAAGGTGCTTGAGGGCATCCCCATGAGTCTGGCGAGCTTCTTCACCGAGGAGACCGAGATGGGCGCTGAGGTGGTGTTTCGCGCCGCCGACATGCCGGATCTCGGCAGCCACCCCATCAGCTACCGGCTGGTCGGCCACAGCCGGGCCAACCGCGCCATCGGCATGCTCAAGGAGGTGCTGCCACCGGGGGCCGATACCGGCGACGACATGCTGAGCCACAACGGAGAAGAGTGCGGCATCGTCATCACCGGCTGCGCCGAGGTGACGGTCGGCGAGCAGGTCTATCTGCTGCAACCGGGTGACGGCTACTACTTTGACAGCCGCACCCCGCACCGCTTTCGCAATCCGGGTCAGGACGAGTGCGTGCTGATCTCGGCCAACACCCCCGCCACCTTCTGATCTGTTTAAGAAAATGTTACAGGTGCCGATTTACTTCCCACTGCTTGTTTAGGATAGTGATGCAGTCACCGACCTAGGGTTCAAGGAGCGAACATGAGCATGGCTGAGTGGGAGGCTCGCGCCGGCGAGCTGGAACTGGAGTGGCGCGCCTTCATCGACGGCCGCTTCGTGGCGGCGCAAAGTGGCGCCACTTTCGATTGCATCAACCCGGCCAATGGCCGGCTGCTGACCAAGGTGGCCGCCTGCGACGCCGCCGACGCCGAGCTGGCGGTCGAGGCGGCGCGGCGAGCCTTCACCGATCGCCGCTGGGCCGGCATGGCCCCCAAGTACCGCAAGCAGTTGCTGCTGCGCTTCGCCGCCCTGCTGCGCGAACATCAGGAGGAGCTGGCCCTGCTCGAGACCATCGACATGGGCAAGCCGATCGGCGACGCGATGAACTATGACGCCCCTGCCGCCGCCAACTGCATCGCCTGGAATGCCGAGGCGATCGACAAGTTCTATGACCAGGTGGCCCCGGTCGAGGAGGATGCCCTAGCGCTGGTCACCCGCGAGCCGATCGGCGTGGTGGCGGCCATAGTGCCGTGGAACTTCCCGCTGGTGATGGCCTGCTGGAAGCTGGGGCCGGCGCTCGCCACCGGCAACTCGGTGATCCTCAAACCTTCGGAAAAATCCCCCCTGAGTGCCCTCAAACTGGCGGCACTGGCCAAGCAGGCCGGCATCCCGAACGGGGTGTTCAACGTGCTGCCCGGCTTTGGCCACACGGTGGGCGAGGCGCTGGCCATGCACAAGGATGTCGACTGCATCACCTTCACCGGCTCGACCCGGGTCGGCAAGCACCTGCTCGAGTGCGCCGGCAAGTCCAACCTCAAGCGCACCTTCATGGAGTGCGGCGGCAAGAGCCCCAACATCATACTGAGCGACGCCCCGGATCTCGATCTCGCAGCGCGAGTCGCTGCCTCGGCCATCTTCTACAACCAGGGCGAGGTGTGTACCGCCGCCTCCCGCCTGCTGGTGCAAAACAACATCAAGTCGGCCTTCGTCGACCGGGTGCTCGAATACGCCTACGAATGGGTCTGCGACAACCCCATCGACCCGGCCACCCGCCTCGGGGCCATGGTTGATGCGGCGCAGATGGAGCAGGTACTGAACTACATCGAGATAGGCAAGCAGGAGGGGGCCACCCTGCTGCTGGGCGGCGAGCAGGTGCTGCGCGAGACTGGCGGCTACTACATCGCCCCCACCATTTTCGACGACGTGCACCCGAACATGCGCATCTACCGGGAAGAGATCTTCGGCCCCGTGCTCTCCATCACCGGCTTCGATACCTTGGAAGAGGCGATCAACCTGGCCAACGACAGCTGTTACGGCCTTGCCGCCGCCGTCTGGACCGCCGATCTGACCCGGGCGGTGAAGGCCTCGCGTGCCCTGCGGGCCGGCACCGTGTTCGTCAACAACTGGGACGGCGGCGACATGACCATGCCGTTTGGCGGCTACAAGCAGTCGGGCAACGGCCGTGACAAGTCGATCCACGCGCTGGAGAAATATACCGAGCTCAAAAGCACCTGGATCCAGCTCACTTAGTGCCAGAAATACCGCTTCTCACGGCAAAAAGGGGGATGATCCCCCTTTTTGTTTTTTGCCCTTTCACTCGCGGCCCTTGTCGATATAATCGACCTGGTAACAAACCCTTAAATTTAATAAAGAAAATGCTGTTTTTTCTGGGAAGTGTACTGTTTCTTGTGATCGGGCTGCCCCTGCTTTTCTTCGTCCTTGGGCACGGAGAGGCCTATGTCACCTGGGGCCCCTGGATCTCGGCCATCGCCCTGATGCTGTGGCTGCTCAAGGACGTGACCAACATCCGTCGCGGGGGCTAGTCGACGGCGTTCAACCGAGTGGCAATCTGCTCTTGCAAGGCCCGGCTCTTCGGCATCAGCATCATCTTCATGCTGAAGGGGCGGAACACCTGATTGATCATCTTGAGCGAAGGGGCCGCCCTGTTGCGCTCAATATCCGATAGGGTTCGCCGGCTGATCCCGACCAGCTTGGCGTACCCCTCCTGATCCATGCCGAGCACCTCTTTGCGCAACTTGCGCAGCAGCTCCCCCTCATGGATCTCGCCGCGTTGCAACTTGACCAGCAGGTCACACAGCAGTGACTCACGCGCCTCCATCGACAGGTTTTTCATTGCATGCCCTCCCACTGCTCGATCCATGCCATCAGCCTTTCATCGAGGGTGTTGAAGTTGAACGTCGGCATCTCGAGGATGGAGGGAGGCACTCCCCGCTGGGCAAGGCGTGCTTTCAGGCCCACGAGCTGATGCGCTAGGCTGGCCAGCTCGGCAAGCAAACGAGCCGGAGCCACCCAATCCGATAACTGCCCGGCGATAGCGATCCAGTCAAACTGCCCCCCTTCCTCAAGCCCGAGCCCCCACTGGGTGGTACGACGAATCCCCTCTGGGTCTGCCTTCATGGGGGCGAAATCGTAGACCGGAGCCAGCCATACCCCCTGATCACTCTTGATGAGCGCACTGTTGCGGCCATGGTTGTCTGAGTTACCGAAGACCACGTTGAGCAAGTCGCGCTTAACCCATTCGATCACAAACGCAGCGCTGTCAAAGCGCTCGCTCCTTAGCCCGGCCTCCTCCTCCAGCATGGGCACCAAGGTCGCCAGCACCTGAAGATGATTGAGATCCATGCCGGGAGCGGCCTCCATCACGCTGTAGATCGACTCGACACCGAAACGGATCAGCCGGCCATCCTTCACCCCCACATCGAAGCGGGGCAGCCAGAGCGAGGGATACCTCGTCCCCTCTTCAAGTCGCATACGACCCACCGGGATCGTATCGATCCCAAGGGCATCAAGCTCTTGATAATAATGATATTCAGCCCTGAGAATATCCTGATCGATGGCGCTTCTTCGGTTACGGGGAAACTTGACGAGATAACTCTCATCCAAACAGGTCGGGTCATCTTGGAAGGTGTCGATCCAGACCTCTTGCTCCCCATTCTGCCGCAGCAGCAGCTTGGGCGCCTCGCCCCCTGCCCCGGTGGCACCACCGCTGGCGGCGCCCATCTGCTGGGCATACTCCAGAAAATCCGTGTCGCGCTCCAATACCATCGCCAGTGGGAAACGGCGCTGGGCGAGCCGACTCTGTTCCGGCATCTGCGCCCTGACCCGCTCCACCGCCTCCTTGATGCGCAAGTTACCTATCGGCGCTATGGTTCCCTGCGCCAGCAGCGCCAGCTCCTGCGCCACTTCGCCCAGATGTCCGATATCCAGCTGCCGCACCCAGTAACGACGAGCACTGCCTGAGGGGATGATGTCATCGAGAAAGCGGAACCAGCGGCCATCATGAGGGATCATCAGCTCCACCGGGTAACGCAGGGCGCAGGCATGCCAGCCGCTTGTTTTATCCAGATGCGCAATGGCGTAATCCGCCTCATAGGAGAGGCGAGCGGCACGGCCTGCCCCTTCGTCCAGACTCAGCAAGGCGGCATCACACCACCCCTTTACACCGTAAATCTGGATTGTCAGTTCCATGGCCCCTCCCCACATGAGCATTATTTTGCTCAAAAATAGCATAGGCACGCTTTTTTGAGCAAAATTTTACTCAAAATAGCGCCACAACCACCAAAATGAGCAAAATAATTCACATTTTAATTGCCCCTTTGTTCCCACGTCACGACTCGTTACACTGCCTCTCTGTGAGCCCCATCACCCAAGGCATTCCATGCAACAGACTGCGCAGCGCCAGGGCGTCATCTTCGCCCTGTCGGCCTACTTCATCTGGGGGCTGGCCCCCATCTACTTCAAACTGATAAGCCAGGTACCCGCCGGCGAGATCCTGACCCACCGCGTGATCTGGTCCTGCGTACTGCTGCTGGCCCTGGTGCTGCTCAAGCGCCAATGGCACAAGGTGCGCGAGGTGCTGCGCCAGCCGCGCCAACTGGCCCTGCTGGCCCTGACCTCGACCCTGGTCGGGGGCAACTGGCTGCTCTTCATCTGGGCCATCAACAACGACCACATGCTCGATGCCAGCCTCGGCTACTACATCAACCCCCTGTTCAACGTGCTGCTGGGGCTGTTGTTCCTGGGAGAACGGCTGCGCCGCTTGCAGTGGTGGGCAGTGACTCTGGCCGCCCTCGGCGTCGCCATCCAGCTGGTGGCGTTTGGCTCGCTACCCTGGATTGCCCTCACCCTGGCCGCCACCTTCGCCTTCTATGGCCTCATCCGCAAGAAGCTGGGGCTCGATGCCCTCACCGGCCTGCTGCTCGAGACCCTGATCCTGCTGCCGCCCGCCGCCCTCTACCTGTGGGGGGTGGCCGACAGCCCGACCAGCCACCTCGGCGCCAACCCGGTCAGCCTCAACCTGCTGCTGATTGCCGCCGGCCTCATCACCACGGTGCCGCTGCTCTGCTTCACCGCCGCCGCCAATAGCCTCAAGCTCTCGACCCTGGGTTTCTTCCAGTACATAGGGCCGAGCCTGATGTTCCTGCTGGCGGTCGGCCTCTATGGCGAGCCGTTGCAGGCCGACAAGCTGGTCACCTTTGCCTGCATCTGGAGCGCCCTGGTGCTGTTTAGCCTCGATGGGCTGCGCACCAGCCGCAAGAGCGCGCTGCCCACCCCCTGAAGCGAAGGGCCCGACACGGGCCCTTTTGCATGACGCAATTTTTTACAAGCCCCAGCCGCCGTTTTGCGCTAACAATGGCGACATGAACCCGCACCGCCCCATCCGTTACTGGCACTCGCCCCTGCTTCCCGGGGTCGAACTGTGCCGCGCCCACCACAGGGAGTTCAGCTACGGCCGCCACGTTCACCTCGACTACCACATCGGTCTGGTGCAGCGCGGCGGGCAGAAGTTCATCCACAAGGGGAACAGCCACGAGCTGGTGGCCGGGCGCCTCTCCATCGTCAATCCCGACGAGATGCACGACGGCCTGAGCCTGCTGCCGGAAGGGTACGAGGTGCGGGTCTTCTCGATCCCGCCTGAACTGATCGCCCGCTGGCTGCCGGGGCCGGAGCGCTTCTTCGCCACTCCGCTGCTGCACCGCCCCGACCTCTATCACGGCTTTGCCCGCCTGCACGCCTATCTGGAGCGGCCGGATGCCGATCCGCTGCACGCCGAGAGCACCCTGCTCGAGCTGCTGGGCAATCTGTTTGCCCTGCCCGTCCCCGGTCATGCGCTGGCCGATCCCCAGCTGCGTTTTCTGCGCGAGCAGCTGCTCGCCAGCCTGGATCAGCGCCACACCCTGGAAGCCCTGGCGGCCAAGGTCGGGCTCGAGCGCTTTACCTTCCTGCGCCAGTTTAAAAAGCGCACCGGCATGACCCCCTATGCCTGGCTCAAGCGGCTGCGCCTGGAGCAGGCCAAGCGGCTGCTGGCCGGCGGTATGGCGCTGAGCGAGGTGGCGCTGACGGTGGGCTTTTTCGATCAGAGCCACTTTCACCACGGCTTTTGCCAAGCCTTCGGCCTCACGCCGGCGCAGTTTCGTGAGCAGGTGCGCGGCCCGCGCCCGTGACGCGCTGCAATTGTTTACAAGCCGGCGCCCGCGTTCAGGGGGACACTGGGCCCTCCATTGAAGGAGGCCATCATGTACATCTCTTTGTTTCTCACCCTGGGTGCCATGCACCTGGTGGCGCTGGCCAGCCCCGGCCCCGACTTCGCCCTGATCCTGCGTAGCTGCCACCACAGGGCGCGCGCGCTCGGCGCCGCCATCGGCATCTCGCTCGCCATCCTGCTGCACGCCACCTTCAGCCTGACCGGCATCAGCCTGCTGATCGCCGGCGCCCCCCTGCTGTTTACCCTGGTCAGAGTGGTCGGCGCCCTCTACCTCGGCTGGCTCGGCTATGGGGCGCTGCGGGCGGCACGCAGCCGGCAGTCGGGGTTTTCTGCACAGGAGGGGGAGCAGGGATCGCTGCTGCTGGGGCTGCGCCAAGGGGTGGCGACCAACCTGCTCAACCCCAAGGCGCTGCTGTTTTTTGTCGGCCTGCTGGCCGCCATGGTGACCCCGGAGGTGGGCACTGGGGTGCGCCTGCTGCTGGCGCTCGAGCTGTTTGCCCTTTCGCTGGCCTGGTTTGGCCTGCTGGCATGGAGCCTTTCCACTGCGCGCGCCCAGCGTCTGCTCGCACGGGCGCAGCGCCCCCTCAACCTGATGACCGGGCTGCTGTTTATGGTGGTGAGCGGGTCGATTTTGCTGGAGACAGCCCTGCCTCTGGCGGCCTGATGCTAATGGCGCAGGTAGACATACCCCTCGCCTGGGCTGCCCCAGCGCAGGGTACCGGTGTCGTCATAGGCGCGATCGAGCAGCCGGATGTAGCGCGGGCCGACCCAGAGGTACTGCACCAGAGTCGTGGCGCCGGCAAAGTCGGTGGCACACTCGCCCACCTGGTTGCGCCCCTCGTAATCCCCCGAGGGGAGGCGGCGCAGCAGCAGATCGCACCCCTGACGGTGCGAGAGCTGATCCGGGGTGAGCCCGTCCAGCAGCGCCGGCGTGCGCCACGCGCCGGCAAAGTCGATGGCGCGCGGCATGGTGAACTCGACCATGCGCACCACCCCGCCCCCCTCAGGGGTCAGGCGAAAGATACGCTGGCGAAACGGATGATCCGGCTTGTGGCTCAGGTACTGCTCGAAATAGATCCAGCGGGTGGTGCGGGTGGTGCCGCGCCAGATCTCCCGGCTACGCAGCTCGACCCGCTCGAAGCGGCGATCCTGCGCCGCCTGCTCGGCACTCGAAAACGCGCCGCTCAGCCACCCCGTCACGGGAGTCAGCTCCTCCGCCCGGCCCGGCAGGGCCAACCACAGCAATAACAACCACCCCCAGCGCACCCGAGTCTCCTTACTCTGTCTGGTGAACCGGCCCATTATAGGGAGCCCTCCCGCCCCTGTCTGTCTGGGGGATCACGCCATCGGCGCCGGCGACAAGCCAGAGCCCGCGAGACGGGTCGAGAATAAACCGGCGCTGGTCGATGGCGGCCCGCCAAGGGCAGGCGGGCCAGGAGAAAGCGGCAGGGCATAGCCCTGCCGTGGGGTGCCCCTTAGTGCAGATCCAGCGCGCCCAGGTAGTCCCCCTTGCCAAGCTCGACACCGGCGCGACGCAGCAGGGCGTAGGTCATGGTCAGGTGGAAATAGAAGTTGGGGATGCCGTACTCGTGCACGCAGGTGTGACCATCCATCCCCTTGCCACCGGCCCAATGGGGCACGTAGCGCCCGCTCTGGTATTGGCTGAAGTCGGCCTCCAGCATCCCTTGCAGATAGGCGATGGTCTTGCCCACGTGGGCGCGCAGCTCGGCCATGGTCTTGGGATCATCCCCCAGCACCGGCGGCGCGGTCAGGCTGGCGGTGGCCACCACGGCGCGAGCCGAGTCGCAGCAGATCAGCACCTGCTTGGCCAGGGGCAGCATGTCGACGATCAGCCGATCGCCGACGAAGTTGTCGACGTTGAAGTGCTTTGCCTCGGCGTGGGCCTCTGCCTTGGCGAGGCAGTGGTCGAGGTTGGTCAGCATCTTGATAAACTGGGCAGCAATTTCACGGTTCATGGTGTGCTCTCGATGAATGAACGGCGGGGCCGTTCGGGCGAGACCCACTATAGCGCATCACCCCGCCAGATCCCCCCTGTATGCCGCACGTTCCGCCCGCCTTTATCCGGCCCCCACGTTCGATGTCGGGTGAGTCCTTTTTATGCCCTTTTTTGATCTGTAACAGGTATCGCGTTTTTTGAGGGGCGTAGTCTGATCGGGTTTCTCGACATACCACAGGAGAAAACCATGAAGATCTATGACCG
Organism: Aeromonas simiae; assembly: GCF_000820125.1. Classification (GTDB taxonomy): domain Bacteria; phylum Pseudomonadota; class Gammaproteobacteria; order Enterobacterales; family Aeromonadaceae; genus Aeromonas; species Aeromonas simiae. Next base: position 1,801 of record NZ_CDBY01000036.1, on the reverse strand, counting down.
CAACCGCAACGCACTGACTCTGGGCCAACGGGTGATGATCGCCGCCACCGGCGCCGTGGATGTGCTCAAGGAGGCCCACACCGACAACCTGACCCCCTATCAGGCTGAGCACGAAAAGTGCGTGCTGCTGACCCACTCCCAGGAGCGTTTCGCCCCCATCGAGTTGATTAGACTAGGCTGATACCTCGCGTACTCTGTCACCCTACTCTTTACAATTCACCCGGCCGCCGCGCCTGACGGCCGGGTTTCTGCCCCCCCCTTCATCCCACCACATGCCAAAAAATTGAACCGGGTCACACCCCGCTCGATTTGAGCGATTGTCAGCCAGCGCAGGCTCATGCGAACCTTTAATGTCCGTTAACTCACTAAAAAATAACGACTATGTTCAAGCAAATAATGATGAGTGCCGCCCTGCTTTCGGCGGTGCTGCTTTCCGGTTGTGCTTCCGTCCCCATGGCCGATGCCACCGCCGACGCCCAGGCCAAGCAGTTTGTGGCGCCCAAGGAGGCGGCCAACCTCTATATCTATCGCAACGAAGCCTTTGGGGCGGCCGTGAAAATGCCGGTGCTGCTAGATGGCATGGCGGTCGGCGATACCGTGGCCCACAGCTATATCCTCAAGCAGGTGACGCCGGGCAGCCACACCATCACCTCCAAGTCGGAGAACGATGCCACCCTGACCCTCAGCACCGAAGCGGGTAAAAACTACTACGTCTGGCAGGAGGTCAAGATGGGCCTGTTGATGGCCCGCTCCAAGCTGAATCAGGTCAGTGAGGAAGAAGGCAAACAAGGGGTGATGGAGAGCAAGTTGGTCAAGTAATCAGCGCCCTTCATCTAAAAGAGCGGCGTAGCCTCACCCGCTACGCCTTTGTCAGAAAGGTGGGTGTCCCAGAATCACCCTCCAGAATCACCTCCACCTTCCATCGTTACGTGGCAAGCGGCATCTATCCGCTGGATTGGAGTGGATTGATGGATGGGAGATTGGAGTGAACGCCTAAAAGGGTTGATCCGTCGTAAGCGTCCGATTACTCGACCGTCCGATTACGCTTCGCTTATCGAACCTACAGCTCTATGGAAATATTTACTCTGAAATCCTTGCTGAAATAGATGACATCTCTATTTTTGCAGACAGAAAACTCATTGCAGATATTGCTTGGATAACTATTGCCGTGGCTAAAGTAACCATATTTTTTGGTGTAGAATCATCACTAACAAGCCATACTAAAAGGCAAGTTGAAAATGATATGAAAGAATAAAAAAGCCCAACATACACATGCAACTTTAACTTCCAAATACCTTCCCACTTATGTAACAGCATATTCATCTTTTCACTTGGGAATAAGATTGGCGTTACTTCATTAACCATCCATATAAAAACCGCTACGGGCGCCAACATTAGATATTCATATGCTTCGTCATTCACCTTATGTTGAGCCATTGCTTCAGTTATCAAATAGGCCGCATCATTCTTAAACGTAAGATATAGTAATAAAAATATAAACTCAAAACTTACTAGGAAGACACGTAAGGTGTATATTAGTTTAATCAATGTTCCATATCTCTTTCAATACTGGTAGCAGCAAAATACTCTTTCACTCGGACAGCTAAGTGATATGGGTTTGGGTCTTTTGAAAAAAGAAAGCTTTTTTGAGTATCTGATGTTTTTATAACAACGTCTTCACCATCATCTGATATTCCACTAACTTTCCCTCTTCCATATCCATCTGCTGCCATTAAAATCACAGCATCACCGATATCGGCTGGAGTTTCTGGCACATAGTCTTTCCTGATTACCCATGACC
>NZ_CDBY01000035.1 GCF_000820125.1 Aeromonas simiae | reverse complement strand
TTGATTCAATTTGTTAAAGAGCGACGCAGCGTTTGGCTGCTGCGGGAGTGGAATTCTACCCACATCCCGATGTGAGTCAAGCCTTATTTCGTAAGGCTTTTCTTCACGTCGACCGGCTCGCTGCCTGTGCGGTGTTGCCCTGTCGACGGAGGCGCATTATAGGGATCTCAACGCGGCTGGCAAGGGGAAGTTTGCAAAAAAATGGCGTTTCATTAAAAACGCCATTCATACGTCTATTTTTTAGACCAATCGCTGCTTTTCAGCGCATCACCACGAAGTCGCGGGCAAACTGACGCACCTTTTCCCAATCGGTGAACTCCATATCCTTGCTGGTATCGGTGCTACCACCGGTGAGCTTCATGATCAGCTGGATGATTCGGGTCTGCCACCAGTTGTAACGCGAATAGAGCAAAGCCCCGGCAAAGACGCCCTGCATGCGCGGCTTCCAGGGTGAGGTGCGCAAGAACTTCTTCATGTAAGAGTTGGTGCCAGGCATCGACTTCTCTGGCTTACGAGCCGTGAGGTTGACGCAGAAGAAGCCGGTATTGGCGACTTCAAGCTGCTCGTGATGCGCATGAATGAACCCCATCAGGCTTGGATGAAAATGGCCGTAGCGAATGGAGGCGCCAATCAAGACTTTGCTGTACTTACTGAGGTTACATTTGGGCATGGCATGCAGATCCATCGTCACCACCTCATACCCCTGCATCTCTGCGGCCATCACATCGACAATCTTCTTGGTTTGACCGTCACGGGAAGAATAAAGCACCAAAACCTTGTCCATCAGCTACCTCAAGTACGCCAGAATGCAGGGGTAAACAGTACCAAAAGAGTGAAGATTTCCAAACGACCGAACAGCATGGCGGCAACCAGCACCCACTTGGCCGCCGGTGTGGTACCACTGAAGTTGGAGGCCACATCTCCCAGACCCGGCCCCACGTTAGTGAGCGTCGCCGCCACCGCCGAGAAGGCCGTCACCTCGTTCATACCGGTCATCAGCAGGGCCAGCATGAACAGGAAGAACAGGATGATATAGGTAGCAAAGAAGCCCCACACCGCCTCGACGATGCGCTCGGAGATCGCCTTGCGCCCGAGCTTGAGGGTGTAGACCGCGCGTGGGTGCACCAGTCGCTTGAGTTCGCGCATTCCCTGCATGAACAGGATCATCACCCGCATCACCTTCATGCCCCCCCCGGTGCTGCCGGCGCAGCAACCGATGAAGGAGGAGATCATCAGCAACATGGGCAAAAAGGAGGGCCAGTCCGCATAGGAGGTGGTGCTATACCCCGTGGTCGTACCCAGCGACACCGCCTGGAAGACGGCGTGGTTGAGCGCCTCCTTCCAGTTGGCGTAGTGGCCGTGGGAGACCAACACCACAGAGCAGATCAGGATGAGAGAGCCCTGAATGCAGAGGAACACTTTCAACTCGGAGTCACGCAGATAATCTTGCAGCCGAATGGGGTGGTGGGCGAACACCATGAAGTGCAGGGCAAAGTTGATGCTCGCCAGCAGCAAAAACACAACGGTGATGAGATTGATGGCTGGGCTGTCGAAGAAGCCGATGCTGGCGTCATGCGTCGAGAACCCACCGATGGACAGGGTCGAGAAGGAGTGACAGACCGCATCAAACAGGCTCATCCCCGCCAGCCAGTATGCCAGGGCGCACAGTACGGTGAGCAGCAGGTAAATGATCCATAGCGCCTTGGCCGTTTCGGCAATCCGTGGCGTCACCTTGTTGTCCTTGACCGGCCCAGGGATCTCAGCACGATAGAGCTGCATACCACCGATCCCGAGGATCGGCAGCACCGCCACCGCCAGCACGATGATCCCCATGCCTCCCAACCATTGCAGCAGTTGCCGATAAAGAAGAAAGGCCTTGGGCAGGGCATCGAGTCCGGTCAGCACGGTCGCCCCCGTGGTGGTCAGACCGGAGAAGGCCTCAAAGAAGGACTCCGACACCGACATGCGCGGCATCTCGGCCAGCATAAAGGGCAAGGCCCCCACACTGCCGATCACCACCCAGAACAGCACCACGATGAGGAACCCCTCACGGGCGCGCAGCTCCTTCTTATGGCGGCGGTTGGGTAGCCAAAGTGTCGCCCCGATGGCCAGACAGATGAAGAAAGACTCGACAAACTCGGAGCCCCCCCCATCACGGGCAAAGTAGGCCACTGCGGCGGGGATGAGCAGGGTCGAGCTAAACAGCCCGACCAGCAAGCCGACGATGCGAATAAGACTCCGAAACTGCATTCCGGCTTACATCCTCCAGAGAGTTAGGCGTCGGTAGGGCGCAACATGATGCGGCCCTGACTGCGTTCACAGGCAAGGGCCTGTACGGAAGCGAGGTGCTCCTTGGGCCAGCGGATCCGCAGGCCAACCCGGGCGCCATACTCCGCCGCCTCGGTGACGCCCTCATAGAGCCCTTGCAGGTGCTCTATGGTGCCAAGATCCCCATAGTCGCACTCAAGAAAGGTCGAGACCATATAGCGCTTGGTCGCCACTGGCAAGAGCTTGAGCGCCGCGCCAACCCCACCGCCATAGGCCTTGACCAGCCCACCGGTGCCCAGCAGCACGCCACCATAGTAACGCACCACCACGGCGCCAATCTCGCCGATCCCCGACCCCATCAACTGGGCCAGCATCGGCTTGCCGGCGGTGCCGGAGGGCTCGCCATCGTCACTGAAGCCATAGGCCTGGCTGTCATCCGGCGCCCCGGCCACAAAAGCCCAGCAGTGATGGCGCGCCGTCGGATGGGCGGCGCGCACCTCGGCGATCCAGGCCTTGGCCTGTTCGGGAGAGGCGACCTGCCGCAGCAGGGTGATGAAGCGGCTTTTCTTGATCTCCTCGCTCCACTCCACCGCCTCGGCCGGGATGGGATAACCGCTCACAGGCCGGCCTGACGGGTCAGATTCTCCACCCCGTTGGCATGCAGCACCACGTTATCCTCGATGCGGATGCCGCCGCACGAACGCAAGGCATCGACCAGCGCCCAGTTCACCTGCTTGCCATGTTCACCCGCCTGTAGCGTCTGCAACAGGCTGTCGATGAAATAGAGGCCGGGCTCGATAGTGAACACCTGGCGCGGCTCCATGATGCGGGTACAGCGCAGGAAGGGGTGCGCCTCGGGCGCCGCCAGCGGGGTACCGCGTTCATCCTGCATGAAACCGCCGGCATCATGTACCTGCAGCCCCAGCAGATGGCCCAGGCCATGAGGGAAGAAGCTGCCGGTCACCCCGCTCTCCACCATGCCGTCGACCGACATATCGACCAGTCCGAACTGTTGCAGCAGGCGAGCGATTCGCCCATGCATCTGCAAGTGCAGCTCGGTGTAGCGCAGGCCAGCCCGCATCGTCGCGATGATCTCCTGCTGCTGCACCTCAAGGGCGGCGATGAGATCGGCAAACAGACCACGCCGCCATGCCCAGGTACGGGTGATATCGGAGGCATAGCCGTGGAAGTCGACTCCCGCGTCGATGAGGAAGGAGTGGCGATCCACATCGGCGATACGCTGATGGGAGAGGTGGGTGTAGTGCAGCACCGCCGCGTTTTCATTGATGGCCACTATGTTGCCGTAGGGGGCCTGTTCGCTCCCCTGCCCGACCGCCTTCATGTAGGCAAGGTTGATCTCGAACTCACTGGCGCCGGCCAGGAAGGCATCCCGGGCCGCCAGATGGCCCCGTACCCCGATGCGATTGGCCTCGCGCAGGCACTCCAGCTCATAGTCGGTCTTGTAGGCACGGTGATAGTGCAGGTAGTTGAGCACCGCCTCCGGGTTGGGCTGGCTGAAACCGAGCAGCTCGGCCACCTCGAGATGCCCCCCCAGGTAGGCCCACTCACCGCGCTGCGCCGGCAGGTGCTCCGCTACCTGCTCAGGGCGGGTGAGAAAACGGACATCAAACTGCTCGACCCAGAACGCACTCGGCAGATCCGGCACCTTGTGCCAGAAGTCGGTCGGGCGGTAAAACAGCAACACCGGCTTGCGATGACCATCCACCAGCAGCCAGCAATGAGGGTTATCCAACACCGGCAGCCAGGCCTTGAAGTGCGGATTGACCTTGAACGGGTAATCCTGATCGTCGAGGAACACCCGCAAACTCTGGCCGGAGTGGATCGCCAACCCAGCCAGCCCCTGCTGATTCAGGATGTCGCGAGTTCGCTGCTGGAGGGTCTCTATATGTCGGGCAAACAGTTGGCTGTAGCTGCTCATGATCGGGCTCCGGCTGTCACAATGTTCCCAGCATAACATCTTGGTTTCCCCGGCTCGACCATGGCAGAGGCTTTGCGATCGCGCACGCCCACCCAACCAAAGCGTTAACAAACACAAAACAAATCGATAAACTAGCCGCAGACCTGTCGATCAAGGGATCACCATGAACAGCGCCTGCCTGTGGCAACCGAGTCCGGAGTCCCTCCGCCACTCCAACATGTATCACTTCATGCAACAGGTGAACCGCTTCCACGGCCTGCAATTGCAGGACTATTCAGAGCTGTGGCAATGGTCGGTGGAGAAGACCACCCGCTTCTGGCCTCTGGTATGGCAGCACTGCGGCGTGGTCGGGCGCCTCGGCGACATCGTCGCGGAGAACCGCCAGGAGATGGCCCGCACCCGCTGGTTCCCCGACAGCCGGCTCAACTTTGCCGAAAACCTGCTGCGTCGCGACGACGAAGCCCTGGCCATCATCAGCCGCCTCGAGGATGGCTCGCGCCGCACCCTGACCTGGCATCAGCTCACCCGTCAGGTGGCCCACGTCGCCCATTGGTTGCAGAGCGTCGGAGTCGAGCCGGGGGATGTGGTCGCCGGCTATCTGCCCAACGTGCCGGAGGCGGTGATCGCCATGCTGGCCACCACCAGTTTGGGGGCGGTCTGGACCTCCACCAGCCCCGACTTTGGCGCCGCCAGCGTGATCGAGCGTTTCGGCCAGACCCGGCCCGTGGTGCTGTTTGCCTGTGACGGTTATCGCTATGGTGGCAAGGCCATCCCCATTCGCGACAAGGTGGCCGAGGTGGCCGACGCCATCGACAGCGTGCGCCAGGTGGTAGAGATCCCGCAGCTCGGCCTTGCCGGCCCTCCTGCCAGCGGGATCGGCTGGCACAGCCTGCTGCAAGGCGAGGCGCCCCCACTGCGCTTTGTGGAGCGCGCCTTCAACGATCCGCTCTACATCCTCTACTCCTCCGGCACCACGGGGCAGCCCAAGTGCATCGTGCACGGCATCGGCGGCACCCTGTTGCAACACCTCAAGGAGCACCAGCTGCACTGCGACATCAAGCCGGGTGAGCGGGTCTTCTACTTCACCACCTGCGGCTGGATGATGTGGCACTGGCTGGTGAGCGCGCTAGCCTCCGGCGCCACCCTGGTGCTCTACGACGGCTCCCCCTTCCATGGCGATGGCAAGGTGCTGTGGGATCTGGCCCGCGACGAGCAGGTCGCCCTGTTCGGCACCTCGGCCAAATACCTCGATGCCCTGCACAAGCAGGGTTATGCCCCCATCAAGACCCACTCACTGCCCCAGCTGCGCCTCATTTGCAGCACCGGCTCCGTGCTCTCGCCCGAGGGGTTTGACTACGTCTATCAGCAGATCAAGGCCGATGTGCAGCTCGCCTCCATCTCGGGGGGCACCGACATCTGCTCTTGCTTCGTGCTCGGCAACCCCATGAGTCCCGTCTATCGGGGTGAGAGCCAAGGACGCGGGCTCGGCCTCGCGGTGCAGGTGTTCAACGAAGCGGGGCAGCCGGTACAGGGGGAGAAGGGGGAGCTGGTCTGCACCAAGCCCTTCCCGGCCCAGCCCATCGGCTTCTGGGGCGATGAGAGCGGCGAGAAGTACCACGCGGCCTACTTCGAGCGCTTTGACAACGTCTGGTGCCATGGCGACTGGATCGAACTGACCGAGCACGGTGGCATCCGCTTCTACGGCCGCTCCGATGCCACCCTCAACCCGGGCGGCGTGCGCATCGGCACCAGCGAGATCTACCGCTACGTGGAGCAGCTGGATGAGGTGGAAGAGAGCATCGTCATCGGCCAGCAGTGGCAGCAGGACGAGCGGGTGGTGCTGTTCGTGCGCCTGCGCGATGGCCTGACGCTGGATGACCCCCTGCGCGAGCGGATCTGCCAGCAGGTGCGGCACCACTGCACGCCGCGCCACGTGCCGGCGCGCATCGTTCAGGTGAGCGCCATCCCGCGCACCAAGTCCGGCAAGATTGTCGAACTGGCGGTGCGCGAGGTGGTGCACCACCGCCCGGTGAAGAACACCCATGCCCTCGCCAACCCCGAAGTGCTCGAGGAGTTTCGCGATCGGGATGAGCTGGCCAGTTGATCCCGGTCACAACTTTGCAACGGCGCCTTTTGGCGCCGTTTTCATACAGGGCGCGCCACTAGAGCCTTTACACCAATTTGGTGTTAAACGAATGTTTAAAATAGGTGTTGAATTTGTCTCTGGTCGGATCAATATTTGGCACGTCCCCTCAGGGGGAGAACAAGGAGCCACCCCCGCTATCCGCTGGGAACAAGGAGACCCTCATGATCTACCAAGGCGATACCCTGTCAGTCCGCTACCTGGAAGACGGCATTGCCGAGCTCAGGTTCGACGCACCGGGTTCAGTCAACAAGCTTGATCGCGCCACCCTGCTCTCCCTGAGCGAAGCGATCGCCGCATTACAACAAGAACGTGACCTAAAAGGCCTGATCCTCACCTCCGGCAAAGACGCCTTCATCGTCGGCGCCGACATCACCGAATTCCTCGAGCTGTTCGCCCTGCCCGATGCCGAACTGCTCGGCTGGCTGAAAAAGGCCAACGACATCTTCAGCGCCATCGAAGATCTGCCGGTGCCGACCCTGTCCGCCATCAAGGGCCACGCCCTGGGCGGTGGCTGCGAAACCATCCTCGCCACCGACCTGCGTCTGGCCGACAGCAGCGCCAAGATCGGCCTGCCCGAGACCAAACTCGGCATCATGCCGGGCTTTGGTGGCACAGTCCGCCTGCCGCGCCTTATCGGCGCCGACAACGCGCTGGAGTGGATCACCACCGGCAAGGAGTACCGTGCCGCTGACGCCCTCAAGGTGGGCGCCGTGGATGCCGTGGTCGCCCCCGAGGCACTGCATAGTGCCGCCGTGCAGATGATGAAAGACGCCATCGCGGGCAAGCTGGACTGGCCAGGCCGCCGCGCCGCCAAAAAGGGAGCGCTGCGCCTCTCCAAGCTGGAAGCCATGATGAGCTTCACCACCGCCGCCGGCATGGTCGCTGCCGTGGCCGGCAAGCACTATCCGGCCCCGATGACGGCGGTGAAAACCGTCGAGGCCGCCGCCGGTATGGGCCGTGACGAGGCTCTGATCGTCGAGGCTCAGGGCTTTATCAAGCTGGCCAAGACCGACGTGGCCAAGGCGCTGGTCGGCATCTTCCTCAATGATCAGCACATCAAGGCGCTGGCCAAAAAAGCCGCCAAGCAGGCGGGCAAGGCCACCGGCCACGCCGCCGTGCTCGGTGCCGGCATCATGGGGGGCGGCATCGCCTACCAGTCCGCCAGCAAGGGCATCCCGGCGGTGATGAAGGACATCAACGAGAAGGCGCTGGCGCTCGGCATGGGTGAGGCCACCAAGCTGCTCAACGGCCAGCTCGAGAAGGGGCGCATCGACGGCATCAAGATGGGCCAGGTGCTCTCTGCCATCACCCCGACCCTCAGCTACGACAACGTCAAGCATGTGGACGTGGTGGTCGAAGCCGTGGTCGAGAACCCGAAAGTGAAGGCCGCCGTGCTGAGTGAAGTGGAAGGGGTGATCGGCGACGACGCCGTGCTCGCCAGCAACACCTCCACCATCCCCATCTCGCTGCTGGCCAAGAGCCTCAAGCGCCCCGAGAACTTCTGCGGCATGCACTTTTTCAACCCGGTGCACCGCATGCCCCTGGTCGAGATCATCCGCGGCGAACAAACCTCGCAGGACACCATCAACCGCGTGGTGGCCTACGCCGCCGCCATGGGCAAGTCCCCTGTGGTGGTGGGCGACTGCCCAGGCTTCTTCGTCAACCGGGTGCTGTTCCCCTACTTCTTCGGCTTCAACAAGCTGGTCGCCGATGGCGCCGACTTCGCCGCCGTCGACAAGGTGATGGAGAAAGAGTTCGGCTGGCCCATGGGCCCCGCCTACCTGCTGGATGTGGTCGGCATCGACACCGGCCACCATGCCGGTGACGTGATGGCGCAGGGCTTCCCGGCGCGCATGAGCAAAGAGGGGCGTACCGCCATCGACGTGATGTACGAGGCGAGCCGCTTCGGTCAGAAGAACGGCAAGGGCTTCTACGCCTACGAGGCCGACAAGAAGGGCAAGCCGAAGAAGGTGGCCGACGCCGCGTCCTACGAGCTGCTGGCCCCGATCGCCAAGCCGCAGCAGGCGTTCGACAAGGAGACCATCATCGCCCGCATGATGATCCCCATGATCAACGAGGTGGTGCTCTGTCTGGAAGAGGGCATAGTCGCCACCCCGGCCGAGGCAGACATCGCGCTGGTCTATGGTCTGGGCTTCCCTCCCTTCCGCGGCGGCGTGTTCCGCTACCTGGACACCCTAGGCCTGGACCGCTACGTGGCCATGGCCGACCAGTTCGCCGATCTGGGCCCGCTCTATCGCGTCAGCGACACGCTGCGTGAGATGGCGGCCCAGGGCAAGACCTTCTACTGATTGCGGAGACCCATTCATGAAAGACGTAGTCATTGTCGACTGTATCCGGACCCCCATGGGCCGGTCCAAGGGCGGGGCCTTTCGCAACGTGCGTGCCGAGGAGCTCTCGGCCCACCTGATGAGCTCGCTGCTCACGCGCAACCCCAACCTCGACCCGAACGAGATCGAGGACATCTACTGGGGCTGCGTGCAGCAGACCCTGGAGCAGGGCTTCAACATCGCCCGCAACGCTGCCCTGCTGGCCGGCATCCCAAAACAGGTGGGGGCGGTCACCGTCAACCGGTTGTGCGGCTCCTCCATGCAGGCGCTGCACGACGCCTCGCGCGCCATTGCGGTGGGTGACGGCGACATCTTCATCATCGGTGGGGTCGAGCACATGGGGCACGTGCCGATGAGCCACGGGGTCGACTTCCACCCCGGCCTCTCGCGCAACGTGGCCAAGGCCTCCGGCATGATGGGGCTGACCGCCGAGATGCTCGGCAAGCTGCACGGCATCAGCCGTGCCCAGCAGGATGCCTTCGCCGCCCGCTCCCACCAGCGCGCCCATGCCGCCACGCTGGAGGGGCGCTTTGCCAAGGAGATCGTCGGGCTGGAGGGGCACGACGCCAGCGGCGCCCGCTTCTTCTACGACTATGACGAGGTGATCCGCCCCGAGACCACGGTCGACACCTTGGGCCAGCTGCGCCCGGTGTTTGACCCGGTCAACGGCACCGTCACCGCCGGCACCTCCTCGGCGCTCTCCGACGGCGCCGCCGCCATGCTGGTGATGAGCGCGGATCGCGCCAAGGCGCTGGGGTTGACCCCGCGCGCCCGCGTGCGTGCCATGGCCATCGCCGGCTGTGACGCCGCCATCATGGGGTACGGCCCGGTGCCGGCCACCCAGAAGGCGCTCAAGCGCGCCGGCCTGAGCGTGAGTGACATCGATCTGTTCGAGCTCAACGAGGCGTTTGCCGCCCAGTCGCTGCCCTGCGTCAAGGATCTGGGGCTGATGGATCAGGTGGACGAGAAGGTGAACCTCAACGGCGGCGCCATCGCCCTGGGTCACCCGCTCGGCTGCTCTGGCGCGCGCATCTCCACCACCCTCATCCATCTGATGGAGGAGAAGGACGCCACCCTGGGGGTCGCCACCATGTGCATCGGTCTCGGGCAAGGCATCGCCACCGTGTTCGAGCGCCTCTGAGTTCACGCCCCGGGCGCGACACGGCGCACCGGGAATGTGGCAACACGCGGATCCACGCGTCTTCTTGGCCGGCTCATTGAGCCGGCCCTTTTTATTTCCATTCGCGCCACGATATGCGCAAGGAGTGCCCAGCTATTCACACTCACAGCCCGGTTTGCTTGCTTTTTGTGCCCCCGCCGGGTTCAATCTCCACAAAAAATGGATGCACACACCTATGTCACTGAGCAAACAACTGCTGATCGTCGACGACGATCAGGAAATCCGGGAGCTGCTCAACGAGTACCTGACCCGCGCCGGGTTTGAGGTTCTTACCGCCGCCGAAGGCAACGAGATGCACCGGCTGCTGACCCAGCACAGCCCCGATCTCATCATCCTCGACATCATGATGCCGGGGGATGACGGCTTTACCCTGTGCCAGCAGATCCGCCGCGACTCGCAGGTCCCCATCATCATGCTGACCGCCGCCTCCGACGAGACCGACCGAGTGATCGGCCTCGAGCTCGGCGCCGACGACTACATCGCCAAGCCGTTCAGCCCGCGCGAGTTGCAGGCCCGCATCAAGGCGCTGCTGCGCCGGGCCGAGTTCCGCCAGCCGGAGACCAAGGAGAAAGAGCTGCCACGTCGGCTGCGCTTTGCCGAGTGGGTGCTCGACACCCTGAGCCACCAGCTGACCCATGATGACGGCAGCCGGCTCGATCTCTCCGGCAGTGACTTCATGCTGCTCTCGATGTTCTTGCAGCAGCCGGGGGCCGTGCTCGATCGCGACACCATCTCGGATGCCACCCGCGGCCGCGAGAGTCTGCCGATGGAGCGCGGTATCGACGTACAGATCAGCCGCCTGCGCCAGAAGCTCGGCGACAACGGCAAGAGCCCGCGCATCATCAAGACCATTCGCGGCAGCGGCTACATGCTGATCGCCGAAGTGCACGAGGAACCCTGATCCGATGCATGCGAAACGGTGGTGGTCGGCCCTGGTGCCGCGCTCGCTCCTCTCCCGCATGCTGCTCCTGCTGCTGCTGGCGATCCTGCTCTCCCAGACCATCCTCACCGGGATCTGGATGCAGCAGATCCAGAAGCGGGAGCTGGATGGGATGCTCAGCACCACCCGCAATCTGGCCATGTCGGCCGCCTCCACCGTCAGTTTTTTCAAGTCGCTGCCACTGCAATACCGCCACATCGCGCTGGATCAGCTGCGCAACATGGGCGGCAGCCGCTTCTTCGTCTCGCTCAACGAAGAGGAGATCCGCATCAACCCGATCCCCGACAGCGAGCGCAAGACCATGGTGCTGAGCGAGGTGAAGGCCATCCTCGGCAACAAGCTCTCCGACACCATGGCGATCAAGGTCAACTTCTCCCACCCCGAAGATCTGCACGTCTTCAACAACGATACCCTGCTGGCGGATCTCCCCTCCTCGTGGGCCCGTTACACCCTGTCGCTCGAGCCGATCAACCCGCCGGTGCTGGTGATCCAGATCGAGATAAAACGCGGCGAGTGGCTCTATCTGGCGGCCCTGCTGCCCGCCCCCTACATGACCCTGGATGACACCGTGATGCCGGCCAACCAGGTGCGCTTTATCGCCCTGATGACGGTGTTCCTCTGCTTCTTCACCTTCCTGCTGGTGCGCTGGCAGACCCGGCCGCTGCGCCGGCTGGCCAAGGCGGCAGTCAACCTCGGCAAAGACATCGACCAACCCTCGCTCAAAGAGGAAGGGGCCTCGGAGATCGTCGCCGCGACCCGCGCCTTCAACATCATGCAGCACCGCATCCGGCGCTACATCGGGGATCGGGAGCTGCTGTTTAGCTCCATCTCCCACGATCTCAAGACCCCGATCACCCGGCTGCGGCTGCGGGTCGAACTGCTCGATGACGAGACCCAGATCACCAAGTTCAACAAGGATCTCGATGAGCTGGAGCTGATGGTGAAAGGGGCGCTGCAAACGGTCAAAGACACCGATATTCACGAGAACATGGCGCAGATCGATGTCGATGGCATGCTGCACCAGCTGGCCGAGAGCCTGAACCTGCGCGAGGAGCGGCTCACCATAGAGGGGCACTGCAAGCACCCCTACCGGGGCAAACCGCTGGCCCTCAAGCGCTGCATCGCCAATCTGGTCGATAACGGCATCAAGTACGGCAAGAAGGTGCGCATCATCATCCTCGACGATGACGAGATGCTGATCCTGTTCATCATGGATGAGGGCCCTGGCCTGCCCGAGGAGCAGATCGAGCGCATCTTCGAGCCCTATTACCGCTTCGATACCGAAAAACCCGGTAACGGCCTTGGCCTCGGCATCGCCCGTAACATCGCCCATGCCCACGGCGGCGATCTGGTACTGGAAAACCGCCCCACGGGTGGCCTGCAAGCCACCCTCTCACTGCCACGGCAATGATCATGAAAAACACGCTGTACCCCCTGCTCTTAACCCTGCTCGCCATCCCGGCGAGCCATGCCTCCCAGGTGGAGGTGCAGCATTGGTGGACCTCGGGCGGTGAGGCCCGCGCCGTCGAGGTGCTCAAATCCACGTGGAAGGGCGAAGGGCACCAGTGGCAGGATTTCGCCGTCCAGGGCGGCGGCGGCAAGAGCGCCATGACGGTCTTAAAAAGCCGGGCGCTGGCGGCCAATCCTCCCCAGGCCGCCCACCTCAAGGGAGTCGAGCTGCGCGAGTGGGCAGGCCTTGGCTTCCTGCGCGATCTCGGCCCCATGGCCGATCACTTCGGCTGGTATCAGGCCATGCCCCCCGTGGTGCGCCAGACCCTGAGCCCGACCGGATCGCTGGTAGCCGTCCCCACCGGTATCCACAGGGTGAACTGGCTCTGGATCAACCGCCGCCGCCTGGCCGAGACCGGCCTGCCCGCCCCCACCGACTGGGCCAGCTTCATCCAGGTGGCCGAGCGGCTGAAGCAGCAGGGCGTGATCCCCCTCGCTATCGGCAACGAGCCGTGGCAACTGGCGATCTTGTTCGAGGCGGTGGCCCTCGGCGAGGGGGGGCGCGACTTCTATCGCAAGGCGCTGCTCGAGCTCGATCCGGCCGTACTCACCGGCCCCGACATGGTGCGCGTGCTGCAACGCTTCCAGCAGTTGCGCAGCTACGTACCGCTTAGCTTCGTCAGCCTGAAGTGGAACCAGGCGACCACCCTGATCGAAACCGGCGGCGCCGCCATGCAGATCATGGGGGACTGGACCAAGGGCGAGCTGACCGCCGCCGACTACCGGCCCGGCGAAGATATCCTCTGCCTGCCCACCCCCGGCAGCCAGGGCATCTTCAGCTACAACATCGACTCCATCGCCATGTTCAAGGTGCGTGACCCGCTGCAAATGCAGGCCCAGAGCGAACTGGCCGAACTCATCATGCGCCCCGACGTCCAGGCCCGCTTCAATCAGGCTAAGGGGTCGATCCCGGCACTGGCGAAGGTGGACATGAAGGGGTTCGATCGCTGCGCCATCCGCTCTCAGCGCGATTTCACGCAGGCGGAGAAAGAGGGCAACCTGCTGCCGAGCGTGGCCGAAGGCATGGTATTAGCGACCCCGCTCCAGCAGGCGCTGATGGATGTGCTGGCCAACTTCTTCAACGATCCCAATGCCGATGCGGCCACTACCGCCGCCCGGCTCGGCCGGGTGATGCGTTCGGCCAAGGGTTAATAACCGCCTCTTCCCCCGCGCCACCAGCCGGGTATGCTGTGCAGGAGTCCTCCCCCATGGAGATCCCATGCAGCGCATCCTGTTTGTTGAAGACGATCCCGACATCGGCCAGCTGATCGCCGGCTGGCTCTCCCGCCACGAGATGGAGGTGATCATCGAGAGTCGTGGTGATCGCGCCCTGGCACGGGTCGAGGAGGTGCAGCCCGACCTGATCCTGCTCGACATCATGTTGCCCGGTTGCGACGGCCTCACCCTGTGCCGGGATCTGCGCCCGCGCTTCGCCGGCCCCATCGTCATGCTCACCTCGCTCGACAGCGACATGAACCAGATCCTCAGCCTGGAGCTCGGCGCCAACGACTACATCCTCAAGACCACCCCGCCCCCTGTGCTGCTGGCCCGGCTACGGGTGCAGTTTCGCCAGCAGCAAAACGCCATCGCCACGCCGGCCATGGCCGCGCCCCCATCCCAGCGGTTACAGTTCGGCCGTCTCACCATCGACGGGCCGGCCCGCGCCGTGACCCTGGACGGGGAGAACGTGCCGCTCTCCACCAGCGACTTCGATCTCTTGTGGGAGCTGGCCTGCCACGCCGGCCAGATCATGGGGCGTGACGCCCTGTTTCGCAGCCTGCGCGGGCGTGACTACGACGGGCTGGATCGCAGCATGGACGTGGCCATCTCCCGCCTGCGCCGCAAGCTTGGCGACGATCCGGCCGCCCCGACCCGCATCAAGACAGTGCGCCAGCGCGGCTACCTGCTGGTGCCCCAGGCCTGGGAGTAAACCGTGCGCCACCTCTTCATCAAGTTCTACCTGCTGGTGATGGCCTGCTTCATGGTGGCGGTCGTGCTGGTCGGCTGGGTCTACAAAGACACCGCCGAGCGGGCCGGCAACCGCTATCTGGAGCGGATGATGCAGGGCTCGCTCGATCTGCTCACCAGCGAACTGGCCCACAAGCCGCAGACGGCCTGGCCACAGCGGTTGAGCGAGCAGTCACGGCAGCTCAGTCTGCCGCTGCACGTGTGGGCGCTGGCCGATCAGCCGCTCGGCGAGGAGGATCTCGACTTCCTGCGCGGCGGCAACATCGTCATCGTCGAGGAGGATGACACCTTCCGCCAGCTCATCCCCGGCAGCGATCAGGTGCTCATCGTCGGCCCCGTCCCCTACCTCTCCTACCTGCACGAGCTGCACTGGCTCGACATCGGCCTGCTGCTGCTGCTCGGCCTCTCCCTGGCGCTGCCGATCCTGCTCTGGCTGCGCCCCCATTGGCGCGGCCTGCTGACCCTGGAGCAGACGGCACGCCGCCTCGGGCGCGGCGATCTCAGCGCCCGCAGCCGGTTGCCGGCCAGCAGCAGCCTGGCACGCATGGGCCAGACCCTGGATCTGATGGCCGAGCAGCTCGAGGCGCTCATCAACGGCAAGAAGCAACTCACCGATGCCATCGCCCACGAGCTACGCACCCCGCTGGTGCGGCTGCAATACCGCCTGGCCCTGCTCGAGCCGGCACCGGCCGAGGCGGATCGGCAGGCGCTGGAGCGGGATCTGGCTGCGCTCGATACCCTGATCGACGAGATGCTCACCTACGCCAGGCTGGATCGCCCCGAGATGCCGCTGCACCCAACCGATCTCGAACTCGGCGAGTGGGCACGCCGCCACCTGCCGGACTGGCAGGCGCTCTGTCCGGGCAAACCGATCCACCTGTGCGGGCCGAGCGAGCCCCTTCCCTGGCGTGGCGATGAACGGCTGCTGACCCGGGCGGTGGAGAACCTGCTGCGCAACGCACTGCGCCACGCCACCCAGCGGGTCGAGCTGCACCTCGCCGCCGAGCGAGACCATCTGCTCATCGAGGTACAAGACGACGGCAGCGGCATCGCGCCGCAGCATGCCGAGCACATCTTCGAGCCCTTCGTGCGTCTCGACGAGAGCCGCGATCGCCGCACCGGCGGCACCGGGCTGGGCCTTGCCATCGTGCGCAGCATCGCCCGCCATCACGGCGGCGAGGCCAGCCTGGTGGCCAGCCGCAGCGGAGCCCGTTTTCGCCTCTCCCTGCCGCGCCGGTAACTCCGGCGCCCAATAAAAAAGGGCCGCGATGGCGGCCCTTTTTATCGACGCTGTCATCAGCCCAGCATGTAGTCGTCCGGCAGGGCGAGACGGGCCACCCCAGATTCGACGGCTGCCAGTGCCACGGCGCGGGCAACCCGCGGCAGCAGACGGGCATCCATCGGCTTGGGGATCACATAGTCACGGCCAAAGGCCAGCGCATCGACCCCGGCGGCCTGCAGCACAGCCTCCGGCACCGGCTCCTTGACCAGGGCACGGATCGCCTCGACCGCCGCCACCTTCATGGCCTCGTTGATGCGACGGGCACGCACGTCCAGGGCGCCGCGGAAGATGAAGGGGAAGCAGATGACGTTGTTGATCTGGTTCGGGTAGTCGGAACGGCCGGTGCCCATGATGAGGTCATCACGAACCGAGCGGGCCAGCTCGGGGCTGATCTCGGGGTCGGGGTTGGAGCAGGCGAAGATGACCGGATTCGGCGCCATCAGGGCCACTGCATCGGCCGGCAGCACGTTGGGGCCGGAGACACCGACAAACACGTCGGCCCCCGCGATCGCCTCGTGCAGGGTGCGCAGCGGGGTGTCATTGGCAAAACGCGCCTTGTACGGATTGAGATCGCTGCGCCCGGCGTGGATCACCCCTTGACGGTCGAGCATGAAGATCTGCTCGCGTCGGGCACCACAGGCCAGCAGCAGCTCCATGCAGGCGATGGCGGCGGCGCCAGCCCCCATGCAGACGATGCGGCTCTGTTCGATGCGCTTGCCTTGGATCTCGAGGGCATTGAGCAGGCCGGCGGCGGTGACAATGGCGGTGCCGTGCTGATCATCGTGGAATACCGGCACATCGCAGCGCTCGATCAGCGCCTGCTCGATGGCGAAACACTCGGGCGCCTTGATGTCTTCCAGATTGATGCCGCCGAAGGTGTCGGCGATGGCGGCCACCGTGTCGATGAAGGCCTGGTCGGTGTCGTGCTTGACCTCGATGTCGATGGCATCGATGCCGGCGAAGCGCTTGAACAGCAGGGCCTTGCCCTCCATCACCGGCTTGGAGGCGAGCGGCCCCAGATTGCCGAGCCCCAGGATCGCGGTGCCGTTGGAGATGACCGCCACCAGATTACCCTTGGCGGTATAGCGATAGGCGGCCTCGGGATCGGCGGCGATTTCGCGCACCGGCTCGGCCACGCCTGGGCTGTAGGCCAGCGCCAGATCGCGGGCGGTTTCCGCCGGCTTGGTGAGTTCGATGGCGATCTTCCCCGGTACGGGAAGGGCGTGATAGTCGAGAGCCTGTTGGCGCAGATCGGACATGGGGAACCCCGATACGATGGTGAATGTGCACGTCGTTGCTCGCCGCCAGGCGGCGAGAGGGGGGATCATAAGGAAAAGTCGGGGGGCTGCCCAGCAGATAATATGGGCAATACACCAATCGAGCCCATATAGCCGATATATTAAGCTAACTCATCACACCCATTTAGAGGTATAAACCAACCTCTTCAATCTAAGACCTCGACACCGGCTAGGCGCTCGGCCTGTTTGGCGATCGCCTCGGTCATCCCCTGAAAGATGAAGAGATGAAACGGCAACATCGCCAGCCAGTAGCCGAGCCCCCACGCCCCCTGTGGATGCCAGTGGGCCGTCACGCTGAGCCGGGTCAGCCCCGAGGGCTCGGGGGTGATGATGAACTCCAGCCGCCCCACCCCGGGCGCCTTCATGTTGAACAAGAGATCGAGCCGGCGCCCCTCCTCCACCCCGAGGATCTCCCAGGAGTCGAGCCGATCGCCCTTGCGAAACCGGGTGGGATCGCTGCGCCCGTACTGGCGGGCCGGGCCGCCTATCAGGTGATCCATCCACTCGCGCACCGTCCACAGTTCGTTCATGTAGAAGTAACGCCGCTTCCCGCCGAGCCCTTGCAACACCTGCCACACCTGCTCGGGTGAGGCCAGCGCCAGCGCCGTGCCGCTGGCGGTGCGATCGTAAAAACCGTACTCAGGATGGCGCCAGCGCAGGCCGAGCGGGGTCTCCTCCCCTTGCTGCTCGGCGCCGAGACGCTGCTCCAGGGCCAGCGCCTCACCGAGCGCCTCGTCAAAGCCGAGCAGCCGCTGGGGCAGCAAGGCCTGCAACGCCCCGCCATCGGCTGGAATGTCGTGCTTGAGCCCGCCCACCAGCGCCTTGGCCACCGGCTGCGGCACCGAGGTGGCAAACTGCAACCACCAGGCCGACAGGCGTGGGGTGAGCCAGGGAATGGGAAAGATGGGGCAGCGCTTGCCGATATGGGCGGCAAAACGTTCGAGCTGCTGCTGGTAGCTGAGCAACTCGGGCCCAACCGCATTGAAGATGGTACCATCGACCCCCTCGGCCTCGACCAACCCGCCGAGGTAATGGAGCAGGTTGGAGAGGGCGATCGGCGGCGTGCGCGAGCGCACCCACTTGGGGGTGACCATCATCGGCAGGTTGAACACCAGATCGCGCATCACCTCGAAGGCCGCCGAGCCGGGGCCGATGATGATGCCGGCACGCAGCTCCACCGTCGGCACCCCGGCGGCACGAAACAGCTCGCCACAGATGCGTCGCGAGTTGAGATGGCGGCTCTCACAGCGATCCGGCTGGATTGCCCCGAGATAGACGATGCGGCGCACCCCGGCGGCGCGGGCGGCGGCGGCGAAGTTCTTCACGCCCTGCTGCTCGAGGCGGTGGAAGCCGGGGCCCGCCCCCATGGCGTGCACCAGATAGAAGACGGTATCTATCCCTGCCAGGGCCGGCCCCAGTGTCGCGGGGTTGAGGCTGTCGGCATGACGGAAGCTGACGCCCGCAGGCAGGCGGCAGGGGTGGCGGGCGGCGGCAATGACCTCGTGGCCATGCGCCTGCAAATAGGGCACCAGATGGGAGCCGATGTAGCCGGCGGCGCCCATGACCAGACAGGATTTCATCGTGCTCTCCCTCGCGTGAATGGCACCACCTTAGGGGAAAGCCGGGCACAAAAAAAGCGCCCAGAGGGCGCTTTTTCTACAAGCGGGGTATGGCTTACTTCTTGCCAGCCAGGGAACCGAAACGCTTGTTGAACTTGTCCACGCGGCCGCCGCTGGACACTTCCTTCTGCTTGCCGGTGTAGAAGGGGTGGCACTCGGAGCACACGTCCAGGTTCAGATCCTTGCCAACGGTGGAGCGAGTCTTGATGATGTTACCGCAAGAGCACTTGGCGGTGATTTCTACGTATTCCGGATGGATACCAGCTTTCATGGACAACCTCAATGATTTGGGCCGTGTCGCTATCCGAGCCAAAGGTCGGACACCACACGAATATTGAACACAATTTCAAAGGCAGCGAATAATATAGGAAACGCCTGAGCTCAGGCAAGTGTCTTCGCAGAAAAAATAGGCAACTCTTGGTGAATTCCTCCGATAATCAGGGCCTGGTGCGGGTGGCCGTGCCGGTTCCCTTGCGCCGTCCCTTCGACTATCTCGCCCCGCATCCCCTGCCCCCACCCGGCTGCCGGGTCGAGGTCGCATTTGGCCCGCAGACTCTGGTGGGGCTGGTGGTCGAGCACCCGGCCGAGAGCGCCCTGCCCAGGGAGAAGCTCAAGCCGGTCAAGCGGGTGCTCGACGAGCGGCCGGTGCTCGGCCCCGATATCCTGGCCCTGATGCAGTGGGGCGCCGGCTATTACCAGTACCCGCTCGGCGAAGTGCTGGCAGTGGCCCTGCCGGTGCTGGTGCGCAAGGGGGAGCCGGCCGCCTACCGCGAGCTGGAGTTCTGGTTCACCACCGAAGCGGGGCAGGCCTGCGATCTCAACGAGCTCAAGCGCGCGCCCAAGCAGCAGCAGGCGCTGGCCCTGCTGCGCAAAGGGCCGCAGACCCCCTCATCCTTACGTCAGGAGGAGGTGCAGTCGGCGGCGATGACGGCGCTGGAGAAGAAGGGGCTGGTCGAGAAACGCAGTCTGGAGCCGACCCACCCCACCGACTGGGCCGAGCACCTCTCCTGCGACGGCGCCCTGCAACTCAATACCGAGCAGGCGCTGGCGGTCTCGGCAGTGACCAGCCAGCGTGAGCGCTTCAACGCCTTCCTGCTCGAGGGGATCACCGGCTCGGGCAAGACCGAGGTGTACTTAAGCATCCTCGAGCCCTTGCTGCGCGAGGGGCGGCAGGCGCTGGTGATGGTGCCGGAGATCGGCCTCACCCCGCAGACCATCAACCGCTTCAAGCGCCGCTTCAACGTGCCTGTGGTGGCGATGCACTCAGGGATGAACGACCGGGAGCGGCTCGATGCCTGGCTCGCCTGCCGCGACGGCGGCGCCGCCATCCTGATCGGCACCCGCTCCACCATCTTCACCCCGTTTCGCGATCTCGGCCTCATCATCATCGACGAGGAGCACGACGCCTCGTTCAAGCAGCAGGACGGCTTTCGCTATCACGCCCGCGATCTGGCCGTGATGCGCGCCCACCGCGCCGGCATCCCGGTGCTGCTCGGCTCGGCCACTCCGTCGCTGGAGAGCCTGCACAACGCCCAGAGCGGCAAGTACCACCACCTACGCCTGACCCGGCGTGCCGGCAACGCCAGCACGGCGCACCAGGTGATCCTCGACATCAAGAACACCCGGCTGCAAGCCGGCCTCTCGCCCCAGCTCGAACGGCTGATGGGCGAGCACCTGGCCGCCGGCAACCAGGTGATGCTGTTTCTCAACCGGCGCGGCTACGCCTCGTCGCTCATCTGTCACCAGTGCGGCTGGAGCGCCGCCTGCGAGCGCTGTGATGCCTGGTATACCTGGCACCAGAGCAGCCGGCGCCTGCACTGCCACCACTGTGACAGCATCCGCCCGCTGCCCCACACCTGCCCCGAGTGCGGCAGCGTCGAGCTGATCGGCTCCGGCGTCGGCACCGAGCAGCTCGAGCAGCTGCTGGCCACCCTGTTCCCCCACTACCCGGTGGTGCGCATCGACAGCGACAGCACGGCGCGCAAGGGGGAGCTGGAGCAGCACCTCGAGGGGATCAAGAGCGGCCGTTACAAGATCCTCATCGGCACCCAGATCCTCGCCAAGGGGCACCACTTCCCCGACGTGACCCTGGTCGGCCTCATCGACGTGGACGGCGCCCTCTTCTCGGCCGATTTTCGCGCCGCCGAGCGCCTGGCCCAGCTCTACACCCAGGTGGCCGGCCGGGCCGGCCGCGCCAGCAAGCCGGGGCTGGTGGTGCTGCAAAGCCACCACCCGGAGCACGCCCTGCTACAGGATCTGACCCAAAACGGCTACGACCACTTCGCCGTCACCGCCCTCAAGGAGCGGCGCCTGCTCAACCTGCCCCCCTTCAGCCACCAGGCGCTGTTCAAGGCCGAGGCGACCGGTCAGGCCGAGGTGCACGCCTTTTTGCAGCGTCTGGCGGAGACACTGCGGCTGGCCCGCTTCCCCGGATTGCAGGTGGTGGGCCCCCTCACCGGCATGATGGAGCGCAAGGCGGGCAAGTTCCGCATGCAGTTGATGCTGCAAGCCCCCACTCGCAGCGCCCTCTCGCAGCTGATGCAGTGGGCCATTGGCGAGCTGGACGCCTGGCCCGAGACCCGCAGGGTGCGCTGGGTGGTGGACGTCGACCCCATCGATCTCGGCTGATTGCAGCCGGCACTGGCGGCGATCAGCGGCCGAATGCTACAAAGGGGCCATCTGCCAAGGAGGCCCCATGTACCTGCCCCCCCACTTTGCCGCCGAGCGGGCATCGCTCATCACACTCATCCAGACCCACCCGCTGGGGGCGCTCATCCGCCGCCACGAAGACACCCTCGATGCCGACCACCTGCCGTTTCTGATCGAAGAGCGGGGCGACACCCTGCACCTGCTGGCCCATGTGGCGCGCGCCAATCTGCTGTGGCAGCAGGCGGACGGCAGCCCGGTGCTGGTGATTTTTCGCGGCGCCGAGGGGTATGTCTCTCCCAACTGGTATCCGGGTAAAGCCGAACACCACAGGGCGGTGCCCACCTGGAACTACGCCGTGGCTCACGCCCATGGGCGGCTCAGGGTACATGACGATGCGCGCTTCGTGCAGCGACTGCTGGCACGCCTGACCCGCGAACACGAGGCGGCCATGCCGCGCCCCTGGCGGATGGGCGATGCCCCGCGCGACTACCTCGCACAGATGCTGGCGGCCGTGGTGGGGATCGAGGTTGAAGTCGAGCGGCTCGAGGGTAAATTCAAGCTGAGCCAGAACCGGGATACGGCCGATCGCGCCGGCGTGGTGACAGGGCTTGCCACCCAAAACAACGCCGCCTTGGCCCAAGCCGTGGCGGCGTCAAAAAAACCATGATGGATGAGATCAGCGCTCGCGCGAGCCCTGTTTCTCCTGCTCGGCGCGCTGGCGCGCCAGTTCGTCAACGCGAGCCTGCCATTTCTCTTCCGCCTGTTTCAGGCTGTAAAGTTCCAGCTCGTGACGCATGGTGTCGATCTCGTGGTCAAGCTTGTCCATCACACACTCTCCTTCCCGGTATGGGTGTCAGGTTGGCCGACGGGATTGCGAACCCCTCACCAGTTATGACCCCCATCACGGCGCGATCGTCCACGCAAAAAAGCGATTGAAAAGGCATCTTTCAATCGCTTCAAGACCTTTCTGACAGATAGGCAGGCTCCGCACCTTGGGCTAGATTGCTCTAACTATCCCTCTCATGGCCGGTTGGCAGCCCGACACCTCGGTGTCATGGCGGCCGCATAAACTGGCGTTGCCCCCAGAGCATAAGGAGTCGTGCCCGTGACCTTCGCCCACCCCCTGCACACCGACCGGCCTGCCCGCCCCGACCCGAACCCTACTGCTGCACGGCGACGACCCGGCAGAGAAGCGCCGCGAGCTGCTCGACTACTTCACCCAGACCTTCGAGCTCTACGAGCGCCTGTTCGACTGTCTGGCCGACGAGCGCGCCTGGTTCACCAAGGCGATCCGCCTGCGCCATCCGCTCATCTTCTA
>NZ_CDBY01000034.1 GCF_000820125.1 Aeromonas simiae | reverse complement strand
TCATCGTCCTCCACCGGCAAGGGCCGCGCCACCGCCCGCCGTCCGGCCCGTCGCCACTCCGGTAAACAAGGAGCCTCATCATGATGGAAACCCGCCTCACCGTCGCCGCCCTGGTTCACTGGCAGGGGCGCTTTCTGATGGTGGAAGAGGAGATAGGTGGGGAGCGGCGCTTCAACCAGCCCGCCGGCCACGTAGAGGCGGGGGAGACCCTGACGGAGGCGATGTGCCGCGAGTTGTACGAAGAGAGCGGCCTGAAGCTGGCGCCCACCGCCTGGCTCGGTGCCAGCCTGTTTCGCCCGCACGACACCGCCGCCACCTATGTGCGTTTTGCCTTCGTGTTCGAACTTGAAAATCCGCCCGGCGACCACCATCCAGAAGATCCGGACGGTGATGTGCTCGCCTGCCACTGGTGGACCCGCGAGGAGATCGCCGAGCGGCGCGCCAGCCTGCGCAGCCCTCTGGTGTGGCAGACCATCGACAACTATCTGGCCGGCACCCGCTTGCCGCTGCATGCCTTACAGGCCCATATGTGACCGTGTATGGCGGGTGCAGTCCGATATGACCCGGGGCGCGAACTTCTGGTAGAATGCGCCCCGTCAAATGCAAGGATTTTCACAACTGATGACAGACAACAGCCAAATCAAGGTGATCGTCGGCATGTCCGGCGGCGTGGACTCTTCCGTCTCGGCCTACCTGCTCAAGCAGCAGGGCTATCAGGTCGAAGGCTTGTTCATGAAGAACTGGGAAGAGGACGACACGGACGAGTACTGCTCTGCCGCCCAGGATTTGGCTGATGCCAAGGCCGTGTGCGACAAGCTCGGCATCGAGCTTCACACCATTAACTTCGCCGCCGAGTACTGGGACAACGTGTTCGAGCACTTCTTGGAAGAGTACAAGGCCGGCCGCACGCCGAACCCCGATATCCTGTGTAACAAGGAGATCAAGTTCAAGGCGTTCCTGGAGTTTGCCGCCGAGGAGCTGGGCGCCCACTACATCGCCACCGGCCACTATGTGCGCCGCGACGACTCGACCGGCCGCCCGCGCCTGCTGCGCGGCCTCGACGGCAACAAGGATCAGAGCTACTTCCTCTACACCTTAAGCGAAGCCCAGGTGGGACAGAGCCTGTTCCCGGTCGGGGATCTGGAAAAACCCGAGGTGCGCCGCATCGCCGAGGAGCTGGATCTCATCACCGCCAAGAAAAAAGACTCCACCGGCATCTGCTTTATCGGTGAGCGCAAGTTCCGGGATTTCCTGGCCCAATACCTGCCGGCCAAGCCGGGCCCCATTGAAACCGTGGATGGCCAGATCATCGGCGAGCACCAGGGATTGATGTATCACACCCTGGGTCAACGCAAGGGCCTTGGCATCGGCGGGCGAAAAGACGCCGGTGAAGAGCCCTGGTACGTGGTCGACAAAGAGGTGGCGCGCAATACGCTTATCGTGGCGCAAGGGGAGCACCCGCGGCTCTACTCCGACGGCCTCATCGCCAGCCAGTTGCACTGGGTTGACCGCACCCCGATCCGCGCGCCGCGCCGGGTCACCGTCAAGACCCGCTATCGCCAGCAGGATGTTCCCTGCCTCATCGAGCCCATCGACGACCTGACCATCCGCGTCACCTTCGATGAGCCGGTGTCCGCCGTCACGCCGGGCCAGTCCGCCGTCTTCTACGACGGTGAGGTGTGCCTCGGCGGCGGTGTCATCGAGCAACGTTTCAGCCACGGCGCCTAAGCGCCCACTGCATCCAAAAGGCACAAAACGTGAGCGACAAGTATCAAGATCGCACCATGGCGTTCGCCGGCATCTGCCAGGCGGCCGCCCTGGTCCAGCAGGTGGCCCGTAACGGCTCCTGCGACGAGGCCGCCCTGCGCGAGAGCCTCTCCAGCGTACTGGTGACCAATCCGAGCCATCCGCTCGAGGTCTACAACAACACCCACCTGGCCATTCGTGACGGCTACCGCGCCTTAGTCGAGCAGCTCGGCGCCGACGGCAGCCAGAAAAATGCCGAGCTGACCCGCTATGTGGTGAGCCTGATCGCCCTTGAGCGCAAGCTGGCCAAGCGGCGTGATCTGCTGGCCATGCTGAGCGAGCGGATCGGCCAGATCGATCGCCAGTTGCAGCACTTCGATCTGCTTGACGAGCAGGTGCTGGCCAACATGGCCAGCATCTACAGCGACCTTATCAGCCCCATCGGGCCGCGCATCCAGGTGGCGGGCACCCCGCTCTACTTGCAGCAGCCCATGGTGCAGCACAAGGTGCGTGCCCTGCTGCTGGCCGGGATCCGTGCCGTGGTGCTGTGGCGCCAGCTCGGCGGCAGCCGCACCCAGATCATCTTCGCCCGCAAGAAGATGGTGGAGCTGGCCAAGCAATACTGATTCCCCCACACCAACCATCAGGAGTTCACCACATGGAACTGTCAGCACTGACTGCTGTTTCTCCGATCGATGGCCGTTACGGCGACAAGGCGGCGGCGCTGCGCCCCATCTTCTCCGAATACGGCCTGCTGCGTTTTCGCGTTGAAGTGGAAGTGCGCTGGCTGCAAAAGCTGGCCAGCACCGCCGGGATCCCGGAAGTGCCCGCCTTCAGCCGCGACGCCAACGCACTGCTCGACGGGATCGTCAGTGGCTTCTGCGAGGCCGACGCGGCCCGCATCAAGGAGATCGAACGCACCACCAATCACGATGTGAAGGCGGTCGAGTACTTCCTGAAGGAGAAAGTGGCGGTGCTGCCCGAGCTGGAGGCTGTCTCCGAGTTCATCCACTTCGCCTGCACCTCGGAAGACATCAACAACAACTCCCACGGTCTGATGCTTAAAGCCGCGCGGGAAGAGGTGATCAAGCCCTACTGCGAAAAACTCATCGCCGAAATCAAACGTTTGGCTCATGAGTACCGCGACCTGCCGCTGCTCTCGCGCACCCACGGTCAGCCGGCCACCCCGAGCACCATGGGCAAGGAGATGGCCAACGTCGCCTATCGCCTGGAGCGCCAGTTCAAGCAGATCATGGCGGTCGAGTTCCTCGGCAAGATCAACGGCGCCGTGGGCAACTACAACGCCCACCTCAGCGCCTACCCGGAAGTGGACTGGCACCAGTTCTCCGAGGAGTTCGTCACCTCCCTCGGCCTGACCTGGAACCCCTACACCACCCAGATCGAGCCGCACGACTACATCGCCGAGCTGTTCGATGCCATGGCGCGCTTTAACACCATCCTCATCGACTTCGATCGCGATGTGTGGGGCTACATCTCGCTCGGTCACTTCAAGCAGCGCACCATCGCCGGCGAGATCGGCTCCTCCACCATGCCGCACAAGGTCAACCCGATCGACTTTGAGAACTCCGAAGGCAACCTGGGGCTGGCCAACGCCGTGTTCCAGCACCTGGCCGCCAAGCTGCCGATCTCCCGCTGGCAGCGCGATCTGACCGACTCGACCGTGCTGCGTAACCTCGGCGTGGCGGTGGGCTACTCCCTGATTGCCTATCAGGCGACCCTCAAGGGGATCTCCAAGCTCGAAGCCAACGGCGACGCCATGGCCGCCGATCTGGATGCCAACTGGGAAGTGCTGGCCGAGCCGATCCAGACCGTGATGCGCCGCTACGGCATCGAGAAGCCCTACGAGAAGCTCAAAGAGCTGACCCGTGGCCGCCGCGTCGACGCCGAGGGGATGCGCACCTTCATCGACACGCTGGAACTGCCGGAGGCGGTGAAGGTCGAGCTGAAAAAGCTGACCCCGGCCAACTACATCGGCGCCGCCCAGCGCCTGGTGGACGAACTCAAGTAAGCGTCCGCCTTTCAGAGGGGCCCACCGGGCCCCTTTGCCGTTTTACCGAACCGCTAAAGAGACACCATGTACGAACTCAATCTCGATATCGCCCATTTCCTCGAGCACTACTGGCAAAAGCGCCCGCTCCTCATCAAGGGTGGCTTCAAGGACTTTGCCGACCCCATCACGCCGGATGAGCTGGCGGGGCTGGCCATGGAGCAGGAGGTGGAGTCCCGCCTGGTGACCCGCTTCGACGGCAAGTGGCATGCCGAGCACGGCCCCTTCGAAGCCTATGACCACCTGGGCGAGGAGAACTGGACCATCCTGGTGCAGGCGTGCAACCACTGGAGCCCCGAGGTCAACGAGCTGGCCATCCCGTTCCAGTTCATCCCCGGCTGGCGCTTTGACGACGTGATGGTGAGCTTCTCCACCCCAGGGGCCGGCGTCGGCCCGCACATCGACAACTACGACGTATTCATCACCCAGGGGATCGGCCGCCGCCACTGGCGGGTGGGCGATGCCCTGCCCCTCAACGAGTTCGCCGCTCACGGCGCCCTGCGCCACTGCGAGCCGTTCGATGCCATCATCGACGCGGTGCTGGAGCCGGGTGACATCCTCTACATCCCGCCCGGATTCCCCCACGAGGGCTATGCCATCGAGCCGGCCATGAACTACTCGACCGGTTTCCGTGCCCCCGATGCCCGCGATCTGCTCTCCTCCTTTGCCGATCACCTGATCGACAACGAGATCACCACCGAGCGCTACGGCGACCCGGATCTCAAGGCGCGCGAGCACCACGGCGAAATTCAGCCCCATGAGCTGCACCGCCTGCGCGAGCTGATGCAGCACGCCCTCGATGACGACACCCTGTTCAAGGCCTGGTTTGGCGCCATGATCTCCGAGGCCAAGCACGATCTCGACGTGGTGCCGGTCGATCCGGACTACAGCGAGGAGGAGGTCGCCAACCTGCTCGCCAGCGGCGAGCCGGCCATCCGGGTGCCGGGCCTGCGCTGCGTGCGCTTCGCCGATGCCAGCGATCACTGCTACATCGACGGCGAGAGCTGGTCGCTGCCAAGCAGCGATCCCACCGCACTGGCACTGCTGTGCGATCGCGACGTGGTGACCCAGAGCGACATGGTGACCCTCGAAGATCAGGCCGGCTTCCTGACGCTGTTTACCCGCCTGGTCAACCGTGGCTACTGGTTCTTCGGCTAATTTATCTGATGACTATCGACAAAAAGGGCGCCCATGGGCGCCCTTTTGCGTTTGATGTGGCTTAACCTGCCAGCAGGCCGGTCAGCACCCCGACCCCCACCACCACGGCGGCAGTGAGCCACAGGGCCCGGGCCGGGAAGCTCTTTCGCAGCATCAGCAGCGAAGGCAGGCTCACCGCCGGCAGGGTCACCAGCAGCGCCAGCGCCGGCCCCATGCCAAGCCCGGCCGCCAACATGGCCTGGGTGATGGGGATCTCGGCGGCCGTCGGGATCACAAACAGGGTGCCCGCCAGCGCCATGCCAAGCAGCCAGCCCATGCCATCACCGAGTTGCCCTGCGTGGGGGAACAGCCACACCTGGGCGGCGCCCAGCGCCATCACCGCCAGCACATAGGCCGGCACCGTGCTGACAAACAGCCGCCACAGGGCCTGGCCCCAACGTGGCCAGAAGCCAGCAGGCCGCGCCTCAGGCTCCGGCAGGGGAACCGGATCGACCGGCGCCGGCTCACGCACCAGACGGCCGACCAGGGCCGCCACGCCGAACACGATAACCAGACCGGCCACCAGCCGCAGCAGGGTGAACTGCCAGCCCAGCACAAACCCCATGAAGATGAGGGTGGCGGGATTGAGCAGCGGATTGCCGAGCCAGAAGGCCAGCGCCCCGCCCATCGAGACCGAGCACTTGCGCATGCCGGCAGCCACCGGCGCGGCGCAGCAGGTGCACATCATGGCGGGCAGGGAGAAGAGGGAGCCCAACAGCGAGCTGCGCAGCCGCTCCTGGCCGAGGGCGCGGCGCAGCCACTGGGCCGGGATCAGCACCTGGATGAGGGAGCCGAGCAGTATGCCGAGCAGCGCCGCCTTCCAGACCGCCTTGAAATAGAGCAGGGTGTAGTCGATGGCCGCTTGCAGCGGGGCCGAGTCCAGCCCCGCCAGCACCGAAGCGCCGATGGAGTGGCTCTGCGCCGCACTGAGCGCCTTGCCGTAGTAGGGTTGCCATTTCACCAGCCACAGGCCGGCGGCCATCAACGCGAAGAAGATCAGGGGTTTCCACCAGGCGCGATGGGGCGCCTGGTGAGTGAGGGGTTGCACTGACATGGGGATCCTTTCTCTGAACCGTTGCCTAACTGAAATCGGCCGCTCCGCTCTGATGGCGGGCTGACCCAAAAACCGGGCGTAGAGAGTAACATGTTCCACGATGCAGTAGAGAGGTGTGGTTTGCCCTGATGAGAACGCGGCGGCCCATCGGCCGCCGCGGTTTACTCCTGCTCGTCCGGTAACGCGTCAAACAGGGGGTGATAGAGCACCTCACCCTGAATGCCGGTCAGGCTGCCGGGCTCGAGCTCCATCGCCATGAAGCACTCGGCGGGCACCTCGTAGATACAGTGCAGACCGAACTCGCTCGCCGGGCGAAACCCGAAACGCTGGTAGTAGAGGGGATCCCCCAGCACCACCACCGCCTTCCAGTCCATCTCGAGTGCCGTATCGAGCCCCTCGCGCACCAGATCCGAGCCGATCCCCTGCCCCTGCCACTGCGGGTGCACGGCAAGCGGGGCCAGACCGAGCCAGGGGCCCTCCTGGCCGTCGATGGTCACCGGGCTCATCAGCAGGTGCCCCATGAACTCATACTCTTCCTCTTCCACCATGGTGACCACGGCGGCGCCATTTTCGCGCAGGCGGTTGACCAACTCGGCCTCGTCGCCGCGACCAAAGGCGGCCTCAAGCAGTTCCTGAACCGGCAGCATATCGCCAGGACGTTCGGTTCTCAGCATGACCTCTCTCTCTTTGCGCTAGGGACGGCGCATTATTTCACAAGGCAGGGGAGAAACTGAGCCTGCCATATCAAAAATGAGGGAATGTCCCTCTTTTTATCGGCCACGGCTCAGGGGGCCAGACGCTCGACCTGCCACCCCTCCCCGGCCCGGGTGTAGTAGAAGCGGTCGTGCAGCCGATGCTCACCGCCCTGCCAGAACTCGACGGTATCGATCACCACCCGGTAGCCCCCCCAGAAGCTCGGCAGGGGCACCTCCCCCTTGGCGAACTTCTGCTTGAGCTCGAGGAATTTGGACTCGAGCACGCCGCGCGCCGAGATACGCGAGGATTGCTGGGAGACCCAGGCGGCGATCTGGCTCTCTTTGGGGCGGCTGTGGAAGTACTTCATCACCTCCAGCGTGCTGAGCTTCTCGACCCGGCCGGTGACATGCACCTGCCGATCCAGCATGTGCCAGGGAAACAGCAGGCTGATGCGCGGGTTGCCATCCAGCTGGTGCGCCTTGCGGCTGCCCATGTTGGTGTAAAACAGCATGCCGGCCGCATCGTAGTGCTTGAGCAGCACAGTGCGCTGCCAGGGTTGCCCCTCGCTGTCGACGGTCGCCACCACCATGGCGGTGGGATCGGAGAGGCGCGCCTCACAGGCCTGAGCCAGCCATTTTTCAAACAGGGTCAGCGGCTCGGCCGGCAGATCGGCACGGCGCAGCCCCCCTTTGGTGTATTCACGGCGCAGATCGGCCACGTCCATCATCTTGATTCCCTTAGCTACGGCACACGAAAGCCCCCATTGTGCGCGTGGCCGGCAGATGAGACAACCTCCAAAGAGGCGGGGAGGCTCACGCCTCCCCGCTTCATTACTGCGCCGCCTTGCAGTGCGGCAACATCAGTCGGTTGTACTCGCTGGCATAGAGCACCCGCTTGGTATGCTGCTCCTGCTCACCGGGGCGGATGACATCCCCCAGCCCCTCAAGGTAGCGGATACCACAGCGCGCCTTGGCATCGGCCTGCTCTCCGGCGGGGATGCCCGGCGCCGTCTGCCCGCGCCCGGCCCGCACAATGAGGCGGGTATCCCCGGCCTTGAGGCTGGCCTGCACGTCGGCCTGTGGCCCCTGTGCCTGCACCTGACAACCCGCCAGCAACGCCAGCAGCGTCAGCACTAAGGGTTGCGCCGACGCCACAGGGCACCTCCTGCCAGCAGCAGACCGAACAGGCCGAAGGCACCACCGCCGCCGCCACCGCCGTTGTCGCTGCCCTGGTTGTTACCGCCGCTGTCGAGCACCGCCAGCTTGGGCGAGAGGGCAAAGAAGATATTGTCGCTGCACGCCACCTTGAGGCGTGAAGGTGAGGTGATGCCACTGGGGATGGTGACCTTGGCCGTACCGCTGTTCGCCACTGCGCTAGCCA
Source organism: Aeromonas simiae (assembly GCF_000820125.1). Taxonomy (GTDB): domain Bacteria; phylum Pseudomonadota; class Gammaproteobacteria; order Enterobacterales; family Aeromonadaceae; genus Aeromonas; species Aeromonas simiae. The sequence continues at coordinate 105,506 of NZ_CDBY01000034.1, read as the reverse complement.
GCGCCAGCCAGTGCTTACCCTCGTCGCTGGTCAGGCTGATGTCGACCTTGGCACAGCTGATGGGGGGCAGATCGGTGTCACCCACGTTCCACTGCACTGTGTTCTCAGCGCCCATGGCGAGGCTCAGGGATTTAGGCGGAGCCACGGCAAAGGGAGACGTCGTGGGCACGATCTGCACCGCCCGCTCAGCACTGGTCACGCCGCCCTTGTTGTCGCGGGCAGTCAGACGAAAATGCAGGGTGCGCGCCGTGGTCGGCCAGGCTTCCCCCTTGACCAGGGAGCCGCTTAGCAGCGATGAGAGGGCCGGCAGGGTGCGCTCGGGCTGCGCGGTGGGGGGCACAAAGCGGAACAAAGGACGGCTGCCGTCATCGACCATGGTCTCAGCACTGTCGGAGGCCATGCCGAGATCGATTTGCTCCCAGGTGTAGCTCAGGGTATCCCCATCCGGATCACTGCCGCTACCCACCAGCACGAAGGGGGTGCGCGCCGGAATGACGCGGTCGTTGCCGCCATTGACCTCAGGGGGGCGGTTGCCACTGGCCACCGCGGTGCCGCAGCTCGCCACCGTCGCAATATGCGCCTTCATCTGCTCGATGGACTTGCTGTGGAAGTAGGGATCGCTATGAGCCTGCAAGTTCTCGTTATTGCTCCCGTCGGCGCAGATCCCGGCATAGGCCATGATGGTACTGCCGCTGCCCGGCTCCCAGGCCTGGTCAGCCGCCCGGTTGCCACCGCCACAACTGCCGGTGGTGCCGTTGAAGGTGTGATCGGCCCCCATCTGGTGACCAATCTCGTGGGCCACATAGTCGATGAAGAAGGCATCCCCGGTGGGCTGATCGGAGCCCGTCATGCCCGCCGCCTTCTCCTCGCCGGCGCAGAGCACACCAAGGCCCGCCAGGCCACCACCACCGGTGTTGACCACGTGACCGATGTCATAGGGGCCAATCTTGCCGTTGGTGAACGCCTCACGTTGCACCTGCATGTTCTTGGTGACGTCGTTCTCGTCGTAGGGGCTGCTGAAAAAGGTGTAATTCGGGTTATCCCCGTTATAGAAGGGATCGGTATTGGGATCGGTGAAGATCAGCTCGTCGTTGCCGCTCACCAGTTGGAACTCCACCCCGAGATCGCGCTGGTAGACCTGATTCACCCGGTTGAGCAGGGTAGCGATGGCAGTCATCGCCAGCGTCTTGGAGCCCCCAAAGAACTGGGTGTACTCACCGGCCGCCGAGATGGCGATGGTGTAAGTGCGCAGCTCATTGCCCTGGCTCACTACCTGGCGTGCCAGGGTACTCTTGGCACTGCCGAGCACCTTGTCGGCCTCTTCATTCAAGCGGCTGTCGGCATCGCGTTGGTCATAGACGGCGAAGCGGCCACCGGGCAGCGGGTCGACATAGATGAGGCGCCCCTGATGGCTGAACACGGCGTGAAAGCCGTTGTCACCGACGTCAAAACGGCCGGTCTGGGTCGGGTCGCTGACGTTCTCCCCTTTAAAGGTGCGAATCGTCGGATAACGTGCCGCCAGATCGGCCGGCAGCAGATCGTAGGCAGCAATGTTGAAAGTAACACTGCCCCCCTCAGGCAGGGGAAGCTCAAGAGTCCCCATCGACTGGTAGAGCCCCGTGAGATAGTCGGCGGCCACGTCGACCACCCGGTACTGGCTGGCCCGCACCTCGCCGGTATGGCTACCCCGCTCAGCCAGCGTCTGCCATTGTCCGGCCTGCGCCGCACCAGCAAGTGAACCTGCCACCCATAATGCCAGCCTGATACTTGTTGTTAATCGCATTGCAATATCCTTTCGCAACTTATTGTTATAAAAAAAGAAGTGAATCATTCCTCGGTTTTAGTACTGAGTCCAGTGCATCCGTCACACTTCTCCCTTTTTGGTTAAGGTTGCACCCCAACGGTCTAGTCCCTATCATTGCGCGGTTTTAATTGGCCAAGGTTACTCTCATGCTCAAGTCCCCCCTGCACCCTCGCCTCGGCGATCTGGTTGCCGCCCTGCTCGATGACGTGCTCAACCAGGGCATGCCGCTCGATCGCGCCTACTCCCGTCGCTTCTCGGGGTTGAGCCTCAAGCCCTTTGAGCAGGCCCGAGTCGCCTTGGTCACCGGCGATCTGTTGCGCCGCCTCAACCTCTATTGCGCTCTGGCCGGCATCCAGGTGCGTCAGGCCGGCAAGATGGGATGGCCCTTGCTGCTGGCGTGGCATGCGTTCCACCGCATTGCGATGCCGAACCACCGCAGCCTGGATCGCTTCAAGGAGGAGACCTTCCGCTTCCGCCTGCAAGACGCCAAGAAGAGCCCGGCCCTGATGGACGGTTGCCCGACCTGGCTCGATAAGCTCGGTACCGATCAGCTGGGTGACGCCTGGCCGCGCGAGCGGGCCGCCCTGAGCGAGATGCCCCGGCGCTTCGTGCGCGTCAACACCCTCAAAGGGGACAAGGCCGCGCTGCTGGCCCAGTTCAAGAAGGAGGGGGTCGAGGCCATCGAGGTGGAAGGGGTCGACACGGCCCTTGAGATCACCTCTGATGCCGCCCTGTTCAAGACCAAGGCGTTCAAGGACGGCCTGTTTGAGCAGCAGGACGCCGGCTCCCAGAAGGTGGCCGCCGCCCTCGCGGTGGAGCCGGGCATGCGGGTCATCGACGCCTGCGCCGGTGCCGGCGGCAAAACGCTGCACATTGCCGCGGCCATGCAGGGCAAGGGGCGCCTCATCGCCATGGATGTGGAGCAGTGGAAGCTCGACAACCTCAAGGAGCGCGCCCGCCGCGCCGGTGCCCACAACGTCGAGACCCGCCTCATCGAAGACAGCAAGACCATCAAGCGCCTGAAAGAGAGCGCCGATCGGGTGCTGCTGGACGTGCCCTGCTCGGGCCTTGGCGTGCTCAAGCGCAACCCCGACACCAAGTGGAAGGACACCGCCGAGCGGCTCGCCCCGCTGGTGGCCCTGCAGGCAGAGATCCTCGAGAGCTACAGCCGCATGGTGAAAGTAGGCGGCATTTTGGTCTATGCCACCTGCTCCATCCTGCCGATGGAGAACCGCGCCCAGATCGATGCCTTCCTAGCCAAGAACGATCGGTTCCGTCTCATTGAGGACGAGAGCATCAGCCCGGCTGAGACCGGTTTCGACGGCTTCTACTTGGCTCGTCTCGAACGCATCGCCTGATGCCTAGCGCCACTTCCCTCGCACAAAAAAGGAGCCTTTAGGCTCCTTTTTTTAATCTTATCAGCGCGACGATTACGCCTCGTCTTGCTTGTACTTGGCCGCGGTTTCCTTGATCAAGGTCTGCAACTCGCCCGCCTGATACATCTCCAGCATGATGTCGCAGCCGCCGATCAGCTCACCTTCTACCCACAACTGCGGGAAGGTGGGCCAGTTGGCGAACTTGGGCAGCTCAGCACGGATGTCCGGATTTTGCAGTATGTCGACATAGGCGAACGGCTCGCCGCACGCCATCATGGCTTGGGAAGCCTGGGCGGAGAAGCCGCAACTCGGCAGCTTGGGGGAGCCCTTCATGTACAGGATGATGGGGTTCTCTGCCAGTTGCTGCTTGATCTTGTCGATGGTTTCCATGAATGCCTCACATTGCACGTTGTTGGCGCCCATTCTACCCCATGGGATGCGCCTCACAAACTTACAAAGTCAGGGGTTATTACCCTCTTTTTCATCTTTGTATGCCTTTTTGATCCATATCATGGCAAGTCCTGTGGTTGTGACTCCAGTCACTAAGCGCTACAATCCGGCCGTCCCTATTGGGCTTATCCCAATATTTCTAAAAAGATTTCTTTTCTCAGGGAAAAGAAACCGTAATGTCGTGCAACCATCGCCCCGGCGATCGCCAATGGAGAGTAGACAATGGCATTCGAACTTCCCGCTCTGCCCTACGCAATCAATGCACTGGAACCGCACATCTCCCAGGAGACCCTGGAGTACCACCACGGCAAGCACCACAACACCTACGTGGTCAACCTGAACAACCTGGTACCGGGCACCGAGTTTGAAGGCAAGTCCCTGGAAGAGATCATCAAGACCTCCAGCGCCGGCATCTTCAACAACGCCGCCCAGATCTGGAACCACACCTTCTACTGGCACTGCCTCTCCCCGAACGGCGGTGGCGAGCCCACCGGCGCCCTGGCCGATGCCATCAACCAAGCGTTCGGCTCCTTCGCCGAGTTCAAGGATGCCTTCACCAAGTCTGCTATCGGCAACTTCGGCTCCAGCTGGACCTGGCTGGTGAAGAAGGCAGACGGCTCCCTGGCCATCATGAACACCTCCAACGCCGGTTGCCCGCTGACCGAAGCCGGTGTCACCCCGCTGCTGACCGTCGACCTGTGGGAGCACGCCTACTACATCGATTTCCGCAACCTGCGTCCGAAGTACATGGAAGCCTTCTGGGCCCTGGTGAACTGGGAGTTCGCCGCCAAGAACCTGGCAGCCTGATTGACCCCATGAAAACGCCCCGCAGTGCGGGGCGTTTTTTTATCTCCAGCCAATCAAAACAGGCGCCCGCAGGCGCCTGGTTTTCACTGGTCAATCTCGTCCATGTAGTCGTCAAGATGCTCGTCGTCGTTTTGCAACGGGCTCTTGCCCTGCGCCCCTTCACCAAACGAGCTCTGCTTGCCTTCCACCTTGGTCTGGTTGTATTGCAGATAGAAGCCCTTGGTCAGGCTGTAGGGATCGAGCGCGTTGTCGATGATGGGCTCCTGATCGATGAGCTTGGAGCGATTGCCCACCCCGTTGAGCGCCCAGTGCACCGCCCGCAGCGGCAGCGTCAGCAAGGCATAGGGGAAGTAGAGGGTATCGACCGTGTCCCCCACCAGCTGGCGGGTGGTGGTGGGGCCGTAGACCGGCACCATCAGGTAGGCGCCATCGCCAATGCTCATCCGCCCCAGCACGGTGGAGAGTTCCAGCTTGTTGCGCTCCAGCCCGACGTGTTTGGCCACGTCGAAGATGCCGAGCAGGCCGACCGTGGTGTTGAGGGTAAAGCGGCCCAGGTTGGTGCCGGCACCAGCCAGATCGCCCGAGATCAGGTGGTTGACCATGCTGCTCGGCTCGTTGAAGTTCTCGACCAGGTTCTCGATGCCGGTCTTGACCGACTCGGGCACATGGTTGGCATAGGCGTGCACCACGGGGCGGGCCACATAAGGCTCGAGCACGTCATAGTTGACCGCCCACATGGCCCGGTTGGTCCCCTCAAACGGGTCCTTGGGATCATTGGCGGTACTGACCGCCTTGGCATTGGGGGCCGGCCCCATGGGATCGGGAAGGCTCTCGGGCCCCTGCTTGGGGGGACCGCCGGCGCAGCCGGCCAGCAGAAGAAAAGGCAATAACGCCGCCACTCGCAGTTGCATCGTAGGCACCATCTCTGTTGTTGTACTTGGCTTTATTCTATATGAACCCGACCCCTCAAGCGGGGGCCGGGCGCGAAAGGGGGTATTAAAGAGCGTGATCGATACGAATGTCAATCGACGCCGGCTTCCCCTCCCCGGTGCGCACGCGATGGGAGAGCCCCTCGAAAGCACCGCTCTTCTCCATCACGTTACCGCTGGCCGAGAGGCGGGCCTTGAACTGCAGCTCGGGGTGATCGGCTAACCGGCTCCCCTCCATCATGGCGTCAGCATCACTCAGGCGCAGCGACACCGGAAAATGCGGGTTGGGGATGCGCTGCACCGCAATCGGCATCGGCGGGCCATCCGGCACCACGGCGAAGACAAACAGATAGGCGCCCTCGGGCGGCACTATGCCGTCAGCCAGGGTCACGGACAGCGGGAAGCCTGACTCGACCGCGGCCTCTCCCTGCCCCGTGCCGTGCAGCACCTCACCGCGCTGCTCCAGCCTCTGCCGAGCAAAGGCGATGGAGCGCTCAATCATCTGATAGCGCGTAGAGCCTTTCTCCAAGAGCGGCAGCATCGCCTGCCAGCGGGCCAGCGCCCCCCGGTAGTCCTCCTGTTGCAGCGCCATGAAGGCGTAGGTCGAGTGCGCCTCGAGATTGTTAGGATCGCTGGCCAGCGCCTGCTCAAGCAGCTGCTTGGCCCGCGCCTCATCGCCGGTCGCCAGCAGCGCCTCGGCATAAGGGGCGGCCACCAGATCCGGGCTCGGCGCCAAGCGATAGGCCTTGTCCAGCGCCTGCGCCGCCGATTCAGGGTCACGCCCGTCGAGCAGCAGGCGGCCGAGCAGCAGCCAGCCACGATAATCGTCGCCATCGCTTTGCAGGCGGGTGCGCAGGGCCAGGATGAAAGATTGCAGATCCTGCTCGGTGACATTAGCGTCGCGCTCGACCAGGATGCGGTTACTGAGCTCGCCAAGGCGGGATGAGGCGTCGCGCCACACCTGCACCTCACGCCAGGCACCGAGCTGCAAATAGAGCCCGACACTCACCACCACCAGCACCGCTACCCCCGGCAGCCACAGCAGGCTGCGCCCCTTGCTGGCACGCTGCTCTGCATCGGGAATGTCATCGAGCAGGCTGCGTTGCAGCTCCAGCTCCGCCTCTTTCTCATCGCCGAGCACCCCTTGCTCGCGCTCCTCGGCCAGCTCAGCGAGACGGCGGCGATAGAGGCGCTTGTTGAGCTCGGAGCGAGTCAGCGGGCTCTCTCCCTTGCCCTGCCACAGGGGCAGGATCAGGGCGGTGGCGGCCAGCGCCACCAGGGCCAGGGCGGCCATCCAAAATCCGATCATGCGTCGTTATCCTCATCGAGCAGTTGCGTGAGACGGCGCCGCTCAGCCTCGCTCAGGGAGGCGGCCTCACCCGTCGGCGCGGGTCGGCGGCTGCGTACCACCACCACGCTGGTGCCAATCAGGATCACCAGCAGCGGCCCGGCCCAGAGGATCAGGGTCGAGGCCATCAGGGGCGGATCATAGAGGATGAAGTTGCCGTAACGGGCGACCATGTAGTCGATCACCTCCTGCTTGCTCTTGCCCTCGCGCACCATCAGGTAGGTCTTGTCGCGCAAGTCCTTGGCCAGACCCGCATTCGAGTCGGCAATGTCCTGGTTCTGGCACTTGGGGCAGCGCAGCTCGCGGGTCAGCTCGCGAAACGTCTGCTCCTGGCCATCGCTCTCGAAGGCATAGACATCGATGCCGGCATAAGCCGGGCTCAGCCCTGCCAGCAGCAACAGGGAAAACAACAGAGTGCGCATCACTTCATCCCCTCGTAGATGGCCTTGAGGCTGCTCTCCCACACCTGGGGATTGATGTCCCCTACGTGGCGATAGCGGATGATCCCTTGGCTGTCGATAAAGAAGGTCTCGGGGGCGCCGTAGACACCGAGATCGAGCCCCAGCATGCCATCCGGATCGTACAGGGTCACCTGATAGGGGTTGCCCAGCTCCTTGAGCCAGCCGATGGCCTTGGTGCGATCGTCTTTGTAGTTCATGCCGATGATGGCGATGCCTTGGGAGGCGAGCGCCTTGAGGTACTCATGCTCCGAGTAGCAGGTCGGGCACCAGGTGGCCCAGACATTGAGCAGCATGGGGCGGCCGGTCAGCAAGGAGCGATCGTGCTGCTTGGAGAGATCGAAGATGTCTTGCAGGGTGAACACCGGCACCTCCTTGCCCACCAGCACCGACTCGAGCTTGCGCGGATCGGAGTAGAGGCCGCGAAACAGAAACAGGGCCCCCAGCATGAAGACGACAAAGGGGATCAGAAACAGCCAGCGCTTGCGGCTCATGCCTTGGCCTCCTCTTCACGGCGATTGAAACGGTAGCGGCGATCGAGCATGGCCAGCAGGCCGCCCAGCGCCATGATGAGGCCGCCGACCCAGATCCAGCGCACGAACGGCTTGTAGTAGAGGCGCACCGCCCAGGCATCGCCCCCTAAGGGCTCGCCGAGCGCGGCATAGAGATCGCGGGTAAAGCCGGCATCGATGGCCGCCTCGGTCATCGGCATGCGGGTGACGATGTAGTTGCGCTTCTCGGGCTTGAGCAGGGCCACCTGACGGCCATCCCTGTGTACCTCGATCACCCCCTTGAAGCCGTGGTAGTTGGGGCCGTCCTTCTGGCGGATGCCGGCGAAGACAAACTCGTAGTCGGCGAAGGTGGCGCGATCCCCCGGCTGCATGCGCAAGTCTTTCTCGATGCTGTAGTTCTGGGTACAGGCGATGCCGATGATGGTCACCGCCAGCCCGACGTGACCGAGGATCATGGCCCAGTGGCTGTTGCCGAGCTTGACGACCCCCTCGACGAAACGGTAGCGGTGGGTCGCACGCGCCCAGGTCTCCTGCACGCTGGTGACCATGATCCAGACCCCTAGGCCAATGCCCAGAGAGGCCCAGGGCTTAACGCTATCGGCAAACAGCAGCGGCAGCGCGATGGCGGCCAGCAGGCTCACCAGCAGGGCCACCACCACCTTGCCGCGGAGGTCGGCCAGCTCCTGACGGCGCCAGCGAAACAGGGGGCCGACCCCGAGCAGCAGGGCAAACGGAATGATGAGCCAGCTGTAGATGTGGTTGAAAAAGGGGGTGCCGATAGAGATGCTGCCCAGCCCCAACTCCTTGTGCACCAAGGGCAGCAGGGTGCCGACCAGCACGGTGAGCAGCCCGGCCATCAGCAGGATGTTGTTGCCAAGCAGCAGGGTCTCGCGGCTCCACAGCTCGAATTTGCCGTGGCTGCGTACCTGGCCGCCCTTGAAGGCGTAGAGCAGCAGGGAGGAGCCGATCACCGCCAGCAGGAAGCCGAGGATAAACAGGCCGCGGGTCGGATCGGAGGCAAACGCATGCACCGAGACCAGCACGCCGGAGCGCACCAGGAAGGTGCCGAGCAGGCTCAAGGAAAATGCCGAGAGGGCCAGCAGCACGGTCCATGCCTTGAAGGTGGCCCGCTTCTCGCTCACCGCCAGCGAATGCAGCAGCGCGGTGCCGGCCAGCCAGGGCATGAAGGAGGCGTTCTCTACCGGGTCCCAGAACCACCAACCGCCCCAGCCCAGCTCGTAATAGGCCCACCAGGAGCCGAGCGCAATCCCCAGGGTCAGGAAGATCCAGGCGGCCATGGTCCATGGCCGTGACCAACGTGCCCAGGTGGCGTCGAGCCGGCCGGTCAGCAGCGCCGCGATGGCAAAAGCGAAGGCCACCGCAAAGCCGACATAGCCCATGTAGAGCATCGGCGGGTGGAAGATGAGGCCGGGGTCTTGCAAGAGCGGATTAAGATCGCGCCCGTCCACCGGATAGAAAGGCAGGGTACGGGTAAAGGGGTTGGAGGTGAGCAGCACAAAGGCGGTAAACCCCACGGCAATCAGCCCCAGCACCCCGAGTACCCGCGCCACCGCATCGAGCGGCAGACCGCGACTAAAGCGCGCCACGGCGGCGGTCCAGCCACTTAAGATCAGTACCCACAGCAGCAGCGACCCCTCATGGGCGCCCCACACCGCCGAGATGCGGTATTGCAGCGGCAGCAGACTGTTGGAGTTGGTGGCCACATACTGCACCGTGAAGTCGTTGTCGATAAAGGCCCAGGTGAGGCAGGCAAACGAGACCAGCAGGGCCAGCAACTGCATATAGGCAAGGGGCCGCGCGGCGTTCATCATGCCCAGGCGGCCATAGTGGGCCCCCAGCAGCGGATAGGTGCCGAGCAGCAGGGCCACGGCAAAGGCGAGGATCAGGGCAAACTGGCCCAATTCAGGCATCATTTCTGGCTTCCTTCCGGCTGCTTGCCGTACTGGGTCTTGTAGTGATCCATCCCCTTGAGGGCATCGGCGACCTCCGGTGGCATGTAGTTCTCGTCGTGCTTGGCCAGCACCTCGAAGGCATCGATGGTGGTGGCATCGCGCAGGGTGCCTTGGGCGACGATCCCCTGCCCTTCGCGAAACAGATCCGGCAATATGCCGTTAAAATGGACGGTCACCACCTCTCCGCCGGCATCGGCCAGCTTGAAGCTCACCTTGAGGCTGTCGCTGGCACGCTGAACCGATCCGGGCAGCACCAGACCGCCGATGCGCAGGCGCTGCCCCTCCTCCGGCTTTATCTGCTCCGGCCCCTTACCGCGCACCAGCTCGGTCGGGGTGTAGAAGAGATCGATGTTCTGGCTCAAGGCGTAGAGCACCAGGCCAATCACGCCCCCTAACCCCAGCAGGATGGCCAGCAGGATGGAAAGGCGCTTCTTGCGTCGCGGGTTCATAGGGTGTTCTCCATGGACTGGGCCGCCTGCCGGCGCGCTTCGCGGGCCTCTTTGCGGCGCAGCTCGCCGAGCAGCTGGCGACGCTTGAGACGGGTCGTCATGACGATGCCGACCAGGGAGGCCAGCGTGATAGCAAAAGAGAGCCAGACATAGAAGGCGTAGCCACCCATGGCCAGGAAATCGGCAAAAGATGCGAAGTGCATGGTTACTTCTCCTGCTCGGCGATGGCCTTGACCCAGGGGCGATGCCACTCGTGCATCAGCAACTCGTTGCGAAAGCGCATCAGGGTCACGGCACCGAGAAAGGCGGCAAACGCCAGGATCATGAACAGCAGCGGCCACAACATGTCGGGGGCGATCGAGGGCTTGGCGAACTTGGTGATGCTGGCGCCCTGGTGCAGGGTGTTCCACCACTCCACCGAGTAGTGAATGATGGGCAGGTTCACCACCCCCACCAGAGCCAGTATACCGGCGGCGCGACCGGCCAGCGCCTTGTCGCTGAAGGCGTTGTAAAGGGCAATCACCCCGAGATAGAGAAACAGCAGGATAAGCTCGGAGGTGAGGCGCGCATCCCATACCCACCAGGTGCCCCACATGGGCTTACCCCAGGCCGCCCCGGTCACCAGGGCGATGAAGGTGAAGACGGCACCGACCGGGGCGATGGCCGCCACCGTCATGTGCGCCATGCGCAGTTGCCACACCAGGCCGATGAGGGCCGCCACGGCCATGGTGGAGTAGGCTCCCATCGACCAGATGGCCGCCGGCACATGGATGTAGATGATGCGAAACGAATCCCCTTGCTGATAATCGGCCGGAGCAAACGCCAGCCCCCACACCGAGCCAACGATAAAGGCCAGCAGGCTCACCACGGCAAACCACGGCAGCAGGCGCCCAGCCAGGGCATAGGCGCGCTCCGGCTTGGCATAGGGATGCAACCATTTCCACATAATTCACAATACCTTAGCGTTATCTGTCATCCGGCAAGCCTACCTTACCGGTTAAATGGGCATAAAAAATACCCCTATCGGAATAAGCGGGACACTCCTTGATCCACCGCAAACTCACGCTCAGTTCATGCTCACCCGCAGCGCGGCCGCCACCGCCAGCGGGGTCAGGGTCAGGGCCCCCAGCAACAGGGCGCCGAGAATCGCGAGCTGACCGCTGTAGGGCAGCCCCATGCCGGCGGCATCGATGGCCGAGGTGGCGAAGATGAGCACAGGGACATAGAGCGGCAAAATGAGCAGGCTCAGCAGCACACCACCACGGCACAGCCCCACGGTCAGCGCGACCCCGACCGCCCCGAGCAGGCTCAGCACCGGGGTGCCGAGCAGCAACGTCAGCGCCACCGCCTGCCAGGTACGCAGATCAAGGGAGAGCAGCAGCGCGATCAGCGGCGAGAGCAGCAGCAGGGGCAGGCCGGTCAGCAGCCAGTGGGCCAGCACCTTACCCAGTGCCAGCACCCCGAGTGGCGCAGGCATCAGCATCAACTGCTCGAGGGCTCCGTCGGCAAAATCATCGCGAAACAGCCGCTCGAGGGCGAGCATGGCCGAGAGCAGGGCCGCGACCCAGATGATGCCGGGAGCAATGCGCGCCAACAGGGCCGGCTCGGGCCCTATCCCGAGTGGAAACAGGGTGATGACGATGAGAAAGAACCAGAGGGGATTGAGGATCTCCGAGCGTTGCCGCAGGGCCATGCGCAGCTCGCGGCGCACCACCTGGCTAAAGGCATGCAGCATCAGGCGGCCCCCCGCATCGCATCACCCAGATGGATTCGCCGCAAGCGATCCTGGCTGAGGTGGAGATCCTGGTGGGTGGTCAGCACCACCATGCCACCGCGCTCGGCATGCTCGATAAACAGCTGCTCAAGCACCCCGACCCCCTGCTTGTCGATGGCGGTGAAGGGTTCATCGAGGATCCACAGGGCCGGCTGTTCGCTCAGCCACAGGCGGGCCAAGGCCACCCGACGCTGCTGGCCCGCCGAGAGTTGGGCACACGGCGTCTCTTCAAAGCCCGCCAGCCCCACTTTGGCCAGCACCTGCCAGAGATCGCGCGGCTCGTGGCGATGGTGGATCTGCTGATAGAAAGCGAGGTTCTCGTAGGCCGTCAGGTTAGCCTTGGTGCCGGGATGGTGGCCGAGATAGAGCAAACTGGCATGGAAGTCGTCGCGGCAGCGGCGGATATCCTCCCCTCGCCAGGAGACGTGCCCCTCAAACGGGAGCGAAAGGCCGGTGAGCAGCCGCAACAGGCTGGTCTTACCCGCCCCATTTGGCCCTTCAATCTGGACGATGTCACCGGGTAGCACCCGAAACGAGAGTGACTCGAACAGCGTCCTCTCTTCCCGGACACAGGTCAGTTGGTGAGCGTCGAGCATGGTCTTTCTGTCTGTTGGCAAAGGCTGCGGCAGTGTACCACAAGAAGCGGACGGGTCTTTTCCCACAACAGAGGGAAAGAGGTAGAAAGTGAGGAGGCAGCCTAGGAACGCCTTCCTTCGCGTTCCTGGCCCTGTCTATTCTTTGCGCTGACTGCCCTTGCGCAGGGAGATGAGTAGCTCCGCCTCGGCCTTGGGCAACTCGCACTCGGCCATCAGCTCTTCCACATCGGCGCCCAGCTCCACCATCTTGGCGGCGCGGCTGTACAGGCGACGCTCGGGTTCAAGCAGTTGCAGCTCCTGCTGGCTATCCTGCAAATGCTGGATATGCCCTTCCATGCCTTGCAGGCGCTGCCCCATACCAATGGAGCCTGCATGGATCTCGGTGAGCTGCTTGCGCATGCTCTCCACGCGACCCAATAACACGTCCCTCTCCTCTTCAGCCTGCTTTTTGTTGCGTTTGAGCCCGAGCCAAACCCCAACACAGCACCCTAGCGCAAAGAGGGCCAACACCAGGGCTAACCATTGAATTAAAGAAATCACCGCCAATCCTTAGAGTGAACCAATATCATCCCACTCTTCATCACTCAGTAACTTGTTGAGATCAACCAGAATCAACAGTTGACCATCACGATTACTGACACCCTGGATAAACTTGGCACTCTCTTCAGTACCCACCGAAGGTGCCACGTCGATTTCAGAGGCTCGAAGATAAACCACCTCAGCCACGCTGTCGACCATGATACCAATGACCTGCTTTTCCGCTTCGATAATGACGATACGGGAGTTTTCGCTCACTTCAACAGGCGGCAGCCCAAAGCGGGAGCGAGTGTCGATCACGGTGACCACATTGCCGCGCAGGTTGATGATCCCCAGCACATAGTCAGGGGCACCAGGCACCGGGGCGATCTCGGTATAACGAAGCACCTCTTGTACCTGCATCACGTTGATGCCGTAGGTCTCGTTCTCCAGCTGGAAGGTCACCCATTGCAACACCTCGTCTTCCGCCAGATTCTGTGCAACATTACGCTTTTCGCTCATAATCCCGTTCCTCAATATAAAAGGGGTGTTAGTAAAACTAGCAATAAAACAACTGGAACTCAGCGCCCATCGATATTAACGCCGCGATCGAGCAGACGTAGCAGCTCGTGAACATGCAGCAGAGCACACCTCTTATCTTTGACCATGCCCGCCAACCAAGGGCGCTTGCCCTCCTGATGGCGCCACTTGATCTGATCACTGCGCAGCTTCTCTGTCCCCTTGAGATGGTGGCAAGAGAGCCCCCAGCTCGAATCCCCCAGCATGATAAGGTACTGATAAGGCGCCAAGGCGCTGTGATCCTCATCCGGCATGACCCACTGGGCGGTATCCACCACACTGAGTTTCTTCTCACGCTGAGTCATGATGCCCCGAAACCACGGCGCCTGCCCAAACAGTGACGTGACTTCCCCCAGCCGGTGGATCCCCCCAAGCTCGGTCAAAGGCACTGCGAACATCACGCCCGCCACCTCAAAAAAGAGCGCTTGAAACTCATGGCCAGGCTCAATATTGCGCCACGCCGTCGGGGCGGCAGCACTCTCCACGAGCGTGGTCTGCACAGCGACCTCCGGCTCCACCACCGAAGCGGGCACCACTTCAGGCTCGACGACGGTAGACTCGACAACAGCCTGCGTCTCGGCAACGGCAATGGTCGTGGCCACATCGATGTTGAAGGCCTCCACCTCTTGGTGGGCGATCACCTCCATCTCATCTTGAACCTGCCCCACCTGGGCCAGTAGATCGGAGAGCCGCTCTATGCGGGAGGGCTCCTCCAGATAGGGACGCGCAGCCAGTAACGGCTCGGCAGCAGGCTGCGGTAACGGCTGCAATTCAGGCTCAGGCAGAGGCTCTTCCAACAGCAAGGCGTGGAAGTAATCATCCATGGTGCGGTATTGGGTCGACTCTCTCATGGCGCCCTCTCCAGTTGCTCTTTCTTCTCTAACGCATCCAGAAATTGCAACAGCGTCTGATAGGCATAGGTACCGCGGCTACCCGGTGCATAAATAGAGGGAGGCACATGCAGCAGGCTGGCATCACGGAACTTAGTGTCGATGGGGATCACAGACGGCCAGACCGCCTCGCCATACTGCTCCTTGACGGATTTGAGCGTCATCAGTGAGGCTCGAGTCCGCTTGTCAAACATGGTCGGCACTATGGTGTACTTGAACCCCTCTTTTTTAGAGCGCTGCATGATCTCGAACGTTTTCATCATCCGCTCGAGCCCCTTGAGCGCCAGGAACTCCGTCTGCACAGGCACCAGTATGCGGTCACTGGCCGCCACCGCATTGACCATCATCACCCCCAGCACTGGTGGGCAGTCGATGATGGCGTAGTCGTATTGATCTTGAATTTGCAGCAACGCGCGCTTGAGCACCAACCCCATGCCCTCACGGTTACCCATGATGCGATCCAGGGTTGCCAAGGTGATGGAGGCGGGGAGCAGGTGGATATTCTCAAACTTGGTCTTGAGGGTTATCTCTTTGACCAGCTCCGCACTCGGGCGCGGTGCTTGAAACAACTCGTACAGGGTGGCATCCAACCCATCCGAATCATAATCCAGATAGGCGGTGAGCGAAGCGTGCGGGTCGGTATCGATGAGCAGCACCCGCTTGCCACGCTGAGCAAGAATGCCGGCCAGCGAAACAACTGTCGTCGTCTTGCCGACTCCTCCTTTCTGGTTGGCCACCGTCCACACTCTCACGTCATGGTTCCTTTCTTGTCGTTATGCGTATGCCCCCACTGGGGAGCGTAATTACCTTGATGTCCTGCTCATTTGGCTCGGTCACCGGAACCATCGGTTCAGTGGCGGAAGTGTTTTCCTTCACCTGGCGCTCAGCCAAGGGCGCAACCCAGGCATAGCGTGAAAGCGCGATCACCACCTTACGATTCTGTGCCCTCCCCTGCTCGCTGCGGTTGTCGCTCCAAGGAGAAAACTCACCATAGGCCTCCATCGCCAAGCGATGCGGGTCGATACCCAGCGCCATCAGTGACTCCAACACCGCACCAGCCCTGGCCGCAGACAACTGCCAGTTGGAGTGAAAAATTTCATTGTTTATCTGTTGGTTATCCGTATAACCACGCACTCTTATATAGTTATCGACCGGTTTTAAAATTCTTGAGACTGCCGCAATCACATCCGGCGCATTGCGACCTAACGTGGCACTGCCGCTGGCAAACAACAGGCCGGCACTGAGTTCAATGGTCAACCATTCGTCATCGCGATTGATCTTGACCAAGCCCGCCTCCACCAGTGCACCGACGGCAAGTCCAAGCTGTGCATCAATCTCTGCAAGAGATGCGCCATCTTGTCGCTGCATGATGATGGAGTCAGGAGCCTGAGAAGTGGTGGCAGAGTCGAGCAAGGTGGCCGGCGCCGCCGCAGATGCGGAGTCAAGCAAGTGGCTGCCTACCCCGTCAAGCAATCCATTACTGGGCGGTTGCTGCTGGCTGAAGGCCTGTGAGAGGCCATCGATCACACTGCGGTACTTCTCCTTGTCGACCACAGCAACCGAGTAGAGCACGACAAAGAGTGCAAAGATGAGCGTCATATAATCGGCATACGAGATCAGCCAGCGATCCAGATGCTCGCGCCCCTTAAGCTGCAGGCGGTGGCGACGACGCATGTTACTCCCCTTGCAGATAGATCTGCAGTCGCCGCCGCAACTGGGTCGCATTGTCGCCGTGCGCAATACCGAGCAATCCCTCCAGGGTCATCTCCTGAAACAGGGCTTGGTGATAGTGAAGAGTTCGCAGCCGATTGGCTACCGGGAGATAGAACAGATTGGCCAACCCAACCCCATAGATGGTGGCGACAAAGGCAACGGCAATGCCAGCCCCCAACTCAGCGGGCGCTTCCAGACTAAACATCGCCTGAATTAGCCCCATGACAGCACCTATGATGCCGATGGTCGGACTGTAACCCCCCAGGGACTCGAACACTCTGGCGCCATGCTCGTTGCGCTCCTGCTCAATGGTGATCTCGGCTTCAAGCAGCTCACGCATGTGCTCTATCTCTACGCCGTCGACCAACATAGTCAGTCCCTTACGGGTGAAGGGTTCGCTCTCCTGATCGGACAGCTCCTCCAGGGCGAGCAAACCATATTGGCGGCCACGCAGCGCCCACGCCTCAAGCCGCTGCGCCTGGGAAGCCAGATCGAGCGGCTCCGGGCGAAACAGCCAACCGAGCTGAACGACCGCTTGTTTCAAATAACGCGTGGGAGTCTGCAGTATGACGGCCCCCAAGGTGCCGCCAACCACAATAAGAAAGGCAGGACCATCGAGCAGAGTGAGCAGGCTGCCACCATGCCAACGCTGGGCCAAGGCGATACAGCCAAGGGCCAACAACAGTCCCGCCCAACCGATCATTGGCGCCCCAGTTCAACCAACATGCACTGAGCAATGCGATCCAGCGGCAACGACTCACTGGAAAGACCTGCTTTGGCTACCGCCTGAGGCATGCCGTAGACCACACAACTGGCCTCATCCTGCGCCCAAATGGTGGCGCCTTGCTCCTTGAGCAGACGAGCGCCATCGCGCCCATCGGCCCCCATGCCCGTCAGCACGATCGCCAGCACCTTATCGCCAAAAGACTTGGCCACGGAGGCAAAGGTAATATCGACACAGGGCTTGTAATTGACCTTGTCATTACCGTCGATAATACGCAGGCGAGCGTGGCTTCCCCTTCCCTCAACCAGCATCTGTTTGCCACCAGGAGCCAAATAGGCCTGACCTTGGCGCAGCACATCACCATCAGCCGCCTCTTTCACGCCGATTTTGCACAACCCGTTGAGACGGGCAGCAAACGCCGCAGTAAACGTCGATGGCATGTGTTGGATAAGCAAAATCGGGTGGGGAAAATCCGCAGGCAATTGGGTCAAGATATTCTGTAACGCCACGGGGCCCCCCGTGGAGGTGCCGATAGCCACCAGCTGATACGTCTTCCCTGAGCGCTTAAACACGGACGGGACGCTGGGGCGAGCCACGGGTCTTTCTACGGGTGGTTCGCGCTTGTTAAGAACGGGTGAGGGCTCGCCGGCACTTCTAGTGCGAAATGCAGAGAGCATGAAACGCTTGCGGGCAATCGCTTTGACACGCTGCTGCAACAGGTTGACCGCCTCTTCCTTGTCACGGGCGATGTCTTCAAACTTCTTGGGCAAGAAATCAAGCGCCCCTGCATCGAGCGCATCAAGGGTGGCTTTAGCGCCCTCATGGGTCAAGGAAGAGAACATCAGAATGGGGGTCGGGTTCTTGGCCATGATCTCGCGAACCGCACTGATCCCGTCAAGCACCGGCATTTCTATGTCCATGGTGATGACGTCAGGGCGCAAGGCGATGGCTTTATCCACCGCCTCTTGCCCATCTCGTGCAGTGTCGATAACCGTCAAAGCCGGATCTTGATTGATGATCTCGCTAACACGGCGACGGAAGAAGCTGGAGTCATCTACTACCAGTACTTTTACTGCCATTATTCTTTTTTAACCCCTTGATCTTGCTGCCGGCATCAGTGCCGGCGAGCATAGGTCTTGAGCAAGCTGGGTACATCAAGGATGAGAGCAATGCCACCATCGCTGGTAATGGTTGCTCCAGCCATACCAGGCGTCCCCTGTAGCAACTTATCGAGAGGCTTAATAACGACCTCTTCCTGACCGATGAGGTTATCCACGACAAAACCAATCTGCTGGATACCGATTTGGGCGATCACCACGTGTCCCACATCTTGCCGAGCTTTATGGTCACGATTTCCCTTCATCAGCCACTGTTTCAAATAAAAGAGCGGGATAGCCTTGTCGCGCACTATGATGGTCAGTTGCCCATCCACCATATTGGCTTTCTTGAGATCCAGATGGAAAATTTCATTAACGCAGCTCAATGGCAAGGCAAATGTCTGCTTGCCCACCTCGACCATCAAGGTCGGCAGAATCGCCAGCGTGAGCGGTACCTTGATCTCAAGGCGCGTCCCCTTACCCTTGGTCGAGTCAATATGAATCGAGCCATTGAGACGGATGATGCTGGTTTTCACCACGTCCATCCCCACTCCACGCCCGGAAATCTCAGAAATATCCTTTTTCGTTGAGAAACCAGCAGCAAAAATGAGGTTATAGGCTTCGTTGTCGCTCATGCGCGCAGCGGCATCGGAATCCAGAATCCCACGCTCGATGGCGATCGACTTGAGCCTCTCTGGATCCATACCGGCGCCATCATCCTCAATACAGAGCAGGATGTGATCCCCCTCCTGGGAGGCACTCAGAGTGATCGTTCCCTTGCGTGGCTTGCCCGCCGCTTCACGAGCATCCGGCATCTCAACGCCATGGTCACAGGAGTTGCGCACCAAGTGCACCAGTGGATCAGCCAGTGCCTCGACCAGGTTCTTGTCGAGATCGGTCTCTTCTCCGATCAGAACCAGTTCAATCTCTTTTTTCAGGGAGCGGGCCAAGTCACGAACAACGCGTGGGAAACGGCCAAATACCTTCTTGATGGGCTGCATGCGGGTCTTCATGACCGCGCCTTGCAGATCGGCTGTGACCACATCCAGGTTGGCAACGGCCTTGGACATATCCTCGTCGTTGCTAGCAATCCCCAGGCTGACCAAGCGGTTACGCACCAGAACCAGCTCACCCACCATGTTCATGATGACATCCAGCGTCTTGGTGTCGACACGAACCGTGGTGTCCCCTTGCGCGCTGTTGTCCTTGCTCTCGCTGGCAGCCTTGGGCGCCGCGACAGGCTTGGATTCGACCTTGCTTTCTGGCTTAGGGGCCGCAGCAGGAACCGGAGCGGAAACCTCGGCCTTCTTAGAAGGCTCAACCTTAGGAGCTGCCGCCACACTGGGGGCCTGGATCACCGGAGCCTCATTCTTGACAGTTGGCCCCTGCCCGGCACCATGCAGCTGATCCAGCAGGCGATCGAACTCATCGTCATCGATCAGTTGATCGACTTCCTGTTGTACCGATTGCAGTGGATTGACGACCGAGCCGCCATGCTGACCCTTACCATGTAATTGATCCAGCAACGCCTCAAATTCATCGTCCGTCATGTCTCCGTGCTCATCGACACTGATGACATCACTACTGCTCACTTCGATGCTTGGGCTCTGGGTCGCACTCGGCGCCTTGTTACTACCGTGCAGTTCATCGAGCAGACGCTCGAACTCGTCGTCCGTCATCTCATCAATGGAGCCACTGGTTGTCGGCATGACATCGGCCACAACCGGCTCTGGTTCCGGCTCAGGAAGGGCCATCTCCACCACAGGAGGTTCGCTTCCCAATGACGCGGTTTTCAGCTGTTCAGAGCCTTCCGGTTTGCAAAGTTCATGCAGATCATGCAACAAGTCATCAGAAGCCGGGCTCAGCGGCTCGTGGTTTTGCACCTGGCTGAACATGCCATTGATGGCATCCAACGCCTGCAGGATAACATCCATCAGCTCTGGCGTTACGCGGCGCTTGCCATTACGCAGAATGTCAAAGACGTTCTCGGCGCCGTGGCAAGCGTCGACCAACTCAGTCAATGAAAGGAAGCCTGCACCACCTTTAACTGTGTGGAACCCCCGAAAAATAGCGTTCAGTAGAGCACTGTCATCAGGGCGTTTCTCCAGCTCGACGAGCTGCTCTGATAGTTGCTCCAAGATTTCGGATGCTTCGACCAGAAAGTCCTGCAGTATATCTTCATCAACATCAAAGCCCATTCGTCACCCCATTAAAATCCCAGGCTAGAGAGCAAATCGTCCACATCATCCTGACCATTGACCACGTCATCGCGATCTTGGGCATTGATAATGGGCCCTTCGGCCTCTAGCGCGCTGCGTGTCGGGCTCTGTGGCACCTCGGTACCGACATCACCAAACATCGTCAACATTTCAACCAGTTTAATTTCAATCTCCTGAACCAATTTGATGACCCGGCGGATCATCTGGCCAGTGAGGTCCTGAAAATCCTGAGCCATCAGGATTTCAGTTAGTCGTTTTCTTAATATATCGGCGTCAGATTCAGAAGACTTGAGAAAATCATCGAGTTGATGGCACAAAACCTTAAATTGGCCGAGATCCAGAGAACGATTCATCAGGAGCTGCCAATGAGGTAACACGGCTTGAATGCTATCGTTGAGACGATCGGCGATGGGCAGACTAGCCTCAACCGCATCCATAGTGCGATTGGCCGCTTTATCTGTCATATCAATGACATAATTCAAGTGTTCTCGAGCATCGGGGATCTCGTGGGTCGCCAATACGGGGATTCTGGAGTCGATGCAAAATTCCTGCAGCGAGGTATGCAATTGACGAGTCAGTTGCCCTACCTTTTCGAACAGAGTGTGAGCATTAGGTGCACACGCTTCGGCCAGCAAATTATCCGCTTTAGTATATTCACCCTGTTCAAGCAAAGAGACGAGCAACTTTGCCTGCTCAAGGGTGATCAATGAGCTCGCCTTAGCCATCATTGGAAAGCTCCTTAGCCAATCCGTTCGAAGATCTTATCCAGCTTCTCTTTCAAGGTCGCTGCGGTAAAAGGCTTGACGATATAGCCATTGACGCCGGCCTGGGCCGCCTCAATGATCTGTTCACGCTTGGCTTCGGCGGTCACCATCAGCACCGGCAGATGCTTGAGCTTATCATCCACGCGAATGGCCTTGAGCAGGTCAATCCCTTGCATGCCAGGCATGTTCCAGTCGGTCACAACAAACTGAAAGTCACCATTTTTCAGCATGGGCAGGGCGGTGTTGCCATCATCGGCCTCATGGGTATTATTAAAGCCAAGATCTCTTAGCAAGTTCTTGATAATCCGACGCATTGTCGAGAAATCATCAACAATGAGGATTTTCATGTTCTTGTCCAAAATTCCCTCCTAGTCGGCAGCCGTATAGCAACCGGTGTTGATACCGTATTAAATAGGCAGAATGGCGGCTATTATGCCCTATAGCGCTGTTTTAGTGTAGTCAGTACAAAGAGTTATACTTGCCAATCTCGCAATCTAGCGCGCAATCTGTGCATTGCCTGACTATGGATCTGGCTGACCCTCGATTCGCTCACGTTGAGGATCTCACCGATTTCACGCAGATTGAGCTCCTCATCGTAATAAAGAGAGAGTACCAGCGCCTCCCGCTCAGGCAGACGCGATATATTCTCAGCGAGCGCTATTTGGAAACGATCGCTCGCTAACTCTTCATAGCCATGTCGTTCACAGGCCCCCTCCCCACCGATCACATCCTCGCTGACACCCAGATCTTCGATGCCGATGATCTTGCCACAGGAGACATCCTGCAACATGCTGTGATACTCGTGCAGGGAGACCCCTAATTGACTCGCGACCTCGGTATCACGGGCATCGCGGCCATGTTGTTTCTCTACCTTGTCGATCGCCTCGGCAATCATCCGGCTATTTCGGTGCACCGAACGGGGCACCCAGTCGCCACGGCGAATTTCATCGAGCATGGCACCGCGGATACGGATCCCGGCATAGGTCTCGAAGCTTGCCCCCTTGCTGCCATCAAAATTACGGGACGCCTCGATAAGCCCAATCATCCCCGCCTGAACCAAATCATCGAGCAATACACTACTGGGCAAACGTGCCAGCAAATGTTGAGCAATCCGCTTGACCAAGGGAGCGTGCCGCTCGACCAGCGCATAAGAGTCCTGATGGCGAAGATAGGCTTGGGCTTTATTCACGAGAACCTTCCTTTATGACAACCGGTTTTTGCAACAGGCTTTCCAGGAAAAACTCCAGATGGCCGCCGGGCTGGTTTGGGATCGGCCAGCTGGCCGCCTTATTAGCCAGGGCACGGAACGCCAACGAGGCTGGCGACTTGGGAAAGGCATCGACGATCAACTTTTGCTTGCGCACGGCTTGGCGCAGGTTGGTGTCATAGGGAATACAGGCCACCAACTCGAGCGAGGTATCGAGGAAACGATCGGTCACCCGGGTCAGCTTGGCAAACAGCTCCTGCCCTTCGCGCAGGCTGCGCACCATGTTAGCCACCACCTTGAAGCGAAACACGCCGTGATCCTTGGAGAGGATCTTGATGAGGGCATAGGCGTCTGTGATCGAGGTGGGCTCGTCGCACACCACCACCATGATGTCCTGGGCGGCGCGGGCAAAGCTCAGCACCATGTCAGAGATCCCTGCCGCCGTGTCGACCATCAGCACGTCGACGGCCGTCTTCATTTCGCTAAAGGCGCGAATGAGCCCCGCATGTTGGGCCGCTGAGAGCTCCACCATCGACTGAGTCCCCGAGGTGGCCGGCACTATCATCATGCCGTTGGGCCCCTCGATGATGATATCGTCGAGGGTACATTCGCCAGCCAGCACGTGTGAGAGGTTGCGATGCACCCGCAACCCTAACATCACGTCGACGTTAGCAAGACCCAGGTCGGCATCCAATACCATGACTCGCTTACCTTGCGCCGCCATGGTGCCGGCGACATTCAGGGTCACGTTGGTCTTGCCCACGCCACCCTTGCCGCCCGAGACGGCGATCACCTTGACCCGGTTGTTATGGTGCATTCTGCGCAGCCCGCTTGCCTGATCCATATTTACGTTACTCATAGAACTCCGAATCTTCCGCCTCACCGAAGCCAGCTCCCCAGAAATAGGGCTCTTCCACCTGCTGCTCCAGCGAGCCCAGTGCCGAGCCGACCAGATAGGCGGCATCAGCAACCTGAATATCTTCCGGAACACGCTGACCGTCGGTCACATAGCTGACCGGCAGCGCATTCTGGATACATACGTTAATTACTTCTCCCAGATTGAGGCTCTCATCAATCTTGGTCAGGATGCAGCCACTGAGCGGGATCCGCTTGAAATGATCGACCGCCTCCTGCATCACCCTGCGCTGGGCGGTGGCCGCCATCACTAGATAGCTGCGAATGCGCACCTTGGCGTGTTTGACCAGGGTATCGAGCTGCTCGGTCAGACGGATGTCACGCTGCCCCATCCCCGCGGTATCGATGAGCACCAACCTACGGTGGCGAAATTGATAGAGCGCCGCAGCCAACTCTTCGGCATCGCGCACCTGGCGCACCGGGCACCCCATGATACGCCCATATGTCTGCAACTGCTCGTGGGCACCAATGCGATAGTTGTCGGTCGTGATCAGCGCCACCTGTTCAGCGCCGTACTTCATGGCAAAGCGAGCGGCCAGTTTGGCAATCGTGGTGGTCTTACCCACCCCGGTCGGGCCAAGCAGCGCCACGGCCCCCCCACGGCGCAGGATTTCGTCATCCCCCACCTTGAGCTGGGTCGTCAGTATTTCTGCTAACTGGGCCATGGCCTGATGCAGCGGCATATCTTCTGGGATGATCCCCGCCAACTGGTCGGCGAACGCATCCTCGAACCCTATCTTTTTGAGCTCCTTGATGAGCAGGGCCCGCATCGGCTCACGGCGCTCCACCTCCTGCCACATCAGACCGGAAATCTGATGCTCAAGCAGCTTGCGGATGCTGGCCATCTCGTTACGCATCCCCTCCAGCTCGCGATCCCGACTCTGTTCACGAGTGGCCTGGACCGGGCGGGCGGGAGAGCGAGAGGCTGCGCTCGGCGCACTCTTAGGCGCTGCGGGTGCCTCCCACTGCGCCTGTTCGGCCAGCGTCTTGGGGGCACCGTTGTTGCCCGCCGCAGGGCGAGCGCCCTGACCGTTGATCTGTTGCTGACGCGCCAGCAGGGCCGCCAAACTGTCGGCGTAGTGCTCCTCTTTTGACGGTGACGGTTTTGCGGTCGTCATCTGGCGGGCAGTCGACGAAATATTGACGCGCTCTTCTCCGAGCGCAGCACGAGCGGGGGCAGGCTCACGCGACGGCACCAGCTGGGCTTGATAGTCGACAGCAGCGACAATCTCCACCCCTCCGGTCACCTTCTTGTTGGACATGATCACCGCGTCCGGCCCGAGTGTCTCTTTGACCTCGGCCAGCGCCGTTCTCATGTCCTTGGCAAAAAACCGCTTAATCTTCACCTGTCATCTCCGCTCACTGGTTCTGCCCGACCGCACTGACGATACGGATCTGCTTGTCGTCAGGGACTTCCTGGTAGGACAGGACACGCAATCCCGGGATCGCATTTTTCACGAACCGCGCCAGGGTATTGCGCAAGATACCCGAGGTCAGCAACACGGCGGATTGTCCTTCCAGCTCAAGACGCTGGGAGGCATCGGCGAGCGAGCGTTGCATCCGCTCTGCCAGCCCCGGCTCAATGCCGGCCCCTTCGTTGCCACCTGCCTGCAAAGATTGATGCAATATGCGTTCCAATTCTGGTGCCAAGGTGATGACAGCCAGCTCGCTCTCGCCGCCCGTGATCTCTTGCACAATCAAGCGACGCAGGGCGATACGGCAGGCGGCGGTCAGCACGTCCGGATCCTGGCTGCGCGGGGCATATTCGACCAGGGTCTGCAATATGGTGCGCATATCGCGGATCGGCACCCCTTCGGTCAGCAGGTTCTGCAACACCTTGACCAGGTTGCCCATGCTGATCACCTCCGGCACCAGACCATCGACCAGCTTGGCCTGATGCTTGGCCACCAGATCCAGCAGTTGCTGCGCCTCGTCGTGGCCCAGCAGCAAGGAGGCATGGCTGGCGAGGATCTGGCTCAGATGGGTGGCCACCACGGTCGCCGCATCGACCACCGTATAGCCCAGCGTCTGGGCATGGGAGACCTGATCCCGGCCGATCCACACAGCCTCCAGTCCGAAGGCGGGGTCGCGCGCCTCAATGCCCGAGAGCGTGCCAAAAACCTGACCCGGATTGATCGCCATCTCCTTGTCCTGATAGATGCTGGCCTCTCCCGTGGTGACCCCCATTAGGGTGATACGGTACTGATTCGGCGGCAGATCCAGATTGTCGCGGATATGCACCGGCGGCACCAGAAAACCGAGATCTTGGGAGAGCTTCTTGCGCACCCCTTTGATGCGGTTGAGCAGCTCTCCTCCTTGGGCGCGATCGACCAACGGGATCAGCTGATAACCCACCTCCAGGCCGATGATGTCGACCGGCATCACGTCATCCCAGCTCAGATCGCGCGGCTCATGGGACGGATGCGCCTCGCCGCTGCCCTTCTCCTGCTTGGGCTGCGCCGCGCGGCGCTGCTCCAGCTTGAGCAGCCACCACGAGATGCCGGCACACAGCAACCCGAGGGAGAGAAACGCAAAGTGGGGCATACCCGGTACCACCCCCATCACCAGCAGGATGGCGGAGGTGATGATCAGTGACTTCGGATTGCTAAACAGCTGGCCCAGCATGGCCTGGCCCATGTCCTGATCGGTGTTCTGACGGGTAACGATAAGCGCCGCCGCGATGGAGAGCAGCAGCGAAGGGATCTGGGCCACTAGGCCGTCGCCGATGGTGAGCAGGGTGTAGATGCGGGTGGCATCGCCGAAGCTCAGGGCGTGCTGCACCATGCCGATGATGAAGCCACCGATGATGTTGATAAACAGGATCATGATGCCGGCGATGGCATCCCCTTTGACGAACTTGGAGGCACCGTCCATCGAGCCGTAGAAGTCCGCCTCCGAGGTCACTTCATGGCGACGCTTCTTGGCCTCCTCCTGATTGATGAGACCGGCGTTGAGATCCGCGTCGATGGCCATCTGCTTGCCGGGCATGGCATCCAGGGTGAAACGGGCGCTCACTTCCGAGATCCGTCCCGCCCCCTTGGTGACCACCACGAAGTTGATGATCATCAGGATGAGGAAGACGATGAGACCGACCGCGTAGTTGCCGCCGATGACCACAGAGCCGAACGCCTCGATGACGTGACCGGCTGCATCCGGGCCATTATGGCCCTCCAGCAGCACCACCCGGGTCGAGGCGACGTTGAGCGCCAGTCGCAGCAAGGTCGCGATCAGCAGCACGGTGGGGAAGGCGGCAAAATCGAGGGGGCGCCGGGTGTAAACCGCCACCAGCAGCACCACCATGGCCAGCGCTATGTTGAACGAGAAGAGAATGTCGAGCAGCATGGCCGGCATCGGCAGCACCACCATGCCCAACGCGGCCAGCACTAGCAGGGGCGTCCCCAGCCCCTTGCTCACCATGCCACGATACCCTTTAAGCCGGGTCAGCACCTGCGTCATTTCCATCTGCGGTCACGCTTTGCCATCAATACGATAGGCAATCCAAAGCAAGAACCATTCCACCAAGATAACACTGTGAATATGAACAACTTTTTATTGCGGCGTCAGAAGTTTGTCAACGCCTGAGCTCATCCGGTATCGGCAGATCCGGCGCCAGCGGCCGCGGTCGCTGCCCCTTGCCACGACGAAACGCCCTGAGCTGGTAAACATAGGCCAGCACCTGGGCCACGGCGGCAAACAACCCCTCGGGGATCTCCCGACCCAGCTCGGTGCTGTGATAAATGGCGCGGGTCAGAGCCGGCGCCGGCAGCACGGGGATCTGATACTCGCGGGCAATCTCGCGGATCTTCATCGCCACCTCGTCGACCCCCTTGGCCACCACCTTGGGGGCCGCCTTGGGCTGCTTGGGATCGTACTTGAGCGCCACCGAGTAGTGGCTCGGGTTGGTGATCACCACATCCGCCTTGGGCACGTCGACCATCATGCGCCGGTTGGCCATCTCCATCTGCAAACGACGGATCCGCCCCTTCACCTCGGGCTTACCCTCGCTGTCACGAAACTCGTCCTTGACCTCCTGCTTGGTCATCTTGAGCTGGCGCATGTGGTTCCACTGCTGGAACGGCACGTCGATGGCAACAATCGGCAGCAGCGAGCAGCACAGCACCACCACCATCCACAGCAGCAGCTCCAGCGCGTCGATGACGCCGCCAGGAAACCCCTCGAAAGAGAGGTTCATCAGGTGCTCAAACTGACTCGAGAGCAACCACCAGGCAAACAGGGCGATGAAGAGCACCTTGGCAATGGACTTGATCAGCTCCACCAGTGACTGCACCCCGAACATCCGCTTGAGGCCACTGAGGGGATTGAGCTTGCTGAACTTGGGGGCCATCGCCTCGCTCGAGAAGTTAAAGCCCCCCATCAGGATGTTGCCGGCAAAGGCCGCCAGCGCCACCAGCAAGAAGAGCAGGCCGAGCGGCGCCATCATCTGCCGTAGCAAGGTGGCCAGCAGATCGCCCATGGCATAGGGGTCAAACACCTGATCCCGCTGCAAGCTAAAGCCGGTCTTGAAGACCTTGATCAGGGCTCCGGCTAGCGTCTCTTTCAGCATCAGCAGAGCAAAACAGGCCGAGAGCAGCACCGCCGCCGTGCCCAGCTCTCGCGAGCGGGGGATCTGCCCCTTCTCGCGCGCCTGTTGCAGTCGTTTACCTGTGGGTAGCTCCGAGCGCTCCTGATCGGTTTCAGCCACTGATGCCTCCTGGGCAGCTGATGCCGATGATTTGGCACTCCACCTCCTGCACCTGCTGCCAGAGGCGGCCGAAGTGATCGGTGAAGCTGCCGAGGGTGAGCCAGAGGATGAACAGGCCGGCGATCATGCTGACCGCAAAACCGATACTGAAGACGTTGAGCTGCGGCGCCGCCCGGGTCATCACCCCGAACGAGAAGTTGATGAGCAGCAGGGCGATGATGGCCGAGAGCGAGATAAGCAGCGCCGCCTGGAACATGATCCCAAGAAACGAGGCCAGATCCCGATACATCAAGCCGGTGAGACCGCTCTCGGAGACCGGCAGGGTCTGAAAACTTAAGATCACCAGCCGCAGCAGCACCAGATGGCCATCCACGGCGAGAAACACCAAGGTGGCCAGCATCAGGTAAAACTGGCCGACCACGGGGGTCGACTGGCCGTTCATGGGGTCGGCCAGCGAGGCAAATCCCAGGCTGGTCTGCATGGCGATCACCTGGCCTGCGATGACGAAGGTCTCGGTGAGAAACAGGGTCACCTGCCCCATGGCAATCCCGATCAGCACCTGCTGGCCGGTCACCAGAAAACCGCGCAGCGAGAACAGCTCGACGGCCGGCATGGCCGGCAGCAGGGGGGCCACCACCAGGGTGATGGCCAAGGTGAGCAGGATGCGCACCTGCATCGGCACCAACCGGCTGCCGAACACCGCCATCACCATCAGCAGGCCGCCGATACGGCACAGTGGCCAGACGATGGAGGCCAGCCACTCCATGATGAGGCCGGCAGAGAAGGTCATCCCACGACCTCGGGGATCTGATTGACCAGCATGACGAAGAAGTCCATCAGGGTCTGCAATCCCCAGTGAGCCCCGACGCCCAGCGCCAGCAGGGTCACGATGAGGCGTGGCAGAAAGCTCAAGGTCTGTTCGTTGATCGAAGTGGCCGCCTGGAACACCGCCACCACCAACCCCACCAGCAGGCTCGGGATGATCACGGCGCAGACCATCAGGGTGACGATCCAGAGCGCCTCACGAAAGACGTCGACGAAGGTTTCCGGTGACATGGCGCCTCCTTAGCCGGCCCCCAGGCCGAAACTGGTGGCCAGACTGCCCATGATGAGGTTCCAGCCATCGACCATCACAAACAGCATCAGCTTGAACGGCAGCGACACCAGCATGGGCGAGAGCATCATCATCCCCATCGCCATCAAAATACTCGCCACCACCAGGTCAATCACCAGAAACGGCAGAAACAGCATGAAACCTATCTGGAAGGCGGTCTTGAGTTCACTGGTGACAAAGGCCGGGATCAGCACCCGCATCGGCACCGTCTCCGGCGTGTCCGCCTTGATGTTGGCGATCTCCATGAAGGTGTTGAGATCCTTGACCCGGGTCTGGGCCAGCATGAACTGATGCAGGGGAGCCTGCGCCTTCTCCAGCGCCACCTTGGCGCTGATGGTCTCGTCCAGATAGGGTTGCAGCGCCTCGCTGTTGATGCGATCGAGCACCGGAGACATGACGAAAAAACTCATGAACAGGGCGATGCCCACCAGCACCTGGTTGGAGGGGCTCTGTTGCAACCCGATCGCCTGACGCAGGATCCCCAGCACCACTATGATGCGGGTAAACGAGGTCATCATGATGACGATGGCGGGCAGGAACGAAAGGGCCGTCATCAGCGCCAGCACCTGCAGCGTCAGGCTGTACTCCTGACTGCCATCGGGGTTGGTGGTGACGGTCACCGCCGACATGCCATCCTGGCCGAAGCACAGCGGCGCGGCCAGGAGCAGCAGGAACCAGAGCAGGCTAGGCTTTTTCATCTTTTTTCATCAATTGACCCAGTTGCTGCGCAAAGGGCTGGGTTTCGTCAAGCGGCGTCTCAAGCCGGGAGAGAAAGCTCACCTGCTGCGGGGTCACCCCCAGCAGAAACTGCTGCTCGCCGACCCGCACCACCATCAGTTTTTCCTTCACGCCGAGCGGCAGCGTGGCCACCACCTTCATCTGGCCGCCGTTAAGGGCCTGGGAGAGGCGGGTCTTTTTGAGCAGCACACCGAGCAGCACGATGAGACCGATCACCAGCAGGCTGGAGAGCAGCCAAGAGCCGAGACTCGGCACCGAGGCCCCGGCCGCCTCAGCCAGGGCGGGCAGCGGCAATAACAACAACAGCAGGCGTATCATTTGAGTTTCTTGATCCGTTCAATTTGGCTGATGACGTCGGTCAGGCGGATACCGAACTTGTCGTTCACCACCACCACCTCGCCATGGGCGATCAGGGTGCCGTTCACCAGCACGTCGAGAGGCTCACCGGCGACCCGGTCCAGCTCGACCACGGAGCCCTGGTTGAGCTGCAACAGGTTACGAATGCTGATCTGGCTGCGCCCCACCTCCATCGAGATGGTCACCGGGATATCGAGTATGGTGTCGAGCTTGCGCCGCTCCTCGGCCGAGATGGGGGCATCCTCTTTGAGCTCCTCAAGAGGGGCCGCTTTCACCTCGGCATGTTCTTGCTCATCGAGCGCTGCGGCCCAGGCATCCGCCATCAGATCCTGGTCTTCGTCGTTTCCACTCATGCTTTGCGTTCCTTATGCTGGGCCCTTGGCCTGCTACTGCTGTTGATCTTCAATGCTGCGTTCGAGCTCCTCGAGCTCGGCTTCACCATCGATGCGCACCCCGCCACGGGTCACCAGATGCATCTCGGTCTTCACGGTGTCGGGTCGCTTGAGCTTGTCGACTATCTTGAGCGCCACCTTCTCCTTGGTGCGCCCCATCTTGGCGTGGAAGGTGGGCAACTCCTCGACCGACACCAGCACGTTTTCCGGCATCTCGACCGGGATGATGTCGCCCGGTTGCAGCTCCATCAGCTCACGCAGGGTCAGCTCCGCCTCGAGCAGCTTGGCCTTGATCTCGACCTTGACGTCCATGATCTCATCACGCAGCGCCTTGCTCCAGCGCACGTCGGTGTCCCCCTTGTCGCTCTGGACACCGGCATCGAGCAGCTCGCGGATGGGCTCGAGCATCGAGTAGGGCATGGCCACGTGAAAATCACCGCCCCCGCCGTCGAGTTCGATGTGAAACGAGCTCACCACGATCACCTCGGTGGGGCTCACTATGTTGGCCATGGCCGGGTTCACTTCCGAGTCGAGGTATTCAAAGCCGACGTCCATCACCGGGGCCCAAGCGTCCTTGTAATCCTCGAACACCAGCTTGAGCAGCATCTGGATGATGCGCCGCTCGGTGGGGGTGAACTCGCGTCCCTCGATCTTGGCGTGGTAGCGGCCATCGCCGCCGAAGAAGTTCTCCACCAGGATGAAGACCAGACGCGCCTCCATGGTGATGAGGGCCGTCCCCTTGAGGGGACGAAAGCGCACCATGTTCAGGCTGGTTGGGACAAACAGGGTGTGGACGTACTCGCCGAATTTCAGCATCTGCACCCCGTT
The DNA here is from genome assembly GCF_000820125.1 of Aeromonas simiae. Classification (GTDB taxonomy): domain Bacteria; phylum Pseudomonadota; class Gammaproteobacteria; order Enterobacterales; family Aeromonadaceae; genus Aeromonas; species Aeromonas simiae. The sequence goes on along the minus strand of NZ_CDBY01000034.1, from coordinate 74,275 downwards.
GATGGAGACCTCGGCGGTGCGGCGCATCATGTTGAACAGGCTGATGCGCATGTGGCGGGCGAAGCGTTCATTCACCAGCTCCAGGGTCGGCATGCGACCGCGCACGATACGATCTTGGGACGAGAAATCAAACGAGGCGACGCCGTGGCTGTCGCCGCTGATAATCTCCTCTTCCTCAACCTCGTCCACCCCGTGCAGCAGGGCATCGATTTCGTCTTGGCTTAACAGATCACTCACATGTCACCTACTGCATCACAAAACCGGTAAAGAGCACCTGCTCCACCACGTTTTCCTTGGTGAGCTCCTTGAGTACGCGCTGGGTCTCGGCCAACGCATCACTGCGCAGCTTCTCCTTGCCCTCAAACGTCATCAGCTGCTCGGCACTGGCGGCGCTAAAGACGCGCAGCAAGGTGCCCTCAATCAGCGGAATATGCTGCTTGGCCAACGCCTCGCTGGCCCCCCCACGCACCATCAGTTGCACCTTGATCTGCACCAGGCGATCGCGATCCTGACCACTGACATTGAAGACAAAGGGGCGTGGCATGCCCACGTAGAGCGCATGCTGGCGCTGTGGCTCGGCCTGTGCGGGACTGGCCTTGGCGGTCTCTTCGGCAGAGGGCTGGGCAGGGCCCGCGAGCATGAGCCAGGCACCGACCCCGCCCCCGATCAACACCAGGGCAGCCACAGCTATGAGGATGAGTTTCTTCTTACCACCGCCCTTCTCTTTCAGGGTCAGTTCGCTGTCGTCCGCCATCGTGAGCCCACCGTGTCATGTAAGTTTTTCATTATCATATAGTTGCCGCAGGCGGCTTCAAGCATAGAAATCGATTCCGCGACCGTTTGCCGATTCCCTCGGCAACCGGGTCGCCGCCGGTTGTGGTTGAGCCGCTGTCGTCGCCTCCCCTTGGGGATGGCCTCGCCCCTGCCCGCCGCCCTGGCCAGCACCGGCCTGCGCCTGCTGACCGGCGTGCTGGAACTGCTGCTGCACTTGGGTCTGCCCGAGGGTAATCCCCTGCCCGGCCAGCATGTCGCGCAGGCGCGGCATACTCTGCTCGACCAGATCGCGGGTCTGGCCATGTTGTACCACGAAGTGAACGCTGACCTGCTGCTCCTGACCAAGCTGGATCTGGATTTTCATCTTGCCAAGCCCCATGGGGTCAAGTTGCAGCTCGGCCTGCTGCAACCGCTCGGTCAGCATCACATTGACCTTCTGCTGCAACTCGGCCGGCACCTGCTCTCCCTGCAATCGCTGCGACCCGAGCAGGGTATCGCGCCGCTCCCCCTGCACAGCGGCACTCTGGCCCTGCGCCCCCTCGGCGCTTTGGGTCAGCGCGCCGTGCTGGGCACTGCCATGTTGCACTGCGCTCTGCGGCGCGGCCTCGCTCTGCACCGCAGCCGGTTGGGGCTCCTGACGGGCAGCTAGCGACCCCTCGGCGCGCCGCTCCCCCTCAGGAACCTTCAGCATCTCATCGGGTTGATGTTCATGCGCCCCCGGTCCCCCCAGCGAGCGCTCTCCCCCCATGGTTGCCTGGGCCGGTTGCAGCGAGGCGGCGCGGGCCAGCGCCTGCTCTTGACTCACCGGCGCAGCCTCCCGGTTTTTTTGCTCCTGATGCGCCCCGCTTCCCTGTAGCGACGCCGCCCAGCTGCTGGCCTTGGTCTCTGCAACCGCCTCCTTGGCCGGGCTCTCTTGGGCCGGCTCTGAGCGGTGAATGGCGCGGCGCTCATGGGTCACCGGTGCAGCGCCCTCCTGAGGCGCGCGGGGCGCGGCGCCAGCCACCGGCTCTTGCTTCATCTGGTTTGCAGTGGCAGCCGGCTCTTCTGGGGGCGTGCCCGCCTCCTTGGGGGAGGGATGAACCGCAGAGGCCGGCTGAGGCCGAGTGTCGCCCAGCGTAGTGGCGCCCAGCATAGTGGCGGTGTGTCCCTTGGCCTCCTCGGGGCGCAGCGCTTTGGCTCCACTTGCCTGCGCGGCGGCCGGCTCGCTCACCTCCACGGCCAACACGGCCGCGCCATCGGATGCCGCGACCCGTTGCTGCGTGACTCGGGGCTCAGCCTGCTGAGCAAGGTGAGGCGCCCCCTCGTCCTGTACGGGCGCCTCCGGCAAAAACGCGGCATCGGTCGCCGGGGGGGCCACCGTGAAGAGGTGGGCGTCCTGCATCTGGTTAGGAGAGACAACGGCACTGGGCTCACTCTGCTTGAGCGGAGCCTGCGCCATGGTTTGCGGCGTAGTTTGCGCCGTAGTTATCGCGGTTTTGTCTGCCCCTGGCAAACGGGGCGTCTCGACCGGCTCGGGCTGCGCATCGACCACCTGCATTCCGGCAGCCTGCAAGCGAGATAGCGCAATACCGCCCTCATTATGCGGCGAGTCGCCATCGGGAGCCGGCCTCACCTCAGCATCGGGGAGTGGCGCCGAGGGGACGGCGCCCTTGGCCTGCCCCGCAGCGGCGAGCGCAGCCCCCTGTACGGCATCGGCGGCGTCACGCTTTACCGGTGCAGCCACCGCCATGGGGCGCGCGGCCACTAACTCCCCCTCGTCCAGCGGCGGCGCCTCCTGCTCCCCCAGCCCTGCGCTCGGCGCCGCCATCACCAGCTGGGTGCAGGTGTGCAGCGAGGCTTCGAGGCGGCTGAGCAGATCGAGCGGCAACTCTTCGCCGCCCTCCGGCAGCGCGTCCCCCTGCTTCTCCTGCGCCGAGGCCTCTTTACTCACCTCTTTTTCGCTGACAGGCACATCGCCCTGCTCGGCCGAATCGGGGGAGAGCCAGAGGGCGAAGCTCTCTTCGGGCACACCGCTCTTTGCCGGACGTGCGCCCTGCAGCGGCTCGGATGCGCCGGCGGAAAGAGTAAGAAGGGATGGGGCTGTCATGATGAACTCCTGCTCTGGTTGTCGTCAGGTCACGCAAGAGCGGACGGGCCAAGGTGCCTGTCCGGTAGAATGCAACTACCGGGCCATTATCTTGACGGGTTACGGCTGAGGCCGATGCAGGTAGCTGCGGGTGGCGAACTCATCCAGCATTTTCTGCTCCTGGCGCTCCGCCTTCTGGCGAGCCCGCTCGGCCTGCTTGGCCAGCAACAGCTCCACCGCCTTGCGCTTTTGCTGGGTGGCGAGCCACTCCTGCTTGCGCTGCTCCACCGCCTGGCGCACCTGCAATACCCCCTCATACTGCTGCTCTGCGGCCAGTTGCAGCTTGTTGATGAAGGCCTGGTACTGCACGTTCTGCTGGGCGGCGATCCCTTGCAGGCCGCGCTCGGTCCACTGCTGCTGGTAGATCTGGCGGTAGTGGCTGAGCGCCTCCTGCTGCTCCATGAAGAGCTTGAGATCCTGGCGCGCCTTGGCCAGCGCCATGGCGCAGCGCTGCTCCGCCTCGGCCAGTTGACCGGCCAACAGTTGCAACCCCTTGCTCATCGCGCCTCCTTACTCATCGGTTGAGCGGCCCCGTCACCATCTCCAGCTCGGCCAGCCCGGTGTCATAGCCGACCACCTCGCGCATCCCTTGCTGCAAGAACTGATCCAGATAGGGCTTTTGCAAGATGGCGCGGTCGATGCGCGGATCGGCCCCCTGGCTGTAAGCGCCGATGCTGATGAGATCACGGTTCTGCTGGTAGAGGGAGTAATACTGCTTGAGCAGCCGCGCCAGTTGCAGGTGTTCGGGCGAGGTGACCTGAGGCATGACCCGGCTGATCGACTTTTCGATGTCGATGGCCGGGTAGTGGCCGGCATCGGCCAGCTCGCGCGACAGCACGATGTGGCCGTCGAGGATGGCGCGCGCCGCATCGGCGATGGGATCTTGCAGATCATCCCCTTCGGTCAACACGGTGAAAAAGGCCGTGATGGAGCCCTGCCCCTCCCCGCCGTTGCCGGCTCGCTCCACCAGCGCCGGTAATTTGGCGAACACCGAAGGCGGGTAGCCCTTGGTCGCCGGCGGCTCGCCGACCGCCAGGGCTATCTCGCGCTGGGCCTGGGCGTAGCGGGTCAGTGAATCCATCAAGAGCAGCACGTTCAGCCCCTGATCGCGGAAATACTCGGCGATGGTGATGGCGGTTTCGCACCCCTTGAGGCGCATCAGCGGCGAGGCATCGGCGGGGGCCGCCACCACCACGGCGCGCTCGCGCCCCTCGACGCCGAGGATCTCCTCGATGAACTCTTTCACCTCCCGGCCCCGCTCCCCGATGAGGCCCACCACCACCACGTCGGCCACCGAGCCACGGGTCATCATGCCAAGCAGCACCGACTTGCCGACCCCCGAGCCGGCAAACAGCCCCATCCGCTGCCCCTGCCCCACGGTCAACACCGCATTGATGGCACGCACCCCCACGTCCATCGGCTGATGGATCGGGCGGCGGGCCAGCGGGTTGATGCCGCGAGCGGCGAAACGGGCGGTGTGGGCGGTGAGAATGGGGCCGAGCCCGTCGAGCGGCTGGCCGATGCCATCGATGACCCGGCCGAGCAGGCTCATGCCGACCGGAATGCCCTGCTCCTCGGAGAGGGGCACCACCCTGGCGCCGGGGATCACCCCCTTGAGCTGCTCGCTCGGCATCAGGTAGAGCCGCTCGCCGGCAAAGCCGACCACCTCGGCCTCAAGCACCCCATCGAGGGTATCGATGCGGCACAGTGAGCCGATGGCGGCGCGGCACCCGACCGCCTCCAAAGTCAGCCCCACCACCCGCGTCAACTTGCCGGCGACCGGGGTGCGCGGGGCGATGTCGGCCACCCGATAGCGTTGCATGCGGCTGAGCAGAGTGCGATGCATGGGCTTACTCCCCGTGGTTGTCGCGCAGGAAGTTGCGCAGCAGCTGATTGATGCGGGCCTCCAGCTGCATGTCGATGCTAGACAGCGTGGTGGCGAGCTGCACGTCGCCGAGGGAAAGGGTGGGGTCGGCCTCGAGGCGCCAGCCGCGCTTTTCGCACTCTTCGGCGCCAAAGGCGGCCACCACCCGCTCCACGTCCTCCGGATGCAGTTGCAAGGTGACGCCGCTCTCGGCCGCCGGCAACTGGGCCAGCCCCTCCTTGAGGGCGGCCAGCAGCAACCGGGGCGAGGTCTCGGCCTCGTGCTTGATCAGGGCCTTGGTCAGCTGCAAAGTCAGGCTCAGCAGTTGCTGCTCCACCTCGTCGTCCAGCTCGGCCAAGGGGGTGGCGAGGCGGGAGGCGAGCTGCTGCCAGTGAGCGACCGCCTGCTCAACCAGCTCGCGCCCCATGGCGAGCCCCTCCTCACGCCCCTGCTCGAGACCGGCAGCGTGCCCCTGCTGTAACCCTTCGAGCTTGCCCTCTTCGAGCCCCTTGGCAAAACCGGCCTCACGCCCCTCCTGCATCCCCTCCTCCCAGGCGGCCTGGCGGATCGCCTCCAGCTCCTCGGCGGTCAGGGTGGGTGTCGGCTCCGGCTCAGCGTCTGCCTCGGGCTCGGGCTCCTCGTGCTGATACCAGTCAGGCGCCAGCCCCAGGGCATTGCTCTCCATCTGCGGGCCGCTCTCCATCTGCGGCCAGCCCCAGTCCTGCACCTCGATGCCATCCTGCTCCGGGCGCAGGTAACCCCTTAACTTGCGATCGCTCATGGCTTACAGGAACTCGTCGCCACCACCGGCGCCCAGCATGATTTCGCCGGCATCGGCCAGACGGCGGGCGATGGAGAGGATCTCCTTTTGCGCCGCCTCCACCTCGGAGACGCGGATCGGGCCCATCGCCTCCAGATCGTCGGCCAGCATCTCGGCCGCCCGCTTGGACATGTTCTTGAACACCTTCTCGCGCATCTGATCGTCCGAGCCCTTGAGGGCCCGCTGCAACAGATCCCCCGGCACCTCGCGCAGCAGGGTCTGGATGCCGCGATCGTCCACATCGATGAGGTTTTCGAACACGAACATCAAATCCTGGATCTGCTGGCTCATCTCCTCGTCGGCATCGCGGATGGCGTCCATCAACTGCCCTTCGACGTTGGTGTCGAGGTAGTTCATGATGTTGGCCGCCGCCTTCAGGCCGCCCATCTTGGCCGCCTGGGCACCAGCCGCGCCGGCGAACTGCTTCTCCATGATGTCGTTGAGCTCTTGCAGCGCCGCCGGTTGCACCTCTTCGAGGTTGGCGATACGCATCACCAGATCGAGGCGCACCTGCTCCGGGAACTGGCTCAAGATCTCGGCCGACTGCTCGGGCTCGAGGTAGGAGAGGACGATGGTCTGGATCTGCGGGTGCTCGTTTTGGATGATGCTGGCCACCTGGCGGGCATCCATCCACTTGAGCGAATCGAGCCCGCGCGCCCCGGAGCCGAGGATGATCTGATCGACCAGGTTGCTGGCCTTGTCTTCACCGAGCGCGGCCACCAAGGCCTTGCGCACGAAGTCCTCACTGCCGATCCCGATGTTGGTGTACTTCTGAATGTCGTCGATAAACTGGCGGTGCACCGCCGCAACCCGGTCGTGGCTGAAATCCGACATGGAGGCCATCGACATGCCAAGGCGCTGCACCTGCTTGGGCTCGAGATGGCGGAAGATCTGCGCCGCGTCCTCTTCGTTGAGGCTCAGCATCAGCACGGCCGCCATCTCCATGCCACTCATGTTGTCAAGGATCTGACGCTGGGCATCGGTGATGTCGTTGCCGGTCACTTGGTTATTGCTATCAGGCATCTTTGGTTACCCACTCCTTGATGACCTGGGCCGCCAGGTCGGGTTCATTCGCTACCAGAGCGCGCACAGCCTTGAGCAAATCTTCGTCACGGTGCAGGTCAGGCAGCTTGAGATGACCATCGCGCAGACCAAACACCGGCTCGGCCTCGGCCTGAGCGGCCAGCAGGCTCAACTCGTCGTCGCCCCCCAGCACGGTGTGGTTGTCCAGATCCACCTCATGCTCGGGTCTGGCATCCGGATAGAGCAGCCGTTTGAGCATGGGCCGCACCACGGTCACGATGAGCACGATGATGATGAGCACCGAGGCGGCGATACGCACGGCGCGCCAGAACCAGGGCTGATCGTAGAGGGGGGGCTCGGCCACCGCATCGAGCTCGGGACGGTTGAAGGGGATGGTGACCACCTCCAAGGTATCGCCACGGGTCACGTCGAAGCCAAGGCCACCGCTGAGCACCCGGCGCAGGGTATCGAGCTCGGCCTGACTACGCGGCTCACGGTTTATCTTGCCATCGGCCCCCGCCGGAGCCGTCTTGTAGTCGACCGCCACCGAGACCGTCATGCGGCGGATCCCCCCCATCTGACGCCGGGTGTGGCTCACCGTGGTGTCGAGTTCGAAGTTGCGGGTTGCCTCTTTACGCGAGCGGCCCGAACTGCTGGCGGCATTGGCGCCGGTGGCCTGCTCGGGAATGGTGGCGTTGGCGGGCGGCTGGTTGGAAAGGGCGCCGGGGACTCCCTGGCTCTGACCGTTGGCGCTGTTCTCCTCCATGGTCATCTCGGAGCGCACCGCAGGCAAGTCCGGGTTGAAGGTCTTGCGGGTCTGCTCCTGCTGAGTGAAGTCGAGGGCGAGATCCACCTCGGCGGTGTAGTTATCGGCGCCGAGCACCGGGATCAGGATGGCGTCAATTTTCTGTTTGTATTCGAGCTCCTGCTTTTGCTGCATCGCAAACTCGCGGCGGGTCTGCACCGCGATCGGGTCTTGGGAGCCGGAGTTGAGCAGGCGCCCCCCCTGATCGGTGACGGTGACCCGGCTCGGCTCCAGGCCGTGCACGGCGGAGGCCACCATGTCGACGATGGCATCGACCGTGCCCTGCTCAAGCGCCGCCCCCTTGAGGCTGACCACCACGGTGGCGCTCGGCTTGCGCTCGTTGCGGGCAAACACGTTCTCTTTCGGGATGGCCAGCAGCACCTGGGCCTTGGCGATCGACTGGAACTGCTCGATGGCGCTGGCCAGCTGGCGCTCCCGGCTCAGCTTGAGACGCTCGGCCTCCATCCGCTGGCTCACGCCGAAGCTCGAGTCCTTGAGCAGGATGTCCTCACCGCCGATGGCGCTGTCATCCGCGGCGCCCAGCCCGGCACGGGTCAACTGCAAGCGGATATCGGGGTACTTCTCGGCATTGACCAGCACCGATTTGCCATCCACCTCGTAGGGGATCTTCTGCTGATCGAGGTAATCGAGGGTTTTCACCAGCTGTTCGGTGCTGAAGGTACCCAGCGGCCGCATGTCGGGCTCTTTGCCCCACAGCAGGATGAAAACCGCGATAGCCAGGCAGATGGCCAGCCCCAGGATCAGGGTGATCTGGCGCAGGATGTCGCTGTTGGAGAGGATGCTGCCAAACGCCGAGCTCTTCTGCTCGTGCTCATCCAAGGTGGCGGCGCCGTCTTGCAGCAGGAGATCGCCGTTCTGTTCCGTGGCCACAGGCTAGTTCCTTACACTGGCATATTCATGATGGTCTTGTACGCCTCGACCACCTTGTTGCGAACCTGCACCGTCGCCTCGAAGGCGATGGTGGATTTTTGCCCCGCAATCATGACATCGGAAAGATCGATGGAGCGATCCCCCATGTCAAAGCGGGTGCGCAGATCGTTCGCCTGACCTTGCAGCTCATTGACGTTGTCGAGCGCCCGGCTCAGCATGCTGCCGAAATCGGCGCCAACATTCTGGCTCGGCTGGGCCCCCAGACTGTTGCCCGCCTCGATCTTGAGCCCCTGCATCTCCTGCAGCAGATTGGTTGCGTTGATTTCCATGTTGACTCCCGGACAAATGATTGACGCTGTCTCGGTGTATGCAATCAAGATGCCAGAGAGGAAAAACCCGCGCGATTATCTCCGATTGCACGCCCCAGCCTCGACCGGGCCGCGCATTTTTCCAGCGCTCTCTTTGCGTACAGTTTTTGGCCTTTGTTTGTGCCCCTCATGCTGGTAAAATCCCGCGCCTTTAATGCACTGTGAGCATGAGTGAATGAGCAGCACCCCCAACCAGCCGCCAAAAGTCGGCTTTGTCTCGCTCGGTTGCCCGAAGAACCTGGTCGACTCCGAGCGCATTCTGACCCAACTGCGTACCGAAGGGTACGATGTGGTACCCAGCTATGACGATGCGGAACTGGTGGTGGTCAACACCTGCGGTTTCATCGACAGCGCGGTGCAAGAATCCCTCGAGGCCATCGGCGAGGCGCTCTCTGAAAACGGCAAGGTGATCGTCACCGGCTGCCTCGGCGCCAAAGAGGATCAGATCCGCGAAATCCACCCCAAGGTACTCGAGATCACCGGCCCGCACGCCTATGAAGAGGTGCTGGGTCACGTCCACAAGTACGTCGCCAAGCCGACCCACAACCCCTTCACCAGCCTGGTGCCGGCCCACGGGGTCAAGCTCACCCCGCGTCATTACGCTTATCTGAAGATCTCCGAAGGGTGCAACCACCGCTGCACCTTCTGCATCATCCCCTCCATGCGCGGGGATCTGGTGAGCCGCCCCATCGGTGAGGTGCTGGCCGAGGCCAAACGCCTCAAAGAGGCCGGCGTCAAAGAGATCCTGGTCATCTCTCAGGACACCTCCGCCTATGGGGTTGATGTGAAGCACCGCACCGGCTTTTACGACGGCATGCCGGTCAAGACCAGCATGGTGGCCCTGTGCGAGGAGCTCTCCAAGCTCGGCATGTGGGTGCGCCTGCACTACGTCTACCCCTACCCGCACGTGGATGACGTCATCCCGCTGATGCGCGATGGCAAGGTACTGCCCTACCTCGACATTCCGCTGCAACATGCCAGCCCGCGCATCCTGAAACTGATGAAGCGCCCGGGCACTGTCGAGCGCACCCTGGAGCGCATCCAGAAGTGGCGCGAGATCTGCCCCGAGATCATCCTGCGCTCCACCTTCATCGTCGGCTTCCCCGGCGAGACCGAAGAAGAGTTCCAAATGCTGCTCGACTTCATCGACAAGGCAGAGCTGGATCGGGTTGGCTGCTTCAAATACAGCCCGGTAGAAGGGGCCAAGGCCAACGAGCTGCCGGATCCGGTGCCGGAAGAGGTTCAAGAAGAGCGCTTCCAGCGCTTCATGGAGCTGCAACAGCAGGTCTCCATCCGCAAGCTCGCCCGCAAGGTAGGCCAGCAGATGGACGTGCTGATCGACGAGGTGGACGAAGAGGGGGCGACCGGTCGCTCCATGGCCGATGCGCCGGAGATCGACGGTCTGGTCTACCTCAATGGCGCCACCACCCTCAAGCCGGGCGATCTGGTGCGGGTGCAGATAGAGCACGCCGACGAGTACGACTTGTGGGGCAGCCTGGTCTGACCCTGGTAGCAAGAAGCCCCGCAGTGCGGGGCTTCTCTGTTTTCAGGCGCAGCTCCGGTGCTCGCGCCGCTTACGCACATAGAGGGTGCGGCGCACCTTGGCCACCACCTCCCCCTTGCCATCCTGGATGGAGACGCTGAATTCAGGGAAGTGCTTATCCCCCCCTTCGGTCGCCGCCACGATGGCGGCCAGCGAGCTGTCGCTCAAGGTGAACTCGGCCACCAGCGGTCCCTTGCCCGGCTTGATGTAGTCGATGTCGCCCGACTTGTCCCAGACGTAGTAGTGGTTCTTGAAGTACCCCATCAGCATCAGGGGATAGATGGGATCGGTCATCGCAAACATGCTGCCGCCGAACTGGGTACGATTGGCATTGCGGGTCGACCAGCGCGCCTTGAGCACCACCCGGCAATAGCGGTAGTCATCGCTCAAGGCTTCTATCTTGATCCCGGCGCCCCGGAACGGAGGCCACCAGTTGAGGGCGTGGCGTACCAGGCTGGCACGCCGGAAGAGCCATTCCATTGCTTCTCATCCGACCAGTAACATTAGTTACATCATAGCAACATTCGTGCCTGTACCTCAAGAGCGATTGCTCTAATCTGGCTTTGGGCTGAATGGAGAAAAGCCTTTGAATTTACGTGTTTATTTTCGTTAATCGAAAACTCTATAATGGTTCGCTTAGCCAGTTCGAGGTTGCCATTCGCGTGGCAGTCAATCAGAATAGCCCCACCACAGAGAATGCGAATAACTAATACTATGGCTGACAATAACCAAGCGTTGAAAAAGGCCGGGCTCAAGGTCACCCTTCCCCGCGTCAAGATCCTGGAAATCCTGCAGCAGCCGGAGTGCCACCACACCAGCGCCGAAGAACTCTACAAGCGCCTGATCGACCAAGGTGAAGAGATTGGTCTGGCCACCGTGTATCGCGTTCTCAACCAGTTTGACGACGCCGGCATCGTCACCCGTCACCACTTTGAGGGCGGCAAGTCGGTGTTTGAGCTCTCCAGCCAGGAGCATCACGACCACCTGGTGTGCCTCGACTGTGGCAAGGTGATCGAATTCTCCGATGACGTTATTGAGCAGCGCCAGAGCGAGATCGCCAAGAAGCACAACATCCGTCTGACCAATCACAGCCTCTATCTGTATGGTCACTGTGCCGACGGGACTTGCGCCCACGCCGACGACTGAGTCCGGCCGACCCCATCAGAAAAGCCAGCCCCAGGGCTGGCTTTTTGCTATCTGGCCTTCCTGCCAAACGGGCAGCAAAAAGGCGGGTCACCCCGCCTTGTTTCGCATCAGGCTGACTTAGCCTTCCACCTTGCCCCAAGAGTCGCGCAGCGCCACGGTGCGGTTGAACACCAGATGGTCGGCGCTGGAGAGCTTGTTGTCGGCGCAGAAGTAGCCTTCGCGCTCGAACTGGTAGGCAAACTCCGGCTTGGCCTCCTTGAGCGACGCCTCGACACGGGCCCCCTCGATGATCACCAGGGATTCCGGATTCAGGGCCGCCTCGAAGTCCTCTTCGGCGCCCGGGTTCGGCACCTTGAACAGACGATCGTAGAGGCGGATCTCCGCCGGCAGCGAGGTGGTAGCGCTGACCCAGTGGATCACCCCCTTCACCTTGCGACCATCGGCCGGGTCCTTGCCCAGGGTGTCGGCATCGTAGGAGCAGTAGATGCAGGTAACCTTGCCTTCGGCATCCTTCTCGACCCGCTCGGCCTTGATGACGTAGGCGTTGCGCAGGCGCACCTCCTTGCCCAGCACCAGACGCTTGAACTGCTTGTTGGCCTCTTCGCGAAAATCAGCCTGATCGATGAAGATCTCGCGGCCGAAATGGAGTTCGCGGGAGCCCATCTCGGGCTTGTTCGGGTGTGCCGGCGCCGTCAGGGTCTCATCGTGATCCAGGTTCTCGATCACCACCTTGACCGGATTCAATACCGCCATGGCGCGCGGGGCGTTCTCGTTGAGATCGTCACGGATGCAAGCCTCCAGCATCCCCATCTCGACGATGTTGTCCTGCTTGGTGACGCCGATACGCAGGCAGAACTCGCGGATGGCCGCCGGGGTGTAACCGCGGCGACGCAGGCCGGAGACGGTCAGCATGCGCGGATCGTCCCACCCTTCCACGTGCTTCTCGGTCACCAGCTGGTTCAGCTTGCGCTTGGACATGACGGTGTATTCGAGATTCAGACGGGAGAACTCGTACTGACGCGGGTGGCACTCGATGCTGATGTTGTCCAGCACCCAGTCATAAAGACGGCGGTTGTCCTGGAACTCCAGGGTGCACAGGGAGTGGGTGATCCCCTCCAGCGCATCGGAGATGCAGTGGGTGAAGTCGTACATGGGGTAGATGCACCACTTGTCACCGGTCTGGTGGTGGTGGGCAAACTTGATGCGATAGATCACCGGATCGCGCATCACCATGAAAGGGGAAGCCATGTCGATCTTGGCGCGCAGGCAGGCGGTACCCTCGGCGAACTCGCCGTTCTTCATCTTCTCGAACAGGGCCAGGTTCTCGTCGACCGAGCGCTCGCGAAACGGGCTGTTCTTGCCCGGCTCGGTCAGGGTGCCGCGGTACTCGCGCATCTGCTCCGGGGTCAGCTCGTCCACATAGGCCAGCCCCTTCTCGATAAGCTCGATGGCGTAGCCGTGCAGCTTGTCAAAATAGTCGGAGGAGTAGCACACCTCGCCGTTCCACTGGAAACCGAGCCACTGCACATCACGCTTGATGGACTCGACATACTCGATGTCTTCTTTCACCGGGTTGGTGTCGTCGAAGCGCAGGTTGCACTGGCCCTGATAGTCGCGGGCGATGCCGAAGTTCAGGCAGATGGACTTGGCGTGGCCGATGTGCAGATAGCCGTTAGGCTCCGGCGGGAAGCGGGTATGCACACTGCTGTGCTTACCGCTGGCCAGATCCTCGTCGATGATTTGGCGGATAAAGTTGGTTGGGCTGCTAGCCTGAGTCATGGGCTCACCTCAAAAGTCGTACATCGCGGGGCGGCCAGCGCCACACCCGACATCAAGCCGAATATGATCCACCATTCAGCCCCTGCGCTCAACCGCTATTTCTGTCCCATGTGCCCGTCATCGATAAAAAAACCCGCGCCTAAGCGCGGGTAACCCATTGATAACAATATGAGCACAACACACAACGTCAAGGAAGTCAGTAGGCCCCCTTGGGCAAGGGGTCGCGGCTCCAACCCCTTGCCCAAGGAGGGAGGGCCAACCGACCCTCCCGGTATCACGAACGGTTAGCCGTTCACCTCGGTAACACGGCTCACCCGCTTGCCATCGAAGCTGACGGTGCGCAGGTAGACCTTACCGCTCACTTGCGGCTTGGCGGCGGCGTCATAGGCGCTCCAGCGCTTGCCATCCAAGCTGTACTGGATCGGCAGACCCGGCAGATCGACGTTAGCCTCCAGCACGCCACCGACGACGCGGGCCCCCGGCACGGAGAGGCGATACTCGACCCCGGCCTGATCCAGCTTGGGCAGCACGCGCTGGCCCAGTACGTTGGCAAAGCGGTTCCACTCCTGGTTGAGCGCCGCCTTGTTGACGTGCTTGGTCTCGCCGGAGAACTCGCGCCCCTTCACGTAAGGCAGCTCGAAGCTCCCCTTGTGCCAGGCACGCTCAGCCAGGGAGAAGATGCGCGGATAGACCATGTACTCGTACTGCGCATCGGTGCGGATGGTCTCACTCCACTGCTGGCCGGAGATCCCCTTGAACTTGACCGGCTCCTGGTCACCCTTGGCCACGAAGGCGTTACCGTCGCGGTCAACCGAGGTCTCGGCGTTCTGCGGCAGGTTCTCCGGGGCGAAGGCGAACACCTTGCGGGTGTCGTTGAAGCGGGTAGCCCAGTAGTAGCCGCGCTCGGCCGGGTGAACCTCGTTCGGGAAGTCGAAGTAGAGGTAGTCCGGGTTCGAGAGCACCACTTCATAGCCGTTGTGGGCCCACTTCATCGCCTCGTTGAAGCCACCCCAGTAGAGGGTCTCCCAGAAGTTGACGCGGGTGTTGGCGGTGGCAAAGACGCTGGCGTCCTTGGCGTACTTCAGGCCATCTTCCCAGGCTTGCAGGGTGTCAAAGCCATGACCCTTGACCAGTTCGCTCACCTCCTTGGCGAAGTAGACCGGCAGCTCGGCCACGTCCTTGATCTTGCCATCGGCGATCATCTTCTGGCACACAGGGGACTTGCCAAACGGCTTGTCCTGCTTGCTCCAGTCGGTGTTGCCGCGCCAGCCCACCAGCTCTTCCTTCTTGGTGACGGCCGGGTCCTGATAGCCGCCCCCCAGCATGATGTTCTTGGCTTCGTCACCACCGTAGTGCCAGGCGGTCAGCGGCTGACCGGCAGCCTGGTGCATCTGGGCCACCTCTTCCATCACCTTGGCCACGAAGTTGGCGGCGCCCGGCTGGCAGGGGTTGATGAAGGACATCTTGTCGTAGAACTGCACCGAGGTGACGTTGGAGGTGTCCTGCGGGTCGGTCAGACGGAACTTGAGTGCCTCGTCCTCCTTGCCCTCGGCCAGCAGCCGCTTGTAGCGCGCCTCCATGGAGACCACGGCGGCACGGGCGTGGGCCGGCATGTTGATCTCGGGGATCACGGTCACGCCGCGCGCCTTGGCGTAGCGCACCAGCTCGATGTAGTCGGCCTTGCTGTAAAAACCGGTGCCCATGTTGTCGCTGGTCGGGCCGGAGCCCAGCTGCGGCAGCAGGCACTGGGTCTCGCTGAGATCGTGGCAGCGCTTGCTGCCCACCTCGGTCAGCTCGGGCAGACCCGGGATCTCGATACGCCAGCCCTCATCGTTGGTCAGGCCCAGATGCAGCACGTTGAGCTTCATGGCGGCCATCTGATCGACCAGCTTCTTCATGGTCTCGGCGCTTCTGAAGTGACGGGCCACGTCGGTCTGCATGCCGCGGTATTCAAAGCGCGGCGCATCCTCGACACGCATCGGGGAGACCTGCTTGTTGTCGACCCCGAGCAAAGAGAGCAGCGACTGGGCGCCCCAGAAGGCCCCCGCCACGTCGTGACCACGGATCACCGTGCCCTGCTGGCCAATGGTCATATCGTACCCTTCGGCCTGCTTGACCTTGCTGCCGAGCTTGATGGAGACCGGATAGCCGGTGTCGGAGAGGGTGACACCCAGGCGGGTCAGCTCGGCCTTGAGGGCTTCGGCACGATCGGAGGGGAGATCCAGCGCATCGAGCTTGATGCTGGAGAGATCCACCGGTGCGCCGGCCTTGATCTCCTGCTTGAGCGGGGTCGGCACTATCTGGTTGGCGATCTTGGCCGCCGGCAGCAGGGCGCTGGTCTGGTTGGCCGCGAAGCGGGTCTCGCTGTTCATCAGGATGTTGTTGTCATCCTTGGTGCGCTTCCAGCCATCGGCCGGCATCGGCTTCTCGTAGCGGGTGGCATCATTGATGTCGCTCATGCTGGCGATCACCTTGGGCTCGGCGCCCTCGGCAGAGATGTACCAGTTCGGCATGATGTCAGATTCGAACAACACCCAGTACTCCACCACCAGCGGCACCTCGACCGTGGCATCCTTGGCAAAGCCCTGGAACTTGTCGGTCGGGGTCAGGCGATAGAGATCGCCGGTCAGGTGAGTGATGGTGAACTGCTCGTTGTCGACCCGCTGGATCCGGCGGATGGAGTGGATGTAGAGCTCCCACTCCTTGCTGTCGACGCTGGTCCCCTGGTTGGTCAGGTGCAGCTTGGCAACGCCGCAACTGGTCCACTCGGAGCCGAGTGCCTGGCAATCGATGCCGGCACCGGCGCCGTCATTGGTGACCACTTCGTATTTCACCAGCAGATTGTTGGCAAGCGAGTCGACCACGGCCTGCTTGGCGGCATCGGCGGCCTGGACGTGGGCGACAAAAGCGGAAGACATGGCAATGGCTAACAGTGACTGTTTCAAGTTCATAGCTGCTGCTCTCGTTTGAAGTAAAGGTTGGATGGTTCTTGGCTTGTTATATGGGGCCCCAGGCGGGGCCCTTATTTATGTCAACAATGGACTTAGTCTTGTGGCGACAGGCGCCGGGTTAACGCAGGGACTTCATTTCACCGGCGATGATCTCGGCCAAGGGGCCCAGAATCACTTGCAGGTTCTGCTCGCCGAGCTTGACCACACCGGCGGCACCGAGGGCCTTGAGCTTGCGCTCGTCGACGATGCTGCGATCCTTCATGGTCAGGCGCAGACGGGTGATGCAGGCGTCGATGGTGACCAGGTTGTCGTGACCCCCCAGCACCTCGAGGTATTGACGGGCCAGCTCGGTCTTGTCGGTCGGCTGGTTGGTGACCACCGAAGCGGCTTCGTCATCCTCACGACCCGGGGTCTTGAGGTTGAACTTGGCGATCACGGCGCGGAACACCACGTAGTAGAGGCCGAAGAAGACCAGGCCCTGTACCAGCAGCATGTACCAGTGGACGGCCAGCGGGTTGCGGCTGGAGAGCACCATATCCACCAGACCGGCGCTGAAGCCGAAACCGGCGATCCACTGCATGCTGGCGGCGATGAAGACAGACAGGCCGGTCAGCAGGGCGTGAATGACATACAGCACGGGCGCCACGAACATAAAGGAGAACTCGAGCGGCTCGGTGACACCGGTAAAGAAGGCGGCAAAGGCGGCGGCGATCATGATGGACGCCACTTTCTCTTTGTTCTCTTTCTTGGCCGCGTGGTAGATGGCCAGCGCCGCACCCGGCAGACCGAACATCATGATGGGGAAGAAGCCGGCCTGATACATACCGGTTACACCCACCACGGCTTTACCCGCGTCGATGGACGATTGACCACCGAGGAAGTTCGGGATGTCGTTGATACCGGCCACGTCGAACCAGAACACCGAGTTCAGGGCGTGGTGCAGGCCGACCGGGATCAGCAGACGGTTGAAGAAGGCGTAGATGCCGGCGCCGGCGGAGCCCAGGTTGACGATGGACTCGCCAAAGCTCACCAGACCACCGTAAATGACCGGCCATACCGCCATCAGAATGAAGGAGACGACGATCATCACCACAGAGGTCACGATCGGCACCAGACGGCGGCCCGAGAAGAAGGCCAGCGCCTTGTGCAGCTCAACGCTGCTGAAGCGGTTATACAGCTCGGCAGCGATGACACCGCACAGAATGCCGACAAACTGGTTGCTGATCTTGGCAAAGGCGGCAGGCACCTGATCGGCCGGGATCCCCTTGATCTGGGCCACGGCGCCCGGGCTCAACAGGGTCGTGACCACCAGGAAGCCCACCAGGCCCGCCAGGGCCGCAGCGCCGTCCTTATCCTTGGACATGCCGTAGGCAACACCGACCGCGAACAGCACAGGCATGCTGTCGATGATGGCGGCCCCTGCCTTGATCAGGAAGGCGGCAACCGGGCTACCACCGCCCCAGCCATTCGGGTCAATCCAGTAGCCAATCCCCATCAGGATGGCGGCGGCGGGTAGTACTGCCACCGGTACCATCAGCGCGCGGCCGATTTTTTGCAAATAACCGAGAATGTTCACGGCTCCCTCTCCTTATAGTGCTAGTTTGAATTCTTGTTTCAAAATAAGTGCTTTAGACTTGCCTTTGCATAAGCCTATTGGCTTGATTTTCAGTCTATGTCTTTTATTTCGCCCTGCAAATTAATAAACCATCTTTCGTGATCATTATCACCCAAATGACATATGGATGAGCAAATTGTGTGGCACATGTCGGAATCTTTATTTACGCTATGAAACAACTTACGATTCCGATTCCATGCCAGGGTTCACCCGGCACCTGACCAGAGAGGTATCCCATGCGTCTGATCCCGTTGAAGTCCGCCAGCCAAGTCGGTCTGTGGTCTGCCCGTTACATTGTCGATCGCATCAATGCCTTCAAGCCGACCCGCGATCGTCCGTTCGTGCTGGGTCTGCCGACCGGCGGCACGCCGCTCTCGACCTACAAGCGGCTGATCGAGCTGCATCAGGCGGGCGAGGTGAGCTTCGAGCACGTGGTCACCTTCAACATGGACGAGTATGTCGGCCTGCCGGAAGATCACCCGCAGAGCTACCACAGCTTCATGTACAACAACTTCTTCAACCACATCGACATCCGCCCCGAGAACATCAACATTCTCAACGGCAATGCCGAGGATCTGCTGGCCGAGTGCCAGCGCTACGAGGAGAAGATCAAGTCCTACGGCAAGATCCACCTGTTCATGGGCGGCGTCGGCAACGACGGCCACATCGCCTTCAATGAGCCGGCCTCCTCCCTCGCCTCACGCACCCGCCTCAAGACCCTGACCGAGGACACCCGCATCGCCAACTCCCGTTTCTTCGATGGCGACATCAATCAGGTTCCCAAGCTGGCGCTGACCGTGGGCGTGGGCACCCTGATGGATGCCGAAGAGATCATGATCTTGGTGACCGGCCATGGTAAGGCGCTGGCCCTACAGGCCGCCGTCGAGGGCTGCGTCAATCACATGTGGACTATCTCCACCTTGCAACTGCACCCCAAGGGCATCGTGGTCTGTGACGAGCCCTCCACCATGGAACTCAAGGTCAAGACGGTGCGTTACTTCCAGGAGCTGGAAGCTGCTAACATCGGCCGCCTGTAAGGAGAACGCCATGTACGCACTGCACAACTGCACTCTCTACACCGGTGAGGCGATCCTCACCGGCCATGCCCTGCTGATCGATGGCGACAAGATTGCCGCCATCGTCGAACAAGAGGCGATCCCGGCTGATCTGCCCCGCCACGACCTGCACGGCGCCAACCTGAGCGCCGGCTTCATCGACGTGCAGCTCAACGGCTGCGGCGGAGTCATGTTCAATGACGCCATCACGGTCGAGACCCTGGCCACCATGCAGGCGGCTAACCTGAAATCAGGCACCACTAGTTTCCTGCCAACTCTCATCACCAGCCCGGATGAGGACATGAAGCGGGCCGTCATGGTAACCCGTGACTACATGGCCGCCCACCCCAACGAGGTGCTCGGTGTCCATCTCGAAGGCCCCTACACCAATGTCAAGCGCAAGGGGATCCATCCGGCCGAGCAGATCCGCCAGCCTGCCGATGAGATGATCGACTTCTTCTGCGCCAATCATGAGGCCATCGGTAAAATCACCCTGGCCCCGGAGCGTAACGACCCCGCCCACATTCGCCGTCTGGTGGAGGCCGGTATCCTGGTCTCGGCCGGCCATACCGCCGCCAGTTACGATCAGGCAATGCAGGGGTTTGATTGCGGCATTCGTTTCGCCACCCACCTCTACAACGCCATGACCCCGACCATCAACGGCCGCGAGCCCGGTGTGGTCGGCGCGATTTACGATCGCCCCGACGTCTATGCCGGCATCATCGTCGACGGTCACCACGTGCACTGGGCCAACGTGCGCCTAGCCCACAAGATCCTCGGTGAACGTCTGGTGCTGGTGACCGACGCCACCGCCCCGGCCGGGGCCCCGGCAGGCTTCGATCAGTTCGATTTTTGTGGCGCAACCGTCTATTACCGCGATGGTCAGTGTGTCGACGAAAATGGTACACTCGGCGGCTCGGCCCTCACCATGATCGAGGGGGTCGAAAACCTGGTGAAACAGGTCGGGTTGCCGCTGGATGAGGCGCTGCGTATGGCCACCCTCTATCCTGCCCGGGCCATTGGATGGGACTCGCGTCTCGGTAGTATCCAGGTCGGCAAGGTAGCCAACCTCACTGTCTTCGATCAGGACTTCACGGTCCGTGGGACCGTGGTTAACGGACACTACAACCAATAAGCAGACACGATGACTGGCGGACAAATAGCGAACGTAGATCTCATCAAGCAGGTCAACAGTGCGGCCGTATACCGGCTGATTGACCAGCAAGGCCCCATCTCGCGGGTCAAGATAGCAGAACTGAGCCATCTGGCTCCCGCCAGCGTCACCAAAATCACCCGTCAACTCATTGAGCACGGGCTGATCCGAGAGAGCGCCCCCCAGGCCTCCACCGGGGGACGCCGCGCCATCTCGCTCAACACCATCAAGAGCCGCTTTCACTTCGTGTCGGCCAAGCTGGGCCGCGGCTACCTGCACCTCTCCTTGTATGATCTCGACGGCAAGTCACTCGATGACCACATCATCCAGGTGACCGAGATCGACCAGCAGCCGGTGGTGGACATGCTGCTGCGCGAGATTGGCGCCTTCATCGATCAGAATCGTGAACGCTACCGCCAGCTCATCGCCATCGCGCTCATCATGCCGGGTCTGGTCAATCCCGAGACCGGCATGGTCATCTACACCCCCAAGTACCAGATCCGCAACCTGCCGCTGGCCAAGCTGCTGGAGAACCACTTCAATCTCCCCTGCTACGTGGGCAATGACACCCGCTCGCTGGCACTGGCCGAGCACTTCTTCGGTGAGTCGCGCGATTGCATGGACTCGATCCTGGTGAGCGTGCACCAGGGGACGGGCTCGGGGATCATCACCAAGGGACAGGTGTTTCTTGGTCAAAACCGCAACGTGGGCGAGATTGGTCACATCCAGGTCGCCCCGCTCGGCAAACGCTGCCACTGCGGTAACTTCGGCTGTCTCGAGACCATCGCCTCCAACGAGGCCATCATCGATCAGGTGAAAGAGCTCATCAGCCGCGGTCACCAGAGCCGGCTGCAAGACAAGCACATCACCATTGAAGAGGTGTGTAAGGCCGCGCTGGCCGGGGACGAGCTGGCGCGCAGCGTGCTTGAAAATGTGGGCGAGCATCTGGGGCGGGCCATCGCCATCACGGTCAACCTGTTCAACCCGCAAAAAGTGCTGCTGGCCGGTGAGATCACCGTGGCCGAAGAGATCCTGATGCCCGCTATTCGTCGCTGCGTCGAGCACCAGTCCCTGCCTAGCTTTCACCGTGGCCTGCCCATCGTCAGAGCCCGCTTCCAGAATCAGCCCACCATCGGCGGGGTTGCCTTGGTCAAACGGGCCTTGCTGGAGGGCGATCTGCTGCAGATCATCATGGAGCAGAAGTAATGCTGTGACGGGCTCGCCGTCGCGAGCTCGTCAGCCCCCTTTTCCCCCTTAAATCACGATTCCAGCCCCTTCTATTTTTCGCGTCATCGCGATTAACAGAAATTTTTTCGCATCCCCGGTGTTTCGATAAAAAATTTTCATTAACATGGCGAGCAAATTGATTTTGCACTATCGCCGTGCCTGATGATACTTGCCCGCGAAGGCATCCATAACCAGTAAAAAGATCACTTATGAGCTTCGAATCTGATAAGCGTTTCAACGACTTCAAACATTTCCCACGTGGTCTTCGTCGCAGCGGCGAGTTCACTGTTGCCGAGGCCGACAGCCTCGAAAAATTTGGTACCGCCATGCTGGCTCTCTATCAGGGCGCCATGGAGCCTCGTGATGAGGTGGAGGCCGCCTTTATCGCTCAGGTGAAATCGGGCGAAGCGGGTGGCAACCCTCACGCCAAGGTGTGGTTCAAATACCTGAAGGTGATCGGTCCCAAGCGGGTGCACCGCCTGTGCACCGTGGCCGGTGGCGCGGAAGAGAGCAACAGCTTTGATAGCGGCAACGGTGGTGGTGGCGGCGGCGACGAGTCGCTCGATTAATGGATACCGAACTGCTTCGGACCTTTATCGAGGTCAGCAAGACCCGGCACTTTGGCCGGGCAGCTGAGAATCTCTACCTTACCCAGTCGGCGGTCAGCTTTCGCATCCGCCAACTGGAGCAGCAGCTAGGGGTGAGCCTGTTTGCGCGGCATCGCAATAACATCCGCCTCACCGCATCTGGCGAGCGACTGCTCCCCTATGCTGACGCCATCTTGCACACCCTGGGACGCGCCAAGCAGGATGTGGCCCTCTCCCCCGGCTTTAGCCAGCAGCTGGCCATCGGGGCGCCCCCTGTGTTCTGGGAGCTCGATTTCAATGATTGGCTGGGCCACATCTACGCCCTGGCCCCCGGCCTTGCGGTGCGCCTCGAGACCGCCTCACGCGAGCACCTCTGCCGTCAGTTGCTGGAGCGCTCCCTCGATTTGGCCCTGCTCTCCGAGCCGACCAAGATCGACGAGATCGCCCTGCATCCCATCGGTGAGCTGGTATTTGAACTGGTGAGCCGGGAGCCGAATGTGGGCAGCGACCAGCTGGCCCAGATGCCCCATATCCACCTCGACTGGGGCACCAGCTTCGAGCCACAGCCGGCCCGCTTGCAAAGCCTGCAAAAGACGCCGGTGCTGCATTCGAGCTCGGCCAGCATGGCGCTGCACTTCCTGCTCGGCAATGGCGGCGCGGCCTATCTGCCGCGGCGCATGGTAGGCCCCTACCTGGAGCAGGGGCGCCTGCACCTGGTTCAGGAGGCGCAGCCCCTCACCCGCCCCCTCTATCTCGCCTATCTGGAGAAATCGGAGCGGCGCGAACTCATCGACGAGCTCTTAAGCCTGCCCCTTGGCTGGCTGGAGGAAGATCTGCGCAGCAGCCTGGCAGGCCCCAGCAAGGATTGAAAACAACAAGAGGGCCGCAGCCCTCTTTTTTTATGCTCGCCCTATGGCTTAGGCCAGATGGCGACGATCGTTGGCCTGGGCAAGCAGCTGCTTGCTCTCACGCAGGAACTGACCGGCATGCTCGCCGAAGTAGTCAGCGACCTCGTTGAACGACGCCACGAACGCCTGCCGCTGCCCCTGCTCGAGTAGGGCGAGCGAGCGACCGAAGCCGTCGTAGTAGCGGCGGATCATGGCCAGGTTCTCCGGTGAGGAGAGGATGATATCGGCGTAGAGGGCCGGATCCTGGGCAAACAGCCGCCCGACCATGGCCAGCTCCAAGCGGTAGATGGGGGAGCTCAACGAGAGCAGCTGCTCAAGATCGGCCTGCTCCTCGGCCAGATGGCGGCCATAGGCAAAGGTCGCGAAGTGGCGCAGCGCCTGAATGAAGGTCATGGCCCTGTCGTGTTCAGCGGCGCTCACCTGCACCAGCCGCGCGCCCCAGATGGTCATCTGCTGACGCAACCACTCGCTCGCCTCGGGGTGACGCCCTGTACAGCAGACGATGACCTGCTTGGCAAAACTTGCCACATCCGGCCCGAACATGGGGTGCAGACCGAGCACAGGCCCGTTATGCACCTGCAACATGGCGTTGAGCGGCCCCTGCTTGGTACTGGTGAGATCGACCAGCAGGCAATCTTCCGGCAAGCGGCCCAGCTGGCCGATCACCGCCTCGGTCACGTCGATGGGCACGGCCACCAGCACCATGCCGGCATCCGCCAGCAGGTGATCGGCCCGCTCCCACTCCTCTTTTTCCAGCACCTCGACCCGGTAGCCGGACAGACGCAGCATATTGACGAACAACCGGCCCAGCGCACCACGCCCGCCCACCACCACCACGTGGCGCAGTGATGGGTTGATGCATTTAAAGCCAGTGTCTTTCTCACTGGCATAGGACTCGCGCATGATGCGGCGCAGCACGTCCTCGATGAGATCCCCCGGCACACCGTTGGCCTCGGCCTCTTCGCGGCGACGGGCTAGCATGGCCGCCTCGCGATCCGGGGCATAGATGGGCAGGCCGTGACGGCTCTTGACCTCGCCCACTTCGGCCACCAATGCAAGCCGGCGGGCCAGCAAGGTCACCAGCTCTTGGTCCACTTCATCAATCTTGTCCCGCAGGACATCCAGTTCTTTTGCCATCATCCCTTCTCTACATGCAAGCGGGCCGCCTTGAGGCGGCCCGTCGATTATTCAATGTCAGGCCTGCTGCCGTCGAGCCTCAAGCGCACTCCCCAGCTCCTTGTGGGCTCGCGCCAGCAGCTCGGCCGTGCTATCCCAGCCGATGCAGGCATCGGTGATGGAGACGCCATAGCGCATGCACTCGCGCGGCTGCTCGGAGGATTGGCTGCCCTCCTCCAGATGGGATTCGAGCATGAGGCCGATGATGGAGCGGTTCCCCTCCTGGATCTGGTGGATGACGTTGTCGGCCACCTTGGGCTGCAACCGGTAATCCTTGTTGGAGTTGCCGTGGCTGCAATCGACCACCAGACAAGGTTGCAGACCGGCCGCCTCCATCGCCTCTTCGGCCAACGAGACATTGACCGAGTCATAGTTGGGGTGCTTGCCACCGCGCAAAATGACGTGACCATCCGGGTTGCCCTGGGTCTGGAGCAGCGCCACCTGGCCCTGCTGGTTGATCCCCATGAAGGCGTGCGGCATGGCGGCCGCACGCATGGCGTTGATGGCGGTGCCGAGGTTGCCGTCGGTGCCGTTTTTAAAGCCGACCGGCATGGAGAGGCCAGAGGCCAGCTCGCGATGAGTCTGGGACTCGGTGGTGCGCGCCCCGATCGCCGACCAGGAGAAGAGCTCGGCCAAGTATTGCGGACTGATGGGATCGAGCGCCTCGGTCGCCAGCGGCAACTCCAGCTCGGCCAGCCAGCACAGCAGCTCGCGGGCGCGGTGCAGCCCCAGCTCCACGTCGAAGGTGCCATCCAGATGGGGATCGTTGATAAATCCCTTCCAGCCGACGGTGGTTCGCGGTTTCTCAAAATAGACCCGCATCACGATATAGAGAGAGTCACGGTAAGCGTCATGTAAGGCCTTGAGGCGGGTTGCGTACGCCTTGGCGGCCTCCATGTCGTGAATGGAGCAGGGGCCGCAGATCACCAGCAGACGATGGTCTCGGCGATGAATGATGTCGGAGATGGTCTGGCGCGCCCCCTGTACGAAGGCCAGGGCCTGCTCGGAGATAGGCAACTTCTGTTTGAGCTCGGCCGGGGTGATCATCACCTGCTCGGACTGGATATGAATGTTGTTCAAGGGATCTTTGTGCATGGGTGAACTCTCTCTACTCAATGAAACCACCGCGGCAACTGTAAAGTTTAATTTACCAAAAGTTCGCTCACGGCAACGCAACCGAAGTTCACCTTACCAACTCTGCATCATCAGGCAAGATAAAATGTGACATCACGCCATCAACTGCACTTTTTTTGCGCAATTCGCGCTCTTGCTCCATGGCAAACAAACTCTAAATCAATAATTCGTAAACTATTCAATCCAGTAGATAAGTAATAAAAACGGAGCCCGTAGGCTCCGTCTTACGCTCAACGTCCGGATCAGCTCGCCCTTGGCAGGGCGTGGAGATACTGCTCCAACCAGGTGGCCAGACACTGCTGCTGCCGCTCATCCAGACGCAGCCCCAGCTTGCTGCGACGCCAGAGAATATCTTCCAGGGTTCGCGCCCACTCCTGCTCGATCAGGTAGCGCACCTCCGCCTCATACAGACCGGCACCAAACGCTTCACCGCGCGGCTGACCGAGCCAGAGTCTGGCCCTGGCCCCATACGCCTCGGCGATGCGCAGGGCGGTGCGATCATCCAACCACTCAAATTCGAGGCTAAAGGCCAGCGCCAGCTCGCGTACCGGACAATCAAACTCCCCCCCCGGCAGCCGGGTGGTGGCAGTCCAGTCCCCGCCCATCTGCGAGAACCAGGGTTGCAACTTGTGGCAGGCCGCCTGGGCCAGCTTGCGATAGGTGGTGAGCTTGCCACCAAACACCGACAGCAATGGCGCCTCCTGCTCACTCCCGCTCACCTCCAGGGTGTAATCGCGGGTCACCGCCTGGGGCGAGTCGGACTCATCGTCACACAGCGGACGCACCCCGGCGTAGGTCCACACCACCTCCTCGGGGCTGATCTGGCGGGTGAAATGGGCATTGACCACCTGGCACAGGTAGTCGATCTCCGCCTGGCTCATGCGTGCCTCGCGCGGACTGCCCTTGTGCTCCACGTCCGTGGTGCCGATCAGCGAGAAATCCTGCTGATAGGGGATGACGAAGACGATGCGCTGATCCTCGTTTTGCAGTATGTAGGCCTCTTCGCGCTCGTGGATGCGCGGCACCACCATGTGACTGCCCTTGATGAGGCGGATGCCGCGCGGTGAGCGCTGATGCAGCCCCTCATCATAGAACTGCTTGACCCAGGGGCCGGCCGCATTGACCAGTGCGTTCGCGCTGACGGTGAAACGCTCCCCCCCTTCCCGCTCCAGGGTGATCTGCCAGCGCTTGCCTTCGCGATGAGCATCGACACAGGTGGTGCGCGTCTCGATCTGCGCCCCCTTGTCCCGGGCCAGCATGGCATTGAGCACCACCAGCCGGGCGTCATCGACCCAGGCATCCGAGTATTCAAACCCCTTGCTGATCTCGCGCTTGAGGCCATCGCCCTCGCTAAAGCGCAGGCCAACACTCCCCTTGAGCCGATCGCGCTTGGCCAGGTTGTCATAAAGAAAGAGGCCGGCGCGGATCATCCAGGCCGGGCGCAAGTGTGGCCGGTGCGGCAGACGAAAACGCATCGGCTTGGCGATGTGGGGCGCCATGCCGAGCAGCACTTCACGTTCGGCCAGCGCCTCTTTCACCAGTCGAAACTCGTAGTGCTCGAGATAACGCAACCCACCGTGGATCAGTTTGCTCGAATTGGAAGAGGTGGCCGAGGCGAGATCGCACGCTTCAAACAGGGCCACCTTCAATCCCCGCCCTGCCGCGTCGGCGGCAATGCCCACTCCGTTGATGCCGCCACCGATGACGACCAGATCATAATGCTCGTTCATGTTCACCCTCTCCATTCTTATAGCTATGTGCGCCTTAGCGCTCGATTTCGAGCATATTAGAAGACAAAAAGAAAATAAACGAACATAAAATGAAAAAAGTGTGATCAAAATGGGATATGGGTGTGCCTGATGGCAACACTCCGATAACCCGTAAAGGAGGGAAAAGAGAGGGGAGAAAAACGGATGGGGTGTCAGGGGCCAGACGATGTCAGCCCCTGCAACGCTTTAACAGAGGTGGTACTCAATCTGGTGGCTGGCCATGATGCTCGTCAGCTTCTCCGGCGGCTCCTGATCGGTAAACAGGGCATGGATCTGGCTGATGTGCCCCAGATTGACCATGGCATTGCGGCCAAATTTGGTGTGATCGGCGGCCAGCAGCACCTCTCTGGAGTATTGAATGATGGCCTGGGCAATCTTCACTTCGTGATAATCGAAATCGAGCAGCGAACCGTCGAGATCGATGCCGGAGATACCGATGACCCCGTAATCCATGCGGAACTGACCGATGAAGTCGCGGGTCGCCTCCCCCACTATGCCACCATCACGATTGCGAATTTCGCCGCCGGCGATGATCACGGTGAAGTCATCCTTGGCCGTCAGAATGCTGGCCACGTTGAGGTTGTTGGTGACGATGCGCAGATCCCTGTGCCCAAGCAGGGCGCGGGCCACCGCTTCGGTGGTAGTACCGATATCGATAAAGAGCGAGGAGCCGTCGGGAATGTGGGCGGCCACCGACTGAGCAATGCGCTCCTTCTCTTTGAGCTGCATCACCTTGCGGGTGGTGTAGGCGGTATTGACCGTGCTCGAATGCAGTGAAGCGCCACCGTGATGGCGGCGGATCTTGTTCTGCTCCGCCAGATCGTTGAGGTCGCGCCGAATGGTCTGCGGGCTCACGTCAAAATGGCTCACCAGGTCTTCCGTAGAGACGAATCCCTGCCGGGTGAGGACATCCAGAATCTCCTGATGCCGTTGCGTTTGCTTCACCTAGGTCCTCCAGTGTGATCGAAACAGGCCCCGCAGCATGGCGGGGCCCGTGCAGTCTACCCCAAGCCGGGGGGGATCAGGTAGGCGAAGGGTCACGTTTCAACACGCTAACCGGGTGGGCCAAACCCATTTTTCTCTGCGGCCATCTCCTCTCCCCAAGGGTTCGAGCTCGAACGCATTCACTCAGCCCCCAGGCTTAACATGGTTTTTGTGAGCACAATATGCTCACAAAAAGACAACACCATCCCTATTTCGAACCTAAAAGAACAAAAAACGCCACAAACAAAAGACCCATACAAGCCCAATCAAGCCATTCCTTCCCTTGAAATCGCTCGCACTCTTTGCTGATGGTCACATTTTTTTAGCATATTGTGCGATCTCGAGCACAATTTGTCGCGCCCGCATTTAACAGCCGCCAAGAGATGGGAGTATCTTTGCGCCATCCCTGAGCGAGCGAAAACGAACATCACGAACGTCGTGAGTGATAAAAAAAGCAACATCTCTTTCGGGGTCGAAAGTCGGCAAGAAAGAACATCAGATTTACGGAATCACGCCTCACGGTGGATACAAGGAACAGACTATGAGCATACAAAGACCGAATACCCTGCCCGGCGAGCTGTTCGCCGAGTTCATCGGCACCGCCCTGCTGATCTTCTTCGGCGTGGGTTGTGTTGCCGCCCTCAAATTGACCGGCGCCAGTTTTGGCCAGTGGGAGATCTCGATCACCTGGGGGGTGGGCTGTGCCATCGCCATCTATGTGACCGGCGGTATCTCAGGCGCCCACATCAACCCGGCCGTCACCCTCGCACTGGCCGCCTTCTGCGGTTTTGAGAAGCGCAAGGTGGTGCCCTACATCGTGGCCCAGATTGCCGGCGCCTTTGCCGCGGCGGCCCTGGTCTATGCCCTCTACAGCGGTCTGTTCACCGAGTGGGAAACCACCCATAACGTGGTGCGTGGCAGCCAGGAGAGCCTGGCACTGGCCGGCACCTTCTCGACCTACCCGAATGCGGCGCTGAGCAACCTGCAAGCCTTCTTTGTCGAGTTCTTCATCACTGCCGTGCTGATGCTCTCCATCCTCGCCATCGGTGACAACAACAACGGTGCCCCCAAGGGCTTTGCTGCCGCCCTGCTGATCGGTCTGGTGATCGCCGTCATCGGTGCTTCGTTCGGCCCGCTCACCGGCTTTGCCATGAACCCGGCCCGTGACTTTGGTCCCAAGCTGTTTGCCTTTGTCGCCGGCTGGGGCGATATCGCCCTCACCGGTGGTCGCGCCAACCCCTACTTCTGGGTGCCGATCATGGGGCCCATCTGCGGTGCCCTGGCTGGTGCCGCCCTCTATGTGAAGGTGCTGGCCCCCTGCGTACCCGGCAATCGCATGGCCACCGAAGAGGCCGCCAAGCTGTCCAATAAGAAAGAGGCCGCTGCTTAAGTGGCGGCCCTACCCGACCAAGTGGAGAACATCATGACCGCTCAACAGAAATACGTCGTCGCTCTGGATCAGGGAACCACCTCCTCCCGTGCCATCGTCTTCGATCAGGACGCCAACATCGTCGCGACCTCCCAGCGCGAATTCACCCAGCACTACCCCAAGGCGGGCTGGGTCGAGCACGACCCGATGGAGATCTGGGCCACCCAGTCCTCCGTGTTCACCGAAGTGCTGGCCAAAAGCGGCCTGCACAGCGAGCAGATCGCCGCCATCGGTATCACCAACCAGCGTGAAACGACCGTGGTGTGGGAGAAGGCCACCGGCAAGCCCATCTATAACGCCATTGTCTGGCAGTGCCGCCGCACCGCCGCCATCTGTGAAGAGCTCAAAGCGCGCGGCCTGGAAGAGTACGTGCGCGAGAACACCGGCCTGGTGCTGGACGCCTACTTCTCCGGCACCAAGGTGAAGTGGATCCTCGACAACGTGGAAGGGGCCCGCGAGAAGGCGATGAAGGGCGAGCTGCTGTTTGGCACCATCGACACCTGGCTGGTGTGGAAGATGACCAACGGCGAGGTGCACGTCACCGATCCGACCAACGCCTCGCGCACCATGCTCTACAACATCCGCGATCTGAAGTGGGATCAGAAGCTGCTCGATGAGCTCGGCATTCCCATGTCCATGATGCCGGAGGTCAAACCCTCCTCCTCCGTCTATGGCTACACCACCCGTGGCGGCGGTACCCGCATCCCCATCGCCGGCATCGCCGGTGACCAGCAGTCGGCCCTGTTCGGCCAGCTCTGCTTCGAGAAGGGGATGGCCAAGAATACCTACGGCACCGGCTGCTTCCTCTTGATGAACACCGGTACCGAACCGGTTCGCTCGCAAAACGGCCTGCTGACCACGGTCGCCATCGGCCCGAAGGGCGAGGTGAACTATGCGCTGGAAGGGGCGGTCTTCATGGGCGGCGCCACCATCCAGTGGCTGCGTGACGAGCTCAAAATCATCCACGATGCCCGCGACACCGACTACTTCGCCAGCAAGGTGGGCGACACCAACGGCGTCTATCTGGTACCGGCCTTCGTCGGCCTGGGTGCCCCCTACTGGGACCCGTATGCCCGTGGCACCATGGTCGGCCTGACCCGCGGCGCCAACCGCAACCACATCATCCGTGCGGCGCTCGAATCCATCGCCTACCAGAGCCGCGACGTGCTCGACGCGATGCAGCAGGACTCCGGCATCAAGCTGGCGGCCCTCAAGGTGGACGGTGGCGCGGTCGCCAACGACTTCCTGATGCAGTTCCAGTCCGACATGATGCACACCCCTGTGGTGCGCCCAACCCGCATCGAGACCACCGCCATGGGCGCCGCCTTCCTAGCCGGCCTCGCCGTCGGTTTCTGGAAGAGTTCGGACGAGCTGGAAGACAAGTTCAGTGTCGATCGCGAGTTCATCCCGCAGATGGACAAGGCCGACCGTGACCGCCGCTATCGCGGCTGGCAAAAAGCCGTCGAGCGCTCCCGCCACTGGGCAATCGAAGAAGAGTAATCATCCACGCAGCGTAACAAAGGCCGGCATTTGCCGGCCTTGCTGTTGCTCAATGCCAGCACGGACATGCGTTGAGGCAAGCAACGAAAAGCCGGCCAAAGGGCCGGCTTTCTCTCGGTAGGCACCGCTCAGTCGGCGCGCTTGTCGGTCAGGGTGGCATAACGGCACTCGGGGAAACGGGTGCAGGTCATGAAGTAGTGACCGGCCTGCGGCCCTTTGCGGGCCAGACGCTCCACCATGGGTGCATCACAGCGCGGGCAGGTATCATGCATCCGCTTCACCTGCGGGGCTCGCGGCTCCTCCTCCACGTCGGTCATCAGGCCGGGATTGAAGGTCGGCTCGCGCCGGCCACCGGTCTCGACGCCATCGAGCATCAGGGCCCCCAGCGTCGGCTCGTCACCAAATTCGCGCTCATGGTGATGCTCGTCCACATGGTGGGGCGGCAACTCGGGCTCCTCCTCCTCAAGACCCAGCTCCGGCTCCAGGTAATAGTGCAGCTGCTCGTGCAGGGCATCGACGTCATACTCCGCGGCCAGCGGAATCGCCAGCAGCGCCAATCCCGCCGCCTTGCAAGCCTCACGGCGAAAGTCCTGCTCATGGCCCTCCTCTTCTTCGATGACGATACCGCACAGAGGGGTAGCATCCTCCCGATCGATGAGGAGATAGTCGAGATCCCAACAGGTCAATTCATCCGCGGCCAACTGCCACTTGCGGCTGGAGAGCTTGTCGTTAGGGATCAGCACATTGGCCAGATTGACCTTGGCCAACACCCGCGCCGACTCACCGACAGCCTCTTCCAGCGCATCCAGCAGGGCCAGCTCCTCGACCTCTAGCACCCCCTCCTGACGACGGTAATCGGAAGGGTTACCACCACGACGCATCCACCACAACACGGCCGCCACCAACAGCATCAAGACGGCCAACCAGACTAGGCCCATCACTCCTCCTGCGCCCACGACTCTCGGGCTGAAAAAAACGGGCGATACTCTAGCACGCCACCAGAGGGATGTCAGTTGGTGACGCAGCCTGTTTGTTTTATATACAACCCAAGCCACCCCGCTTCATCGCCGGGAATTTATCGCCCGGGTGCTTCATCTGAGGCAGCGGCGCAGGCACAATGGAACAAGAGCACGACAAGGAGAAGCAGATGCAAAAACAGCTGGTTATCACCGTGATAGGACCGGATCGCCCGGGAATAGTGGAGAGTCTTGCCGAAGCGGTCAGCACGGCGGGGGGTAGCTGGCAGGCCAGCTCCATGAGCGAACTGGCCGGCCAATTCGCCGGCATACTGCAAGTGACCCTGCCCGAGGCGGCGGTGGCACCGCTGCACCAAGCGCTCAATGCCCTGCCGGATCTGCGCATCACCTTAGTCGAGGGGGCCGAGGTTGCCCTGCCCGACCACGAGCTGCTCATCACCCTGACCGCCAACGACCGCCCCGGTATCGTTCATGAGCTCTCTGCCGCCCTGCACCGCCTTTCGGTCAACGTGATGGAGCTCAGCACCGGCTGCGAGGCCGCCGCCCACAGCGGGGCGCCTCTCTTCTATGCTCACGCCCTGCTGGCCCTGCCGCAGGGGATGACCCAAGAGGAGCTGGTCGCCGCACTGGAATCCCTCTCCGACGATCTGATGATCGACATCGACGAAGCCGGGTGACGTCATCAGGTTGTCATCATTTCGTCATATAAAGGGCAGCCAATAAGGATCACAGAGGCACACCATGAGCACTGACAAGCTGTACGAAGACAAGGAGCTCAGCTGGCTCTCATTTAATGAGCGAGTACTGCAGGAGGCGATGGACAAGACGGTGCCGCTCATCGAGCGGATACGCTTCCTCGGGATCTTCTCCTCCAATCAGGACGAGTTTTTCAAGGTGCGCGTCTCCGAGGTCAAGCGCCGCATCCTCATCAACGAAGAGCACGGCGGCGACGAAACCGCCAAGGTGCTGCTGCGCGCCATCCAGCAGAAGGTGCTGAACCTCGGTGAGGCGTTTGATGCCACCTACCGCGAGCTGCTGCTGCAACTGGCCCGCCACAATATCTTCCTGGTCAACGAAAACCAGCTCTCTGAGACTATGGTCAGCTGGATGCAGACCTTCTTTCGCGAGAAGGTGCTGCGCCACATCACCCCCATACTGCTGAGCAAGGAGGTGAACCCGGCGCGCTTTCTCAAAGACGAGCGCACCTATCTGGCTATCGAGATGAAGAAGCTGGGCCAGGTGATCCAGTACGCCCTGGTCGAGGTGCCGACCGACGATCTGCCGCGCTTCTTTCAGCTGCCGCCGGAGGGCTCCCGCCGCAAAAAGCAGATTATCCTGCTCGACAACATCATCCGCCTCAATCTCGACGCCATCTTCAAGGGCTTTTTCGACTACGACGAGATTGCCGCCTATGCGGTCAAACTGACCCGCGACGCCGAGTATGACCTCTCGGATCAGCTGGATCTCAGCCTGGTCGACAAGATGAGTGATGGCCTCAAGCAGCGCATCACCGCCATGCCGGTGCGCTTTGTCTATGAGCGGGAGATGCCGGCAGCCATGATAAGCTTCCTCAAGCTCAAGTTGCAGATCAGCTCATACGACGCCATCATCCCCGGCGGGCGCTATCACAACTTCAAGGATTTCATCGGCTTTCCCAACGTCGGCCGCGATTATCTGGAAAACCCCAAACTGCCGGCGCTCGATTGCCGCGACTTTGATGGCTTCGTCAATGCCTTCGACGCCATCCGCCAAAAAGACATCCTGCTCTACTACCCGTACCACAAGTTCCACCATTTCACCGAGCTGGTGCGCCAGGCCGCCTTCGACCCCGCGGTCACCGCCATTCGCATCAACATCTACCGGGTGGCCAAGAAGTCGCGCATCATCCACTCCCTCATCGACGCCGCCAACAACGGCAAGAAGGTGACCGTGGTGGTCGAGCTGCGCGCCCGTTTCGACGAGGCCGCCAACATCGACTGGGCCAACATCCTGACCGATGCCGGGGTGCGGGTGGTGTTCGGGGTGCCGAGCCTGAAGATCCACTCCAAGCTCTGCCTCATCACCCGGATGGAGAACGGCGAGCCGGTACGCTATGCCCACATCGGCACCGGCAACTTCAACGAGCGCACCGCCAAGATCTACACCGACTTCTCCCTCATCACCTG
This sequence comes from Aeromonas simiae, assembly GCF_000820125.1. Classification (GTDB taxonomy): domain Bacteria; phylum Pseudomonadota; class Gammaproteobacteria; order Enterobacterales; family Aeromonadaceae; genus Aeromonas; species Aeromonas simiae. Next base: position 40,507 of record NZ_CDBY01000034.1, on the reverse strand, counting down.
CCACCCGGAGATCGCCGCCGAGGTGGAGAACGTGTTCGACTACATCGAGTACCCCTATCGCCGCTACAAGTTCAACCACCTGCTGGTCTCCCCCATCAACAGCCGTCGCCAGCTGTTTCGCTTGATAGACAGCGAGCTGGCCAACGCCAAGGCCGGGCAGCCCTCGGGGATCTTCCTCAAGATCAATAATCTGGTGGACCGGGATCTCATCAACCGCCTCTATGCCGCCGGCCAGGCCGGAGTGCCGATCCAGATGATCATCCGCGGCATGTGCGCCCTGCGCCCCGGCATCCCCGGCCTGAGCGAGAACATCAAGGTGATCAGCATCATCGACCGCTTCCTCGAGCACCCGCGAGTCATGGTGTTCCACAACAAGGGGGCACAGCAGGTGTTCATCTCCAGCGCCGACTGGATGACCCGCAACATCGACGGCCGGATTGAGGTGGGCACCCCCATCTATGACGACCGGCTCAAGCAACGCATCCTCGATATCCTGGATCTGCAGTGGAACGACACCACCAAGGCGCGGGTCATCGATGCCGAGCAGAGCAATGCCTATGTCAAGCGTGGCAACCGCCGCAAGCTGCGCAGCCAGGTCGCCATCTATGACTACCTCAAACAGACCGAGGAGAAGAGCGGTGGACAATAGTCTCTATGCCGCTGTGGATCTGGGATCCAACAGTTTTCACATGATCATCGCCCACCTCAGCGAGGGGCGTTTTCGCATCGTCGATCGCATCAAGGAGCGGGTGCGCCTGGCCGAGGGGATGGATGCCCAAAAACGGATGAGCCCGGCAGCCATGGCACGCGGGCTCGCCTGCCTGTCGCTGTTTGCCGAGCGGCTGGCCAACATTCGGCCCGATCACGTGCGTATCGCCGGCACCTACACCCTGCGCCGCGCCAGCAATGCCCGTGACTTTGTGTTGCAGGCCAGCCGGATCTTGCGCCACCCCATCGAGATCATCAGCGGTCAGGAGGAGGCCCGCCTCATCTATCAAGGGGTCGCTCATACCCAACATGTGGAGGGGCAGGTGCTGGTCATCGACATCGGTGGTGGCAGCACCGAGCTCATCATAGGGGAAGGATTCACCCCCGCCGCCTTAACCAGCCGCAAGATGGGCTGCGTCAGCTTTACCCAGCAATTTTTCGCCGATGGTCGCCTTGGCGAGCGCCAATTTACCGCCGCCATGCTGGAGGCCCAGCACCAGCTCGACCCCATCCTCGAGCAGTACCGCACCCTCGGCTGGCAGGGCTGTCTCGGCAGCTCGGGCTCCATCCGCGCCGTGCACGATGTGTTGTTGCAAGAGGGGCTTTCGGAGGGGGGCATCACCCTCGGGGCACTCGAACAGCTCAGAGAACGGATGATCGAGTGCAAGAAAGTGAGCCACCTCAAGCTCTCTGGCCTGCCGGAGGAGCGGCGCGAGGTGTTCGCCGCCGCCGTCGCCATCCTGCTGGCCCTGTTCCACTCCCTCAAGATAGAGCGGATGGACTACTCGGACGGCGCCCTGCGTGAAGGGTTGCTCTATGAATTCGAGGAGCGCCTGCAACACCACGATATCCGCGAGCGCACCACCCTGGCCCTCAGCCGCCACTACCGTATCGATGTGCGCCAGGCGAGCCGGGTGGAAGAGACAGCCCTGACCCTGTTCGACATGCTGCGCGATGATTGGCAGCTCGAGCGCGAGCCCTACCGCGCCATGCTCGGCTGGGCGGCACGGCTGCATGAGATTGGCCTTGCCATCAACTACAGCGGCATTCACCGCCACTCGGCCTACATACTGCAACACACCGATCTGCCCGGCTTCAGCCAGGAAGATCAGACCCTGCTGGCGGCACTGGTGCGCTTTCAACGCAAGGCGCTGCGCCCGGACGACATGCCCGCGCTACCGAGCCATGACGAACAGAGCGTGCTGCGCTGCATCCGTCTGCTGCGGCTGGCCGTGGCCATGCACCACAGGCGTCAGGATGAATTGCTGCCCTCCCTGCGCGCCAGCGCCGCTGAGAGCAGAATGACACTGGAGCTGCCGGAGGGGTGGTGCGAGGCCAATCGCCTGCTGATGCAGAACCTGGAAAAAGAGCAGCGCTACTGCCATGAGATGGGCTGGACGCTGGAGCTGCGTGCGCAGTAATGACTTACCTCTCACTACACGGGGCTGCCACTGTGCAGCCCCGTTTCATTTATCACTGCAACTCGGGCAGCACCAGCTTGGCAATCTCGAAGTAGATGATAAGGCCGGTGGCGATTCAGTCTTACTACTAATTTTGGCAACACCACCGACTTCAAGATAAAATACGCAGTATACTAAAATGGTTCATAGACCATTTATTAATTTTGTCTAAAGTGACGAAGCAGTTCATGATAAGACTCATCTTTGGCATGCAACGCATTACTATATTTTTCTTTTGTTTTATCCAAAAATTCACGATAAAGATCGATCATGTCTCTCACAAATACCTGCTCATCTTCTTTTCCATCATCCAACTCTACAGAGTGGAGAGCGTTCAGCATAATATAGAAGAAATAATTCATCGATCCGACCAAGACCCTATGTAAATGCCCTTCTCGAGTTGTCATAATATGCAGTAAATAATTATATTGCCGTTGCATCAACTCGATAATATCATCATAAGTCAGAGAAACCTTATCCCATTCATCACGCATCAAATCTATTAATTTATTAAACACTTCAAGGCCAAGATGCTTTTCCAATTCAGTAATGGAAATTTTCAACGGGGAAAAAAATGTTTGTCGAATATTACTGATAATCGCATGTTTATAAATTTTTTGATTCACAATATCAATTTCATTGACAGGCAGAGGGATGGTCCCCACTACCTTAGCCCCCTCTGCAGTATTATAACACACGACATCTGGATTCATACGTAGCAATGTTTCCAATTGCTTAATTGAAAGGCTAAATAATTCATTCGATATAACCTCACCTCCAAAATTACCAGGAAGGTACATAACCGCTGATGAAGTAATAGCTTTTTTGAGCTTATCAATTGCATTTCCTTGCTCATCGAAATAAGAGCTCAGCCGGGAGTGATGATGATCCTTGGAAAGGTATCCATTATCGACCCCAAACAAATAGATCTGTTTAAAACCCAACGTGACCGCATAACTTAATCCAGTGTTACCAACATATGGATTAACACAAGGTAGGAAGGCAACATCATCAACCAACCCTAAACTACCGAGCAAGATATGCATCGGCTCCATCGACTTGAAACCAACTGCATACTGCTCGAAATATTTGAAGCAGTCCGGATGCAACACATCTACACCGAGAAATAAAATATCTCGTAGAAAATCTGGCGCATTTAACGTCGCCAGAAAATCAGCAGAGCTTTTAGTTCTCTCTACCATAACCAAAATATCCGGCTTTATCCCAGCAGAATACAAGGCACTAATACTACTTCCGCAGGCTATAATAATAGCTTCTTGTTGATATTTTTTGATGAGAGGTATCGCCTTGTCGAGTGATGGTCCATTACCGACTATAAAAATCGGATACTGTGCTGCATCACCACTCACCTTACTCTTTCGGTGTAAAAAAGGCACTCGCTCTCGAATGTTCTCATAACTATGGGCCAAGGCAAGTATATTATCATCAAAAAAACCCCACCCTAATTTTATGATATGAAATTCTTTTTCCACCTTGCTAATTAGACTATATATTTTCTCCGATGGATAGTGCCAGAAAGAACAAATACTGGTTGCCCAAAACGCACCTCTTTTATTTATTGCGAGACTGAGGTCTGATACTATGTTATTTTCATCGCTACCTATAAATATATGCATACCCAGACGATTTTTATCTAGATAGCTCAATAAAGGAGCCCAGTCGAAGGTAAATAAAGATGCATAAAAGAGATCAGGATCAGGCTCAACAACAAATAGATTCTTGATCTTGTGCTGCTCGTAAAGATAACCAAGCTGATAACCCAAGCCAACGCCGAACATCAACATCATTGGAATAGAAACTGGGAGTTTCTTGTTCAAGCTAAGTGAGCTACGACGTTTATTAAACATTTCAATTATTTTATTTAAATACTCAGGATGTATTTGATTAAAATAATTCTCACCCGATTTTAGATTCATTACACCTAAGGTGCACTTTGATAAGACATTCTCGATTTGAGCCTTAGCCAAAGTATATGGAGAATGGCCATAAAGAGCTTTGTTATCGTCAAGCCATAATAGATTCGGCTCTCCATTTTCATTGCAGAAAAAACGGAATGGGCGCGCCGGAACATACTCCTTAAACTCCTCATATAAGTGAGGAAAAAAGGAAGATAAAGCCACCATATTATCCTGAAAACGAGCAGGTAGTGTCGCCAGCATGGCTCGCTCTTGCTCACTTTGCATTACTAACCGAGCCAGTTGTTGCTCGGCATCCGTCAGCTGCTTATCACTCATAGTCATGATTCCTGGTGCCATAAACGGATCTGGCCTTATTGGCCGTCATGATGGATTGCAGATCGATGCGGGTCTGCTGCAGCTGGGTCTCGAGCCAACTTTTTAGTTGCGCCTCGGCCTCAAGCAGACACGTTAGATCGGAGGGAGTGGCCTGCTGCTTAAGTGCATCAAGATCGCTCCCGGACAGCAGTGCCAACCGCTCATCCATCAGTCGGTCGGCTTCACTCAGATCATCGCGCTCAAGAGCATCACGGATAGCGAGGGTCAATTGCATGAGGCGTTGCATCAACATTAGGCGCCCTTAATCTTCGAGAATGCTGCATCCTTCTCTTCGGTGGTGATCCCATCCCAGCCCGATTTGATAGTGATAAGCAGGTTTGCCACCTCATCGATGGCCGCCGAGTCCATCTCCTTGCTGGCGTCGAGGAGGCGTTCTTTCATGTAGTCGTAAAGCATGGCGAGCCGCTCGGGGACTTCACCATAACTGAGATCGAGCGAATCCTGCAGGCCATTGATGATCGCCATGGACTTGGAGATAGCGACCGACTTGCCTTCAAAATCCTTGCGCTCGATCGCCCCCTTAGCCTGAGCCAAACGCTCCAAGCATCCTTGCAACATCAGCTGGATCACCCGGTGCGGATCGGCAACTGCCAGCTCCGCCTGCAGATTCATGGTGGTATAGGCTTTAAGGCTTTTCTTGTACATGTGGCTATTCCATCCCTACATAACTACTGGGAACCGATCAGACTGAGATAGGAGGCTGATTTGTTAAGTTTGGCCAGCAGGGTATCCAGGCTACCGTAACGGGCGCGTAGCGACTCCTCATACTTGGTCATCTGGGTCGCGACATCAGCCTGCTTGCGCGAGACCTCGCGGAGATCCGAATTCAGACTGTCCTCTCGTTTGGCCAGAAGCCCGCCGCTCTTGGAGTACTCCTCAAGCTGGCTGGAAAGCTTGCCAGCCACACCATCTTCCCCGCTAAAGAGTGCAACAACCTGCTCATAGTTCTTGTCCAGAGCCTCGGAAAATTTCTCGTCATCGAGTGAGAGCACTCCCTTGTTATCCATCTTGACGCCAATCTGGAAGATGGTCGACAACTCGGTGGAGGTAGTGGACTTGTCGGTGACGGTACTGCTCATGATGTTAACGATGGTTCGCGTCATGGAATCCCCCGCCAGGGCGCCCCCGTCACTCTGCTGGACACCAGCCACGATGGAGTTGCGCTTGCCCAGCTCATTGGACTTGCTGACCAGGGTGTTGTAACCATCAATGAAACTCTTCACCATGGCCTTGATCCCATCCTTGTCGGTCGAGACGTCCACCTTGTTGGACTTGACGTTACCGGCGCTGTCCTTGTCTGAGGTTCGCAGCACAGTTACCTTCAGCCCCATGATGGTGCCGTCGAAGGTGTTAGTGGCACTAGTCAATTTGTTGCCATCCACGTCAATCTCAGCGCTACCAGCTGACTGAGTCTGGGTAAAGGCCGAGGCAAAGCTGCTGAGCTCTGCCGTCGACCCGGTGATCTGCATGTCGTTACCATCACCACTGATGCCAGAATCCATGATGAGCTTCGACTTACCGTCCGAAGTGGTGATGATGTTGGCGCTGAGGCCAAAGTTGTCACCATCGTTATTGATCCGCTTGCGAATACTCTGCAGGCTGTCACCCGCCTTGACATCCACCGAGAAGCTCTTATCACCAGCCTTGAAGGTCAGGGTCCCATCCTGCGTAACAATGGCGTCGGTAGAGCTGTTGAACACCGACTCGAACTTGCTGGTCGTCGCCAATTTATTGACGGTAATATTGTACTGCCCGTTGGAGGTTCCCGCCTTGCTCTCGACCTTCATCACCGGATCATCTTTGTCTTGGGAAACGGTGATCGCCCGTTTGTTGAAGGAATCGTTTTTCGCCATGCTCTTGAGCGTGGTGACATAGGAAGCTATGGCTGACTTGAGCTGCCCCACACCGGAAAGAGATATTTGCGCTGTCGTCTGTTTTTTGGTCAGCGGCTGTTGCAGTTGGGCCTTTTTGGCCTGCACACTGGCAGAAATGACAGACTCCAAGTCTATTCCGGAGCCCGCACCGGCCGAAGTGATGGTTGCCATAAAGATTTCCCTCCTCGCAATGGGTTCAGATTTCGTTGTCCAGCAGCAACCCGCTGCGTGAACCCCGATCGCCATCAGTTTCGCGCAGCGTTTGCAGGCGCTTGCTGATGGACAATAGTTCTTCACTGGGGATCTGACGGATCACCGTTCGTGTATCCGCATCCACCACCTTGATGACGACCTTATCCAGGTCACGTTCCACGCTGAAGTTGACGGTCCATCCTTGCAGTTGACTGAATTCCTGCAACTTTTGTACCTCTTCTTCGATCCGTGGCATGGCATTTGCGCTTGTCCTCTCCTGCAGGGAGGGATCTTGACCTTCGACTCCGGTTACCTGCTGCTCTTCTTTCGCTTCCTGCGCTCCAGATAGCAATCGAGCGGCCGGCTGGCCGCTCTTGCTACTACTAGATTGAAGAGAAGAAGGAGTGACCGATGACGAGAATCCTGTTTCACTGGTCATGTTGTCGCTCCTTAACCTACATCACAGCCATTAACCCAACAGGGAGAGTGCCGACTGCGGGCGTTGGTTGGCCTGAGCCAGGATGCTGGAGGCCGCCTGTTGCAGGATATTCTGCTTGGTCATGTTAGCGGTTTCGGTCGCAAAGTCGGCATCACGGATCCGCGAGCGGGCAGCGCTCAGGTTCTCGGAGATGTTGGACTGGTTACGAATGGTGGAGTCAAAACGGTTCTGCACCGCACCGAGTTCCGCACGCTTGCTGTCCACCGCCTTGATCATGTAATCCAAGTTAGCCATCGCCAGCTGAGCAGTACTTGCGGCAGTGATGCTCTTCACGGTACTTGCCTTAACGGCACTCGTAGAGGTGTTCACCACATAGGGCTCGTTAGAGGTGCTGGTGTTGGTGTTAGCCTTAATCGCTGAGCTGCCTTTGGTCGCACTGGCAATCCCGCTGATAGTGAAAGCGGTGGTCATTTTGAAGGTGATGGTCTGGGTCGCATCGGCACCCACCTGGAATGACCCCTTGTACTTGCCGTCCAGCAATTTTTGACCACCGAAGGTGGTGTCGTTGGAGATCCGGTTGATCTCGGTCATCAGCTGATCGTACTCCTGTTGCAGCGCGGTACGGTCATCATTGTTATTAGAACCGTTGGAAGATTGCTGAGCCAGGGTACGCATGCGTTGCAGCATGCTGGTAACCTCATCCATCGAGCCTTCGGCGGTCTGGGCGACCGAGATGCCATCGTTGGCGTTACGGTTGCCCTGATCCAGGCCATTGACCTGGGAGGTCAAACGGTTGGAAATCTGTAGACCGGCGGCGTCGTCCTTGGCGCTATTGATGCGCAGCCCTGATGCCAGACGAGTGTAAGAAGTATCCAACGATTTGTTGGTATTCATCAGGTTGCGCTGGGCGTTCAGTGATGAAGTATTGGTATTGATGTACATAGCCATAAATGAAGTCTCCGATGAACTTGAAACTGCGGGTCACGCCTAGGCAGTGATATCCCACCAGGTGGGAGTGCCAGTTGAACATTCCGGCACTCCTCGGCGGGTGCCTGTTTGAACGGACTGGCGACCCGCAGCAGTGCAATCGTTGGATTTCCGAACACCCCTCGATTTGCTCATTCTTGTTAACGGCATGCCACGAGGAAGCTTTAGGGAAAATTCTTGCCTCTACCGGCAATTTTTACCGGCCAGAATCCACTATCAACCAATGTCCTGTGCTCCGGGGGCCACGACAGCTAGAGTAAAGGCGTGGTAAGAATGGCACGAGATATGCATAAGTAAGGGTGGCACCGATGGGTGTCAAAAAGCAGATAAAAAAGAGGCCGGATAACCGGCCAAAACGAGCTTTATGCTCAGGAGATAGAACCGAGTGTGGCAGATCATTAGATCTGAGCCACACTGGTCATAGCGATAGAAGAGTCTCTCTTCTCTTTCCGATTGAACAAAGTGCGCTCCGAACACCCCTTTGTTCCTTCCTCGCAGGGCGGCCTGAACAACCGCCCTGCTTCTTTATGCTTAACCTTGCAGCAGAGAGAGTGCCGACTGCGGGCGCTGGTTGGCCTGGGCCAGGATGGTCGAGGCCGCCTGTTGTAAAATATTCTGCTTGGTCATGTTAGCGGTTTCGGTCGCAAAGTCGGCATCACGGATCCGTGAACGAGCGGCGCTGACATTCTCCGACACGTTGGACTGGTTACGAATGGTGGAGTCGAAGCGGTTCTGCACCGCACCGAGTTCAGCACGCTTGCTGTCCACCACCTTGATCATATAGTCCAGGTTAGCCATCGCCAGCTGGGCAGTACTGGCAGCGGTGATGCTCTTCACGGTACTAGCCTTGACGGCACTCGTAGACGTGTTCACCACATAGGGCTCGTTAGAGGTGCTGGTGTTGGTGTTAGCCTTAATCGCTGAGCTGCCTTTGGTCGCACTGGCAATCCCGCTGATGGTGAAGGCCGAGGTCATCTTGAAGGTGATGGTCTGGGCAGCATCGGCCCCCACCTGGAATGACCCCTTGTACTTGCCGTCCAGCAACTTCTGGCCACCGAAAGTGGTGTCATTGGAGATCCGGTTGATCTCGGTCATCAGCTGATTGTACTCCTGCTGCAATGCGGTACGGTCATCCGTATTGTTGGAGCCGTTAGAGGACTGCTGGGCCAGGGTACGCATGCGCTGCAGCATGCCGGTCACTTCATCCATCGCCCCTTCGGCAGTCTGCGCTACCGAGATACCGTCGTTGGCATTGCGGTTGCCCTGATCCAAGCCGTTGATCTGGGAAGTCAGACGGTTAGAGATCTGCAAACCAGCAGCATCATCTTTTGCGCTGTTGATACGAAGACCAGAGGCAAGTCTGGTATAAGAGGTATCCAACGACTTAGTCGTGTTAGTCAGGTTACGCTGAGCGTTCAACGAAGAGACGTTGGTGTTGATAAACATTGCCATGATATTTCTCCTAAGCTTTTGAAACTAAACAATAGATTTATATTTTTTGTTATCTTGCTACGTACTTTATATCGGCTTGATCTGGCTATCCTTTAGTACTCTTTTTTTCATGACTGCCAAAGCGCCGTCTGATTAAGTTATCGGCGGTAACCTGCTTCGCTTTAGGATAAATATAAAAAAACCGCCTTTCGGCGGTATTTTTATATTTAGGTGCTGTTAACGAATGTAATCAAACAAGGAGAGCTGTCCTATCTTGCTGAAAGCCAGCTGGGATGCGGAGAGTACCGTCTCCTCTTTGGCGATGGTCGAGATAGTTTCATACATATCCGCCTCTGACACATTGGCCCTAGTTTCTTTGTTCATGATGTCGAGCCCCGAGTTGGAACTCATCACCAGCTCCAAGCTGTTAAGGCGTGCCCCTATGTTGCCCATCCCAAGATCCATACGCACCCTCGAATTCTCAATGTGTACGCTCACATCGGCCACCGCATCCTGAAAATTGCTGCCCGTCACGGTGGGGTCACGTAGGGTGGTGATGAAGCTGCCCAATGAGTTGAGCACGTTGTCATTGGTCGGCGTATCCAGCGCAAAACTTTGACTGGCGCCACCGGCCGGCACGCTCAAGGTCAACGACAACCCCTGGAAGTTGATGGCATTGCCAGCGACATAGTCCCCGCTTTGCAACAAGGTGCCGCCACTATCGTAGACCTCATAGGTATCCGGACTACCGGCGATCGTATTGACGCTGAAGCTGTTGCTAGGCAGCGCCGGATCGTAGCTGCTCTTGTAGAAGGTATCGAACTGCCCCTGATCCGCCACTCCCACCTGGATATTGGCCGAGGTTGCACTGGCACTGCGGCGAGTGGCCACGGTCTGGAACAGATCCAGCCCGGAGTCATTGGCTTGCAAATTCACGCTGGGCGACACCTGCAAGAAACGCACCCCGGTATCGCCCTGGAACAGGTAGTTACCGGCCGCGTCCTGCACGAAGGGCTGCATTTGGCTCTGGTTACCACCAAACATGTACTCGCCCTGGGAGTTCTTGCTGTTCATCAGATCGAACAGCTGCTTTTGCACCCCCTCCAGCTCGGAGGCGATGGAAGCCCGGTTGGCTGCATCCAGTGCCCCGTCATTGGCCTTCTGCACCAGCGTCTGGGCGCTGAGCATGGCGTCATGGATGGAGGAAAGGATGGTCTCCTCATGGCTCAAACCATTTTCCAGCAAGCTACCGTTGACGTTGTATTGCTGATAGAGGGCAATCTCTTTATCGAGCGCCATCTTCTGACCCATGCCGGAGGGGTTCTCACCGGCCGAGGTAAACGCCTGCCCGGTGATGAGCTGGTTGTTGGCCCGATCCAGCCGCTCATTGGCGCCGGAGAGCGCCGTCAACGAGCGGCTATAGATCATGTTGGTGGTGATACGCATGATTTACCTCACAGCCGAAAGCAGGGACTCAAAAATGGTCTGCGCCGTGCTGACCACCCGTGCCGAGGCCGCATAGGCCTGCTGGAAACGGATCAAATTGGCCGCCTCCTCCTCCAGATTGACACCAGAGACGCTCTCGTGCAAAGCGGTGCTCTGATCCAGCTTGGCCTGGGCCGCCGCCACCGCCGTCTTGCTCTGGCTCACCTTGTTGCCGACCCCCACCACCAGCTCCGAATAGGCCTGGTTAAAGGTCATTCTGTCACTGGTGGTGCTGCTGCCCTTGCTCACCAGATTCTTATTTTGCAGCTCGGCCAGCGCCAACCCGTTGCGGTTATCGGAAAAACCGTTGCTGTTGTAACCCAGGGTAAAGCTGTCATTGGCCTTCACCTGCCCCTTGATGCTGAATTCGTAACCCGGTGTGGTGCCCGGTGTGGCGTAAACCTTGGGGCCTCCCAGCGGGTTCTCGAGTGCCGCCATCAGATTCTGCCCCTGGCTGGATGCGGGCGCGACGCCGATGAGGGTCGTGCCGTCCTGGGCATACACTTCGTAGTTGCCGCCGGCGTCGATCTTGACGATCTGCGGCGCGTTGGGATCGAGCGCATTGCCCGTCAGGAAAGAGCCGGCGCCGGTGTTGCTCACCCCGACCAGGCTGATCTCACCGTTGCCAAGGTTCTGGGCGTTCTTGTCGAGCTTAATCGGTGAGGCCAGGGCGAAATCTTCAGAGCGGGTGATGGCACTGGTCACGGCGCTGGCCGCCTGCTTGGTCGGTTGCAGCAGCAGCTTGTCACCAGCCGCCGGGGTACCGCCAAAGTCAATCTCGATGCCGTGGTTGTTGAGGGTCAGCGTGGCGGGCGGCGTGGCCCCCGTGGTCACCGAGGTGCGCTTGCCCGCCGCATCAATCATGAAAACCTCGTAGTTGGTGCTGCTGCTAAACGAGATCTCATAGTCATAGGGCAACACGTTGGCCCCCTGCCCCGGGATGAAGTTGACCGAGGCAGTGGCGCTGCCGGTATTGGTCGAGTAGGTGAGCGCATCACTGCCCGGCAGGGTCAGCAGGTCGCCACCGAGCTGGTTGTCGAGATCCATGCCGAGGTGGTTCTGGTTGTTGAGCGCATCCCCCAGGGTCACCGCCAACTGACCCAACTCGCGCTTGGCCGGCTCGAGATCGCTGCGCGCCTGCAAGAGCCCGCCTATGGTGCCACCAAGCGGCAGGGTATCGATGCGCTGTTTGTTTTGGCCAAACTCCAGTTGCAGATTGGTCTGCTGGGGGTCGGGATCACCGTCGATGACATTGATCTTGGCGGCCCCTGAGGCCAGCACCAGCGACTGACCGTTGACCAGATTGACCAGCACGCTGCCGTTGGTTTGCGGCACGGTGCGAATGTCGAGATGCTCGGAGAGCTGGCGGATCGCCTCGTCACGCTGATCAAACAGCGTCAGGCTCTCCTCCGGCGTATTTTGGGTGCGCAATATGGCCTGGTTCAGCTCATCGATGCTGCCGAGCAGGCCATTGACCGTCTTGACCGTGTCGCCCAGCTTGCCGTTGATGGTTCGGGTCTGGCTGTTAAGCTGATCGGCCAGGGTGTGGAAGCGATCCACCGTGTTGTTGAGGGCGCCCAGCGCCGTGTTGCGTCCGGTCAGCTCGGATGGCGCCTCGTTGGCGCCGTGCAGGGCGTTGAAATAGGAGCCCATGGCGACCCCGACGCTGTTGCTGGTGTCGCTCAGCAGCTTGTCGGTCGAATAGAGCATGTTGTAGCGGGTCGTCACCTGAGCCAGCGCCGAGGTATCGCGGCGCACCTCACCCTGGGCATATTGATCGAGGATCCGTTCGTTGACCCCCTGATCGACCCCCATGCCGATCACCAGACTGCTCAGCACGGTCCGTTCCCGCACATACCCCGCCGTGTTGACGTTGGTGATGTTGTTGCTGGTGGTCTGCAGCAGGCGCTGGTGTGCCAGCACGCCCGAGCTGCCGATACTGAGCAGATCTGTGGCCATCGATTACGACTCCCTCTCCTGGTACTGGGCGATCGCGTCGCTGCGCAGTACCTGTTTCAACTTGTGGGCGTAGTTCGGGTCGGTGGCGTAACCGGCCCGTTGCAGCGCCTCGAAATAGCGATCCGGACTGCCGGTCTGCGCCAGCGCCTGGCGATAGCGCGACCCCGACGTCAGGAAATCCACGTAGTCGTTGAAGCTCTCCTCAAACGACTCGTAAGAGCGAAACGCCGCCTTCTGGCGCGAGGCCACCCCTTGCTCGTACTCCAGGGTGCTGACCACCGCCTTGGGCCCCTCCCAACGCGGATCGGCCTTGATACCGAACAGGTTGTGGGTCACCTCGCCATCGGCATTGCGGATCACCCGCTTGCCCCAGCCGCTCTCCAGCGCCGCTTGCGCCACCAGCACAGCGGGGCTGAGCCCCAGCTTGTCGGCCGCCTTGCGCGCCAGCGGCATCAGCCGCTCGACGAACTCCTGCGGTGACGAGAAGCCCGGTTTGCCCGCGCGCCCGCTCGAGCCGCTGTCGTGGGCGGTCGCCACTTGCGTATCGCTCGTCATGGGCTTGCCCATGGGGGGGATGGTGCGGTGCCGGCTAACACGCACGAATCGCGGCCCCTCCCCTTGCTCTTGTCCAGCAAGTTCTTTGCCAAGTTTTTCTCCCAGCGCTTTCTGCTCGGCCAGGTGCTGGGCATAGGGCTTGTAGACCCGCTCGGTGCGCTCGGGCATGTGCAGCACCCGCCCATCCTCGTGACGGAAGGTCTTGCTGTCACCGGAGAGCTGCTTGACCACCATGTCGGCGATGCCGAGCCCCCCCTTGCTGGCCATGTCAGAGACCCGCTGCTGATCGAGCATGTCCTCGTAAAAGCGCGTGTACTGGCTGTTCATGGGGTTGTCCTGGGTCAGTGACGCCCCCGCTTCCCGCATCCCCTTGAACAGGGTCTGGGTGAAGATCGACTCGAACTGGCCGGCTGCGGCGCGCAGCGCCTGCTGCTGCCCCTGCTTGCTCTGGCCAAGGCGACGCAGCTTGTCTAAGTTCTGGACGTCCTGCACCAGCCCCAGATTGACCCCTTGGTTGTCGATGTCCGCCATCTTCCGTTACCTCGCTTCTTTGCCGCCGGTGGCAAGCCTTTGCCGCCCGGTTACAGGATCACCAGCTCACCCTGGATGGCGCCCGCCTGTTGCAGGGCCTCCAAAATGGCCATCAGATCGCCCGGAGCCACCCCCACCTGATTCACCGCGCGCACCAGATCGTCGAGGGAGGCACCAGTGTCAAACTTGAACATGCGGCCGTTTTCCTGCTGCACGTTGATGGTCGAGTTGTTGGTCACCGTGGTGTCGCCACCGGCCAGCGGATTGGGTTGGGAGACCTGCTGGTTCTCGGCGATGGTCACCGTCAGCCCGCCATGGCTGATGGCCGCCGGCTTGAGCTTCACTTCACGCCCGATGACGATGGTGCCGGTGCGCGAGTTGACGATGATCTTGGCCGACTCGTCTGCCGGGTCTACCTCCAGGTTCTCTAAGGTGGAGAGGTAGGAGACCCGCTGGCTAGGATCGCGCGGGGCAAACACCTTGACCGAGGTCGCATCCAGCGCCTGCGCCGTGTTAGGACCCACCAGATCGTTGACCGCATCGGCCAGACGGCGCGCCGTGGTGAAATCGGGGCGATTCAGGTTGAAGGTGATGGTGTCACCTTGGCTGAAGGCGGTCGGCACCTCGCGCTCGACCGTGGCGCCGTTGGCAATGCGCCCCACGGTCGGGGTGTTGATCACCACCTTGGAGCCATCGGCCCCCTCGGCACCGAGCCCCCCCACCACCAGACTGCCCTGGGCCACCGCATAGACGCGCCCATCCAACCCCTTGAGGAAGGTTTGCAGCAAGGTGCCGCCGCGCAGGCTCTTGGCCTCGCCGATGGCCGACACCGTGATGTCGATGGTCTGTCCCGGCTTGGAGAAGGGGGGCAGCTCGGCGTGCACCGCCACCGGCGCCACGTCCTTGATCTTCGGCTTGAGGTTATCCGGCACCTTGATGCCGAAGTTGTTGAGCATGGTGCGAAAAGTCTGCTCGGTGAAGGCGTTGTTCTTCTCACCGGTGCCGGGCAGACCAACCACCAGGCCGTAGCCGATCAACTGGTTGCTGCGCACCCCTTCGACCGAGCTGATGTCCTTGATGCGGCTCGCCTGCGCCACCAGAGGAAGGCTCAAACAGACGCCGAGCATGAGCGCGTGATAAAGACGCATGCCGCCTCCTTAAAGTGGCCACCAGGGGCCGTTGAAGAAACTGGTCAGCCAGCCCTGCTCCTGGGTATTGGCCAGATCGCCGGTGCCGCCGTAATAGATGCGGGCATTGGCCACCCGCTGGGAGGAGACCGAGTTGTCTGATCCCACGTCTTCGGGCCGGATCACCCCGGTGATGCGGATGTACTCGTTGCCGTTGTTGAGCATGATCCACTTCTCACCACGCACCATCAGGTTGCCGTTGGGCAATACCTTGGAGACGCTGACCGAGATGTTACCTTGCAGGCTGTTGCTCTGATCGGCCTTGGCCTGCCCCTTGAAGGTGGAGTTCTGGCCGAGGGAGGCCGACATGTCGTAGGCCCCCGCCGTGATGGGCACCCCACCCAGGGTCACCGGATCGAGACCGAACTTGTTGTTCTTGCCCGACTGGGTATCGGCCTTCTTCGAGGCGGAGGTCGACTCAATGAGCTGGATGGTAATGAGATCCCCCACCTTGTGCGCCTTGATGTCCGAATAGATGCTGTTGACCTGATCGGGCTGGAAAATGGCACCGGTCGGCCGCACCGAGACCTGATCGCCATCGGGGGAGACCGGGGCGAAATCCGGATCGTCGGGCCGCGGTGTATTGGGTGTGCTGGTACAACCGGCCAACAGCAGGCACCCCAGCATCCATACGGTTTTCATGATGAGCCCCCGCTTACAGACGTTGGGTCAGGTAAGACATCATCGAGTCTACCGCCGAGATCACCTTGGAGTTCATCTCGTAGACCCGTTGCGCCTGGATGAGGTTGACCAGCTCCTCGGTCACGTTGACGTTCGAGCTCTCAAGCATCCCCTGCTTGACCACCCCCAGTCCGTCGGCACCGGCCACCCCCTGGATCGGGGCACCGCTCGATTGGGTCTCGAGAAACAGGTTCTCGCCCATCGGTTGCAGTCCGCTGGCGTTCACAAAGTCGGTGATGTTGATCTGGCCGACCACCTGGCTCTGGCCATCGCCCTTGAGGACGACCGAGACCTGGCCATCACTGCCGACGGTGACACTCTGGGCATTCTCCGGGATCTGGATCTCCGGCTGCAGCGGATAGCCGTTGCCGGGGGTCACTATGGTCCCCTCGTCGTTGAGGGTGAACTGCCCGTTACGGGTGTAGGCCGAGCTACCGTCAGGCAGCTGGATCTCGAAGTAGCCGCGGCCACTTATCATCAGATCCAGCGAGTTGTCGGTGGTCTGCACGTTCCCTTGGCTGTGGTTTTTCTGGGTGGCCACCACCTTGGCACCGGCGCCCAGCATCAGCCCCGAAGGGAGCGTGGTGTCGGCCGAGGAGCGTCCCCCCGGCTGGTTGATGTTCTGGTAGAGCAGATCTTCAAAAATCGCCCTGCCCTTCTTGTAACCGACCGTGCTGGCGTTCGCCAGGTTGTTCGAGGTCACGCTGATGTTGACCTGCTGGGCATCCAGGCCGGTCTTGCTGATCCAGAGTGCGGGATTCATATCATGCTCCTTGGGTTAGCTCAGACGCAGCAACTGAGTCTGGGCCTCGTCATTCTCTTCGGCCGTCTTCATCATCTTGATCTGGGTCTCAAACTGCCGCTGCAGGCGGATGAGGTTGGTCATCTCGTCCACCACATTGACGTTGCTCCCCTCCAGTGAACCGGCAATCAGACCGACCCCGGCTGCCGCCGGCTCGGCTTTGCCGTCCTTGCGACGAAACAGGCCATCCTCCCCCTTCTCCACCGTATCGCTCGCCGGGTTCACCAGCTTGATGCGCTGGAAATCCTCGGAGAGGTTGGCCGCCGCCCCTTCTGGCCGGCCGCTGACGGTGCCGTCACGGGTGATCTCAATCTTCTCGAGCGGCAACGGCAGCACGATGGGGCTACCCGCATCATCGACGACATTGAGCCCGGTCGAGGTCTGCAAATTCCCGGTGGCACTGAGCTGCAAGTTGCCCATGCGGGTGAAGGCCTCCCCCCCCTTGGGGTCTTGCACCGCGATCCAGCCCTGACCATCGAGGGCCACGTCGAGATCGCGCCCCGTGGTCATCAGCATGCCGTGCTCGAGGTTCTGACCCGGCCGCTCGGTTTTGGAGAAGACCCGGCTTGGCAAGCCATCGCCGAAGGCCTGCATGCTGCGCGCCTGCTCAAAATCGGATTTGAAGCCGACCGTATTGGCATTGGCGAGGTTATTACTGCGCACCGCCAGGCTGTTCATATTCTCCTTGGCGCCGGACATGGCGATATAGAGCAAGTGGTCCATGGCTCTCCTCACAAAACAGGGAACGACACTTGCCTGAATATCTGCAAGAGTGATGCCACCAATAAAAATCCCTTTTATTTCATTGAGGTAAAAATAAAGAGGGGGGCCGAAGCCCCCCTGTGTCAAGTTGCCGACGATCAGCGGATCTGCAGTATGGTCTGCTGCAACGTGCTGTTGACCTCCAGGGCGCGGGAGTTGGCCTGGAAGTTACGCTGGGCGGTGATGAGATCCACCAGCTCGGTGGTGAGATCGACGTTGGACTGCTCCAGCGCCGAGGACTTGATCGAGCCGAAGGTCCCCGAGCCCGGCGTACCCGGCGCCGCATCCCCGGAGAGCAGGGAGGATTGCCAGGAGGTGTCGCCAATCTGGCTCAGCCCCTGCGGGTTGGCAAACTTGGCCAGCGCCACCATGGCCACCTTGACCGTGGTGCCGTTGCTGTAGGAGGCGGAGACGATGCCATCGGTGCCGATCTCAACCTTGGTCAGACGACCAACCGTCGAGCCATCCTGGGTCAGCTTGTTGACCTCAAACGCCGAGTTGTACTGGGTCACGGTGCCGAGTTTGATCTCGAAGGTCTGGGTCGGATCGGCGCCGTTGTTGATGATGCCCGCCCCAGCGGCGCCCAACTGTTCGGTAATGATGGTGGCCGGCACAGTGCTGCTGAGCTTGCCCCCCGAGCTGAAGGTCATGGTGACCCCTTGCGGGACGGTACCACCGGGGGACGCACCGCCCTGCACATCGATCGGCGTGTTGCCCTCGTAGAGGTACATCTGCCAGGTGGGCGGGGTCATGGCCTGGCCCGGGTTCGCCGGATCTTCCTGGCGCACGAAGTACTGGGTGATGGTGTGCGGCGCCCCCAGCGAGTCATAGATGACGACCGAGGTGGAGTGGGCATAGGTCGTGGTGTCGGTCGGGTCAAACGTGGCCGGATCGGTCGGCGTGGCCAGGTTGGAGTCACTGCTCAGGTTGAAGCTCGCCTCCACCGTGCTGGTCATCTTGGGATCACCTGCGCGATCCGGGATCTGGATCGGCTGGGTGGCGTTGAGGCTGACCGCCTTGGGGGTACCATCCTGGTTAATGGCATAGCCTTGCAGGTAACTGCCCTGGTTGTTCACCATGTAGCTGTTTTCATTGAGCTTGAAAGCGCCGGCACGGGTAAAGGTGCGGTCCAGGTTGCTCAAACCGTCCGAGGTCACAAAGAAGCCGTTGCCCTGGATGGCCAGGTCGAGCGAGTTGTTGGTCAGCTGCAGCGGCCCCTGGTGGAACTGCTGAGCCACGGCGCTGGTGGCCACCCCGTTACCAACCTGAGTCTTGGAGCTGACATAGATGGAGTTGGCATAGACATCTGCAAACTCGGCACGCGACTCCTTGAATCCGGTGGTATTGACGTTGGCGATGTTGTTAGCGGTGACGTTGAGGTCTTTCTGCGCCGCGCTAACACCACTCAAGGCGTTGTTAAATGACATGGTTTTCTCCTTTCTTCACCGCTATATCAGTGCCACCGGCTCACGCTGAGGTGCCGGCAATTTCCAGAATATCGGAGAGGTAATACCCTCCGAGCCCGTTGACCTTGACCACGGTCGGGTTGGTACTGTTGCCGAGCGTCACACTGCTCACCTTGCCATAGACGCAGGCATTGAGACTCTCCGACTTGTTGTCGATGGTGCCGGTCACCTTGAAGGTGTAGGCCCCCTCCTTGACCGGGTTGCCACTCTTGTCGGTGCCATCCCAGCTGAAGTTCACGTTCTTGCTGTGCTCGCCATCGATGGGGATCTCCTTGATCACCTGACCGGAGGCATCCTGCACCGTGACCTTGAGATAGGAGGTGGTGTCGGTAATGGGGATCACCCCGTTGACCTTGCCGCCGTTCTCCAGATAACCGGTGTTGTAGGGCAGCAGCACGTTCTGCCCCACCATGGCCGACGCCTGCAGCGCCTGGCTGGAGGTCATGACCGAGTTGAGGCTCTCCATCTGTTTGGAGAGGTTGGAGATCCCATCCGCCGTGGTCATCGAGGTCATCTGCGACAACATCTCGGCGTTCTCGACCGGCTTGAACGGATCTTGATAGGAGAGCTGGGTGGTCAGCAGCTGGAAGAAACCGGCCTGATCCAGACTCTTGGTGGCGGTCGCCGTCGAGCTCTGGCTCGCGGCGGCAGACGTCGTACTGTTGACGGAATCAACCATGGCTCAGCTCCTTAGCCCTTACCCATATTCAGCGTCTGCTGCAGCATCTTCTTGGCCGCATCAGCCACCTGCACGTTGGTCTGGTAGCCGCGCGAAGCGCTGATCATGTCGGTCATCTCCTCCACCATGTTGACGTTGGGCTTGTAGACGAAGCCATCCTTGTCGGCCATGGGGTGGTTCGGGTTGAACTCACGAATGAGGGGGGCGTTACTCTCGACAATCCCCTTGACCTGAACACCGACGCCGGACTGCTTGTCCGACATGGCCTGCTCCAGCTCGGCGGCAAAGACTGGCCGGCGGGCGCGGTAAGTTTTGTCCACGCTGGAGCTCACGCTGTCGGCGTTGGCCATATTGCTGGCCACCGTGTTCAGGCGTACGGACTGAGCGCTCATGGCCGAGCCGGAAATATCAAAAACGTTAAAGAGGCTCATCACTGTTCTCCCTTGAGCGCCTTGAGCAGCCCCGAGATCTTGCTGTTCATGAACTCCAGCGAAGTCTGGTACTCCAGGCTGTTTTGCATGAAGTCGCTGCGCTCCTGCTGCAGATCCACCGTGTTGCCATCACCGGTATCTGCTTGCAGTGGCGAGCGATATTTGAGGGCGCCTTGGTTCTCGACGTTTAGGCCAAAGTGGCGCTCATTGGTGGTCGCCATGTTGAAGCCTTGGGCCCCCTGGGCCTGCTGCAGCGCCTGGGAGAAGTCCAGATCCCTAGCCTTGTAGCCTGGGGTATCGGCATTGGCGATATTGCTGGCCAGCACTTCGGCCCGCCGGGAGCGCACTCCCAGGGTGTATTGATGGACACCAAACGCCTTGTCGAACGAGATAGACATGACACACCTCCTGCTTTGCCTAAAGCAGAGCAAGAGGTGTGCCAATCATGGAGGGATTATTTGACTTTGTAGACGATGCCGGGATTGCAGCGGATCATGTCGAAGCGATCGGTCAGGCCGGCCAGCGACTCGGAAGCGCCCAGCATCAGATAACCGCCGGGATTGAGGCTGGCGGCAAACTGATTGAGGATCTTGGACTTCACCTCGGGGGAGAAGTAGATGAGCACGTTGCGGCAGAAGATGATGTCAAACTTACCGAGCAGGCTATAGCTCTCCAGCAGGTTGAGTGGACGAAACGTTGTCAATTTTCTGACTCGCTCCACCACCCGCATCTTGTTGTCACCGCACGGCTCGAAGAACATCTTCTTACGCTCCGGTGACAGTCCTCGTGCCAGCGCCAGACTGTCATAGACCCCCTCCTTGCACTGGTTGAGCATGGAGGTCGAGATATCGGTGCCGACGATCTGCACGCCGCCCGGCAAGGTTCCCGGCTTCTTCATCTGCTGCTCAAGCGCCGTCATGGCGATCGAATAGGGCTCTTGGCCCGACGAGGAGGCTGCCGACCAGATCTTGACCGTTTTACCACCCTTGCCGAGCTCAGGAAACAGCTTGTCGGTCAGCAACTGGAACGGATAGGTATCGCGAAACCAGAGCGTTTCATTGGTGGTCATGGCATCAACCACCATCATCTTGAGGTCGCGCTCACGGATACTCATGGCGCGAGTGATCAGTTCGTCTAGGTTATTAGCACTATTCTGCCCAAGCAGGGGAGAAAGCCGGCTCTTGACCAGATATTGCTTGTTGTCACCCAGAACGATGCCACACTGGCTTTCCAGAAAGGCACTGAACTGCTTGTAGATATCATCTGAGAGCGTCTTCATTCAGTCTCGTTTTTCTTGTCTAGAGGGCGTTTTGCACGGCCTTGGCTAGTATATCTGGTTGGAACTTGGCAATGAAGTCATTAGCGCCAACCTTTTGCACCATAGCCTGATT
The DNA here is from genome assembly GCF_000820125.1 of Aeromonas simiae. Lineage (GTDB taxonomy): Bacteria > Pseudomonadota > Gammaproteobacteria > Enterobacterales > Aeromonadaceae > Aeromonas > Aeromonas simiae. The sequence goes on along the minus strand of NZ_CDBY01000034.1, from coordinate 19,172 downwards.
AAACACTCCACTTAAAGAGGTGTGCAGGATAACATGCAACCCCTGAAGCGCAGGATTATTACGGATCTCTGCGGTGAGGGTATAGCCATCCATCTCCGGCATCTCAATATCCGAGATCACCAGCGCCAACTGATCCTTGATCGGCCCTAGCTTGGCCATTTCCAGCAGCATATTGAGCGCCTCACGCCCATCCTTAGCCATCAAACAGGAAATACCGATGGCGCCAAGGGCTCGCTGCACCTGTTTACGAGCGACTGAAGAATCATCCGCCACCAGTACAGGTCTGTCAGGGGTAGGCATAGTAGCACTTGCCTCCCGAATTTCTGCACTCACATCCGTAGAAAGTGGGGAAATTTCGTTGAGAATCTTCTCCACATCGAGGATTTCGACCAATTCGCCATCGACTTCGGTCACTGCGGTCATGTAGTTGATCCGCCCCGCCCCTTTCGGTGGCGGCAGGATGGATTCCCAGTTCATATTGATGATCCGCTCGACCGAGTTGACCAGAAATCCCTGCACCGAACGGTTGTATTCGGAGATGATCATGAAACACTTGGAGAGATCGGTGATAGGCCGCCCACCGGTCGCCATGCTGAGGTCGATGACAGAGATGGTCTGACCACGAATATGGGCAACCCCGCGGATGCAGTGGTGAATTTTCGGCATGACGGTCAGCGGCGGACACTGCAGCACTTCCCTGACCTTGAACACGTTGATACCAAAGCGTTGACGACCGTTGAGACGAAACAGCAGCAACTCCAACCTGTTTTGTCCTACCAACTGGGTTCTCTGGTTGACTGAATCCAGAATGCTGGCCATAGAAAACTCCCTTCTCGATGCTTGGCATCATAAATGCATGAAATTGTGCATGGCGCTTGGCATCCGAGCATCCACGATTGGCTTGATGCAAGCATAGTTAACCGGGCATGTCAGGGTTAACAATTTAATTTATCGGCCAGCACTTACAAATGATTAGCAAGCTTTTGTTATTACTCTTGATTCCCGTCACCAATCTGGCCTATGCAGAAGAGACCGTCGAGTCCAAGTTGCGTGAGGCCGCCGAGAGTTTTGTGCTGTCGAACATAGACACGACACCGGATGCTCGGGTAGAGGCCAAGGCGGGCAACATCGATCCCAGGTTGCACCTCACCGCTTGTGAGTCACACCTCTCGCTGAGCGTGCCGCCAGGGCTGGCTCTGCGCCGTAACACCACCGTCTATCTCAAGTGTGAGGAGGGCAGCGGCTGGGATCTCTATCTGCCGGTGCGTCTTTTCATCCAGAAACCCTATGTGACCGTGCTCGACAACGTCGCCAAGGGAGAGGTGCTGAGCGCCGAGAAATTGACGATTGCCTATCAGGATGAACAAATGCAGCGTGGGGATACCTTGATCGACCCCAACGCGCTGGTAGGGGCGCGCAGCAAGCGGGAGCTCAGGCCTGGCCAAAGCATCCGTGCCAGCCAGCTGTGCGTGGTATGCAAGGGGGATCAGTTGACCCTGACCGCCAATATTGCCAATCTGCAGATCAAGTCGATGGTACGCGCCTTGCAAGATGGCAGCTTCGGCGACACAATCCGGGTCAGCAATCTCCAGTCAGGCAAAGAGGTACAGGCCAGAGTTAGCGGTGTGGGCAGCGCAACTGTGATCTTGCCCTAATTTTGCTAAAGCTTCGACGAGACGAGCCGATACGGGGATAAGCAATCTCCAGCAGATGAAGGATAAAGAGCATGGCTATCAACAATATCAACAACTTGACCAGCAACCGTCTGCAAGGTGGCAGTGCGGGTCAGAGTGTTTCGGGAAAGTCGGGCTCCGACGTCACCGCCACCGATGGGCGTAGTGCCCCGCGGGGTGACTCCGTTTCCCTGACCAACGAGGCACAACAGTTGCAACAGATGCAAAAGAGCCTCTCCTCCTCCGCCACCGATAATGAAAGCCGCGTCAGCCAGATCAAGAAGGCTATCGCTGCGGGTGACTACAAGGTGGATAGCGAGCGGGTGGCTCAAAAAATGACAGCCTTCGAAGGTCAGCTAGATAAGCTGCTCTGATGAACAGCCTGCCTTCTCTGCTGATTGCCCAACGCCAGAACCTGGCCGAGATGCTCGCACTGCTGGACGAGGAGTTTTCCCTGCTCAAGCAGCACCAGACCCTCGCCCTGCCCGATGTCACCGAGCGTAAGCAGTCGTTGGCGCTGCGCATCGAGGCACTGGATCGCGACATCGCAATGCACCCTGATGTAGCGCAGACATTGCCGCAGCATCAAGAGCTGGTGGACGAGGTGCAGCAGAGCCTGCTCGCCTGCCATGAAAAAAATGCCGTCAACGGCAAGTTTTTGGAACTGCTTATCACCGCCAACCGCCGCCTTGCCGGCGTATTGACGGCGCTGCGCGATCGCAGCAGCCTGACCTACGACGCCAAGGGCAATACCCGTGCAGGAACCCGCTCGCGCGGGATCAAGGCCTAAGCGTTCGTCTTAGCAACACCTCTCCGTCACGACAGCGGCGAACCTGCAACTCCCCCTCTTCATACCAGCCAAAGCTGGCCTCCCACTCCCCACGGGGGAAGGTGATGGAGCCAGGATTCACACACACTATCCCCTCCTGCTCGGCCAAAACAGGCACATGAGTGTGTCCGCTGACAAACAGGCTGCCTGTCGGTAACGGGACGGCCTGCGGCTGATAAAGATGGCCGTGGGTCACAAACCAGCGACGCCCATCGAGCAGTAGCTGGTTGTAGGGGGCCGTGCAGGGGAAGGCCAGCAGCATCTGATCCACCTCAGAGTCACAGTTCCCCCTCACCGCCATGATTCGCTTCGCCTCGCGGTTGAGGCGCTCGGCCACGGCCGCTGGTTGATACCCCTCGGGGAGCGGATTGCGGGGACCGTGGTTGAGCAGATCGCCGAGCAGCAACAGGTGATCGGCCGCGGCACACTGCTCGAGTACACGCTCCAGTGCTGGTAGGGCGCCGTGAATATCGGCAATCAGGGCCTGTTTCATCGTCGCATCACTCCTGACTGAAATAGAGATCCCGGCTCGGCAGCACGGTATGAATACCATCGAGCGGTAGGCCACGCAGGGTTGGGTCGATCAGCCGCGCCTGGGTGTAGTGATAGAGAGGGATAGCCGGCACGGCCTCGTTGAGTATCATCTCGGCCTGCTGGTAGAGACGGCCGCGCTGACGCACATCCAGGGTGTTCTGGGCCTGAACCAGCAGCGCATCGAACTGCTCGTCACAATAGCCACTCTCATTTTGCGGGTCGCGGCAGCGGAACTGGCCGAGCATGGCATAAGGGTCGGCATAGTCGCCAAACAGGGAGCTGCGAGCAATCACAAATTCACCGGATGATTTGGCTGCCTCATAGGCATCCCACTCCAACTCCTTCACTCTGGCCTCGACCCCCAGTGCCGCCCACATGCCCGCAATCGCGTCGGCCAGCTTGTGGTGAGTGTCGGAGCGATGGAAGGTAATGCTCAGACGCAGCGGATGATCCGGGCTAAATCCGGCGGCCGCCAGCAGATCGCGCGCCTTGGCAAGGCGGACATCGCGACTCCAGGCCGCAGCGGCGGGAAGCGGAGAGTCGTAGTCGGTCAGATCCGGCAACATGGACCAGGCAATAGGCTCCCCCTGGCCGGTCACGTTCTGGGTCAGCACCTCGCGATCCAGCGCCAGCGAGAGGGCGCGGCGCACCCTGACATCGGCCACTTCAGGGCGGCTCAAGTTGAAGATATAGAGATAAGTGCCAAGCTGGGCGCCATGCCAGAGCCGGGGGGGCTGCTCTTCCCGTAGGGTGTGCAGCAAGGAGGCCGGCACCCGCTCGGTCAATTGCAGGCGCCCTTCACGGTAGAGCCGATACTCGCGCGCCGTGGAGAGACCCGTCATATAGGTCACCCGCTCAAGCCGGGTCTTCCCCCAGTAGTGGGGATTGCGCAGCAGCGTGATCTCTCCTTGAGGCGTCCACTCCTGCAACTGGAAGGCTCCATTGCCAATCAGCTTACCAGGGCGGGCCCACTCCCCGCCCTGCTTTTGAACGAGATCCGCCGGTACGGGGGCAAAGGGAGCAAGGCTGATGATGGACAACAGATGGGGCACAGGATGCTCCAAGGTGACCCGCACGATGCGATCGCCCTCCGCCTCCACCCCCAGATTGTTCACCTCAAGCGCACCGCCATAGATGGAGGAGGCGTTATTGATCCCCGCCGTCAGCACCAGCGATGCAGAGGGAGAGGCCACCAGCGGATCGATTAGGCGCCGCCAGGCATAGACAAAGTCACTCGCCTTGAGCGAAGAACCATCGGACCAGGTCAGGCCAGGGCGCAGGAAGAAGCGCCATACCAATCCGTCGTCACTCATCTCCCAGCGCTCTGCCTGGGCCGGCACCGGCTCACCGTGGGGACCGCTCCCCACCAAGCCCTCAAACAGGTCGCTCAGTATGGTTTCGGCGGCAAAGCCGCTGCGCATCCGGGCCGGATCCAGCGTGTCCGGCGCCTCGACATTGCTGCGCACCAGTTCGGTTCGCTCAGGCGGGGGCAGTGGCATAGGCGACACACTCTCCACCGGTTCGGCAGCCAGCCCCCGGCAGGCCAACCACAGGCCCAGCCACACAACACCACAATGACGCACGACGACTTCCTCTTACAACCCGAATATATTGGAGCCCGCCTCCCCATGAGGCTTGTTCTCGACATGACGGGCCCGTATTGTAACGGCCTCTCACGGAAGGTGGAGCCTTTCGAGCATTATTTTCAGGAGTTTTTTATGGGCTATGAGTGGTGTGCCCTGGCATCGGCCACCTTGTGGGCCGTGGCGGCCCTCATTTCAGTCAAACCAGCGCGCCACCTCGGCGCGTTTGCCTATAGCCGCTGGCGCATGCTGATGGTGACCCTGATGCTGGCCTGCGGCAGCCTCTTCACCGGCGGCTGGCAAAGCCTGCCCAGCACCGCCTGGTCGGCGCTTGCCCTGTCGGGCCTGGTGGGGATCTTCATCGGCGATACCGCCCTGTTTGCCTGCATGAACCGGCTCGGCCCCCGTCGTAGCGGCCTGCTCTTCTCCTGTCACGCCCTCTTCTCCGCCCTGCTCGGCCTGTGGCTGTTTGGTGAAACCCTGACAGGCGCGCGCCTGTGGGGCGCCGCCCTGGTGCTGTGCGGTGTCTGGCTGGCCATCGCCTTCGGTCGTCGCGCTCAGGCGCATGAATGGGAGGCCGTGCAAGGTACCCTGCTGCTCGGGGTCGGGCTCGGCCTGCTGGCCGCCCTGTGCCAGAGCGCCGGGGCCGTCATCGCCAAACCGGTGATGCAAGATGCCGCCGTCGACCCGGTCACCGCCTCCGGCGTGCGCATGGCGACCGCGCTGGCGGCCCACGTTCTGCTGCGCCTGACCCGTCTGCCGCTCACCCTGCCGCTGCGCCCGCTCAACCGCGAGATCCTCGCCCTCATCAGCCTCAATGGCTTCCTGGCCATGACCCTCGGCATGACACTGATCCTGGTGGCCCTGCGGCTGGGGGATGTCGGTATGGTTTCGATTCTCTCCTCAACCACACCGGTGATCCTGCTGCCACTGCTGTGGTGGCACACCGGGCAGCGCCCCGCCCTGCCCGCCTGGCTCGGCGCCGCCTGTGCCACCGCCGGCACCATGCTGGTGCTGGGCGCAGCATAGCAAGAGGCCCCGCATGGCGGGGCCTCTTGGCATCAGAAGAGCGCCACCTCAGCGGCGCTCAGCTCACGGTACTCACCGGGCTCGAGCGTCTCATCCAGCGCCAGGGCACCGATCTGCTCGCGGTGCAGCCCAATCACCTTGTTGCCGACCGCGGCAAACATGCGCTTGACCTGATGGTACTTGCCCTCGTGGATGGTCAGGCGCGCCTCACACTCCCCCAGGATCTCCAGCTGAGCCGGGCGGGTCTTCTCTTTTTCCGAGCGCAACAACACCCCTTCGGCAAACTGCTCGGCCGTCCCCGGCGCAATCGGATCGGCCAGCCAGACCCGATAGGTCTTGGCGCATTCGTGGCGTGGTGAGGTGATGCGGTGCGACCACTGGCCATCATCGGTGATCAGCACCAGCCCCGTGGTGTCGAGATCGAGGCGCCCCACCACGTGCAACCGACCCATGCCGGGCTCGTCGAGCAGGAAGAAGACGGTTGGGTGATCCGGATCGTCGTTGGAGCAGACATACCCCTGCGGCTTGTGCAGCATGAAGTAGCGGTTACCCTGGCTCAGGGTGAGTTCAATCCCGTCAAACTCCACCAGGCTCTGCTCGGTGATGTGAAAGGCCGGCTGTTTGACCACGATGCCATCCACCTTTACTTCACCCTGGCGGATCAACTTGCCGGCCTGTGAACGGGTCAGATCGGAACAGTCGCAGAGGAACTTGTCGAGACGCATGGGCAACCCTGTGCTTGCTTCAAAAAGGGCCGCCATTATACGGCGCTCACAGCCCAAGACCAGCGCTGTTCGCTTTTTGCCGGCATCTGGTATGCTTGGCACCACCGAGATCTCGTTGTGAGTTGTGGGTTATCCCGGAAGAGCGTCATGCCATCACTATCTGCCTACGTCACGCTACCCGTCACCGCCCTTCGCCCCGGCATGTTCGTGGTCGATATCGTCCGCCAGTCGGGCACGAAAGAGATTGCCAGCTGCGGTTATGTGCGCAGCGATGCCCAGATCCGCGCACTGGCCCAGCAGGGGGTGCAGGAGGTTCGCATCGATCCCAGCCGCACCCGGAGCCTCTCTCCGAATGTCACGCTCACCTCCGCTGCCGCAGAGGAGCCGCAGCGGGGTGAAGGGGGAACGCTGCGCATCCGCCGCCTCTATCAGGAGGCCCGCACCCTGCAAGTCAAGCTACTGAGCCAGCTAAAGCAGGGTGAGAGCATCGATGTGGCGCCGCTGGCCAGGGTGGCCGAGGAGATGGTCGACACCATGTTCACCCATGGGGATGCCATGCTCTGCCTGGCCCGGATCCGGGCCAAGGATGCCTACCTGATGGAGCACTCGATGAACGTGGCGATCCTGCTGGCCAGCTTCGGCCGCCATCTCGGGCTCGAGCGCGACACCCTCAAACAACTGACCCTCGGTGGCTTACTGCACGATGTGGGCAAGATCATGACCCCCAACCACATCCTCAACAAACCGGGCAAACTGACCGATGCGGAGTTCGCCATCATGCGCGAACACGTGGTGCACAGCCGTGAGATCCTGAGCCAGACCGCCGGCATCACCCCCGTCATGCTGGAAGTGGCCGCCAACCACCACGAGCGGCTGGATGGCTCAGGTTATCCATTGCGCCTGCACGGAGAGCAGCTCTCCCTCTACAGCCGGATGAGCGCCATCGTCGACGTCTACGATGCGGTGACAGCCGATCGGGTCTACAAGCAGGGGATGGAGCCGACCCAGGCATTTCGCATTCTGCTCAAGGGCGCCGGCAGCCACTTCGATGCCGAGCTGGTGCATCGCTTCATCAAGTGTCTGGGGGTCTATCCGGTAGGCTCGCTGGTGCGACTGTCTAACCAGCGTCTGGCCATCGTGATGGAACGTAACGAGCGCGAGCCGCTCAAGCCCAGGGTCAAGGTGATCTACCACGCCACCGCCCGCCACTATCTTGACGTGAAGATGCTCGATCTCGCCCGCCCCGGCGTCACCGAGACCATAGAGGGCGTGGCCGAGCCACGCGACTACGGCATCCAGCTCGAGCGCTTTATCGCCTGATTCAGCGCTCGGCCGCCGGGCCATGCACCAACCAGTGCTGCAACAAAAACACCTCATCCAGTGGCGAGAGGCAAAAGCGCAGGCTCGCCTCCTCGATGGCCCGACTGTCGTAGCGGTGCTGTTCGCTCAGCCAACGGATCGCCCGGCGCAGCTCCTCCCCATGGGGAAGCAATGTACACTCACTCATGACGGCCTCCTTTGCCATCCCGCTCACCCCAAGTCTAGCCTCCCTCCCATTGCGGGCTGACGCCGCCCACCCCGACAGTGCGTAACAGACCGCCGCTCAGAAAAACCGTGACGATACTGGGGCAAGAACTCATCAGGCGCCCGTCGTCATGCTCACCCCACTGTTGTTAGCACTTGGATGAAAAACAATTGGTTGGCATATAGTGACAGCGCAAGAGGCTGGCGTGCTTACTCCAACAGCGCACAGCTTGCGCTCCCGCATGCAGGGCCGGCAACCTCGCCAAACGAGCCATGAAAGCGACCGGAGTCAGGACGGGTTGAGCCTAAATCACGCGACGCTGGGAGTGAGTGTGCGACGAACCCCTGACGACCCAAAAAACCAATCGCCTCCCAACAAGCTAACGATTCAGGTGCTGAGCTGATCTCAGTGGCTGGCGCGCGCAGCGGCCACCGTCTGACGCCACCACACGGGCACAATGGCGCAAGAGAGGCGCGAGAAGCACAAGCGGGCTGGTGACGCGCAAGAGTGGAAAAGACACTGGCCGCAGAGGCCGGCGTCGCTGGTTGCACCTTCCACGATCTGAAGGCGAAGGGGATTTCTGACTACGCAGGGACAGCCGCAGAAAAGCAGCTATTTAGTGGGCACAAAACGCTGGGACAGGTAGCCGTTTACGACCGGAAAACACAGATCACGCCGACGCTCGACGTTGAATAGTCATGCTAATCGGCAGTGGCGATAGTTTACGAGGCAAATGTACGAAAGTTTACAAAGAAAAAGGGTTAGGTGACGCTAATCACCTAACCCATTGATTTTAATGGCGGAGGAGGTACCCACCACAACCAAGTTCAATTAATTCTAATGCAATCTGATAAACCAAACTCGACCTGGCTTTCCCGGAGATCATCAAGGCACTGGAAGCTAAGCTGCTGACCGGCGAACTGGATGCCCAACGTCAGCACTGCATCACTATCCAGCACGGCGGCTTTACCTGCGAAGCCGATACCCTTGGCAGCCACGGCTATGTCTACTTGGCCATTTATCCAACGACGAACATGGGCGCCAATCCTGGCAGCAAGGCGTGACCACAAATCAGCTTGTGGTAACATTTTTGCACCTACTCGTCCGTGATAAGTGGGTGGGTCTTGGGGAAGGCCATTTATGGCCTTCCCTTTGTTTTTGTCCCGCATTTCCCTGTTAATTAAAACAGCAGCTTGCCTGCAATCGGTCCGCCATTCTGGTAGACTAGCGGCCATTTTGAGGCTGTGCCAACCCGCTCGAACGATCACGAAAAAACATCCATTTGAACCTCGTGATAGACGGTGGCGCTACTCCTCCACCTGACATCCGCTATCGCTTCCCATCATCCGGCGACACAAGAGCCATGCGTATGCTGTTAATCCCTCAGGCCACACTTTTTGCATTCCGGGGTAACCCGGAGACAGGAAAACAACATGGATCACAGTGTTCATAACAAACTCGTCTCGTTTATCTGGAACATCGCCGACGACTGCCTGCGCGACGTTTACGTCCGTGGCAAATACCGCGATGTGATCTTGCCGATGGTGGTATTACGCCGCCTGGATACCCTGCTCGAACCCACCAAGGAAGCAGTCCTGGAAGAGGTCAGCTTCCAGCAGCAGGAGATGAACGCAGTCGAGCTGGACGAAGAGCCGCTCAAGGCAGCTTCTGGTTATGTCTTCTACAACATCTCCAAGTGGACGCTCAAATCCCTGTTGAACGCAGCCACTAACAACCAGCAAATCCTGCTGACAAACGTCAATGAATACCTCAATGGCTTCAGCGATAACGTCAAGGAGATCGTCAACTGCTTTAACCTCAAGGCGCAGATCCGCCATATGGCTGACAAGCAGGTGCTACTCGATGTGATTGAGAAGTTCGTTTCCCCCTATATCAACCTCACCCCTAACGATATTGAAGATCCGGAAGGCAACAAGCTGCCCGCCCTCAGCAACCTCGGGATGGGGTATGTGTTTGAAGAGCTGATCCGCAAATTCAACGAAGAGAACAACGAAGAGGCCGGGGAACACTTCACCCCGCGCGAGGTGATCGAGCTGATGACCCACCTGGTCTTTGATCCCATAAAGGATCAACTGCCGCTCACCATGACGATCTATGACCCCGCCTGTGGTAGCGGTGGCATGCTGACCGAATCCCAAGGCTTTATTGAAGAGAAATACCCGGCTACCGGCGTCAACCGTGATATTCACCTCTATGGCAAGGAGATCAACGACGAGACTTACGCGATTTGTAAGTCCGACATGATGATCCGGGGCAATGACCCGGCCAACATCAAGGTGGGCTCCACCCTGTCGACCGATGAATTCTCCCATATGCGCTTTGACTTTATGCTCTCCAACCCGCCCTACGGCAAAAGCTGGGCGTCAGAGCAAAAGCACATCAAAGATGGCAGTGATGTGATCGACAGCCGCTTCAAGGTAAAACTGGCCGATTACTGGGGCGTAGTCGATCCCAAAGGCTGTGATGCCACCCCACGCTCCAGCGATGGTCAGTTGCTGTTCCTGATGGAGATGGTCAACAAGATGAAATCCCCATCGGTAAGCCCGCTGGGTAGCCGTATCGCCTCGGTGCATAACGGCTCCAGCCTGTTTACCGGCGATGCGGGCAGTGGCGAGAGTAATATCCGTCGCTACCTTATCGAAAATGACATGCTCGAAGCGATTGTCCAGCTACCGAACAACCTGTTCTATAACACCGGCATCACCACCTATATCTGGCTGCTCAACAACCACAAGCCTGCCCATCGGCAAGGCAAGGTGCAGCTTATTGATGCCAGCCTGCTCTATCGCAAACTGCGCAAGAACCTGGGTGACAAAAATTGCGAATTCTCTCCCGAACATATCGAGGAGATCACCAACACCTATCTCGCCTGTGCCGATGTAGAACGCCAGCTGGATAGCAATGACGATCCAATCGGCATCGCCAGCAAGGTGTTTAAAAACGAGGTCTTTGGTTACTACAAGGTGACGGTGGAGCGCCCGGACCGTCGCAAGGCCCAGTTCAGCCGCGAGCGTCTCAACGGTCTGCGTTTTGACAAATCCTTAAACGAGGTGATGGAGCACTGCTTTGCCGAGTATGACGAGCAGGTCTATCAGGATGGGTTCCTGACCGAGCACAGCAAGCAGATCCTCGAGTGGTGCGAGAAAAACGAGATAAGCCTGAACAACAAGGCCAAAGAGAAGTTGCTGAGCACCGATTTCTGGTGCGCAGCCCGCACTCTGTTCGATACGGCTCATGCCCTGATGCAGGAGATCGGTGAAGCCGAGTTTAACGACTTCAACCTGTTTAAGGCCCAGGTCGAGGCGACGCTCAAGGCCCATAAGCTCAAACTCTCCGTCACAGAAAAAAATGCCCTGTTCAATGCCGTGAGCTGGTATGACGAAGCCGCCGCCAAGGTGGTGAAAAAGGTGGTGAAACTCAGTGCCGACAAGCTGGGTGAACTGCTGGAGCTCTACAGCTGTGAAGAGTCCGACCTGCCCGACTTTGGTTATTACCCCACAGGTAAGAAAGGCGAGTTCGTCACCTATGAGAGCAGCAGCGATCTGCGCGATAGCGAATCGGTGCCGCTTACCCAGAGCATCTACCAGTACTTTATCGATGAGGTGCAGCCCCATGTGGCAGAGGCCTGGCTCAATATGGAGTCGGTCAAGATTGGCTATGAGGTGAGCTTTAACAAATATTTCTATCGCCATAAACCGCTGCGTTCCCTCGAGAAAGTCGCCCAGGAGATCCTAGCGCTGGAACAGCAGGCTGATGGCTTGATTGCCCAAATTTTGGGGCTTACTACAGAGCAATCGAAGGCATAAGCAGGAGACGATAAAAATGACGCAGACTGCAATGCAAAAATATAAAACGTATAAATGGAGTGGCAATCCATTCTTTGGAGATATCCCCTCTTGCTGGGACATTTTCCCTTTATTAAGAATTGCAAAAATAAAATCCATCATCAACAAGCAAGATGAGGAACTACTCTCCGTCTATCTAGATAGAGGGGTAATTAAATTTAGTGATGTAGATGAAAAACGCACAAACGTTACCAGTCTTGACCTATCAAAATATCAATTTGTAGAAAAAGGCGACTTCGTATTAAATAACCAGCAAGCTTGGAGAGGTTCTGTTGGTGTTTCTGAATATATTGGAATCGTTAGCCCAGCATATCTAGTATTATCTCTATCTAAAGAGATAAACCCTAAATATGCCAATTATCTTTTCCGTGATGGAAGCATGGTGTCACAATATCTTATCTGCTCAAAAGGTGTTGGAACTATCCAGAGAAATTTATATTGGCCTCATTTGAGAAGAACGGTTATTGCTTTGCCTCCGTATAATGAACAAACCGCCATCGCCAATTTTCTGGATGCGAAAACCGCCCAGATAGACGAGGCCATTGCGATCAAGGAGCAGCAGATCGCGCTGCTCAACGAGCGCAAGCAGATCCTGATCCAGCAGGCCGTAACCCAAGGCCTCGACCCGACTGTACCGATGAAAGATTCAGGCGTGGCGTGGGTCGGTACGATTCCGGCACATTGGTGTATAAAACGCGCCAAGTATTTGTTCAATGAAATTAATGAGCGCTCAGTCAATGGTGATGAAGAATTACTCTCTGTTTCTCATATAACAGGTGTCACGCCTCGTTCAGAAAAGAATGTAAACATGTTTATGGCGGAGGATTATTCAGGCTCTAAAACATGTAAAAAAAACGACCTCGTGATTAACATCATGTGGGCTTGGATGGGGGCGTTAGGTGTATCTGACAGAGAAGGCATTGTCAGCCCGTCATATGGTGTTTTCAGAGAAAAAACTCAAAACACTTTTAACCCAGTTTTTTTAGAACACTTGTTAAAGTCAAAAAGCTATATTGAACACTACAATCAAGTTTCAACGGGTCTACACTCATCGCGTCTGAGATTTTATGGCCATATGTTCTTCGATATGGCGATAGGGTTCCCATCATTCGAGGAACAAAACCGCATCATTGATTATGTTCAAAAAGAATCTAAGAACATTGACAAAGCTCTTTTTATACAAGAACAGCAAATAACGATGTTAAAGGAATACAAATCCACCCTGATTAATAGTGCCGTCACTGGTAAGATTAAGGTGATCTAGCCATAACCAACCAGATGTGTCAGTCACGGCGTTTGGCTGGAATAGCTCGATATGAGCAAAGCACAAGGGGCTTGGTTTTATCAGTGCCAAGCCAAGGTGGCCACGGGCAGGTAAACGAGAACAAGAGAGCAGGGAGTATTGATGGTCAGCAACACCAAAGAACAGGCCCTTGAAGCGGCCATCGAGCAGGCTCTGACCGGCCAGTGTCTGGAAACCCTCGGCAAGGGGATTGGCGAGGGGGCCGCCGTCTACGCCAAGCCCCACCACGGTTTTGTGTTGGGGCAGGCCTGCGATTTTGACAAGCAGTACGCCATCGATAAGCGGCTGTTCTGGCAGTTTCTTGAAACCACCCAAGGCATGGAGCTGGCCAAACTCCAGCAGCATCATCCCCACGACTGGCAACGCAAGGTGCTCGAGCGCTTCGATCGCATCATTAAAAAGCAGGGGGTGCTGCATCTGCTGAAAAAGGGTCTGAGCGTTGATGATGCTCACCTGACCTTGATGTACCCGGCGCCGCTGGCCAGCAGCAGCGCGACGGTAAGCCAGGATTTTGCTGCCAACCTCTTTAGCTGTACCCGGCAGGTGGCCTACTCGGCGCAAAATCCCAAGCAAGAGATCGACATGGTGCTGTTTATCAACGGCATCCCGCTGATAACCCTTGAGCTGAAAAACCACTGGACCGGCCAGAACGCCAGCTATCACGGCCAGAAGCAGTACCGGGAGGATCGTGATATCAGCCAACCCCTGCTGCACTTTGGTCGTTGTCTGGTGCATATGGCGGTGGATACCGACGAGGTCTATATGACCACCAAACTGGCTGGCAAGGCGACCTTCTTTCTGCCCTTTAACAAGGGGCATCGCCATGGCAAGGGTAATCCGCCCAACCCCTATGGCCATAAGAGCGCTTACCTCTGGCAAGAGGTCTTTAGCAAGGAGAGCCTGGCCAATATCATCCAGCACTTTGTGCGTCTGGATGGGTCCGCCAAAGAGTTACTGAGCAAGCGCACCCTGTTCTTCCCCCGCTACCATCAGCTGGATGTGGTGCGCAAGCTGCTGGACCATGCCGCTCATCACGGTGTCGGCCAGACCTATCTTATTCAGCACTCGGCGGGCTCTGGCAAATCCAACTCCATCACCTGGGCGGCCTACCAGCTTATCGAGGTTTACCCACAGAGCACTGATGTGCATGGCGCCAAGGCCGTCGATCAGCCGCTGTTTGATTCGATCATTGTGGTTACCGACCGGCGACTGCTGGACAAGCAACTGCGTGAGAACATCAAGGAGTTCTCCGAGGTCAAGAACATCATTGCGCCAGCCAACAAGTCATCCGAGCTCAAGTCGGCCCTTGAGAACGGCAAGAAGATCATCATCACCACCATCCAGAAGTTCCCGTTTATCGTCGATGGCATCAGCGATCTGAGCGACAAGCGTTTTGCGGTGATCATCGATGAGGCGCACAGCTCACAATCCGGTGATGCCCACGGCAAGATGAACGCGGCGATGGGCAAGCTGCAGGACGAGGAGATGGAGGACACTCAGGATCTGATCCTGCAGGCCATGCGCTCACGCAAGATGCGTGGCAACGCCTCCTATTTCGCTTTTACCGCCACGCCGAAGAACACCACGTTGGAGAAGTTCGGCCAGTTGCAGCCGGATGGCACCTTCCAGCCGTTTCACCTCTATTCGATGAAGCAGGCCATCGAGGAGGGCTTCATCCTCGATGTGGTAGCCAACTACACCACCTATCGCAGCTACTACGAGATCAGCAAGTCCATCGAAGAGAACCCACTGTTTGACAGCAAGAAAGCACAGAAGAAACTGCGGGCTTATGTGGAAGGCAGCCAGGAGACGATCGACGTCAAGGCTGAGATCATGCTCGAGCACTTCATCCCCCATGTGGTGAATGCCAAGAAGCTCAAGGGCAAAGGCAAGGGGATGGTGGTGACGCAGAACATCGTCTCTGCTATCCGCTATTACAAGGCCATCACCCGCCAGCTGGAGGCGATGGGGAACCCGTTCAAAGTGCTGATTGCTTTCTCCGGCAGCAAGGAGGTGGATGGCGTCGAGTACACCGAGGCTGATCTCAACGGCTTTGCCGAGGGCGATACCCGCGACCAGTTTGATACCGACGAATATCGCCTGCTGATCGTGGCCAACAAATACCTGACCGGTTTCGATCAACCCAAGCTGTGTGCCATGTATGTCGACAAAAAGCTCAGCGGTGTTCTGTGTGTGCAAGCGCTATCCCGCCTTAACCGCGCTGCGCCCAAATGGGGCAAGAAGACCGAAGACCTCTTTATTCTCGATTTTTTCAACCCGGTTGAAGAGATCAAGGCATCGTTTGATCCCTTCTACACTGCGACTTCACTCTCTGGTGCCGCCGACATCAATGTGCTGCATGAGCTCAAGGATGCGCTGGACGATACCGGTGTTTATGAATGGTTCGAGGTTGAGGAGTTTGTTGCCCGCTACTTCAATAACGAAGATGCTCAACTGCTCAGCGCTATCATCGATGTGGCCGCAGACCGCTTCAACCATGAGCTGGAGCTGAGTAACGAAGAGAAGGCCGATATCAAGATCAAGGCCAAGCAGTTCGTGAAGATCTACGGCCAAATGGCCGCCATCATGCCTTACGACATGTTGACCTGGGAGAAGCTGTTCTGGTTCCTCAAGTTCCTGATCCCCAAACTCAAAGTACAGGACCCGGATGCCGACCTGCTTGATGAGTTGCTCGAGTCAGTGGATCTATCCTCCTACGGCCTACAGCGCGTGAAGCTCAACCATGCGATCACCCTGGACGACGAAGAATCTGAACTGGAGCCACAAAACCCCAATCCACGCGGCGCCCACGGCACTGAGAAAGAGACCGACCCGCTGGATGAGATCATCAAGAGCTTTAACGAGAAGTGGTTCCAGGGCTGGAGCTCGACACCGGAAGAGCAGCGGGTGAAGTTCGTGAATATCCTCGATAGTGTGAAGAAGCACCCGGACTTTGAATCAAAATATCAAAACAATACTGATCCAATTAACCGCGAGCTGGCCTTCGAGAAGATCATGAGAGAAGTCATGCTGGCACGAAGAAAAGACGAGCTGGAGCTATATAAGCTGTTCGCTAATGATCCGGCATTCAAGGCATCCTGGATGCAAAGCGCACAGAGGATGGTGGGGTTGTAGATGCGCAGCTGGAGAGAATGCCAGAGGGCTCGAGCTATATTCGTCAATCTTTGATCCAAGAGCAGAATTTAGGCGTGGCAAGCACCAATTATGATTTAGCAGACTTGTTTTCACGCGCCACTAATGCCAAAGGCAACCTATGAACATTGAACAGATCACGCTAAAAAACTTCCGGCGTTTTGCCGCACTAACGGTGACACTTCACCCGCAGTTGACCGTACTGGTTGCGCCAAATGGCGCTGGTAAATCGACCATACTGGATGCCATCGCAGTGGCAGTTAGCCCATTTGTCACCGCCTTTGATTTGGGTAAAGGGCGGCCCATTGCCAAGTCGGATGCACGCTACCAACGTATGGAACAGGCCACCAGCAGTGAACAAATGTTCCCGGTTGAAATCGCAGCCACTTTTCGTGAGCCCGCATGTCAGATCAAACGAGCACTGACCGGTCTTAACAACAAAACCACCATCAAAGAGGCCAGCGACCTGGTGTCATTTGGTGATGAATTGATGTTGAAGGTCCGTAATCTTGAGGCTGTCACCCTGCCGGTTGTTGCTTACTACGGCACTGGGCGCTTGTGGCAAGAGCATCGGAATATGGAGCGCAAGTCCGTGCTCAGTGCTAGCCGCAGCATGGGCTACGAAGATTGCCTGTCCACAGCGTCAAACTACAAACAGCTGCAACAGTGGTTTAGCAAAGCCACCCTTGCTGAGTTGCAGCAGCAGCAAATGTCGGATGTCTATCAGGGGTACTCCCTCAAAGAGCAAATTGAGGGGATACAGTTGGCCATTGAAAAAGTGTTGAGGCCCTCATCGGGTTGGCAAAACTTCCATTTCAGTTTTTCCCATGAAGAGCTGGTCATGTTCCATCCCGAGCAGGGGGTTTTACCGGTCAGTCTGCTCAGTGATGGGGTGCGAGCCATGGTGTCGCTGGTGGCCGATTTGGCTTGGCGTTGTACCAAGCTCAACCCGCAACTAGGAGCACAGGCTGCTGAAAAAACGTCAGGTCTGGTGCTGATTGATGAAGTTGATATGTTCCTGCACCCAGCTTGGCAACAGCAGGTACTGGGCGCGCTGCAACAGGCATTTCCAAATATTCAATTTATTGTCACCACCCATAGCCCACAGGTGATCAGTACGGTGCATGATGACAGCATCCGAATTATCACTGGAGAGCAAGTTTGTAATGCCCCCCAAGGCACTCAAGGCGCAGAGTCTGCTCGCGTTTTACGAAGCATATTTTTGGTTGACCCAAGACCAAAGTCTGACCCGATGGCAATTTTACTAACCGATTATCTGGATATGGTTTACGACGACAATTGGAGTGATCCTTCAGCCTTAGAAATGAGAGTTCGTCTAAATGAGCATTTTGGACTCGAAGAACCTGCTTTAACAGCGGCAGACCTCTACATCGAGAACAAGTTGTGGGAGCGTAGCCTTGAAGAAGATCAGTAAATCTCTACTGCCTAATCCGCTAACCAACTTTGCTGCAGAGAATCCACTGGCGAGTTGGGATCCTGATTTTCGTGGCCATAACCAAAGTCGAGATTACAAGGATGTACGTGGTTTGATGCTGCACGATCAAGGGGGTCTGTGTGGCTACTGTGAAAGTAAGGTTATTGGTCAGCTTGAACATAAGCAGCGAGTAGAACACTTCCATGACAAATCTGATCAGAGTGATCTGAACGCGCATAACTGGGGATTGGATTGGCAAAATGTCTTTGCAGTCTGCGTTGGCGGTAGTGACGCGGATAAGACGATTCATCCACTCCCTGACAATTTGAGTTGTGATGCACATAAGGGGCACTTGAAAGGCGAGCTCAACGAGGCACCGGAAGGCTATTTGCTCAACCCACTAACCATACCCTCCTCTCCATGCTTATTTATCTTTGATAAGAGAACAGGGGAGCTTAAGGCAAATCCTGCTACATGTGCCGACGTGGACATTGCTGATAATCGTTTTGCCACAGTTCAAGAACTTGTGGAAAACACAATTCGAGTACTGAATCTCAACTGTTCAAGACTAACGGCTCAGCGTTTAGAGGTCCTAAATGCTTACAACCAAGCCATTAAAATTGCAAAGATAAAAGATGATAAGCAATGCTTTGCAAAATTGTCAGAGCGTTGGTTTGGTAGCAAATGGCCCGCGTTTTTACTACTCGTCGCTTGTTGTTAGGTAGCCATGCTGAGTCCTACCTGGCCTCGATTCACTACGGTGGATAAACAGTGATCCCTCTGATTAACAAGGCCGATAGCACAAGAGAGGGCCAATGGCCCTCTCTTGCATTAGAGAAAACTAGGAAGATAAGCGCTATATGGTGTCCAAAGCCGTTCATCTAGATAGCATGCCAGCCAACATCAAATGGCATACCTAGTGGCATACCAAAAATAACAGATACAAAAAAGCCAAACCGAATCAATCAGTTGGGCTATATAGATGGCGGAGGAGGTGGGATTTGAACCCACGGATGGTCGCCCATCGACGGTTTTCAAGACCGAAGCGAATTTGTTTTAAATCAACAAGTTAAACTGCTTATGTAAAATAATTCGCGCTATTGATCACCCTGTATACTATTGATTTTTCACGCTGGCATCAGTGAATAGTTTACGGTGATATGTACGCTTTATGCGAATATCGAACTGGTTATTATCAACGCTTACAAACTTGGACGGCAGGTACTCAACATCCCCATGGTGCCACTCCGGATGAATGCCAGCAGGCGTGATCATGACTACCGTTTCCGGTGGTAGCCTCAGCTCCGCCTTCAGCTGAACAGCCTGCTGAGCGGCCTCTGCACCGCTGGCGGCAACGGCGCCGAACGGGCCACAGCACACCTCCCCGATCCTGAAATACACATCCACATCAATACTCATTGGCTCTCCAAATGCCATCAAAACCGGACATCCATAACACTGGTTTGACCAGGAGATATTAACAAGATGGGGTTTGCAGCTTAACCATCCCCTCGTAT